>NZ_JBEPON010000002.1:0-682643 GCF_040546785.1 Dietzia sp. 2505 | reverse complement strand
GTCGTGCAGGGCGGTACCGATGTCGTCGGTGTTCGGGTCCCCGAGGGCGCACAGGGCATCGGCGCGCAGTTGGTCACGGGTGCGGGGATGGCCCGCGTCGTGGGCGGCGCGGGCGGCGGTGTCGATGCGGCGGCGCAGTTTCTCGGCGTCCCCGCTGGGCAGGTGGGCCCACATGCTGGTCATGCCGTCGCGGCCTGGGCGGAACCGGACGGTGCGCTGCTCGAGTGCGGCGCCCACCGCGTCCTGGGTGGCCTGCGGGTCGTGGCGCTGCCGCGCTGCGTCGACCGCGGTGTCCAGGGCCGTGCGGCTGGGCCGGTGGCCCCCGTTCAGGTCCCGAGCCAGGGCCCCGACGACCTCGGATTCCACGGCCGCGATGATCTGGTCGGGAATGTCGGCCAGCCGGCAGGCGGTGTCGATGGCCAACTGTTCGGGGAACAGGCCCCGATCCACGGCCTTGCGCAGCAGCGGAAGGCGGGTGTGGATCTGCACCCCGGCGGTCACCAGACGCCCGGCGTGCCACCCCGTCAGCGCCATCGCCGCCGCCAGGTGATCACGCGCCCGGTCAGCCGGGTCCAGGCGGGCGTAGGCCGGACGCGGACGCACCCGGTCGTCGTGGGCGGCCTCATCGAGCCGACCCATCGCCTCGACGAGGTGATGCGCGGCCTGCAACCGGGTGGCCGCGGCCAGGTTCTGCGCCAACGTCGCCGACCGCGCCACCTCACTCAACGCCTCCGCGCCCAACGTCTCGAGAGGCTCCGGCACGGCGCGAAGCGCCCCGAACGCCGCCGAACTCGCCGTCGTCGCACTCATCACCGCCACCCCTCCCACGCCGCACCCGAATCGAACATGTGTACTATCCTACCAATGAACACAGCATCGATCAAGTGTTCGAATAAAGACCGGGACGGCGGCGTCAATGTCAGGAGTATCGCGCCTCTGACGCGAGTGCGCGGGAGTGTGCACGGGCACGCCAGTGGAGGAAGGCCAGGCCCGCCCACGAGACGAGCACGGCGGCAGCGACGGCGAGCTGCGCCGTCAGAAGATGCTCCGCGGGGTAGATGACACCGGTGAGGTAGTGGTCGATGAACCCCGTCGACGGAAGCGTCTCCTGGCCGGCGCGGGCGCGTCCCCAGTTCTCCACGTGGGTGAGCGGACAGTCCCACCCCACCGTCGCGATGGCGAGGCCGTACGCCGCCGTCGCCAAATGGGGCCAGAATGTCCAACGCCAACGCCACGCGAGGAAGCCGCCCACCACCATGTACACGAGGAAGGCGGCGTGGAGCACCATTGCGACGTCCGCGACGAGTCGGTATCCCATGACTCCAGCGTGCCAGCCGGGGCTGCAGGCGCAAGTGGCCCGACGGGCGCGGCCTCTGCTACGGTGTCCGGCATGTCGATCGCTCGCGCTTATTGGCGCTTTATGTGGGCTCCGGGTGGAGCCCGCGCCGCGAGCGCACGCGTCCGCTAGCCGGACGTCCGACACCCGGAGCCCAGAGGCGGTGACCACCACGGTCGCCGCCTCCCGCCATTTCCCACGGCGGATCCGGGTGCGACACAGGGCACCTCACAGGATCACGGCACCCGGCCCGCCACGACCACCGCATCAGGAGCGCACTGCCGTGACCATCACCGCCGAGAACCCCACCCAGACCGCCGACCGGCGCGTCCTGTCCTACTCCCCGCTGCCGACGCCGACCGAGATCCTCGGCGAGCTCCCGCTGGGGGAGGTCCGCGAGGCGCTGGTCGAGCGCAGCCGCAGCGAGATCGCTGCTGTCCTTGCCGGGCGAGACGACCGGCTGCTCGTGGTGGTGGGGCCCTGCTCGGTCCACGACCCCGAAGCCGCGCTCGACTACGCAGGACGCCTCACGACACTCGCCGAGGAGGTCTCGGAGGACCTGCTGATCGTCATGCGCGTCTACTTCGAGAAGCCGCGCACGACGGTCGGGTGGAAGGGCCTGATCAACGACCCGGCGCTGGACGGGACCTACGACATCCCGCGCGGTCTGCGCACGGCCCGCAGGCTCCTCCTGGACGTGCTGGACCTCGGCCTGCCCGTCGGCTGCGAGTTCCTCGAGCCGACCAGTCCGCAGTACATCGCCGACGCCGTCTCCTGGGGTGCCATCGGAGCGCGGACCACCGAGAGTCAGGTGCACCGTCAGTTAGTCTCGGGCCTCTCCATGCCGGTGGGGTTCAAGAACGGGACAGACGGCGAGGTCCAGGTCGCGGTGGACGGGTGCAGGTCCTCGGCATCGCGCCACGTGTTCTTCGGCACCGACGCCGAGGGCAGGGCCTCCGTGGTGGAGACGGCCGGGAACACCGACTGCCACGTGATCCTCCGGGGTGGCACGGGCGGACCCAACCACGATGCGGCGTCCGTGGCGTCCGCGGTGGCGTCGGTCGCGAAGGTGGGGTTGCCCGGACTGGTGATGGTCGATGCGAGCCACGCCAACTCCGGCAAGTCCCACGAGCGTCAGGCAGAGGTCGTGGCCGAGCTCGCCGAGCGGATCGGGGCGGGGGAGGAGGGCATCTCCGGCGTGATGGTGGAGAGCTTCCTCGCGGCCGGCGCCCAGTCCGTCGACGCTGCCGAACTGGTCTACGGGAAGTCGGTCACCGACGCCTGCATCGGGTGGGACACCACCGAGGAGGGCGTGCGCGCGCTGGCCGCGGGGGTTCGTACAGGCCGACGGGGCTGATCCCCCGCGGGGACAGGGGGACCCCTGTGGAGGGGGCGTCGCGCGGTAACCTCTACCGAGTGGATGCCTCCTCCCCCCTGTACTCGCTGTACGAGTCGCGACTCCGGTCGTCGCTCGAGGGTGCCCGGCTCCCACGGCACATCGCGGTGATGGCTGACGGAAACCGCCGCTGGGCCAAAGAGGCAGGTTTCGCGGATGTCGCGCACGGACACCGGGCCGGGGCGGTCAAGATCGCCGAGATGCTGGGCTGGTGCGACGAGCTGGGCGTGGACGTGGCCACCATCTACCTGCTGAGCACCGAGAACCTGGGGCGCGACGCCGAGGAGCTCGACGAGCTCCTGCAGATCATCGCCGACGTGGTGGACGAGATCACCGGCCCCGACAAGAACTGGGACGTCCGGATCGTCGGACGACTGGAGGTGCTGCCGGAGTGGCTGGCCGATCGGCTGCGCCATGCCGAGCGCGCGAGCACCGGGCGTCGGGGGGTCAAGGTGAACGTCGCCGTGGGGTACGGCGGCCGGCAGGAGATCGCCGACGCGACGCGTGAGCTCGTCGCCCAGCTGATCGACGAGGGCCGGACCGGGCAGGATCTGGTCGACGGCATCACCGTGGAGGCCATCGGCGAGCACCTCTACACCTCGGGCCAGCCCGACCCCGACCTGGTGATCCGCACCTCCGGAGAGCAGCGGCTCTCCGGATTCCTGCTGTGGCAGAGCGCGTATTCGGAGATCTGGTTCACCGAGGCGTACTGGCCCGCGTTCCGCCGCGTTGATTTCCTCCGCGCCCTGCGCGACTACGGTGCACGCAACCGCAGGTTCGGCCACTGATGCCGCCCTCCAGCAGTCCCGCGTCCGGGCCGACGGTGCCGGAGTCGTTCACCGTGCAGGCCGTCTGCGTGGTCGACCAGCTCCTCGCCGTGCCCGGCCGCGTCGGCGTGACGGCGATCGACAAGCGCCCGGTCGAGGGCCCGGTGCAGGTCCGTGAGTACGGCCTCCACGGTGACGTCCAGGCCGATCGCGAACACCACGGCGGCGTGTGGAAGGCCGTCTACCTGCTGTCCGACTCCGATGTCGAGCCGTGGGAGCCCGAGTTCGGTGGGCCGATCCCGCCCGGGTACTTCGGCGAGAACCTGCGCGTGACCGGTGTCGACACCTCGCAACTCCAGATCGGCACGGTGCTGGAGGTGGGCCGGGGCAGCGGTCGTCGGGGTCCGCTGCGCCTGGAGATCACCACCCCGCGCATCCCGTGCCAGACGTTCGGCGATCGCGTCGGAAAGCCCAGATGGGTGCGCCGGTTCACCGAGGCGGGGCGGCCCGGTGCGTACGCCCGCGTGCTGCGGCCGGGGCCGGTCGAGGTGGGTGACGAGATCCGGGTGGTCGCCGTGCCCACGCACGGCGTCACCATCGGGCGGGTGTTCGCCGGGGTCGACGACGACGAGGCGGGCCGCCTGCTGTCCGAGTACACGCTCTCCGATCTCGCACCGAGCCTGGTGCGCAAGCTCGACCCCGCCACGGACGTCCGGCCCGCCGGCACGGACTGAGGCGGCCCCTCAGACCTCGAGGAGCGGTCTCGACGAGCGACATCCGGAGCGTCGTCGCGAGCGATCATGTCGAAAGGTCGATTGCGATCACGTTTTGCCAGGTCGCGTTCTGCCATTTGCGGCATCCGTGACCACTCGACGAGAGCCCGGACAAGTCGGCGTGTACCCGGACCACTTGGCGTGTGCCTGGACTAGTCGGCGTGCGTCCGAACAAGTTGGGCCCGGGATCAGCCAGACGGCTCGGCGAGGTGGTCCCAGACCGGTCCGGCGGCGCGCCACAGTGCGGGCGCCTGCTCGCGGCCCACGTCGGGCAGCCGGAACGCGCCGCTGCCGCCGGCGGTGGTGGCCACGAGCGTCGTCAGTCCGGCGCGGCGCTGCAGGGGCGATCGCCGGATGTTCCAGCCGAGGATGCCGTCCCGCCCGAGCACGTCGGTACGCCGCATCAGCGAACCCTTGCGCAGCGCCACCACCCCGCCGGTGATCTCGTGTCCGAGACCCCCGGCGTTGTCGAGCGCGGCCCAGACCGCACTGGCCGTGGAGAGCGCCAGCGAGACCACCGGGACCCACCAGAGCCACGGCCACACCACGGCCGGCATGAGTGAGGCGCCGGTGACCGCGACGACGGCCACACCCGCCCGCATCAGCCTGCGCCGACGCGCGGCCGGCGGATGGGCTCGGAGGGCCGTGGGCACGGGCTCGCCGAGGATCGTCCCGGCCGCGCCCGCGGAGACGGCCCGGGGCGAGGCGGGCACCAGCGCCGGGCTCTGCTTCTTCTTCCCCTCGTCGTCCTTCCCGGTACCGACCCCCGAGGCCACCACGTCGAGCCGCGCGGCGCCGAGGAGTCTGAACCCCGGGGGTTCGTGGAGGGTGACCCCGCGGATGCGGCGACCGTCGAAGGAGGTGTGCCGACCCACGAGCAGGCCGCGATGGAGCTCGAGCGAGCCGTCCTCGTGGTGCTCGAGCCGCAGATTCCACCAGTTCTCCACGAAGAGGGCCACGGACGCGATGATTCCCGCCACCAGGGCGAGGACGAGCACCCCGGCGGCGATCACGGGGATTGGCAGGTCGCCGATCCGGCCCCAGATCCACTCGAGCATCTCGGGCACGGCCCCGAACCAGTCCGCGACCTGGAACACGATGCCGATGCCCACGACGCCGAACAGGGGGGTCATGACGCTGGCGGGGGCGTAGCGGACCCACCCCGGGTCGAGACGCACGAGCTCGGCGGTGTCGGTGGCGGCCCGCTCGGCGAGGAGTCGTCGGCGCAGCTCCTCGGCCACCTCGCGGTCCAGGGCGCCGAGGACGAGTCTGGACCCGTCGGTCTCCCCGCTGGCCAGTCTCACGGTGGCGATGCCCATCCGCCGTTGCACCAGGTCCGCCGAGATCTCCACATTGCGCACCCGGCCGGTCGACAGGCTGGTGGTGGAGCTGGAGAGGAAGCGGACGCGGCGCTCGATCCGGTGGGTGTCCACGCGGTACCTGGTCACGGCGAGGCGGGCGGTCTCGATGACAGCGGTGGCCGCGGCACCGAGGATCGTGCCACCGATGGTCCACAGCAGTACCCACGCCAGACCCACTCCGCCGAGGAGGAGGGCGGACCCGGCGGGGACCGCGGTCGCCGCCAGCGCCCCTGCGGCCACCACGGTGCTCGCGGCGATGGTCCTCGGGTCGAGTCGCTTCCATTCGGGCCCGGGGGGTTCTCCGTGCACCGGTCGCGACCCTGGCGCGGTCACGTCGCGTCCCGCTGGTCGTCCTCGGCCAGCAGCGTCACCCTGTCGACCATCTCCTCGGCCTGAGCGGCGTCGAGGGCACTGATGCGGACGGCGCCCGACGAGGAGGCGGTGGTGACGACGACGGTGGCCAACCCGAACTGACGTTGCAGTGGCCCGCGGGTCTTGTCGACGGTCTGCACCCGGGAGAGCGGCGCGGCCCTCCACTCCTCCCAGAACAGCCCACTACGGCTGTAGATCGCCGTGTCGGTGGCCTCCCACCGGTGGATGGCCCATCGCACCCGGGGCACCACGACCAGCGCCACGGCGGTCGCGGCCGCCCACCCCACGGCCACGAGCAGAACCCAGGGGAACAGGACCAGGCCCAGGACCACGGTCACCACCAGCGGCCCCGCCATCCACAGTGCGACCTGCGCCGTCCACCAGCGCCGACACCGTGGGTCGACGTGGTTTCGGGGTGGTCTGAGTCCGATCGGTGACGAGTTCACGGTGTCCAACATAGGGCCCTGTGGAACCCTGGCGGCTATGACACTTCTCCGGCGTTACCGGGCAACCGGTGCAGACCTGCCCTTCGGCGATCCGCTCCGCGCGCACGGGGTGGCCATGGAGGGATACTTCCTCCGCGTGACCGACCGCGACCGCGGCCGCGCCCTCATCGCGCTCATCGGGATCAACCGGGGGCTTGACGGGCACTGGGCGACGCTCGGCCTGGCGTCCGACGAGGTGCCTCCCCGGTCCGGGGCCACCGGGGTTCCCCGGCCGGGCGTCGGCGAGACCTCGTCGTCGTCACTCCGCCTGGCCGCCGCGCCCGAGGGGTGGGCCGATCCCGACCGCCTGGGGGCCCGCTCCGGGGATCGGTTCGAGTACCGGCCGGACGGCGTGGCGGTGGACATGGGCGAGGGGGCCCGCCTCCACGTGGAGATCACCGATCCGGTCGAGTGGCCCCACCGGGCCGTCGGCGGGTCGAGCGTCTTCCAGTCCGTACCCGCCCTCAACCAGTACTGGCACCCGTGGTTGCTCGGCGGCCGGGCGCGGGGCTGGGCCGAACTGGACGGCCGGCGCTGGGAGTTCGACGGTGCCGATGTCTACGGGGAGAAGAACTGGGGCGCCGAGGGCTTTCCCGATTCCTGGTGGTGGGGGCAGGCGCAGGGTTTCTCCGAACCGGGCACCTGCGTGGCGTTCGCCGGCGGGCAGATCCACTCGGGCCCGCTGCGCACCGAGGTCACCGCTCTGGTGGTGAGACTGCCGGATGGCCGGGTGGTCCGGCTGGGCAACCCCGTGGTCTCGCCGGTCCGGGCGGAGGTCGGTGATGACGTCTGGGCACTCGAGGGGCGCGGCTACGGTTGGCGGATCCGCGTGACCGGGCGGGCGCCGCTGGGCCGGGCGCACGTGCTGCCCGTGCCGTTGCCGTCGGAGAAGCGGAACTCGGCCGGTGCGATCGAGCACCTGTCCGCTGAACTCGAGGTGGAGGTGAGCCGGTTCGGGCGCCACGTCTGGAGCGACTTCAGTCCGCAGGCCGCGCTCGAGCACGGGGGCCTGGATCGCGCCGAGGCGGAGTTGCGACGGCGTGGCGTGCCGGTGGGGGAGACGGGCGCCGCGCCGGAGTGATCGAGCCCGGGGGCGCGTCAGATCTTGCGCAGGCGCAGCCGCTGGATGGAGTGATCGGAGTTCTTCCGCAGCACCAGCGTCGCCCGCGGCCGGGTGGGCAGGATGTTCTCCACGAGGTTCGGCCGGTTGATCGAGGTCCAGATCTCGCGCGCCGCCAACCGGGCCGCCTGGTCGGACAGGTCGGCGTAGTGCGCGAAGTGTGAGTTGGGGTTGGAGAACGACGTGCTCCGCAGTTCCAGGAACCGCTCGACGTACCACTTCTCGATGTCCTCGATCTTCGCGTCCACGTAGAGAGAGAAGTCGAACAGGTCCGAGACCATCAGGCGGGGGCCCGTCTGCAGGACGTTCAGACCCTCGACGATGAGGATGTCCGGGCGCTTCACCTCGATGAACTCATCGGGGACGATGTCGTACTTGGTGTGCGAGTACACGGGCGCGCGGACGACCGGGGCACCCGATTTGACCTCGGTGACGAACCTCAGCAGCGCGCGCCGGTCGTAGGACTCGGGGTACCCCTTGCGGTGCATGAGCTGGCGCCGCTGGAGTTCACGGTTGGGGTACAGGAAGCCGTCGGTGGTGATGAGGTCCACCCGGGGGTGGGAGTCCCAGCGGGTCAGCAGCGCACGCAGCACACGCGCGGAGGTGGACTTCCCCACCGCCACCGAGCCGGCCACGCCGATCACGAACGGCATCGGGGCGTCCACGGTTTCGCCGAGGAACAGGTTGGTGGACTGGAACAGGCGCTGACGGGCCGATACCTGGAGGTGGATGAGCCGGCTGAGCGGCAGGTAGATCTCCGCGATCTCGTCCAGGTCCAGGTGTTCGCCCAGACCGCGCAGTCCCTCGAGGTCCTGTTCGGTGAGCACCATCGGCATGGCTCGCCGCAGCCGACGCCAACTCCGGCGGTCGAACTCCACGTACGGCGTGTAGTCGCCGGCATGTCTGCTCACGGTTGCTGATTGTGTCAGGTGCCCACGGGGGAGAGGCCTCCAGGTGCCCTGGCACTAGACTGACGACGACGAGACGAGCCGTGGCCCCGACACGATTCGTACGAAGCGAGAAGCCCACGCGCGAGGAGCAACGATGACCGACCCGAACACCGACGTGTTCACAGCTTCCCTGTCCGAGCTCGATCCGGAGGTCGCCGAGGCGATGGCCGGCGAGCTCGCACGACAGCGAGACACGCTCGAGATGATCGCGTCGGAGAACTTCGTGCCGCGCTCGGTCCTGCAGGCCCAGGGATCGGTGCTCACCAACAAGTACGCCGAGGGCTACCCGGGCCGGCGCTACTACGGCGGGTGCGAGCACGTCGACGTGGTGGAGAACCTGGCACGGGACCGCGCCAAGGAGGTGTTCGGCGCCAAGTACGCCAACGTCCAGCCGCACGCGGGGGCCCAGGCCAACGCCGCCGTCCTCATGGCGCTCGCGGCGCCGGGCTCCAAGATCATGGGCCTGTCCCTGGCGCACGGTGGTCACCTCACCCACGGCATGAAGCTCAACTTCTCCGGCCAGCTGTACGAGGTCGCCGCCTACGAGGTGGACCCGGAGACCATGCAGGTCAACATGGACACCGTCCGCGAGATGGCTCTGGCGGAGAAGCCGGACGTGATCATCGCCGGCTGGTCGGCCTACCCGCGGACACTGGACTTCGCGGCCTTCCGCGCAATCGCGGACGAGGTGGGGGCCAAGCTCTGGGTGGACATGGCGCACTTCGCCGGCCTGGTGGCCGCGGGACTGCACCCGAGCCCGGTTCCGCACGCCGACGTCGTCTCCACCACGGTCCACAAGACCCTGGGCGGGCCGCGCTCGGGCATGATCCTCACCAACGACCTCGAGCTGTTCAAGAAGCTCAACTCGTCGGTGTTCCCCGGCCAGCAGGGTGGGCCGCTCATGCACGCGATCGCGGCCAAGGCCACGGCCATGAAGATCGCCGGCACGGAGCAGTTCCGCGAGCGCCAGCAGCGCACGATCGAGGGCGCCAAGATCCTCGCCGAGCGTCTGACCGAGCAGGACTGTCAGGACGCCGGGGTCTCGGTGCTCACGGGCGGCACGGACGTCCACCTGGTGCTGGTGGACCTCCGCGAGTCCGAACTCGACGGCCAGCAGGCCGAGGACCTCCTCCACGAGGTCGGCATCACCGTCAACCGAAACGCCGTGCCGTTCGACCCCCGTCCACCGATGGTGACCTCCGGCCTGCGGATCGGTACACCCGCGCTGGCCACCCGCGGTTTCGGGGCCGAGGACTTCCGCGAGGTCGCGGACATCATCGGCACCGCCCTCGCGGCCGGCACGGGTGCCGACATCACGGCCCTCCGTGGACGTGTGTCCGCGCTGGCCGCGTCGAAGCCGCTGTACGAGGGGCTCGAGGACTGGACGATCCTGGGCTGAGCCACGCTGACGACGACCAACCCCCCGCAGGACGGACTGCGGGGGGTTGGTCGTGCAGGTGGGTCAGTCCGTGAAGCGGACCTTCGGGGTGCGGCAGATGAGCAGGCGCCGGACCTTGTCGTCCCCGGTCAACTCGGCGCTGGCGTTGAAGCTCGCCTCGAAGTCGCCGTCGCGCCGTGTCTCGCCCAGACAGAGTTCGGTGTCGCCGACCCGGGCGCCGCTGAGGATGTGGTGGGTCAGGACGCTCTTCTCCCGCTGTTCCAGGTAGACCTCCAGTCCGGCGCGGTCACCGTCGAACTCCGCTGCGGACTCCCCCTTCGAGAACAGGATGGACAGCTGGAAATCGTCCGTGATGTGGCCGAGGACCCTGTCGGGGTCGTCCGAGTCCATGATCTCGAACCAGGCGTGCAGTAGCGGGGTGCTCGTGGTCATGTGATGCTCCGATGTCAGTCGCGGGTGGGGGAGGCCGGGTCGGTGGGTGCGAGGGTGGGGGAGACGAGCCCGAGTTCCGGGTCGAAGGCGACCTGGTAGCCGGTGATCAGCCCGTCGTCGTCGATCCGGGCGGACGCCAGGAAGTGGCCGGTGATGGTGACCCCGTCCTCGACCACGGCGCCGTAGACGAACTCGAGTTCGCCGGTGCGGGTGGCGTGGGTGGGGACGTGGCGCCGGTCGATGGGCCCCCGCCCCTCGAGATACCGACGGACGCCGTCGCGGTCCGTGCCGCGGACGGCGGAGCCCGGAAGAAGGATCGCGAAGGTCACGTCGGGCGACAGCAGGGTGAGGCCGGCCTCGAGGTCTCCCGAGTCCACCCGGGAGTAATACGTGACGAGGGTGGAGTCGGACAGCGTGGAACCTGGTGCGGCGGAGGCGGGCACGGCGGAATCGGGCACGGCGGAATCGGGCGCAGTCATGAATCGAACTTAGTTTAGTCTCCGGCCGGAGATCAAGAGCTTGCGTGATCCGCCTCACTATGTTGTCATGGTCTGAAGTGAACTCAACTCAATTCGGCGGCGTAGGAAGCACATTCCCGCGGCGTGGGAGAGGACTGCTCGTGACCCAGCAGACACGGACTGCACGCCCCGAGGCCGACCCGTCGATCATCCTGCCGACCCCGGAGCGCGACGAGCTGCGCACGATCGTCGCCCAGTTCGTGGCCCGGCACGGCACCCACGAGGCGGTCCGGCAGTCGATCGACTCCGACAGGGGGTACTCGGAGTCCCGGTGGCGCACGCTCAACGAGGAACTACAGGTCGCCGCGCTCGCCGTTCCGGAGAGCCTCGGAGGGCACGGCTTCGGGTTCGCCGACCTGGGTGTGGTTCTCGAGGAGACGGGGGCCGCGCTGTTGCCGGAGCCCGTCCTGGTCAGTGCCGTGGTCGCCGGGCAGGCGCTGGTCCGGGCCGATGACCCGGAATCCGTGGGCGACCTCCTCGGAGCGGTCATGGAGGGGACCCGGACCATCGGGGTGTCGCTCGACGGGGAGGTCACCATGACGGCGGACCCCGGGGCGACGGACGGAACCGGTCCCGTCGCCAACGGGATCGTCGAGGGTGTTCTCTGGGGACAGGGGGTCGACTCCCTCGTGGTGGTCGCCTCCTGCGGTGGTGAGCGGGTGCTCGTGATCGTGGACCTCGCCGGCGCGGAACGGCGGGCCCGGGAGGTCGTCGATCTCACCCGACGTCGCGCGGACGTCCATCTCGTGGACTCGCCCGCGCGGGTTCTCGTCGGTGCCGAACGGTTCGCCGACGTGCTACGCGAGCTGAACCTGATCACCGGCGCGGCACTCGCCGCAGAGCACGCCGGGATCGCCGCCCGGCTGCTGGACGACACGGTCGCCTACGTCACGCAGCGTCATCAGTTCGGCCGCCCCATCGGGTCGTTCCAGGCCATCAAGCACCGGCTGGCGGACATGTTGGTCGACCGCGAGCGGGCTCGCTCCGCCGCGATGTACGCCCTCGCCGTCCTCGACCGGGAGGATGCCACCGATGCCGACCTGGCCGTGGCGGTCGCGTCGGCGGTCTGCGCGGACGTCGTCACGAGGAGTGCCCACGAGGCGATCCAGTTGCACGGCGGGATCGGCTTTACCTGGGAACACTCCGCCCACTTCTACCTGCGCCGCGCCCTCGGGGACGAGGGCGCATTCGGGGGTGGCCGGGAGGCCCGGCGCTCGATCGCGGACCTGGTCGGGGTCTAGGCATGACCATGTCGGAGTCCGCGGCCGGGACCACCCCCGAACCCCTCGGCGCCCACGAGTTGATCACCACCACGCGCGCCGTGCGTCGGCGCCTGGACCTCGAGCGCGAGGTGGACCCCCTGCTGTTGGAGGAGTGTGTCGCCGACGCCCTCCAGGCGCCCCAGGGGTCGAACCTCATGCGCACCGAGTTCGTGATCGTGCGCGACCCCGACCGCATCGATCGGCTCGGCCGGATCTATCGCGAGGAGTTCGACGGCTTCTACCGCGCCAGTGACGTGGGATTGTTCAACCGGATTGATTCCGACCCACGGCACGCCGCCCAGAGCCGGCGGACGCGGGATTCGGCCGAGCACCTCGCCGCCGTGATGTCCCGGGTGCCGGTGATCGTCATCCCGTGCCTGACCCCCCGACTGGCCGAGGGCGACGTCCTCAATGCCAAGCACCGGCTCGCGACCGTGTACCCGACCGTGTGGAACTTCATGCTCGCCGCGCGGCTGCGCGGGCTGGGGACCTGTTGGACCGGGATGACGCTCGGGCGCGAGGACGAGGTCGCCGAGATCGTGGGGATCGATCCCACACAGGTGGAGCAGGTCTGCATGATCCCGGTCGCCCACTACACCGGGTCCACCTTCCGTCCCGCGTGGCGGCCACCGGCGGAGGAGTTCATCCACTGGGACCGGTGGTGAGCACGGGGGCCGGCGCGGACCGGCCCCGGGCGTTCTCGCTCCGACGCGAGCGGGCGTTCCGGGCGCTGCTGGCGGTCCAGCTCGCCAACGCGGTGGCCGTGTGGATCCACGTCGTGTCCGTCCAGTGGGTGCTCACCGAACGCGGTGAGTCCGCGTCCGTGATCTCTCTCGCGCCCGCCGCGATGGCGGTGCCGTTCCTCGTGCTCTCGCTGCCCGTCGGGGTCGTGGCGGGGTACGTCTCGCGCAAGAAGTTGATGGCGCTGGCCACCACGATGTCCGCTCTGGCGGCGGTCGCCGCCACCGTGCTGACCGTGACGGGGGCCGACAGCGCGCTCCCCATGATCCTGTCCGTTGTCCTGGTCGGTGCCGCCCTCGTGGTGGTGGGGGTCTCCTGGCAGTCGCTCCTCTCGGAGACCGTGGACCGCCGGATGATCCCCACGGCGGCACTGGTCGACGGCGCGGTGTTCAACCTCGCCCGGTCGCTCGGCCCGCTCCTGGCGGGCCTCGGCCTGGGATTCGCCGGCGCGGAATGGGCGTTCGCCGTGGTCGCCGTCCTCTCCGTGGGGTGCGCGCTCACGTTGTGGCGGATGGAACGGCGATCACCGGACCGGACCGCACCGCGGCGGGCGATCATCCCCGAGATCTCCGGCGCGGTGCGGTTCGTGGCCAATTCGGCGTGGACCACGCGACTGTTGCTCCAGCTCTTCCTGTTCGGTGTCCCGTCGAGTGCGCTCTGGGCGCTCATCTCCTTGGCGGTGCACGACCGGCTGGGGATGGGCGCGGACGGGTTCGGTGCGCTCATGGCGTTGATCGGTGCCGGGGCGGTGGTGGCGGTCGTGGGGTTCGGGGGCCTCCGTCGACGGCTCAAGGTCACGGTGTTCGCGGCGTGCGGCGCGTTCGTCTACGCCTGCGCGCTGGCGGTACTGGCGCTCTCGACCTCGGCCGCGGTGGTCTCGGTCGCCATGCTCTTCGCCGGCGCGGCGTGGGTGAGTGTGCAGAGCACCTGGATGTCGATGGGCCACCAGTTCTTCCCCGACTGGGTCCGGCCCCGGCTGATCGCGTTCATCCTGCTGATGTTCCAGGGGACCCAGGCCGTCGGATCGCTCCTGTGGGGGGCCGTGACCGACGTCGCGGGGCTGCAGACCGCGCTCCTGGTGGCCGCGGGGTTCATGATGCTCAGCTGCGTCTCCCTGCTGGTCGTCGGACTGGGTGCCGAGACGGGGATCGAGCCGGTCCTGGTCTCCGAGCTCGGCGGTCCCCTGGCGGGGCCGGGGGAGCCCACTGCCGGCAGCACGCTCGGGGGCCCCGTTGCCGGCGCCGGTGCCGGCCCCGTCCTGATCCGCTACGAGTACCGCGTGCCGGAGGATCGTCGGGAGGAATTCCTCACGGCGATGCGCGGCCTCCGGCGGTCCCGACTCAGGCTCGGGGGTCGGGACTGGCGGCTCGAGAACCCGCCCGCGGAACGGGAACTGTTCGTCGAGTCGTACCGGGTCGGCAGCGCGGAGGAGTTCGTCGAACAGGAGCACCGGCGCCTCACAGTTCCGGAGACCCGACTTCGCCACCGGGTGGAGACCCTGCTGGCCGGGGCAGTCGAGGGGCCGCGGGTGGGGAGCGAGGGGACGCGGCCTGTGCGGAGGCGAAAGCTGGGTCGACAGCGGCCGCGAAAACCGAGTCGACAGCATCGGAGACAGGGGCGGAGTGGGGGCGGAAACCCCCCGAACAGCGGAAACCCCCCAAAGAAGTGAACTGACTTCAATTAGAGTGATAGAGTGGGACACGTCACAGCAGCCGAACCCCTCCGGGAGCCACGAATGCAGAACGCCGTCGATCTTCTCGTCATCGGTGCCGGTATGGCCGGCCTCACCGCTGCCGCGCGTGCCACCGAGCGCGGTGCCCGCGTCACGGTGGTGGAGAAGGGGGGCGAGATCGGTGGATCCGCGCGGTTCGCAGGATATGCCTGGACCGCACCCACCCGGCAGATCATGGCGGAGATCAACCCCCATGGGGACGAGGAGTTGCGGAACGCCGTCGTCGACGACTTCGCCGCCGGGCTCGACTGGATCCGCGGGCGCGGCGTGGAGTGCGCCGAGGGCGTCCCGGTCCTGAGGTACGGCATCGGCCACGCCTTCGACACCAACCAGTACCTCGACGCGTGCGCTCGCGAGATCAAGGCGGCCGGCAACACGATCCACACCGACGCGCACGTGCAGGGCCTCGTCACCGAGGGCGGCGCCGTCGTGGGCGCCACGGTCCGCTTCGACGACAACGAGGTCCGCGAGCTGCGCGCCGGCCACGTCCTCCTGGCGACGGGTGGATTCCAGGCCAACGCGGAACTCGTGGAGCAGCACCTGCACCCGCTGGCCTCGCGGTTCCCGCTCCGGTCCAACCCGAACAGCGACGGCGGCGGCCTCACGCTGGCGGAGTCGGTCGACGCCGCGGTCGGATTCGAGGACGCCGGGTTTTACGGCCACCTCATTCCCTCCGGGATGCCGTTCCGTGACTCCGGGGACTTCGTCGGCATCTCCCTCTATTACTCGGAGCACGCGCTCCTGTTCAACCTCGACGGGGAGCGCTTCGTCGACGAGACCCGGGGTGATCACCTCACCGCGATGGCGCTCATGCAGCAGCCCGAGGCCCGCGGCCTGCTGGTGGCGGACGAGCGTGTCTACCGCGACTGGATCTGCGGCTCCTACGTCGAGGGTGCGGTCGCGATCGACAAGTACACCGAGGCGTCCAAGCGCGGCGGTCGGTGCGGACTCGCCGAGACGCTCGAGGAGTTCGAGTACCTCCCCGAGGAGTGGGGCTATGACGGCGCGAAGATCGCGGAGACGATCAGAGAGGTCAACGCGGCCGGTCAGAAGGTCGTGCCGCCGCGCGAGTACGACTTCACCCCGCTCGACCGCGGGCCGTACTACATCGTCGAGACGACCCCGGCCGTGACGTTCCCGTTCGTGGGGATCCGGATCGGGGCCGACACCTCGGTCCTGCGCGCCGACGGCACGGCGATCCCGGGCCTGCTCGCCGCGGGCTCGGACACCGGCGGGGTGTACCGCCGCGCGTACGCCGGCGGCCTGGCCACCGCTCTGGTTTTCGGGTTGCGCGCAGGCGACGCCGCAGCCGGGGTCTGAGACCTGCCCACCCCCGAACCCCGCCGAACCCCGGCGAACCCTGTCGAACCCTGCCCGATGCCCGCCCCGGAAGGACCTCCAGTGACCGCCGAGTTCCCCCACGCCTTCTCGCCGTTCTCGCTCGGCGCGCTCACCCTCCGGAACCGTCTGGTCGCGTTGCCGGCCGGGACTTCCATGGCCACCGACGGGGTTCCCACCCACGGCGACCAGGAGCACTTCGAGCGACTGGCCGCCGGCGGGGTCGGGCTGATCGTGGGCGGCGCGACGGTGGTCCACCCCTCGACCACCCTTCGGTCACACAAGCTCGTCGAGGCCTACATCGACGAGGTGGTCCCCGCCCTCACGGAGAAGGCGGCAGTGGTCCACCGGCACGGAGCCAAGATCATCGGCCAGCTGGTCCACCTCGGGCGTGAGTTCATCGGGGGCGAGTCCGACTCACCGCCGTCCGCGCCGTCCGCCCTCAAGACGGTGCGCGACGCCTACCCGCCGCACGAGATGACGGTGGAGGAGATCCGCGACATCGTCGACGGGTGGGGGGTCTCCGCGGCCAACCTCGCCCGCGCCGGGTACGACGGCGCCGAGATCCACGCCGCGCACGGTTACCTGCCGGCCCAGTTCATGTCGCAGCTCACCAACCGGCGGACCGATGACTACGGCGGATCGTTCGCCGGCCGCATGCGGTTCCTCGACGAGGTCGTGGCCACCATGCGCGCGGCGATGCCCGACGGCATGGTCCTGGGTGTGCGGCTCAGCGGCGAGGAGGAGATCCCCGGCGGGATGGGGATCGAGGACTGCGTGCGGATCGCCCGGCATCTGACCGCGTCTGGTTCGATCGACTACTTCAGCATCACCCACGGCACGCGCGGCAAGTACGTCAAGGACGCCACCCACCCGGACGCCGTCGCCGTCGACTCGGCGGCCCGCGTCCGCGCCGAGACCGGGATCCCTGTCCTGGTGGGGCAGCGGATCCGCGACGCGGCGACCGCCGACCACATCGTCAAGAGCGGCAAGGCCGACCTGGTGGGCATGGCCCGGGCGCTGCTGGCGGACCCGGAGCTGCCCAACAAGTCCGCGGAGGGGCGGCTGGGCGAGATCCGCGGGTGCCTGGGGATCAACCAGGACTGCCGTGCCTTCGACCCGCACCTGCACTGTGCGGTCAACGCCGAGATCGGACGCGGGAGACATTCCGGGGTGGGCGTGCGCGCGGCCACGGCCAAGGAGATCTTCGTGATCGGCGGCGGGCCCGCGGGCCTGGAGGCCGCGCGGGTGGCCGCCGGCCGCGGCCACACGGTGACGGTGTTCGAGGCGTCCGGGGAGCTGGGGGGCGCAGTCGGAGTGGCCGCACGTTCCCCGCACCGCGCCTCACTCATCGACATCGTCGACTACCTCGCGGGCGAGATGCGTCGCCTGCGGGTGGAGGTCAACCTGGGCGCGGAGATCGGGCAGGACGATCTCGCCGAACTCGTGGACGCGGCCGACCACGTCGTCGTCGCCACCGGTTCCCGCCCCGGCCCCGGCCCCGTCGTAGGCACCGACCCTCGCCGCGGACCCACCGTCGTGACGGTCGACGACGTACTCCTGGGCCGGATCCCGGGTACGCCCGGTCGGGCGGTCGTCTACGACGAGAGCGACGGGTTCTGGCCGGGCTACAGCGCGGCCGAGGCGCTCGTGGGGCGCGGGTGGGACACGCGAATCGTCACGCCGCTCACCGCTCTGGCCTCGCGGGTCCCCGCGGAGAGCGTCGCTCCGCTGCTCGGCCGGCTGGGCTCCGGGGGTGCGCGGTTCCACGTGGCCACGGGGCTGGAACTGCGCGAGTCCGTGGCCGGGTCACCTGCCGGGTCCGACCACGATGACGGCAAGTATGACGACGACGAGGTCGGCCGCCTCGTTCCGGTGTTCGGCGGCGAGGTCACGCCTCTCGACGCCGATCTGGTGGTGTGGCACCGGCCCCGGACCGCGGTCGACGGGCTCGCCCGCGCGCTCGGCCGTCGCGACGACGTCACCGTGATCGGGGACGCCCTGGCCCCGCGGCGGATCAGCCACGCCATCGCCGAGGGCTACCGGTTCGGCGCCGAGATCTGACACCCGCCGCAACGACCGTCGACCCACCAGCACGCCGACCCACCAGCACGCCGACCCACCAGCACGCCGGCCCACCAGCACGCCGGCCCACCAGCACGCCGGCCCACCAGTACGCCGGCCCACCAGTACGCCGACCCACCAGCAACCGGAGGACCCATGAACACCGACTCCATCCCCGCCGAGATGCGGGCCTGGCAGTGGACGGGCACGGGCAACCCCCTCACCCTGGCGGTGGTCCCGGTCCCCGAACCGGGACCGGGGGAGGTCCTGATCCGGGTCCGGGCGGCCGGGATGTGCCACTCGGACGTGGGCGAGCTCGACGAGCCGTCCTGGGCGGAGAACATCGACCGCTGCCCGATCACCCTCGGGCACGAGATCGCCGGTGACGTGGTGGCGCTAGGGCCAGAGGTCGACAGCGCGCGGGTGGGCGACCGCGTCGGAGTGCACCCCCTCGGCGCGACGGTGCCCGGTTACGGACGCGATGGCGGTTATGCCGCTTTCCATGTCGCCCCCGCCGGTGACCTCGTACCGTTGCCCGACGCCATGTCGTTCGAGCTCGGCGCCCTGGGGACCGATGCTGGCATGACCTCCCACCACGCCGTCGTCGAGGTCGCGGGGGTCGGCGCCGGGGACCGGGTGGGCATCATCGGGCTCGGAGGACTCGGCCAGATCGGGGCGCGGATCGCGGTGCTCCTGGGGGCCGAGGTGTACGCGGCCGACCCCAGCCCGGAGGCACGCCGGCTGGGCGAGGAACTCGGCGCGGTCGAGGTGGTCGCCGACGCCGCGGAGCTTTCCGGGCGCGGGCTGGACGCCGTCATCGACTTCGCCGGGTTCACCACCACCGCACAGGCCGCCGTCAAGGCGATCCGCGTGGGCGGAGTCGTGGTGATGATCGGGATGGGCGCGCACACGAGCCAGCTCGTCACCGCCGACGTGATCCACCAGAAGGCGATCATCCGCGGCTCCTCCGGGGGCACCCGGGACGACATCGCCTCGGTGTACCGCCACCTCGCCGAGGGGCGGATTGTCCCGACGGTGGAGCGCCTGTCGTTCGAGCAGGTCGCCGAGGGGATCGACCGACTGCGGGACGGTCACGTCACCGGTCGCCTCGTCGTGATGATGTGACGTCGACGGTGAGACCCATACCCAGCCCGAACACCGATGAGGTACGACGAGAGGACGCAGAGATGACGACGACGGGACAGCAGAGCAGGTTCGCGGGGAAGGTGGCCGTGGTGACGGGAGCCGCGTCGGGCATCGGCGCCGCCGTGGCGAGGCAGCTCGCCTCGGAGGGCGCACGCCGGGTTCACGTGGTGGATCTTGCGCTGGAGTCGGCGCGCCGCGTCGCCGAGGAGATCGACGGCACCGCCCACGGGGTGGACGTGGCCGACCCGGACGCCGTCCGCCGGCTCTTCGAGGAGATCGTGGACGCCGACGGACGGGTGGACGTGGTCGTCCACGCGGCCGGCATCGACGACCCCGTGGCCAAGGCGCACATCTACGAGGCGGCGGAGACGGGTGAGCCCGTGGACGTGCTGTCCCGCCTCGAGGACTCGACGTGGCGGCGGATCCACGCCGTCAACCTGGACGGCACCTTCCACATCCTGCGCGAGTCGGTCCGGGCGATGCGGCCCGGCGGGGGTGGGGCGATCGTCACCGTGGGGTCGTCGGCGGCGTTCGACACCCTCGTGGGATACCCGCACTACGCCTCATCCAAAGCTGCGGTGCACGCGCTGAGCCAGTCCGTGGCCAAGGAGGTCATCCACTTCGGGATCAGGGTGAACACCGTGGCCCCCGGACCGGTCGACACCGCCATGGCCGCGCGGACGCCGGAGTCGGTGCGCGCGCGGATGAACGAGGGCAGCGCGTTCGGCTACGCCACCGCGGAGCAGCTCTCCGAGAGCATCACCTACCTGGCGTCCGATCAGGCGTCGAACGTCGTCGGCGCGGTGCTGCTGAGCAACGGGGGACGCTTCACGGTCTGACGACCCGGCGAGATCGATGGCACACGCACGGCTGGTGTCCCGCCAGCGAGAACACAGATCAGGAGCGCTTTTTCGTGAACAGTCGCACATACGATTTCTCCGACGTGAGTCAGTACCAGGAGTCGGCATCACCGGACCTGTTCCCCGGCAGCCGGCCACAGGCCGCGAAGCTGGTGGAGCACCTGGCCTTCGATGCCACGGTGTGGGGTCTGACCGCAGTCCTCCAGTACGCGCAACTCAGTGACTTCGTCTGGAGACGCCCCACTGGCGACGGACCGCGGATCAACACCTTCGATCACCGACGCGGTCTGGCCGGGCCGGACTTCTCGGAGTTCCGCGTCCCCAACGTCGACACCCTGTACTCGAACGGGTGGATCACGGTGGAGAACGGCCCGGTGGAACTGGAGATCCCCGCGGTGGGGGACAAGTACTACACGGTGAACCTGTTCGACATCCACGGCAACGCCTCGAACATCAGCAACCGAACCCACGGCACCGGCCAGATGAGCGTGGTCCTGTGCACGGCGGAACAGGCCACGGAGGCGTCGGGTATCGGCCGGGACGTCATGATCGTCGCCACGCCCGTCATCTGGGCGCTGCTCAGGGTCCAGGTGACCGGCGCCGACGGCCCGGGGGAGGCCGATGCCATCAGGAGGGGGTTCCGCATCCGGGATCCCCGTCCCCCGATCAACACCGATCGCTACCCGGAGGTGGACAGCGCGCAGGTGGAGAGCAGCTGGACGGACTTCGCCACCGCGCTCACCGCCGTGATCGGAGCGTGTGGGGTCCCCGCGCGAGAGGAGGCGATGGTCTCGCGGTACCGGGCGATCGGGATCGGATCCGACCATGCGGTGGCGGAGTCCGCGGAGAACGAGTGGGTGTCGGATGCCGCTCAGCGGGGGTTCGAGTCGGCCATGGAGATGATCCGGGAGTCCCGATCCCAGCTCGGAGAACCGCTGGGCAGTGGATGGACCCGAGTGAGGGACAAGGGCCGTCACGGAACGAACTTTCTCGCCCGGGCGGTGATGAACAACGTCGGACTCGGCGCCAACGTGGTCGAGGAGAACACGTCGTTCAACACCTACGTCTCATCCGACGGCCGGCCGCTGGACGGTGCCCGGGGCGCGTACGAACTCCTCCTGGATACGCCCCCGCCGGTCGAGTACTTCTGGTCGGTGACGCTGTATCTCGCCGCCAGTGGTCGTGTGTACGCCAACCGGTGGGACAGGTACTCCGTGGGCAGCGCGTCGGGTCTGATGCCGGACGGCTCCGGTGCGGTGCGGATCCTGATCGACCCCGACATCGGTCCGGGTGAGGAGCTCCCCGGGGTGCTGCCGGCACCGCGGGAGGCCTTCTTCCTCGTTCTGCGCAGCTACGGTCCGACCGCAGAGTTGCTGGAGGGTCGCTGGTCGCCGGAGCCGGTGGAACCCCTCGGTGCGCCCGGGCGGGGCGTCGGGTGACCGGCGAGGAGTTCGCCGACTTCGAACGGCTGTGTGTGTGGGGCTATCCGCTGGTCCGCTCGCTCCAGTTACGGGAGAAGATGACGCAGTCGGATGCGGGTCCGGGACGGGACGCCGCACGCTCGGCGGCCGCGCCCCTCGGCGGGTTCGGACACCAGAGGCTGCTCTCGGACCCCGGTTACCGCGTAGGTGTGGCCCCCAACGTGGACACCCTCTACAGCGTGGCCTGGGTCGACCTTCGTGATGGGGACCTGCGGCTCGAGGTGCCGGATTTCGGCGGGCGCTACTACGCATTCCAGTTCGGCTACGTCGACACGACCTGTCACACGATCGGGCAACGTACGAACGGCGGCGACCTCGGACCCGTGACGATCCACTGGGCGCCCACGCTCACGGAACCGCACCTGTCCTCCGGCGAGGACGGAACGGAGCTGAGGTGCAACTCCCGGTTCCTCATGATCGCCGCGAGGATCATGGTCGACTCATCGGATCCTGAGGACCTCCGGCAGGTCCACGACCTCCAGGAGGCGATCACCCTGACCTCGGTGGGGCCGGGGGCGCCGGCCGCTGCCCCGGAACCCGTTCCGTCCCGCCGTCCGCTCCCGCCCGATGCCGGTCCCGGACGGTCGTTCTTCGAGCAGTTGTCACGGGTACTGGACGACGTGCCCGCCGAGGCGGTGGACCCGGGTATCCGCGACGTCCTGCTCGCCTCGGGATGGAGTGCGGGCGGACTCCTGGGGCGCGAGGTCCCCGAACCCACGCTGGACGAGGCCGTTTCGCGGGGACTGGCGAGGGTGAGGCGGGGTGTCGCCGGGGCGGGCGAGGTCCGCAACGGCTGGATGATCAACTACGCGGGGGTCGACTTCGGCCGTGACTGGTTGCTGCGCGCCGCGGTGGCGATGGCGCAGATCTACATCAACCCGGCGGAGGAGGCTCTGTACCCCGTTCTCGAGGTGGACAGCGAGGGGCGCGGACTGACCGGTCGCCACGCCTATCGGTTGCGGTTCACCCCGGATCAGCTTCCCCCCGTGGCCTACTTCTGGTCCCTGACCATGTACCACGCCGAGGGGTTCCTGGTGGCGAACCCCCTGTCGCGGTACGCCGTGGGGGACAGGAGTCCGCACGTGACGTACGAGCCCGACGGGTCCCTCGAGCTGGTCGTCTCGCATGACCGGCCGGTCGAGGGCGTCGACAACTGGCTCCCCGCCCCGGAGGGCGGATTCAGACTGATGCTGCGGCTGTACGGCCCGAGCCCGGAGTGCCTGCGCGGGGAGTGGTCTCCTCCGCCCCTGGTGCGCGACGACCAGAGAACCGAACCGAATTCGGCATAAGCCTTCCGCCCAGACGTGATCCATGCCATAGTTTCCGGACTGAAGCTAGTTCACTTTGGGAAGCCGTCCCGGAGTCAGATGTGAGGAGACCGCCGATGAGAGCACCCAGGTTCAGGTCCGCCATGGCAGGAGGGATCGCGCTCGCACTCGTACTCGCCGGCTGCGGCGGGGGCGGGGGATCCGAGTCCGAACTCGCCGGTTCGTGGGACGAGATCGTCGAGGCCGCAGGCCAGGAGGGGACCGTGACCCTCTACTCGAGCCACTCGCCGACCAACCTGGAAGCACTCAAGGTGGCGTTCGAGACGGAGTACCCGGACATCACGCTGGTGTACGTCCGCGGAACCGACGCCGACATCCTTCCGAAGATCGAGGTCGAGAACCAGACGGGCACGGGTGTGGCGGACGTCCACATGACCACGGATGCCGGATGGATCAACCGCAGCCTGGACTCCGACTACTCGACCGAGGTCGTGGCCCCGAACCTGGAGCAGCCCGGGTACCAGTCGGAGAACAGCGTGATCGAGGACAAGTTCTTCGTCACGAGCGCCACGGTCTTCGGGCTGGGGTGGAACACGGTCAACGTCCCCGAGGGACTGACGGAACCCGACGACGTCATCGACCCGAAGTTCGCGGGCAAGGTCGGGATCCAGAATCCCAACGGGATGCCCACATATGTGGACATGTACCAGAAGATCGACGTCGACTACGGCCAGGGCTTCGTGGACCGACTCGCGACCGTCGAGCCGCGGATCTACGCGAGCAACGTCGCCGTCACCCAGGCCCTGGCCTCCGGTGAGGTCTGGGCCGCCCCGATGGCGGGCAGCACGGTTCTGACGGAGAAGAAGAAGGGCGCACCGGTCGACTTCCTGCTGCCGGAGAACCCGTTCGGCGTGCCGTGGTACACCCACGTCCTCGCCTCCGCGCCGAGCCCGAACGCCGCTCAGGTGCTGGCCGACTTCCTCATCTCGCCGAAGGGACAGGAGGCGATCTCCGCCGACTTCATCGCCGCGCTCCCGGACATTCCGGGTACGGGCGTGGAGGGCTCGTCGGTCATCGCCCAGGACATCGGGCTCGCCGACTACGAGGATCTGGACCCGGAGACGGTCGAGAAGTTCCAGGCCGAATGGGAGCGCACCTTCGTGGGCTGACCTCGTCCCCCGTTGTGCTCACCGGGGTCCGTGATGTGTACCGACCCGTTGGTCCCGAGGTGTGGGGCCAGCGGGTCGGTTGCTGTCCGGCGACCCGGTCGCCGTGATCCCCCGAACGACAGCACGCCGCGGCCGCAGAGGCCGAACCACCATCCATGTCATGCACGCAAACGGCGCCGGAAAGAAAGACCGGTGCCCGTAGAGAAAGAAGGACGAGATGAAGCTCTCGAGAATGATCTCGGTGCTGGCGGTGATCGCCACGGTCGCCGTCGTCGCCCCGGCCTGTGGCTCGGGCGGGGGGCAGGAGTCGACGCTCGCCGGTTCGTGGGACGAGATCGTCGCGGCCGCGAACGACGAGGGGAGTGTGACGATCTACTCCAATCACGCCCCGGCCAACCTGGAGGCGCTCAAGACCGCGTTCGAGAGCGAATACCCCGGGATCTCGCTCACCTACGTCCGCGGGACCGACTCCGACCTCACCCCCAAGGTCGAGGTCGAGAACCAGACGGGCAACGGCGTCGCCGATGTCCACATGACCACCGATGCCGGGTGGATCCACCGCAGCCTCGAGTCGGGTGGCTACTCGGTGGAGGTGGTGGCGCCGGCGATCGACGAGCCGGAGTACCGGGCGGCGGACGGGGTGCTGGACGACACCTTCTTCGTCACCAGTGCGACCTCGATCGGCCTGGCGTGGAACACGGCGAACGTGCCCGCCGGGCTCGCATCCCCCGAGGACTTGTTGGACCCGCGGTTCGACGGCAAGGTCGGAGTCGTCAACCCCGCCGGATTCCCCGCCGTCGTGCACATCTACCGCAGGATGGACGTCGACTACGGGGAGGGATTCGTCGACCGGCTCGCCGGCGTCAATCCCCGCATCTACGGCAGTGCGCCCGCGATCACCCAGGCGCTCGCCTCGGGCGAGATATGGGCCGCGCCGGGGGCGTCCATGGACGTCCTGGCGGAGCGCGACAAGGGCGCGCCCGTCGACTTCGCACTTCCCGCGAACCCCATCGGGATCCCGTTCTATTCACACGTCCTGGCGGCCGCACCCAATCCGAACGCGGGCCAGGTGCTCGCGGACTTCATGCTCACCCCGGCCGGGCAGGCAGCGCTCTCGGAGAACTACATCGCCGCGCTCCCGGGGATCGCGGGTACGGGGGTCGACGGCTCGGAGGTCGTCGCCCAGGACATCGAGCTCGCCGACCCGGAGACCCTCGAGACGACGGCCGTGGAGGAGTACGTCGCCTCCTGGGAGCAGAGGTTCGTCGGCTGACGCCGAGTGAGTTGTGATTCCGGCGAAGTTAACAGGCGCCGGCTCTTGCATTCACGTGACCTGGGTCATACAGTTTACTGAAGTTAGTTCAATTCGGCTCTCTAGGGAGACGCCGTCACAGGAAAGGGAAGCGATGCGCTTTTCCAGAATCAAGGCCACCGTCGCCAGCGGGGCGGCGCTCGCGCTGATCCTGTCGGGGTGCGGTTCGGACTCCGGATCGGGCTCCGAGCTCGCGGGCTCGTGGGACGAGATCGTCGCGGCCGCCCAGGAGGAGGGGAGCGTGACGATCTACTCCACGCACTCCCCGGACAACCTCGAGGCGCTCAAGCAGGCGTTCGAGGCGGAGTACCCCGGGATCACCCTCACCTACGTGCGAGGGACGGACGCGGACATCCTGCCGAAGATCGAGGTGGAGAACAGCACCGGGTCCGGCGTCGCGGACGTCCACATGACCACGGACGCAGGGTGGATCAACCGCAGCTTCGACACCGACTACTCGGCGGAGGTCGTGGCCCCCTCGCTGGAGAACCCCGACTACGACCCCGAGGAGAGCGTGCTCGAGGACAAGTTCTTCCTCACCAGCGCGACGGTGTTCGGCCTCGGCTGGAACACGGCGGAGGTCCCCGAGGGACTCCAGACGCCGGACGACGCCCTCGCCCCCCGGTTCGACGGCAAGGTCGGCATCCAGAACCCGAACGGCATCCCGACCTACGTCGACATGTACCGCAAGATCGACGTGGACTACGGCGAGAACTTCCTCGACCGCCTGGCCGAGACCAACCCGCGCGTCTACTCGAGCGCGGTCGCGATCACCCAGGCGCTGGCCTCGGGTGAAGTGTGGGTGGCACCGATGGCGGCGAGCAACGTCCTCACCGAGAAGGAGAAGGGCGCACCGGTCGACTTCGCCCTCCCCGAGAACCCGTGGGGCGTGCCCTGGTACTCGCACGTGCTGGCCTCGGCGCCGAACCCGAACGCGGCGCAGCTGCTCGCCGACTTCCTCATCACGGACAAGGGCCAGGAGGCCATCTCGGCCGACTACCTCTCGGTCCTCCCGGACGTCCCGGGCACGGGCGTGCCGGGCTCGACCGTCACCGCGCAGGACGTGGAGCTGGGCGATCCGGACACCCTCGGCCCCGACGCGGTCCAGGAGTACCAGGCCCAGTGGGAACAGCTCTTCCTGGGCTGAGTCCCGACCCGGCCCGCAGTGAGGTGTCCCCTCGCAGCGGGCCGGGCGTCCGCACCCCGCCGATCCCGCACCGTACTACCCCGAGCTGAGGTCAGATCGAAGTGAAAAGTTCAGGTCCGCTATCGCTATGGCGACACCGATTGATGTATGCGGCATTGATCCTCGTACTCGCGTACCTGGTGGTCTGGCCGCTCTTCAAGCTCCAGTCACTGGCGTTCGAGAACGGTGCGGCCGGCTACCGATCGCAGTACGGCCGCGCAGACATCGTCAACACCCTGCAGACCACCGCGGCGCTCGCGTTCTTCTCGCTGGTGATCGCGATGGTGTGCGGCACCGTCCTCGCCTTCGCGACAACCCGGTTGCCGCGCCGCATGGGTTTCCTGCGCCTGGTCCCGATCCTGCCGATCGTCATCCCGTCGGTCGCGAACGTCGTGGGATTCGCGTTCCTGCTCTCCCCGGGCCCCGGGTACGTCAACATCCTGCTCCGGATGCTGCCCTGGTGGAGTGATCTGAACTCGGGACCGGTGAACGTCTACAGCCCCACCTGGATCATCATCATCACCGGGTTCAGCCTCACCTCGTTCGTGTACCTCTTCGTCAGCGCCGGGATGCAGAACATCAGCGGCGAGCACCTCGAGGCCGCCCAGATCGCCGGTTCCACGACCATCGGGACGTTCTTCAAGGTCGTCCTGCCCCTCCTGCGACCGTCGCTGGTCTACGGAGCAGGTGTGGCCCTGCTGCTGGGCCTCGGTCAGTTCACCGCGCCCCTCCTGCTGGGCCAGAACGAGGGCGTCAAGGTGCTGGCCACCGAGATGTACCTCCGGGCCTCGGAATCGCCCATCAACTTCGCCGCCGCCGCGGCGGCGGGGTCCCCGCTCGTCATCATGGGCATCATCGTGGTGTTCGGCCAGCGGGCGCTCCTGGGCAACCAGACCCGGTTCGTCACCCATGGGGGCAAGTCCTTCTCCCCGGTCGGAGGGTCCTCACACTGGGCCACGGCCATCGTCTCCGTCTATGGTCTCGTGGCCCTCGTCCTGCCGCTGGCGGGTGTGATCATCGTGTCACTGACCCCGTTCTGGTCGGGGACGCTGTCCTGGGACCTGTTCACCCTCAGCAACTACAGGGCGCTGGTCACCACCCCGGGCATCGTCGACTCGGTCGTCACGAGTGTCGTGACCTCGATAGTCGCGGTACTGATCTGTGTGCCCATCGGCTTCGGGGTCGCGAACCTCATGGTCCGGAGGCAGGACCTGCGCATCCTGCGCACGGTCGCCGACCTGATCACGGCGTTGCCGATGGGCATCCCCGCCGTCATCTTCGGCGTCGGCTTCCTGCTCACCTACACGGAGCCGCCGCTGATCCTCTACGGGACCAAAGCCGTCATCATCCTGGTCTACGTGGTGCTCATGATCCCGTTCGCCACCCGTATGCAGCTGACCGCGCTCATCTCGATGGGAGACAAGTACGAGGAGGCCTCGGCGGTGTCGGGAGCCGGCCCGGTGGCGACGATGGCCAGGATCACCCTGCCGATGCTCCGGCCGACGATCCTCAGCTCCATCGCGCTCATGTTCATCCTCCTGACCCACGAGTTCGCGGCCTCGCTCATGGTCCGCTCCGCGACCACCCAGGTGATGGGGACCCTGCTCTACGACCACTGGAGCAACGGTTCCTACACCCTCGTCGCGGCCATGGCGATCCTCATGTCCGCGGTCACTGGTGCGGGCGTCGCGGTGGCGATGCTGATCGGCGGACGCAACGTGCTGGAGAAGCTGTGATGTCGTCCCGCGGGCGTGTGCCCGCCCTGTTCGTAGGTGACCGAGCCGCGCGATCCCGCCGGCGTGAATGTGAGGAAGACCAATGACCGCGAAAATCGAGATCTCCGGTCTCACCAAGCAATACGGAAACAACGTCGTCGTCGACGAGCTCGATCTGGAGATCGACGCCGGGGAGTTCCTGGTCCTGCTCGGGCCGAGTGGGTGCGGCAAGACCACCACTCTCCGCTGTCTCGCCGGCCTCGAGACCCCGGAGAAGGGATCGATCTCCTTCGACGGCAAGCCGATGTTCGACTCCGGTGACCGGGTCAACGTCCCGCCCAACAAGCGGAGCATCGGCATGGTGTTCCAGTCCTACGCGCTGTGGCCCAACATGACGGTGCGGAAGAACATCGCGTACCCGCTCAGGGCCCGCAAGATGAAGGAGGCGCTCAACTCCGGTCGCGTGGAACAGGCCGCCGACATGGTCGACTGTGGCCACCTGCTCGACCGCTACCCCTCGCAGTTGAGCGGTGGGCAGCAGCAGCGGATCGCGGTCGCCCGCGGGATGGCGGCGCGGCCGGACCTCGTCCTGTTCGACGAACCACTCAGCAACCTCGACGCGCTGCTCCGTGACCAGGTGCGCACCGAGATCCGCCGGCTCCACGACGAACTCGGGTTCGGCGCGGTCTTCGTCACCCACGACCACTCCGAGGCGTTCGCGCTCGGGGATCGACTCGCGATCATGAAGCAGGGGAAGATCGAACAACTCGCGACCCCGCAGGACGTGTTCGACCACCCCGTGAGCGAGTACGTGGCCGACTTCATCGGGATGTCAAACCGGCTCGAGCTCCACCGTTCGGGGTTGGAGTGGACCACGGCGGCCGGGACCGAACTGCCCCTGCGCTGCGAGACGGGCGACAGCCGAGCCGTCTCCGCCCGTCTGTGGCCGGACGACATCAGCCTCCACCGGCCGGACGAGGACGTCTCACACAAGGAGATCACGCTCGACGCCACGTTGCTGTCCGCCGAGTTCGGCGGCCGGTATTACGACGTCCAGGTGGGCGCCGGGCCGGAGGAGTACCGATTGCGCGCCTCCGCCGCGGTCCACGGGGACTGGCTCCGGCGGTCGAAGAGGGGCGAGCCCGTCGTCATCAGTTTCCGCTCCGAGAGTCTCAAGATCTACCCGCTCTCTCCGGAGCTCTGACCAGGCCGGATCCGCCCCTCGGCGGGTCTGGCCGGGCCACGGAAAACCTGTCTTGCACAGAGGTTGACGAGGCCCGAATCGCAGTGTAGACATGAACTGAATCCAGTTCAGGAAGTTCCACGAAAGGGAAAGACCATGGCTCAGACCGATCACGTTCTGTTGGAGAAGGACGGCGACGTCGCCCGGGTGTGGCTCAACCGGCCGCACAAGAAGAACGCCGTCACCGTGGAGTTGCTCCACCGCCTCGACGAGATCATCAAGGAGGTCGACGCGGACCCCGAGCTCAAGGTGCTCGTGCTCCGCGGCGTCCAGAACCAGTTCTGCTCGGGCTTCGACCTCGACGAGCTGCTGGGCGACTTCGTCGGCACCACCAACGCCATGGACGTCGGCGTCCTCTCGGCCCAGGTGTGCGACCGGCTCTACTCGATGAACACGCCGTCCGTGGCCGTCCTCGAGGGCTACGTCACCGCCGGTGGCTTCGAGCTCATGATCTCGTGCGACTTCGCGATCGCCGCGGACGACGCCAAGATCGGCGACTTCCACATCCGTCGCGCCCTCTTCGGTGGCGCCGGCCCCATCTACCGCCTCCCGCGGATGATCGGTCTGCGCAAGACCAAGGAGCTCATGCTCACGGGCAAGCTGCTCTCCGGCCAGGAGGCCAAGGACTTCGACCTCATCAACGACTCGGCCCCCGCCGACAAACTCGATGAGTGTGTCGAGGAGTTCATCGGCACCCTGACCGACAAGAGCCCGTTCATGATGAAGCTGACCAAGATGGCCGTGAACCAGGGCCTGGACGCCGACATCAAGTCGCTCATGATCATGGAGCACTTCGCGGTCGGCAACTCGCTGCAGTCGGAGGACGGCAAGGAGGGCATCCAGGCGTTCCTCGAGAAGCGCGAGCCCAAGTGGGTCGGCCGCTGATCTGACCGATCACGGAGCGGGGAACGTCAACGGACCAACAGGAGTGCACACCATGACCGAGAACCAGACCCTCTCACCGCGGTTGCGGGGGAGCCGGTGCGAGCACTGCACGACCGTGGCGTTTCCCGCTTCCGTGAGCTGTCAGCGCTGCGGCGGGTCCGAGACCACCGGGATCGACCTGTCCACCACCGGCACGGTGTGGACCGCCACCATCCAGCGGTTCCCCCCGAAGTCGCCGCCGTACGTTCCTCCGGCCGGGGGCTTCCGCCCCTACGCCGTCGGCTACGTCGAACTCCCGGAGGGCGTCAAGGTCGAGGCCCTGCTCGAGGGCACGTCGCCGATCGACCTGATCGGCAGGCAGGTCGTCCTGGTGGAGTCCGATCCGGTGCCGAGCTTCACGCTCGATCCCACACCCGCCGCCACCGCGGACGCCGGTGCCGAATCCGCCAGTGAGAAGGAGGTCTGATGTCTGACGTGCACATCGTCGGAGCCGGGTTGTCGAAGTTCGGACGCCAGGACGGGGTCACCGGGCGTCAGATGGCGGTCTCCGCCATCCGGACCGCGCTGGCCGACGCCGGACTCCAGTGGTCCGATGTCCAGATCGCGTTCGGAGGCAGTGACGGATCCGGGCTCGCGGACACGCTGGTCGCGGACCTGGGCCTGACCGGGATCCCCTTCACCAACGTCAAGAACGGGTGCGCGACCGGTGGCAGCGCCCTCGTCTCCGCCATCAACGCGATCCGCTCCGGCGCGGCGGAGGTGGCGCTGGCCGTCGGGTTCGACAAGCACCCCCGCGGTGCGTTCGACCCCAAGCCGGGGGAGTGGGGCCTGACCGAGGGGTACGGCACCCACGGGCTCATGGTCACCACCCAGTTCTTCGCCATGAAGATCACGCGGTACATGGCCCGTCACGGCATCTCGGAGACCACGCTGGCCCGGGTGGCGGAGAAGGCCTACCGCAACGGCTCGCTCAACCCGAACGCCTGGCGGCGCGATCCCAAGACGCTCGAGGAGATCGCCGCCTCGCCCATGGTCAACGACCCGCTCACGCAGTTCATGTTCTGCAACCCGGGGGAGGGCGGGGCCGCGATCCTGCTGGCGTCCGAGTCCGTCGCGGCCCGGATGGGCGGCCGAGCGGTCGCCGTCCGCGCGGTCTCCACCGGCACCCGCCCGTTCGGGTCCTTCGAGGTGTTCGCCCCGTCCGTCCAGGGCGAGGGCGAGCCGAGCAGCGTGAGCACCGTGGTGGCCCGTCGAGCGTTCGAGACGGCGGGGGTGTCCCCGTCAGACATCGACGTGGCCCAACTCCAGGACACGGAATCGGGCGCCGAGATCATGCACCTCGCCGAGTGCGGATTCTGCGAGGACGGGGAGCAGGAGGGGATGCTCGAGCGCGGAGAGACGGAGATCGGCGGCCGCCTGCCCGTCAACACGGACGGCGGGTGCCTGGCCAACGGTGAGCCGATCGGCGCCTCGGGCCTGCGTCAGGTCCACGAGATCGTCACCCAGCTCCGCGGCGAGGCCGGTGACCGTCAGGTCCCCGGCGACCCGCGGCTCGGGTTCACCCACGTGTACGGCGCGCCCGGCATCAGCGCGTGCACCGTCCTGGAAGGAGGTCGGCGATGACCGGCACCACTCCCGATCAGCTCGTCACCGATCAGGGCGGCGTCGACCAGCACGACGGGCTCCGGGGCTTCCTCGACTCGGCCCGCCGGTGGTTGGAGTCCGTCGCGAGCCCCCGTCAGTCGCGCCCCTGGGGCGAGGGGCCGGACGGCGTCGTGGTGTTCGAGAACTGGTCCGCCGAGGAGGAACGCGAGGAGACCGATCGACGCCGCGAGTACGAGCAGGCCAAGTTCGACGCCGGATACGGCGCCGTCACCTGGGGGGCCGAGTACGGCGGCCGGGACCTGCCGATCGCCTACGACCTGGCCTTCCGCCGCCTGGAGGCGGACTACGACCTCCCCCAGCGCACCGAGATGTTCCCGGTGACCCAGCAGCTCATCGCCCCGACCATCGCGCAATGGGGCACGGAGGACCAGCGCGCGGAGTACGTCCGCGCGATGCTCCGGACCGACCTCATCGCCTGCCAGTTGTTCTCCGAGACCGAGGCCGGCTCCGACCTCGCCGCCGTGCGCACCCGCGCCGTGCAGAAGGACGGACGCTGGGTGCTCAACGGGTCCAAGGTGTGGACCTCCGGGGCGAGGGTGGCCGACTACGGCGTCGCGGTGTGCCGCACCGACCCGGATGTGCCCAAGCACCAGGGCCTCACCATGTTCATCGTCCCCATGGACGCGCCCGGTGTCACCGTCCGCCCCATCAGGCAGATGACCGGCGGGACCTCGTTCAACGAGGTCCTGATCGATGACGTCGAGTTGGACGACCGCTACCGGTTGGGGCCGGTCGGCCAGGGTTGGAAGGTCGCCCTCACCGTCCTGGCGGCCGAACGGCTGGACTCGGGCAACCTCGGGTTGGACAACGCCGACCAGGCGGTCGAGCTGGCCCGCAACGCCGGTCGCGAACTCGACGCTCTGGAGCGGGACGCGGTCGCCGACCTCGTCACCCGTAGCTTCGTCCAGCGGCTGGTGGGGATGCGGGTCGCGGCGGCAGTGGGTGCCGGTCGCGAGCCCGGCCCCGAGGCGTCGGTGGGCAAGCTGCTCGCCACCGACACGATGGCCCGTACCTCCGAGGCCGTGCGGCTGCTCCTCGGCCCGGAACTGAGCCTCCGCAGCGAGAAGTGGGGCACCTGGGCCTGGACCGAGCACGTGCTCGGCGCCCCCGGCTACCGCATCGCGGGTGGCACCGACGAGATCCAACACAACATCCTCGCCGAGCGTGTGCTCGGTCTTCCCCGGGAGCCACGGCCATGACGACCTCCGAGACCGCCGACGACGCGAGCACGAACGACGCGAGCACGAACGAACCGGGCACCGACGAGTCGCGGCTGCGCGACCGGGTGATCACCGGACTCGTCGACCAGGTGGTCCGGGGCCCGTTCGGACCTCTCGATCCCATGCTGGGTGGGCACTCCGGGCTGACGTACCGTATCGCGGGCGCAAGCGAGGAGTTCGTGATCAAGTCGGTGCCTCCGGGACAGAAGGCCGTCGGACGGCACGACATGCTCCGGCAGGCGCGCATCATGTCAGCGCTCGCCGACACCGCGGTGCCGGTTCCCGGCATCCGGGCCACCGACGAGGAGTCCCCGGCATGGTTCGCGATGGATCTGGTGCGCGGGGAGTCACTCGAGCCGGTCCTCGACGACCCGGCCGTCGAGCCGGGACTCGCGGCCGCCCGGATGCGACGGGCCGCGGAGATCCTTCCCGCGCTGCACGCGGTGCCCCTGGACTCACTGCCCATCGACGGAGAGGTGCTCACCCCGGCGGACGAACTCGCCCGCTGGGTCCGCACGATGGGCGCGGTCCCGCCCGAGCTGGTCCCCGACGCCGACCGGCTCGAGGCACTGCTCACCGCCGCGATCCCGGAGCCGGTCGCCCCGGTGCTGGTCCACGGCGACTACCGACTGGGCAACATCCTCTCCGACGGGACCGAGCCCGCAGCGCTGATCGACTGGGAGATCTGGAGCCCGGGCGACCCTCGCGTCGAACTCGGGTGGTTCCTCGTCTTTGCCGACGGCACCAACTTCCCCGGCGTGGGCCGCGAGGTCGCCGGCCTGCCCGAGCCCGGCGAGCTGATCGACATCTACTCCGCCACGGCCGGTCCGCTCACGGACTTCACGTGGTTCGACGCCCTGGGTCGGTTCAAGATGGCGGCCATCATGGGCCACAACCTGCGGCGGCACCGCGAGGGGCGACACCACGACCCCGCGCAGGAGCTGTTGCCGGAGACCATCCGCCAGCTCATCGTCACCGGCATCGCCCGGCTGGCCTGACGCGCCACCTCCACGTCACGCCACCTTTTTCGAGAAACGAGAGAACGATCATGGACTTCGCCTACTCGAGCCGAACCGCGGAACTCGCGGAGAAGCTCTACGCCTTCATGGACGAGCACGTGTACCCCGCCGAGAAGGTCTACGACCGGCAGATCGCGGAGAACGACAACCCGCACGAGCAGCCACAGATCATGCGCGACCTGCAGGCCACCGCGCGCGAGCAGGGCCTGTGGAACCTCTTCATGGCCCACGACGGACTCGGCGCGGGCCTGACCAACCTCGAGTACGCGCCGCTGGCGGAGATCGTCGGCCGGTCGATCATCGGCAACGAGGCCATCAACTGTTCGGCGCCGGACACCGGCAACATCGAGATCCTCGCCATGTACGGGACCGAGGCGCAGAAGGAGCAGTGGCTGAAGCCGCTGCTGAACTGCGACATCCGCTCGGCGTTCGCGATGACCGAGCCCGGTGTGGCGAGCTCGGACGCCCGCAACATCGGCACCACGATCCTGCGCGACGGCGACGAGTACGTGATCAACGGCCACAAGTGGTATTCCTCGGGCATCCTGGACCCCGACTGCAAGCTCATGATCGTCATGGGCAAGTCCGACCCGGACGGGCCCGCCTACCGGCAGCAGTCGATGATCCTCGTCCCCACCGACACCCCCGGGATCGAGATCGTCCGCGATCTGCCGATGCTGGGCTACCACGACCGGCTCGGCCACGGCGAGGTCACGTTCACCGACGTCCGGGTGCCGGCCGAGAACATGCTCGGCCAGGAGGGCGACGGCTTCCTGATCGCCCAGGGCCGTCTGGGTCCGGGCCGGATGCACTACGCGATGCGCGGCATCGGCATCGCGGAGCGGGCGCTGCAGATGATGTGCCAGCGCGCGCAGGACCGGGTCGCGTTCGGCGAGCCGCTCGCCAAGCGCGGGGTGGTCCGCGAGTGGATCGCCCGCAGCCGCATCGAGATCGACCAGATCCGCCTGCTCACCTTCCAGGCCGCCTGGCTGATGGACACCCAGGGCAACGCCGCCGCACGGATGCAGGTGGCCGCGATCAAGGTCTCCGCGATGGAGACCGCCCACAAGGTGGTCGACCGCGCGGTGCAGACCTACGGCGCCGCCGGGGTGAGCGACGACAACGTGCTGGGCCGGTTCTTCGCCCTGACCCGGGCCCTGCAGATCGCGGACGGCCCGACGGAGGTCCACCTGCGCACCATGGCGCGTCTCGAACTCAAGAAGTACACCCCCACCCCGACGGAGGCCTGATCATGAGCGAGAAGTCCGCCCTTCTGGCCGGCAAGGTCGCGCTCGTCACGGGCGCGACCCGCGGCCTCGGCAAGGCGATGGCGCTGGCCCTGTCCGAGGCCGGCGCCACGGTGATCGTCTCCAGCCGCAAGGCCGACCAGTGCGAGGCGGTGGCCGCCGAGATCACCGCCGCCACAGGACAGGCCGCGTACCCGCTGGCGCTGCACGTGGGCGACTGGGACGCGATCGAGCCCGCCGTGGACCGGGTCGTCCGCGATCACGGATCGATCGACGTGGTGGTCAACAACGCCGGGATCGCGCCGCTCGCGCCGTCCGCCCTCGAGGTCTCCGAGGCGCTGTTCTCCAAGACCATCGACGTCAACCTCAAGGGCCCCTTCCGCCTCATGGCGGTGGCCGGGGACCGGATGGTGCAGGCCGGCGGCGGCTCCATCATCAACATCTCCAGCATCGGCGCCGAGCGTCCGAGCCCGCCGGAGGCCACGTACGCCGCCTCGAAGAACGGCCTCAACGCCCTGACCCGCGCCTTCGCCCAAGAGTATGCACCCTCGGTGCGCGTGAACTGCATCATGCCCGGCGCCTTCGCCTCCGACATGGCGGCGGACTGGGACTCCGAGTTCCTCGGCCTGGTGGTCAACCGGCTCCCGGCCGGCCGCCTGGGTGACCCGGCGGAGATCGCGGGTCTGGTCGTCCACCTGGCCTCCGACCAGGCCGGGTACACCACGGGCGCGCTGATCCCCGTGGACGGCGGACGGACGGCGGTCTACTGATGTCGAACCCGACCGAGCTCTTCGACCTCACCGGGCGGGTCGCGGTGGTGACCGGCGCGTCCTCTGGACTCGGGGAGGGCTTCGCCCGCACCCTCGCGGCGGCGGGCGCGACGGTGGTCGCCGCCGCCCGCCGTGCCGAGCGCCTCGCCGGACTGGCCGCCGAGGTGTCCGGGCTGGTTCCGGTGGAGTGCGACATCACGGATCCGGAGGATCGTGCCCGGCTCGTCGCGACGGCCACGGAGGTCGGCGGCGGCGTCGATGTCCTGGTCAACAACGCCGGCCGCCCCGGCCCGCCCGATGCACTCACCGAGAGCGCGGAGGAGTTCGACGACATCCTGCGCGTCAACCTCACCTCCGGTTTCCACCTCTCGGCCGCGGCCGTCAACGCACTGCCGGAGGGGCGGCCGTGTTCGATCATCAACATCTCGTCGGTGATCGGGCTGGTCTCCACGGCGCCCATCGGGGGAGCCGGATACGCGGCCTCCAAGTCGGCGGTCATCGGCGTCACCCGGGAGCTCGCCGGCCAGTGGGGCCGACGGGGCGTGCGGGTCAACGCCGTCGTGCCCGGATGGTTCGACACCGAGATGACCGACGGGCTGTTCGCCAACGAGAAGTCCGCAGGATGGGTGCGGCGCAACACCATGCTCAACCGCGGTGGCCGCGCGGGCGAGGTGGACGGCGCGGTGCTGTTCCTCGCCTCCGACGCCGCGAGCTACGTGACCGGCCACGTCCTCACCGTGGACGGCGGGTGGACGGCGCGATGACTTCTCCGGCGTCGCGAGTCGAGCTGCCCGCCACCATGCGGGCGTGGCGTCTACACGAATGGGGTTCGGGCCCCAGGCTCGACCGCATCCCCGTGCCTCGTCCCGGGCCCGGTGAACTGCTGCTGAAGGTGGATGCCGCCGGATTGTGCCAGTCGGATCTGCACATCATGGACGCGCCCGAGGGGCTGATGCCGTTCACCCTCCCGTTCACCCTCGGTCACGAGGTCGTGGGCACGGTGGTCGCTGTCGGCGACCGCGTCGATGAGAGCCGGATCGGCGTGACCTACGCCGTGCACGGAGTGTGGTCGTGCGGCGAGTGTCGCAGGTGCCGGAATGGGCGGGACAACTATTGCGTCCGCCTCTCGGGCGCGGTCGGCGGAGGGATCGGGCGGGACGGGGGACTGGCCGACTACATGCTCGTCCCCGCGGCGCGCCATCTCGTCGCCGTCGACCCCGACGCGGGGCCGGCCCTCGCCCCGCTGACCGACGCCGGACTCACCGCCTACCACGCGGTCCAGTCGCAGCCGGTGAGCGTGAGGGGCTCGGTGGTCGTGGTGATCGGGATCGGCGGGCTCGGCCACCTCGCTCTGCAGGTGTTGAGATCCCGTTCGCCCGAGGTGGTGGTGGCGGTCGACCCCCGCGAGAGCGCCCGGGCGCTGGCCACCGAGCTCGGGGCCGACCACGCCGTCGCCTCGGTCGTGGAGGCCGCCGAGGTGGTCCAGCGACTGGCCGCCGGCAAGGGAGCCGACCTGGTCTTCGACTTCGTCGGCGCGCAGGAGACGGTGGCGGCGGGCGCCCGCATGCTGGGCACCGGAGGAGGACTCACCGTGATCGGTTCGGCGGGCGGGGCCCTCACGGTCGACAAGCAGGGGTCGGTCGCCCGCGGGTGGCGGGTCTCCGCACCTTTCTGGGGCCCGCACGCCGACCTGGCCGCCGTCCTCACCCTCGCGGCCGAGGGTGAGATCGTCTCGGTCGTCGAGGAGCGCACGATGGACGAGGTTCCCGCGGCCTACGAGGATCTGCGACACGGTCGGGCATCCGGTCGCCTCGTCGTCGTCCCCGGAACCGACCCGTCCGCGGCGTGACACGCCGTCGGACCACTGATCGCTTAGGAGAAGCCCAATGAAGCAGCTCGCCCAGGACGTCATCGACCGCGCGGCCCGCACCCCTGGTGACGTCGCCGTGGTGGACGGGGACGGGGCCCACGACCTCGCCGAGGTCCTCGCCGGGGCCCGGGCGCTCGCCGAGGTCATCGAGGCCGCGGTGGACGGCCCACCGACCGTCCTCATCCGCGCGGACAACTCGTGGCGGACGGTGTCGGCCGCCGTGGCCGTGGGGCTGGCCGGCGGGATGCTCGCGGTGATGAGCGGGCATGCGACGCGCTCGGAGTTCGACTTCGCCGCCGAAGACCTGCAGCCGGACGTCGTGGTGACCGCCACCGACACCGCCGAGGTCTGGGGGCTGGCCGAGCACGGGTTCGTCGAGGTCGGCCGGGCACTGGACGGCTGGGTCGTCGCGGGGCCGGCGGACGGTCGTTCGAAGGGGGTCGAGCGCTGGCGCGGGGGAGCGGTGGCGGCGATGACCTCGGGGTCCACCGGACGCCCGAAGTGCGTGATCCAGACCGAGGACGCGTTGCGCTACGCGTGCCGCTCGACGATCGAGGCCGTGGGCCTCGAGCCCGGGGACGCGGTGGGCGCCCTGGTGCCCTTGTCCTCCGCGGCCGCGATCTGCTTCGGGATGTACCTGCCGACCATGCTCGGGGGCGCGATGGTGGCGCTGGACAGATGGAAGCCCGAGACGGCGGTCGCGCTCCTGCGCGACCAGCGTGTGGCCTGGACGATGCTGGTCCCGACCATGGCTCTGCAACTCACCCTGGTCGACGGCGCCGAGGGGGCGCTGACGGCGATGCGGGCGATGACCGTCGGCGGTGGTCCGATGAACGAGAAGGCCCTGCACGACGCCGAGGTGAAACTCGGCACGACCCTGCTACGGGTCTTCGGGATGTCCGAATGCCTCGGCCACACCACCCCGTCGCCGACGGACGACGTGGAGGTGCGCCTGGGGCGGGACGGTCGCCCGTTCCCCGGCACCGAGGTGCGCGTCGTCGACGAGGTCGGGGCCGTGCTCGAGCCGGGGGCGCTCGGTTCCCTGCAGGTGCGCGGGCCGTCCCTGTTCGTGGGGTATGCCCGCGACGGCGCCCCGGTGGCGCCCGACGTCAACGCCGAGGGCTTCCTGGCCACCGGCGACCGGGCCGTGATCCACGACGACGGCAGCGTGAGCATCCGTGGTCGGGAGAAGGACCTCATCATCCGCGGCGGACGCAACATCGACATCAACGAGGTCGAGGGCGCGCTCGCGGCCATCCCGGGGATCCACCAGGTGTGCGTGGTCCCCGTGCCGGACCCGGTGCTGGGAGAACGGACCGCCGCGCTGGTGGTCTCGGAGGGTGAGCCTCTCGGTCTCGACGAGATCCGCCGCCACCTGGAGGCGGCGGACTTCCCGAAGTTCAAGTGGCCCGAGTTCGTGCGGTCGGTGTCGGTGCTGCCGCAGTCCAGGGTGGGCAAACTGGACCGCAAGGGCGCGGCGAGCCTCGCGGCGGAGATCTTCGGAGACTGAGGCAGGCCGGGGGTGGGTCGGTCAGCCGCCATCTGGATGCATACCGGTGTGACCTGAACTCACTTTCCCTTAACCTGGACGGATGATCACGAACACGGGGGGTACGGGCGATGGCGCCAACCAAGACTGAGGGCCCGCGGTCCAAGAGGAACGTCATCCTCGAGGCGGCGGTGGCCAACTTCGGCAGCGTCGGTTACGAGCACACCAAGTGGGCGACGATCGCCGGCGAGGTGGGGATCGGTCAGACCGCGCTGTACCACTACTTCGAGTCCAAGGCGCACTGCCTGCTCACCATCATGAGCGCCGAACTCACCAGGTACCACGAGCGCTTCACGGTGGCGGTCGAGGGAGTCGGCGACGCCGAGACCGCGCTGCGGGCGGCGATCTCCAGCGCTTATGACATCAGTGAGACCGAGGCGCTCCAGGCGCGAATCCTGCTGCACCACATCGACATGCTCGCCACCCCGCGTTCGTCCGAGCGGGAAGAGGAGGAGCGGGTCAGGGCGCGTGAGCTCGTCCGGGTGGTCGAGCGGGAGTGGACCGGACTGCTGGAGCGGGGCATGGACTCGGGTGAGTTCCCGCGACGCGACCCGGTCGAGCTCGGGCGGTTCGTGCTCGGACTGCTCAACTCCGTGTGGAACTGGTACCGGCCCGGCGGGAGCCGAACGCTGCCCGAGGTCTCGGACTCGGTCATGGGGGCGTGTTTCCGCCTGGTGCACTGAGGCGGTTTCCGTTCCGGGACGGTGCGGCCGGCCGCGGTGGTACCGTCGGTGTAGATACTGAAGTGAATTCAACTACGGAGGAACTGTGTACAACCTCATCGTCATGGCGTCCAAGCCCAGCGACTGGACCCACGAGCAGTTCATCACCTGGTGGCGGGGCGAGCACGCCGAGGTGACCTACCCGCTACCCGGCCTGCGTCGCTGGTCCCACACGGCCGTCAAGGAGGCCGGCGGGAACAAGCACTCGCTGGGCTGGGACGGGGTGTCGGTCCTCAGCTTCGACTCCAAGGAGGCCTACGACGCGATGCTCGAGAGCCCCGAGTGGGCGAAGGCCGCCGAACACGTCGGCTCCATGGGCGGCCGCGCCATCATGGTGATGGGTGACGAACAGGTCATGGTCTCCGACTCGTGACCACCGAGGGAACGGACTGGACCGACCTCGGGTGCCATCCGGTGGCCGACGGCGTCCACCGGATCCCCCTCCCGATGCCGCAGGACGGCCTGCGCGCGATCAACGTCTACGTGATCGAGGGCCCGGACGGGGTCTCTCTCATCGACGCCGGGTGGAACGTCCCGGGCAACCTCGAGATCCTGCGCGACGGACTGCGGTCGGTCGACGTCGGCCTCGACGAGGTGACCGACGTCCACGTGACGCACATCCACCGCGACCACTACACGATGGGGCCGGAGCTGCGCAGGCGCGTCGGCAGCCGCATTCACCTGGGCGGTGGTGAACGCCCCGGGTTGACAGAGCTCCACGAACTTCGCACCAGCGTGCCCACGGACTCGCTCGACCAACTCCGTCGGGCGGGCGCCCCGGAGATCGCCGAGGCGTCCCGGGTCGAGTCGTTGGCGGAGCCCTGGCTGGCCGAGGACTGGGAGCTGCCCGACACGTGGACCGAGGAGGGCCCCGTCTCGGTGGCCGGGCGACCGATGGAGGCGCGGCGGACCGCCGGCCACACCAAGGGGCACCTGGTGTTCGACGACGACGCCCTCGGCGTGACGTTCACCGGTGACCACGTCCTGCCCAGGATCTCGCCGTCGATCGGGTTCGAGCTCGGGGGGTGGGACGACCCCCTGGGCGACTATCTCGCCTCGCTCGAGGCGATGCTGGAGCGTCCGGACACGCTCATGCTGCCCGCGCACGGCCAGGTCGGGGGGAGTGTCCACCGCCGGGTCCGCGAGCTCCTGTCCCATCACGACTCGAGACTGGACGCCACGCGTGCGCAAGTGCGCGCCCGTCAGGGGGCGACGGGGCTCCAGGTGGCGTCGGGGCTGCCCTGGACCCGCCGCGAGCGCGCCTTCGACTCGCTCGACGTGTTCAACCAGATGATCGCGACCTGCGAGACGATGGCGCACCTCGACGTCCTGGTGTCGAGGGGTGACGTCGTCGTCGACGAGGTCTCGTCGGCCGGCGTGCAACGCTTCGTGACCGCCTGAGCAGGGATCCCGCGGTCCGGGCCCGCCGGCGGGTGCCGGCGGACCCGGACGGCGTTCTCACCGTGCGGTCCAGCCGCCGTCCGCATAGAGCTCGCCACCGGTCATGAACCCGGCGTCGTCGCTGGCCAGGAAGGCCACGCAGCCGGCGATCTCCGCGGGAGTGCCGAGGCGCCCCATCGGGGTGCCGTCGAGCATTCCCCGATGGCGCTGGCTGCCCTCGTAGCGCTCGAGGAGCTGGGGGGTCTCGATGAATCCGGGGTGCAGGGAGTTCACCCGGACGCCCCTGGTGGCCCAGTGCATCGCGGCGTTCTTGGACATGGTCCGCACCGCGCCCTTGGCGGCGTGATAGGCGAAGCTGTTGCCGAACCCGCCGACGCTGCCCAGGATCGAGCAGACGTTGACGATCGCCCCGCCGCCGGTGCGTTCGATCGCCGCGCCCGCGTGCTTCATTCCCAGCCACACGCCGGTCTGGTCGACGTCGATCACGCGCTGCCAGTGCTCGGGGGACTCGTCCTCCAGCGTCTTGAGGCTGCCGATCGCCGCGTTGTTCACCAGGACGTCCAGCCGGCCGTGGGTCTCCATGATGCGGGAGACCGCGGCGTTCCACTGCTCCTCGGACGACACGTCGAGCTCCACCGTCTGGTGGGGGCCGGACGGGAGGGAGGAGGCCACCTCGTCGAGGCGGGTGCCGGGGAGATCGGCGACGACGACGGCGGCGCCCTCGGCCGCGAGTCGGCCGCAGATCTCGGTCCCGATACCGCCCGTCGCACCCGTGACGATGACGACGCGATCCTGAAAACGCTCCATGTGTTCGGCCCTTCCGGCGCTGGGGGTGTACCTCTCCACGATAGATCAAGTGAACTGAATTCAGTAGATGTTCCGGATGCGCGCCCGGATCCGGGGTGCTCAGTCCTGCTCGGGGAACGCCACCATGAGTGCCTCGGCGACGCAGGCGGGCTTGTCGCGGCCCTCGACCTCGATCGCGTAGTGCACGCACGCGAGGACTCCGCCGGCCTGCGCGTCACGGGTCCACGCCACCCGCCCCACCGCCCGGATCCTGTCGCCGGGGCGGACATAGGAGGGGAACCGCACCTTGTCGAGTCCGTAGTTGATCGCGCGACCGATGCCCTCGAACGTGAACAACCCGGAGCTGAGGCGCGGGATCAGTGACAGCGTGAGATAGCCGTGGGCGACGGTCGATCCCATGTCGGACGAGGCGGCCCGCTGAGGGTCGACGTGGATCCACTGCCAGTCCTCGGTGACGTCGGCGAAGGAGTCGATGCGGTCCTGTGTGATCACGAACCAGTCACCGGCACCGAGATCGAGGCCGGCGGCCGCACGGAACTCGTCGACGCCGTGGAATACGTGGGTCATGGGTCCTCCTCTGTGGGATGGCGCCGGAGCTGCCCGGCGACACGCACGGTAGTGGCCCGGGGGCCGAGACGGTCCGCAATCGCCGAATCCGGTTCAGTCGGGCAGCGGCTACCGTTGAGGGGTGAACGAGGATATCGGTCCGGACCGGCGGAGCCTGGCCATCGGCTTCGTTCCGGGCGTGCAACCCGACAAGTGGCTCACCCGGTGGCGCGAACGCAATCCGCTCGTGCCGATCTCGGCGCGGCGGGTGGGTGACCCCCGGGCGGAGCTGGCGCCGACGCCGGGCGGGGGCGGTGTCGACGTGGTGTTCCTCCGTGAGGCCGATCACGCCCCCCGCTCCGCCCCGGCCGGACTTCTGCGCATCCCGCTGTACACCGAGACCATGGCGGTGCTCGCGGCGCGGGGCCACGAGATCGGCGCCTACGAGTCCCTGTCCCCGGCCGAACTGGAGGGGGAGCGGTGGCTCGACCCCGTCGACGCGATCACCGCGTCCCCGGACGAGGTCTCCGCCGCGGTGGACCTGGTCGCGGCCGGGGTCGGACTACTGGTCCTACCGCAGCCCTACGCCCGCTCGCTGAGTCGCCGGGACGTCATCGAGCGCCCGCTGGAGGGCGTGCCCGCCACCCGCATGGGTGTCGCCTGGTCGTCGGATCGCGAGGGCGACGTAATGATCGACGAGTTCGTGGGCATCGTCCGCGGCCGCACCGCCGCCACGTCACGCAATGCCGGGGACGCACCCAGGGAGAAGCTGAACGCCCGGCAGAAAGCGGCGGCGAAGGCGCGGGCGCGGGGTGAGCAGTCACGGGGTGACCAGGCACGGGGTGACCAGGAACGCGGCCGGCGGCAGGCGCCGCGGGGCAAGGGCCGGTCACCGCGGGGGCGGTGACAGGTCGGCACCCCCGCCGGCCCGGCCCGCGCCCACCATGCCGCGGGCGAAGTACAGGTGTCGTGCCACCACGTCGTCTCCCGTCAGCGGGCCGTCGGGGCGGAACCAGGAGGAGATCGACACGCACAGCGACGAGATCGCGCGGGCCGCGTCCTCGGGGTGCTCGCAGGCGAAGTCCCCCGAGTCGACGCCGGCCCGGATGGCCTCCTCGAGCATCGCCTGCTGGGAGTCGCGTTGGGCGATGTGGTGCGCGCGGACGTCCGGGTCCATGCTCCGCATCTCCGTGGAGGCCACGAACGCCTGGTCCCGCCTGGCCATGTGGAAGCGCGCCAGACACTCCACGAGGTTCTCGAAGCGGGCGACCGGGTGGCTCCCGGCGTCCTCCACGGCAGCGCCGGTGTGCTGGAGCATCTCCGCCATCGCGGTGTCCACCACGGCCGCGAGGATCGCCTGTTTCGAGCGATAGTGGTGGTAGAGACCCGGAACCGACAGGCCCGCCTCTTCGGCGATCATCCTGATCGAGGCGCCGTGGTACCCGTGTCGCGCGAAGACGACCAGCGCGGCCCGCAGCGGGGGCGACAGTGTGTCGGGCCCGAATTCTCGCCAGTCGCTCATCGGTGGACTCTCCTCGGTCATCGAAAAACCCTAGCTGTCGATCACTTGACACGTGCTGTGGTGTGGGTAACACTACATCGGACCGAGCGATCGATCGGTCGGGCCGACGGAAACGGAGGGCGATGATGAGCGGACCGAACCCGCGCCCGTGGCGGGAGCTGTACCGCCCGGGTCTCGACGAGAGCCTCGTGGGGCGGCGGTCAACGCTGGTCGACGCATGGCGCGACCGGGTCGAGACCAGTCCGGACCGGACCGCCATCGCGTACTTCGACACCCTCCTGTCGGCGCGCGAGGTCGACCGCATGTCGGACGCCCTCGGGGCCGCGTTGCAGGAGCGCGGCGTGGCCGTCGGCGACCGCGTCGGCATCCACCTGCAGAACATCCCGCAGTACGCGATCGCCCTGCTCGCCCTGTGGAAGATCGGCGCCGCCGCCGTGGTGCTCAACCCGATGTACTTCGGCCGCGAGCTCCGGTTGCCCGTCGAGGACTCCGGCGCGGTGGGGATCATCGCGACCGACCGGGACGTCGCCGCGATCCGCGAGAGCGTGGAGGGCACCGACGCCGGATGGATCCTGAGCACCAGCGAGCGGGACCTCCAGACCAGGAACGACCCCCGCGCGTTCGGCGGCACGGAGGACAGCACGCCGTCGGAGGACGGCGATCTGGTGCGGCTCATCTCCGACTTCTCGGGCCGGACCCCGGCTCCCGTCGCGGTGTCCCCGGACGATCTGGCGCTGTTGACCTACACGTCCGGGACCACCGGCCCCCCGAAGGGCGCGATGAACTCGCACGCCAACGTCGTGGCCGTGGCCCGGAGTTTCGCCGACTTCGTGGGCATCGTGCCCGGAGACGTGGTGTTGGCGATCGCACCGCTGTTCCACATCACCGGCGCCGTCATCAACGCGACCCTCGGCCTGCTGGGGGACACCACCCTGGTCTTTGCCGGGCGCTTCCGGCCCGAGGTCGTCCTGGACGCCTTCCGCGAACACGGGGTCACCTACACGATCGGGTCCATCACGGCCTTCAACGCGCTCATGCGTCTGGACGAGGCCGGCCCGGACCACTTCGCGTCCGTCAAGACGCTCTACAGCGGGGGAGCGCCGATCCCGCCGTCGACGGTCGAACGGTTCCGCGAGCGGTTCGGGCACTACATCCACAACGCGTACGGGATGACCGAGACGACCTCGGGGGTCGTCGCCGTCCCGCCGGGACTCCGCGCCCCCGTGGACGAGTCCAGCGGCACCCTCTCCGTCGGGGTCCCGCTCCCGGGGGTCGACGCGAGCGTGGTGGGGGTCGACGGCCAACCCGTCCCGCCCGGTCACCAGGGCGAGCTGGTCCTCAGCGGGCCCCAGATCGTGTCCGGCTACTGGCGCAACGACGCGGCCACCGACTCGACCATGCCCGGCGGCCGGCTGCACACCGGTGATGTCGCCGTCATGGACTCCGCCGGCTGGGTCTACCTCGTCGACAGGCTCAAGGACCAGATCAACGCCTCCGGATACAAGGTCTGGCCGCGCGAGGTCGAGGACGTCATGTACGAGCACGACGCGGTCTTCGAGGCCGCGGTCGTGGGCCTGCCCGACGAGTACCGCGGCGAGAAGGTGGTCGCGTTCGTCTCCCTCAAGGCGGGCCGCACCGCCACCGGGGAGGAACTGGTCGCCTTTGCCGCCTCCAGGCTCGCCGCCTACAAGAGACCCGGCGAGGTCCACGTGGTCGGCGAACTGCCCAAGACCCAGACCGGCAAGATCCGTCGCCGCGAGCTCCGCGACGAACACACCCCCTCCTGACACCCCCTTCCCCTCATCCCGACCCGAAGGAGATGACATGGCCGAGGCCAGCATCCGCCCCGACCTCCCCCCAGAGGTCACCCCGACGCAGTCCGCCGAGGGCAACAGGAACGCCAAGCGATCGCTCGCCGCCAGCACCACCGGGCAGCTGTTCGAGTGGTACGAGTGGACCGCCTACGCGGTGTTCGCCCCGTTCATCGCGGCGGCGATGTTCAACAACGAGAACCCGGTCTCGGCACTGCTGGCGACCTTCGCGGTCTTCGCGGTGGGCTTCCTGGTCCGACCGCTCGGCGGGATCGTCTTCGGCCGGATCGCCGACGTCAAGGGCCGCAAGTGGGTCCTCATCACCACCATGCTCATGATGGCGGGCGCGAGCCTGCTGATCGGCCTGCTGCCGAGCTACGAGACCCTGGGTGTCTTCGCGTCCGTCCTGCTCCTGTTGTGCCGGATCGTCCAGGGGTTCGCGCACGGTGGCGAGTCCGCGACCGCGTACAGCTACGTCGCCGAGATCGCGCCGCCCCACCGTCGCGGGATGTGGGGGAGCCTGGTCTTCGTCGCCATCATGGGCGGCACCGTCATCGCCTACGGCGTCGGAGGCACCATCACCGCCGTGCTGTCCGAGTCCGCCGTCGGCGAGTGGGGCTGGCGTATCCCGTTCCTGCTCGGTGCCGTGTTCGCCCTCTTCGTGCTGTACCTGCGGGCCGGTATGGAGGAGTCCGACGTCTTCGACAAGGCCGCCGAGGCGGCCGCGGCCGACCCGACCTCCCCGGTCGCCACCTTCTCCAAGGGCCGTCTGGCCCGTGCCGTCGCGCTGGTCGTGACCATGGTCTCCGGCGTCACCGTCGCCCACTACACCTGGAGCTCGTACGCCTCCACCTTCGCGATCACCCAGCGCGACATGGATGCGGGCGCCGCCTTCTGGATGATCTTCGGCAGCCAGCTCATCGCCCTGTGCACCCTCCCGCTGTGGGGCCTGCTGTCGGACAAGATCGGCCGACGCCCGGTGATCTTCATCTTCGCGGTCGGCACCATCGTCACCACCCCGTTCCTCATGGGCATGATCGACGACCGACCGTGGACCCTGTTCCTCACCTCGCTGATCGCCATGACCCTGGTCGCCGCCGCCGGTTCCATCCTGTCGTCGTTCATGTCCGAGGCGTTCCCCACCAAGATGCGCACGGCCGGAATCGGCTTCGCCTACTCCCTGTCCGTCGCGGTCTTCGGCGGCAGCGCACCGTACCTCAACGCGCAGTTCATCGAGTGGGACGTGTACTGGATGATCAGCGCCTACATCATCGTGCTCTGCGTGTGCACCATCATCGCGACGGCGATCATGAAGGAGACCCGGGGCAACGACCTGCACACGGTCGGCCACGACTAGTCCGTCCGGAATCCGGCCATCCGACCGCCCAACAACCGCGAGGATCACCCCATGACCACTCCACCAGCATCGTCCGCCGGCCTGCCGGTCGACCGACTCCTCCGTCCCGACGTCGTGGGGCCCAAGATCGCCGAGGCCACGGGCGAGGAGGCCTGGGCGGACTTCTCCGCCGAGCTGATCGCGGGGGGCAAGTCCAACCTCACGTTCACGCTCCGCTCGGACGCCGGGGAGCTCATCCTGCGTCGGCCGCCCACGGGTGAGCTCCTCCCGAGCGCCCACGACATGGGGCGCGAGGCGCGCATTCAGCTGGGGCTGGCGTCGACGGACGTCCCGGTGGCCGGGATCGTGCTCAACGAGACCACCGGCGAGGACCTCGGTGTCCCGTACTACGTGATGGAGAAGGTCGTCGGTCACGTGATCCGTGACGCGCTGCCGCCGGGTTACGCGGAGTCCGACGACGACAAGGCGGCCATGGCCGACGCGCAGATCGACGCGATGGTCGCTCTCCACGCAGTGGACCAGGACGCCGTCGGCCTGGGGGACCTGGGGCGGCCGGAGGGTTATCTGGAACGGCAGCTACGCCGGTGGCTGGGACAGTCGGAGAAGGCGAGCGCGAGTGTCCGCGCGGACCGCCTCCCCGAGCTGGCCGCGCGACTCGGCCAGGACCTGCCCACCTCGCCGTCGTCGCGGATCATCCACGGTGACTACCGCATGGACAACTGTGTGGTCGACGCCGACGATCCGGGGCGGATCAAGGCGATCCTCGACTGGGAGTTGTCGACGCTCGGCGATCCGGTGGCCGACCTCGCCCAGACCGTTCTGTACTGGGGCGATCCCGACGGGCCCGAGGTCCCGCTGATCCCGAATCTGACCACGGGCCCCGGGTGGCCCGGTCCGCAGCGGTTGCTGGACAGGTACTGCTCGGCGACCGGCACGGATCCCGCACACATGCCCTGGTACCTGGCGTTCGCGACGTTCAAGTTCGCGGCGATCGCCCAGGGTGTGGCCACCCGCTCCGAGGCCGGAGACATGGCCGGACAGGACTTCGGCGACATCGGCCCGCAGATCCGCGAGCTGGTGGAGTACGGCCACTCGATCCTCGACTCCCGGAAAGGCACCCGCTGATGGCTGATCCCGCCCCCGGCGCCCCCGCTCCCGACGCCACCACCCGGGCCGTGCGCGGGCCGGTCGACCCCCGCACGGGTCCGACCACGGCGCTGCCCGTGCTCGACCGCTTCCGCCTGGACGGGCGCGTCGCGGTGATCACCGGTGCGTCGTCCGGCCTCGGCGCCGGGTTCGCCCGCGCCCTGTCCTCCGCCGGCGCGACGGTCGTCCTGGCCGCCCGCCGACGGGAGCGCCTCGACGCACTCGCCGAGGAGCTTCGCGCGGCCGGCGGTGCGGCGTCGACGGTGGCCTGTGACGTCGCGGACCCCGAGGCGTGTGCCGCGATGGTCCGCTCCGCTGTGGACTCCCACGGGCGGATCGACGTCCTGGTCAACAACGCCGGCATCGGCACCGCCGTGCCCGCGCTCAAGGAGACCCCCGACCAGTTCCGTGGCGTGGTGGACGTCAACCTGCACGGCGCCTACTGGGCGGCCAAGGAGTGCGCGGCGGTCATGCAGCCCGGGTCGAGCATCGTCAACGTGGCCAGCGTCCTCGGACTGACCGCGGGATTCGCCCCGCAGGCCGCCTACTCGGCCTCCAAGGCGGCCGTCCTGGGGCTCACCCGGGACCTGGCGGCCCAGTGGGGGAGCCGGCGCGGGATCCGCGTCAACGCGCTCGCCCCCGGGTACTTCGCCTCGGAGATGACCGACGAGATCCCCGAGACGATGCTCGCCGACATCACCGGGCGCACGATCTTCGGTCGGCTCGGTCTGCAACCGGAGCTCGACTCCGCCCTTCTCTTCCTCGCCTCCGACGCCTCGTCGTTCATCACCGGGTCGACCCTCACCGTCGACGGCGGCATGACCCTTCACTAGTCCTCGACCCAGGAGACAAAACACCATGGAATTCGCGCACAGTCAGCGCAGCGTCGAGCTGCAGGAGAACATGTGGGAGTTCATGCGCGAGCATGTGTTCCCCGCCGAGCCGGTGTGGGCCGAGTACCTGCGCACGCACGGCGACCACGAGCACCCGCCCGTCATGGAGGACCTCAAGGCGGAGGCGCGGCGGCGGGGGCTGTGGAACCTCTTCCTGCCGGAGTGGTCCGGCATCTCCAATCTCGAGTTCGCCGCGGTCTCGGAGATCTCCGGCTGGTCGCCGGTGATCGCCCCCGAGGCCATCAACTCGCAGGCCCCCGACACCGGGAACATGGAGACCTTCCACCTGTTCGGCACCGACGAGCAGAAAGCCGCGTACCTCGAGCCGCTCAAGGAGGGCAGGATCCGGTCGGCGTACGCCATGACCGAGCCCGACGTGGCCTCCTCCGACGCGACGAACATCCAGACCGTCATCCGTCGCGAGGGCGACGAGTACGTGATCAACGGCCGCAAGTGGTGGATCACGGGCGTGGCCGACGAGCGCTGCGAGATCTTCATCGTCATGGGCAAAACGGATGAGTCCGCCGAGCCCCACCGTCAGCAGTCGATGGTCCTGGTCACGCGCGGTACACCGGGGCTGACGATCGAGCGCAACCTCCCGCTGTTCGGCTACCAGGACCAGCACGGTCACTGCGAGCTGGTCTTCTCAGACGTCCGGGTGCCGACGTCGAACCTGCTCGGCGAGGAGGGCGCCGGATTCGCGATCGCGCAGGCGCGTCTCGGGCCGGGCCGCATCCACCACGCCATGCGCGCCATCGGGATGGCAGAGCGGGCCCTGGCCCTGATGGTCGACCGCGCCAAGTCGCGGCACGCCTTCGGCGGGTACCTGTCCGAGCAGGGCGTGGTCCAGGAGCACATCGCCAACTCCCGCATCGAGATCGACCAGGCACGTCTCCAGGTGCAGCACTGCGCGTGGATGATCGACACCGTCGGGGCCAAAGAGGCCCGGTTCGAGATCTCCGCCATCAAGGTGATCGCGCCGCAGGTCGCCTGCACCGTGATCGACCGGGCGATCGAGATCTTCGGCGGCGCCGGAGTCTCGGATGACACCCCTCTCGCCTACTTCTACGCCTGGGCGCGGGCCCTGAGGATCGTCGATGGCCCGGACGCCGTGCACCGCCGCACCATCGCCCGCGGCGAGCTCAGGCGTACGCCGCCGTACGTCGGGTGAACGTGATGCGCAACACTGACAAGACCCGGTCGGACGAGACCGGATACTCACCGTTCGAGAGAGGGACACGCACATGGGTGCAGTGATCGTGGAGGCCGTGCGCAGCGCGGTGGGCAAGCGCAAGGGTGGACTGGCCGGGGTGCATCCGGCCGATCTGTCGGGCAGGGTCCTGAACGCGCTCGTCGAGCGGGCCGGGGTCGATCCGGGGATCGTCGAGGACGTGATCTGGGGGTGCGTGACCCAGGCCGGCGAGCAGACCGGGGACATCGCGCGCACCGCGGTGCTCTCGGCGGGGTGGCCCGAGACGGTCACCGGCGTGACCATCGACCGCCAGTGCGGCTCGTCGCAGCAGGCGCTGAGCTTCGCCGTCGCGGTGGTCGAGTCCGGTTACCACGACGTGGTGGTGGCCGGCGGCGTCGAGTCCATGACACGTCAGCCGATGGGCAGCTCGATCACCGGCGAGGGGATCCCGTACGGGCAGGACTTCCTGGGCCGCTACGACGGCACCATGCCCAACCAGGGTGTCGGCGCCGAGATGATCGCCGAGCGGTGGGGGCTGTCCCGCACCCAGCTCGACGAGTTCGCCGTGGCCTCGCACGAGAAGGCCGCCGCCGCGCAGGACGCCGGGTTCTTCGCCGGGCACATCGTCTCGGTGACCACTCCTGACGGGGTCTTCGACGCCGACCAGGGGATCCGCCGCGGCAGCACCGTCGAGGGGCTGGCCGGGCTCAAGACCCCGTTCAAGTCCGACGGCGTGATCCACGCCGGCAACGCCTCTCAAATCTCGGACGGGTCCGCCGCGATCCTGGTGATGAGCGAGGAGGCGGCCGCCAGGTACGGCTGCACGCCGATCGCGCGTGTCCACACCGCCACGCTCGCCGGCGATGATCCGGTCATCATGCTCACCGCCCCGATCCCGGCCACGGCCAAGGCTCTCGAGCGCTCCGGTCTGACGATCGACGACATCGGGGTGTTCGAGGTCAACGAGGCGTTCGCCTCCGTGCCGATGGCGTGGCTCGCCGAGACCGGCGCCGACCCCGCCAAGCTCAATCCCAACGGCGGCGCGATCGCCCTCGGCCACCCGCTCGGCGGCTCCGGGGCCCGCATCATGACGGACATGGTCCACCACATGAAAGCGAACGGCATCAGGTACGGCCTGCAGACGATGTGCGAGGGCGGCGGCCAGGCCAACGCCACGATCATCGAACTGCTCTGATCCGACTCCGCTTCTGATCCGTCTCCGCTTCTGATCTGACCCTGCCTCGTCCCCCCGCGGCCCCGGTCTCCGTCACGGAGGTCCGGGGTCGCGGTGTTCTCGCGTCGCCAAGAGCGTTTCGCACGTATCGGCCGAGTGAGAGTGCGCGGAACGCTCTTCTCGATGAGGTGGATGGGCGGGGAACGGCGGGCGCTGGAGCGGATGCCGCATGATCGACGGGGTGCCGCCGAGTGCGGGGCTGATCAGCCGCCGGTGAGCACGACGGCTCGGCCCAGGACCTCACCGCGGTCGAGGGCCTGGTAGGTCTCCGGTGCCTCCTCGAGGCCCACACGCCGGGAGATCACACTGCTCAGGTCGAGTCTCCCCGCGGCGAGCAGCCGGATCAGCGCGGGCACGTCCTGGCGCGCGCGGGCGCCGTAGGACCCCTTGATCTGGATCTTGCGGCGGACGACCCGCGCGAGGTCGACGTCCAGCACCGTTCCGGCGGGCGGGATGCCCACCACGACGACCCTGCCGCCCTCCCGCGTGATGTCCGTGGCCTGGCGGGTGGTGGCGGCCGACCCCAGGGCCTCGAAGGCGGCGTCGACGCCCCTGCCCCCGGTGATCTCCATGACCGCCTCGGTCACATCGACCTCACGCGAATTGATCGTGTGAGTGGCGCCCATGCGCCGCGCCAGGGCGAGCTTCTCCTCGTCCACGTCGATGGCGATGACGGATTCGGCGCCACTCACCGCGGCCAGCTGGACGATGTTCTGCCCGACGCCGCCCACGGCCACGACCGCCACCGACTCACCGGTCCGGACATCCCCGACGTTCCGCACGGCACCGTAGGCGGTGAACAGCGAGCAGCCCAGGATCGCCGAATCCGCCAGATCCAGCTCCTCGGGGAGCGCGAACACCGCGGTGGCGGGCGTGACGCTGTACTCCGCCAGGCCGCCCATGGAGTACATGGACAGCGGTTCTCCGTTCGCGCGGTGAAGCCTGGTCTCGCCGTCGTACAGGGTCCCGCGCAGGCGGTTGTACTCGAAGAAGGTGGCGCAGAGGTCCTCCATCCCGCGGGCGCAGTTCTCGCACCATCCGCACGGCATGATGAACGATCCCACCACCCGGTCGCCCGGGCGGACCGCCGTCACGCCACGGCCGACCTCGGCGACGACTCCGGAGACCTCGTGCCCCAGGACCCCGGGGAGTGGGAACCCCACCTCGCCCTTCATCACGTGGAGGTCGGTGTGGCACACGCCGCAGGCCGTGTTGTGGATCAGGACCTCACCCTCCCGGGGTTCGGGGATCGGGATGTCCTCGAGCACCAGGGGGGATTCCGTGTCCACGCACACCGCAGCCTTCATGGTGGCGACTGTACTCAGTGGTCGCGGCCGAGGAGTTCGTCCGAGATGATCCGCATCTGGATCTCGCTGGTGCCCTCGAAGATGCGGGTCAGCCTGGCGTCGCGCCAGTGCCGCTCCACCTGGAAGTCGGTCGTGTACCCGGCCCCGCCGTGGATCTGGACGCCCTGGGAGGTCACCCGCTCGGCCATCTCGGTGGCCACGAGCTTGCACATGGCGGCCTCGAGCGAGCAGCGGCGCCCGGAGTCGATGGCCGTGGCCACCGAGTACATGAGCTGACGCGCGGCTTCGATGTCCGCGGCCATCTTGGCGATCTCGAAGCGAAGGTACTGGAACTCGCCGATCGGTCGGCCGAACTGTTCGCGGGTGGCGACATAGGCGATCGAGTCCTCCAGCGCGGCGCGGGCCAGACCGATCGCGCGGGCGGCGGTGTGGGCGCGACCGACCTCCAGGCCGGAGACCGCCAGGTAGAAGCCCCTACCCTCCTCGCCGAGGAGCGCCGAGGCGGGCAGACGGACGTCGTCGAAGGACAGCTCCCAGGTCTGCCAGCCGAAGTATCCGATCTTGCGGACGGGGGTGCCGGTGATGCCCGTGGGGAACCCACCGCGGTCCTTCTCCACCAGGAAGGCGGAGATCCCGCGGTGGGGCTTGTCCGGGTCCCGGTCCGGGTCGGTGCGGGCGAACAGCACTAGGTAGTCCGCCTGGTCGGCGTAGGTGCACCACATCTTGGTGCCGGTCACCACCCACTCGTCGCCGTCGCGGGCGGCTCGGCAGGAGATGTTGGCGACGTCGGAGCCCGCCTCCGCCTCCGACAGGGCGTAGGCGCCCAGCCACTCGCCGCGGGCGACGCGGGGGAGCAGGCGCGCCTCCTGATCGGGGGTGAACCCGCCGCCCATCCCGTTGCCGCGGGCGAGGAGGCCGGAGACCGACAGCCACCCCCGGGCGAGCTCCTCGGCGACCAGGCAGTACTCGAACACGCCCAGGCCGAGCCCGCCGTGCTCCTCGCCGATCATGATGCCGAAGAAACCCATGTCGGCCATCTTCTGTCGGAGTTCGTCGGGGATGTCCCCCTTCTCCGGGTCGAGGCGGTTCGCGACGGGCAGGACCTCCCGGGCGGTGAACTCGCGGGCCAGATCGCGGATCGCGAGCCGTTCCTCCGTGAGGTACACGGGGACACCGTCGCGGGCGGAGGGTTTGTGGGTCATGCCTCAGGTCTCCCGGGTGGTGGGGTGCTCGGTTGTGGGGTGCACGGTGGTGAGGCGATCGGTGTCGGCCCCGAGGCCCGGCGCGGGACCGGTGGCCAGATGCCGGCCGCCGAAGGTCGCGGGGTGCGCGGCCGCGAGGTACGCGCCGATCCCCGGCTGGTCCAGTGGAGAGAACAGCGGGTTGGCCTCCAGATCGCCCTCCGCCACCACCTGGTCAAACGTGCGGTACCTCTCGTGCAGCACCACCGAGTCCTCCAGCGCCCGCGTGACCTCCGCTGTGGTGTGGGCGGAGAACCACCGGGCGAACAGGGCGGACAGGACCTCCCGGTAGGAGTACCTGTCGGCCTCGGTGCCGAAGTCGGCGCCGGTGGCCGATTCGAGGGCGTCGACGGCGTCCCGGGTGCCGGTCAGCCGCGCCAGGTCGTGGAAATGCCTGGTGGTCAGGGCGACCACCATCACACGGCCCCCATCGGCGGTGGTGAAGTCCTTCCCGAAGGTGCCGTAGACGTAGTTGCCGACGGCGGGCCTAGACGAGCCGTCGACCTGCGGTTCGGTGAGGTAACCCAGCGCGCCGGCGGTGGCCAGGGCGACGTCGTCCAGCGGGAGCACGATCCGTCGGCCCCGGCCGGTCCTCTCGCGCTCGCGGACGGCGGAGACCACCGCCAGCGCCGCGTGGAGGCCCGCGGCGACGTCCCAGGCCGGCAGTGCGTGGTTGACCACCTGCCCACCGCCGGCCTCGCCGTCCTGCCCGGTGATCGCGGGGAACCCGAGGGCGGCGTTGACGGTGTAGTCGACGCCGGGGCGGCCGTCGCGACGCCCGAGCAGTTCGAGGGTGATCACATCGGGACGGGCCGCGGCCAGCCGCTCATGGCTCATCCACTCCCGGCCCCCCGAGTTGGTCACGAGGATGCCCGAACCCTCCCCGGGCGCGGTGACGAGGTCCCGGAACGACTGCCGGCCCTCGTCGGAACGGAGGTCGAGGGTCACCGAGGATTTGCCCCTGTTGAGACCGGTCCAGTAGATCGAGGTCCCGCCCGGGGCGAGCGGCCAGCGGTGGACGTCCGCCGCGCCGCCCACCGGGTCGACCCGGATGACCTCGGCGCCGAGCTGGGCGAGCGTGAGCCCGCACAGGGGAGAGGCGACGAAGCTGGAGAGTTCGACCACGCGGATGCCGTCAAGGGGTCGCGACTCGCTGGATTCGGCCATCGGTGGCTCCCGGGGGTCCGGCGGCGACTGTTGCCCCGCTCCGTAATTGATGATAATAGTTTGAAGCATACTTCACCGGATCGCGGTTCCGCGAGGGTCACCACGGACGACAGAGGACACAGTCATGAGCGAGCAGGCGAACTCGGTGGGCTCCGAGGTGGACCCGGAGGACTTCGCGGCCATCCTCGCCACGACCCGCCACTACATCCGGACCGTGGTGATGCCCCGGGAGCGGGAGATCGCCGACGCCGATGCCGTCCCGGACGACATCCGGGCCGGGCTGGCTGAGATGGGGATGTTCGGATACGCGATCCCGCAGCAGTGGGGTGGCCTCGGGTTGGACCTGACCCAGGACGTCGAGCTGGCGATGGAGTTCGGGTACACGAGCCTGGCCATGCGGTCGCTGTTCGGCACCAACAACGGGATCGCCGGGCAGGTCCTGGTGAACTTCGGCACCGACGATCAGAAGGCGGAGTGGCTGGAGCGGATCGCGTCCGGCGAGGTGATCGCGTCCTTCGCCCTGACCGAGGACGGTGCGGGGTCCAATCCCGCCGGGCTGGCGACCAGGGCCGTCCGGGACGGCGGGGACTGGGTCATCGACGGCACCAAGCGCTTCATCACCAACGCCCCGGTGGCGGACCTGTTCGTGGTGTTCGCCCGGACCCGCCCCGTCGACGCCGGCGGCCCGGGGATCGCGGTGTTCCTCGTGCCCGCCGACGCACCCGGGGTCACGGTGGGGCCGAAGGACCGCAAGATGGGACAGGAGGGTGCCCCGACGTCCGAGGTGGGTTTCAGTGGTGTCCGGGTCCCCGCCTCGGCTCTGGTGGGGGGAGACGAGGACGCCGGGTACCGCGCGGCGATGACGTCCCTGGCCCGCGGGCGCGTGCACATCGCCGCCGTCGCCGTGGGGTCGGCGAAGAGGGCGCTCGACGAGTCGCTGGCCCATGCGGCCACCACCACGCAGGGGGGGACGGCCATTGGCGACTTCCAGCTGGTCCAGGCCATGATCGCCGATCAGCAGGTCGGGGTGATGGCCGGACAGGCCCTGGTGCGGGAGGTCGCGGCCAAGTACGTCTCGGGAGATGACCGCCGCATCGCCCCGTCCGTCGCGAAGCTCTACTGCACGGAGATGGCGGGCAAGGTCGCCGACCTGGCCGTCCAGATCCACGGCGGCACCGGGTACATGCGGGGCGTCGTGGTCGAGCGGATCTACCGGGACATCCGCCTGCTGCGCCTCTACGAGGGGACGAGCGAGATCCAGAGGTTGATCATCGGTGGCGGCCTCATGCGCGGTGCGACACGCGAAGCCTCCGCGCGATGACGGCAGACGGGCCGCTCCCTTACAAGGGGATCACGGTCGTGGCGGTCGAGCAGGCCGTCGCCGGCCCGCTGGCCACCCGACACCTCGCGGACCTCGGCGCCCGCGTCATCAAGATCGAGCGGCCGGGGGAGGGTGACTTCGCCAGGTCCTACGACGACACCGTCCACGGCCTGGCCTCGCACTTCGTCTGGCTCAACAGGGGCAAGGAGTCGATCGAACTCGATCTGGCCTCCGACGACGGGCGGCGGATCGCGCTCGAGCTGGCCGACCGCGCGGACGTGGTTCTGAGCAACCTGGCGCCCGGGGCGATGGACCGGTTGGGTCTCGGAGCCGCCGCGCTCCGGTCGCGGAAAGACGAGCTCGTCGTGGTCACCCTCTCCGGGTACGGCGACGCGGGACCGTACTCCGGCCGCAAGGCCTACGACATGCTCGTCCAGGCCGAGTCGGGACTGTGCTCGATCACCGGCACCCCCGAGACCGCCACCAAGACCGGCGTCCCCGTCTCCGACATCGCGACCGGGATGTATGCCCTCTCGGCGGTCCAGTCGGCGTTGTTCCGTCGGGAGCGGACCGGGCGCGGTGCCACGATCGAGGTGTCGATGTTCGAGGCGACGGCCGAGTGGATGGGCCACCCCATGTACATCCGGATGTACGCGGACCGGCAGGTCGGGCGCATGGGTCTGTCGCACGCCTCGATCTGCCCGTACGACGCCTTCCCCACCAGGGACGGACAGGTGCTCATCGGGGTGCAGAACGACCGTGGGTGGGCGGCGCTGGTCCGCGACGTGTTGGACCGGCCGGATCTCGTCGACGACGAGCGGTACGCGACCAACATCGCCCGCGTGGCGCGCAGGGCCGAGGTGGACACGCTGATCGGGTCCCTGACCAGGGGATACGACTCGGCGGAGCTGGCCGAGCGACTCGACGACGCCGGTGTCCCGGCGGCCCGGCTCAACGACGTCGCCGGACTGGTCCACCACCCGCAGCTCGAGGCGCGGGACCGGTGGCGCGAGGTCGACACCCCGGCCGGACCCGTCCGCGGTCTGCTCCCGCCGATCACCTACGCAGACGTAGAGCTACCGATGGGGCCCGTGCCCGCACTGGGCCGACACACCGACGCGATCCTGGCCGAACTGGCCGGGGGGGCACGAGGAGAGGACACACGTCATGGGACTTCTTGAGGGTAGGACCGCGGTCGTCACCGGAGCCGCGCGCGGGATCGGGTTGGAGATCGCGCGGACGTTCATCGACAGCGGGGCGCGCGTCGTGATCGGGGACATCGACGACGAGGCGGCCGCGGCCGCGGTCGCCGGGTTGGGCGGCGAGGACGCCGCCCGCTATGTGAACTGCGACGTGCGTGACGGGGCGGCGATCGACCACCTGATCGACGTGGCCGAGGAGGCGTTCGGGCCACTCGGGGTGTTCGTGAACAACGCCGGTGTCACCCGCGACGCCACGATGCGCACGATGACCGAGGAGCAGTTCGACGACATCATCGCGATCCACCTCAAGGGGACATGGAACGGCACCCGCGCGGCCGCCGGGCGGATGCGGGAACACGGGGGAGGGGCGATCGTCAACGTCTCCTCCATCTCCGGCAAGGTCGGGTTGAAGGGCCAGACCAACTACTCCGCCGCCAAGGCGGGGATCGTCGGACTGACCAAGGCCGCCGCCAAAGAGGTCGCCTTCAAGAACGTGCGCGTCAACGCGATCCAGCCGGGGCTCATCCGCACCGCGATGACCCTGGCGATGCCGCAGCACGTGTGGGACGAGAAGATGGCCGAGATCCCCATGGGCCGGGCCGGCGAGCCCTCCGAGGTCGCGCAGGTCGTGCTGTTCCTGGCCAGCGACATGTCGAGTTACATGACAGGTACGGTCCTGGAGATCACCGGCGGTCGCCACATCTGACGCGCCGCGGACGGGGACGGCGCTGCGATCCGGCTCAGCCGTCGAGGTCCCACCGGATGGGCCTCGCGAGTGCGTTGTGGAACCGCTTCTCCAGGTACGTGGTGTGCTCGTGGATGTGGACCGACATCAGCCGGGACGCGGAGTCGCCGTCCCGGTCGGCGATGGCGGCGTAGATCTCGTCATGGATGTCGCAGGTCAACTCGCGCTGCCGCCTGGGGTAGGTGATGCCCATCGAGGCGCCGGCGATCAGGCCGCTCAGCGCATCGAAGAGGTAGCCGAAGAGCGCGTTCCCGGAACTCCAGGCGATCAGCTCGTGGAAGCGCTCGGAGTGCGCCGAGAACGCGGCCTGCTCGCCCATCTGCTCCCTTGTCAGGCGGAGGTTCTCGGCGAGCCCGGCCAGTCCGGCGTCGTCGATCCGCGAGGTGGCCAGACGGGCGATGGTGGGCTCCAACGCCGTGCGGGCCTCCATGATCGTGGAGAACGGGGCGTTCTCGAACTGCAGGAGAAGGCTCAATGTGGCGGCCAGCGTCCCCCCGTCCGGCTGCTGCACGATCGGCCCGCCACCCGGGCCGGGCTTGAGCGTGAGGACGCCCTGCAGTTCCAGGTAGCGCAGGGATTCCCGGAGCGTCCCACGACCGACCCCGTACTGCTCGAGCATGAGGTGTTCCGGGGGCAGGCGGTCCCCGACGGTGTTGCCGCGGCGGGAGATGTCCTCGACGATCTGTTGGGCCACCAGGAGCGCCGTCTTCTTGGGGCGGCCCACCCCCGGCCGCGTGCCGCCTTCTGAACTCATGACAACCATTATCCCCGATCCGGGCTCCCCGGCATGAGTACGGTGTACGACCAGTCCAGGACCGGAGCGTCACCGTCCGACCGGTGAGCGGTGACGAGCGACCGGAGATCGAGAGCCGTCCCCCCGTCCGGGAGGTCGACCGCTGCCCCCACCACGAGCTCGCTGCTCAGGGTGTCGCCCTCGCGGACCGGACCCACGTGGTCGCAGGAGTGCCAGCCGAGCACGGTGAGCATCGTCGGCAGCGCCCGGGTGGCCTGCGACAGCGCGAGCCCGATGGTGTGGCCGCCGTAGACCAGCCGGCCGGCGCCCGAGACGCGGGCGTCGTGGTGGGTCTGTGCGATGTTCAGGGTGAGCCGGGCCAGCTCCGGTGCGCTCGAGACCACGTCGGCGCCCGGGCGCAGGACGGTGCCCTCGGCGGGCAGGGGATCGCCGGCCCCGGGGACCGCGGCGCGGTAGGCGGCCAGGTCCCAGCCTTCGGGGGTCGCCCACGGCCGGGTGGTGGGGGTCCCGACTGTCGCCAGGTCGTCGGCGTGGGCGCACGACGCCGGGTCGACGTCCGGAGCCAGAGGCAGCATGGCGCATCGGTGGAAGTCCAGGACGGTCCGTCCGTCCTGGTCGGTGGTGGTGATGCGGAGCGCGGCGAGCCCGGTGGGGGCGCGGCCGGGTGAGTGGCTGTTGGTCTTGAGCCCCACGACCTCCGTCCGGGTGGCCAGGGTGTCACCGATCCGCGGTGCGGTGAGCAGACGCAGGCCGCGGTAGAAGAGGTTGGCCCTCACGCGCTGGGTGACGACGGTGGACTGACCGATCGCCACGCCGACCACCAGGCCGGGGTGGGCCACCGTGCCGCCGGTGACGGCGTGGGCGAGGTGGCGGTCCAGGGGGAGTCGCAGTCGGTCGCCGAGGATCGCCTGGTGTGCGGCGGCGAGACCGTCGGTCAGGGTGACGGACGGGGCGTCATCGACGACCTGACCCACCGCCAGCTGGTCGAAGTAGGGTCCGCCGACGGGCCGGGCGTCGCGAGTGTCCATATCCGAGATCCTAGGCAAACCATGCGCATGATTATTGACTATTGGTCGGTGGGTTGCGACGATGATGTCCGTAGCCCGCCTGACCGGAGGGTCGAGACGACGACGAGGTGTCACCGGTGCCGGATTTGAACCAGGACGAGGCCGATCTCGTCGCGACCGTGCGCCGGTTCATCGACCGCGAGGTCAAGCCGTCCGTGCGCGAGATGGAGCACGCGGACTCCTACCCGGAACGCTGGATCGAGCAGATGAAGCGAATCGGGATCTACGGCCTGGCCGTCCCCGAGGAGTACGGCGGGATGCCGGTCTCGATGCCCTGCTACGTGCGCGTCACCGAGGAGCTCGCCCGCGGATGGATGTCCCTCGCGGGCGCCATGGGCGGGCACACGGTGGTGGCCAAGCTCCTCACCGAGTTCGGGACCGAGGAGCAGAAGGCCACCTACCTCCCGACGATGGCCACGGGTGAGGTGCGGGCGACCATGGCCCTCACGGAGCCGGGCGGGGGGTCGGACCTCCAGGCCATGGGCACCGTCGCGACATCCGACGGCGACGATCTGGTGATCACCGGGGCCAAGACCTGGATCTCGAACGCGCGCCGCTCCGGCCTCATCGCCCTGCTCTGCAAGACGGACCCGTCGGCGACGCCCGCGCACAGGGGGATCTCGATCGTCCTGGTCGAGCACGGCCCAGGGCTGACCGTCTCGAGGGATCTGTCCAAGCTCGGCTACAAGGGCGTCGAGACGTGTGAGCTGGCCTTCGACGGCTATCGCACGCCCGCCACCCAGGTGCTCGGCGGCGAGCCCGGACGCGGCTTCGCCCAGATGATGAAGGGCCTGGAGACCGGACGGATCCAGGTGGCCGGCCGCGCCCTCGGGGTGGCGGCCGCCGCCCTCGAGGATTCGCTCGCCTACGCGCAGCAGCGGGAATCGTTCGGGCAGCCGATCTGGAAGCACCAGGCGATCGGACATCGTCTGGCGGACATGGCCACCAAGCTCTCGGCCGCCCGTCAACTCACTCTCCACGCCGCCGAGCGCTCCGAGGCCGGTGAGCGCTGCGACATGGAGGCGGGGATGGCCAAGCTCTTCGCCTCCGAGGTCGGCATGGAGATCGCGCTCGACGCGGTCCGGATCCACGGCGGCTACGGGTACTCCACGGAGTACGACGTGGAGCGGTACTTCCGCGACGCCCCGCTCATGATCGTGGGCGAGGGGACCAACGAGATCCAACGCAACGTCATCGCATCGCAACTGGTGCAGCGAGGAGGACTGTCATGAGGGTGTTCGAGGGGCTGGAGCAGCTCGAGGCCGAGATCGGCACGCACGTGGGCTACAGCGACTGGATGGAGATCACCCAGGAACGCATCGACGCGTTCGCCGACGCGACCGGTGACCACCAGTGGATCCACGTCGACCCGGTCCGCGCGGCGCAGGGGCCCTACGGCGCCACCATCGCCCACGGGTACCTGACCCTCTCCCTGCTACCGGTGCTGGGCGCGGAGGTGATGGAGATCCGGGGGTTCCGGATGATGATCAACTACGGCGTCGACAAGGTCCGGTTCCCGGCACCGGTCCCGGTGGGATCGCGCATCCGGGCGGGGATCGAACTCACCTCGCTCCAGCGCAGGTCCTCCGGGGTCCAGCTAGGCAGTCTGGTGACCGTGGAGGTCGAGGGCTCCGACCGTCCGGCGGTCGTCGCCGAGACCGTCCGGATGATGGTGGAGTGAGTCGATGAGTTCCCGCATGACCCGGGCGCTCGCCGACATCGTGGTCTGCGATCCCGTGCGCACCGCGGTAGGTCGCCGCCACGGCGCCCTCGCTCCGCTCGCGGCCGCCGATCTGGCCGCGGCCGCGATCTCCGGACTGGTCGACCGCACCGGTCTGTCCGCCACCGACGTCGACGACGTGATCCTGGGCCAGTGCTACCCGAACGGCGAGGCTCCCGCTCTGGGCCGCGTGGCCGCGCTCGACGCCGGACTGGACATCCGCACCCCTGGGATCCAGATCGACCGACGGTGCGGATCCGGATTGCAGGCCGTGCTCAACGCCGCGATGCAGGTGGCGGTGGGCGCGAGTGAGGTGGTGATCGCGGGCGGGGCGGAGTCGATGTCGAACAGCGAGTTCTACTCGCTCGGCCTGCGCGGCGGTGTCCGCGGTGACCGCTTGGAGTTCGTCGACCGCATCGCGCGGGGCCGGGTGACGTCGGGCGGCCGTGACCACCCGATCCCCGGGGGCATGCTCGAGACCGCCGAGATCCTCCGCGCCGAGTACGCGATCTCCCGGGCCGAGCAGGACGAGCTGGCGGCCGAGAGCCAGCGTCGGGCGATCGCCGCACAGGACGCGCGGGTCTTCGACGAGGAGATCGTGCCGGTGCGGGTCCCCCGGGGCCGGGGAGACGACGTCGTCGTCGTCGACACCGACGAGCACCCCCGACGGGGCGTCACCGCGACATCACTCGCCGCGCTGCGCCCCGTGCGCTCCCGGGTCGACCCCGACGCGACCGTGACCGCCGGCAACGCCAGCGGGGAGAACGACGGCGCCGCGGTGTGCGTCGTGACCACCCGCGAGCGCGCGGAGAGCCTCGGGCTGCGCGCCTACGTCAGGCCACTGGGGTGGGCGGTGACCGGGGTTCATCCCGCCCGGATGGGGATCGGTCCCGTCTCCGCCACCGCCGAGTTGCTCGGGAAGCTCGACCTACGCCTGGCGGACTTCGACCTGATCGAACTCAACGAGGCCTTCGCCGCCCAGGTCCTGGCGTGCCTGCGGGAGTGGGAGGGTGGGTTCGGCTTCACGGCGGCCGACCGCGAGCGGCTCAACGTGCACGGCTCGGGGATCTCGCTCGGCCACCCCGTCGGAGCCACGGGGACCCGCATCCTCACCACGATGGCCCGCGAGCTCGCCCGCCGGCAGGGCCGGCTCGCGCTGGAGACGATGTGCCTGGGCGGCGGACAGGGCCTGGCCGCCGCGTTCGAGAGGGTGCCGTGACCCGGTCTCCGTTCCGACCGATCGAGGAGCTTCACGAATTCACGATGAGTTAACTCACACTCGTGTGATTCGGGCGTAGCGTGGGTCACAACGGTCGGTGGGGAAGCCGACCGTCGGGAGGTCCCAGCCGATGATCGATCCACTCGATCGGGAGGGGGCCGGCACCCGGCCCCGTCACCTTCAGGTGACCTGGGCCGACCGGTCCACCCCCAGCTCGCCCGCGGGTGCCGCGGGCCAGGAGTCCGCCGTGACCGACACCGTACGCACCTACGTCCTCGACACCTCGGTTCTGCTCTCTGATCCGTGGGCCGTCACCCGCTTCGCCGAGCACCGTGTGGTGCTGCCCATCGCGGTGATCGGGGAGTTGGAGGGCAAGCGACACCACCCCGAGCTGGGCTACTTCGCCCGCGAGGCGCTCCGACTGCTCGAGGACCTGCGCCTTCGCCACGGACGGCTCGACGGCGATCTGCCCATCACCGACCAGGGGGGAACCCTGCGGGTCGAGCTCAACCACACCGACCAGGCGATCCTGCCCGCCGGGTTCCGGAACACCGGGGAGGACTCCCGGATCCTCGCGTGCGCGCTCAACCTCCGCGCGGAGGGCCTCGACACCGTCCTGGTCTCCAAGGACGTGCCCCTGCGGGTCAAGGCGGGCTCCGTGGGCCTGCCCGCCGACGAGTACCACGCCCAGGACGTGGTGCTGACCGGCTACAGCGGGGTCGCGAACCTGCCCGCCACCCAGGACCTCGTGGACACCCTGTTCTCCGACGGCGGGGCCTCGCCCCTCGCGGCCCGGGCGGCCGGTCTGGACGGCGGGACACCGGTCCACTGCGGGATCCGGGTCCAGACCGAGTCGTCGTCGGCGCTGGCCCGCGTCACCGACGGCGGCGGACTCAAGCTCGTCCGCGGTGACATCGAGGTGTTCGGCCTGCGCGGCCGGTCGGCGGAGCAGCGCATCGCGATCGACTGCCTGCTGGACGAGTCGATCGGGATCGTCTCCCTCGGTGGCCGGGCGGGGACGGGGAAGTCCGCGCTCGCCCTGTGCGCGGGGCTCGAGTCCGTCCTCGAACGTCGACGCCACCGCAAGATCGTGGTGTTCCGGCCCCTCTACGCCGTGGGCGGGCAGGAACTCGGCTACCTGCCGGGGAGCGAGACGGAGAAGATGTCGCCGTGGTCCCAGGCGGTGTTCGACACCCTCGAGGGCCTGGTCAGCGAGAACGTGATCGACGAGGTGATGGACCGGGAGATCCTGGAGGTGCTGCCGCTGACCCACATCCGCGGCCGGAGCCTGCACGACTCGTTCGTGATCGTCGACGAGGCGCAGTCACTCGAGCGTAACGTCCTGCTCACGGTGCTCTCCAGGCTGGGCACGGGCTCGCGCGTTGTGCTCACCCACGACGTGGCCCAGCGGGACAACCTCCGGGTCGGCCGTCACGACGGGATCCAGGCCGTGGTGGAGAAGCTCAAGGGGCATCCGCTGTTCGCGCACGTCACCCTCAACCGCTCGGAGCGCTCGGCGATCGCCGAGCTGGTCACCACGATGCTCGAGGAGTTCCACCCGGACGCCGAGCCGGGGGAGCTGCGCCGGATCAACGCGGCATGACCAGCGGGTGAGCATCGGTGCGCTGCGTGTCCGGTCCGGGCACGCAGCGCTCTGATCCTCCCCGGGTCTCGTCGGCCCCGTGCGGGAGGACGCGTCCGGGGTCAGCGCTCGCGGTCGAGGCCCGTCATCCCCAACACGTCGAGGCGGCGGTCCAGCTCGTCCTCGCTCAGCGGGTCGGGCACGAATCCCAGAGCGATCACGGCCTCGCGGATCGTCATCCCCTCCGCCAGGGCGTGCTTGGCCACCCGGGCGGCCTCCTCGTAGCCGATCGCCGAGTTGAGCGGGGTGACGATCGAGGGCGAGGACTCGGCGTACCGGCGCATCCGCTCGACGTCGGGCTCGATCCCGTCGATGCAGCGCTCGGCGAACAGGGTCGTGGACGTGGTGAGGATCCGGGCGGACTCCAGGACGTTGCGGGCCATCACCGGGATCGCGGTGTTGAGCTCGAAGGCCCCGGTCGCGCCGGCCCAGGCCACGGCCGCGTCGTTGCCCACGACCTGGGCGGCGACCTGGGAGATGGTCTCGCACAGTACGGGGTTGACCTTTCCGGGCATGATCGACGACCCGGGCTGCAGGTCCGGCAGATGGATCTCGGACAACCCCGTCATGGGACCGGACCCCATCCAGCGGACGTCGTTCGCGATCTTGGTGAGCGAGACGGCGACCGTGCGCAGCGCACCGGAGAGCTCCACGAGACCGTCGCGCGCGGACTGCGCCTCGAACGGGTCCTCCGCCAGGCGCAGCTCCTCGAGTCCCGTGAGTGAGCGCAGTTCCTCGACCACCGCGGAGCCGAAACCGTCCGGCGCGTTGAGACCGGTGCCCGCCGCGGTGCCGCCGATCGGGAGCTCGCCCACCCGGGGCAGGGTGGCGCACACGCGCTCGGCCCCGGCCCGGATCTGGCGTGCGTACCCCCCGAACTCCTGACCCAGGGTCACGGGCACCGCGTCCATGAGATGGGTGCGGCCGGACTTGACCACGTCCCGCCACTCGACGGACTTGCGCTCGAACGACCCGGCCAGCACACCCAGCGCGGGGACGAGCTCGGTCAGCGCCATCTCCGTCGCGGCGACATGCGTGGCGGTGGGGAAGGTGTCGTTGGAGGACTGCGACATGTTGACGTCGTCGTTCGGGTGGACCGTGACACCCTCGGCCGCGCACAGGGAGGCGATGACCTCGTTGGCGTTCATGTTCGAGCTGGTTCCGGAACCGGTCTGGAACACGTCGACGGGGAAGTGGTCGTCGACCTCGCCCTCCGCGATCCGTCCGGCCGCGGCCACGATGGCGTCGACCTTGGCCTTCTCGAGGAGACCCAGACGGCCGTTGACGGTCGCGCAGGCGGACTTGAGAAGGCCGAGCGCACGGATCTGTGCGCGCTCGAGCCCGCTGCCCGAGACCGGGAAGTTCTCCACCGCCCGCTGCGTCTGGGCCCGCCAGAGCGCGTCGACGGGTACCCGGACCTCGCCCATGGTGTCGTGCTCGATACGGAATCCACTCTGGTCAGCCATATGGTCAGAGTAGGCGGGCACGCCGCGCCGTGCAGCCTCTCTGGTGGGCGGCGGGCCCGGGTGGGGTCAGCCCTCGCGCGTCCCCTGCCCGTAGTCGACCGCCGAGAACTCGCGGAGCTTCTCCATGCGGTGGCGGGCCTCGACGTGCCGGACCGTGCCCGACTTCGACCGCATGACCAGCGACCTGGTGACGGCGCCGTTCGAGCGGTAGCTGACACCACGGACCATGTCGCCGTTGGTGATACCGGTCGCCGCGAAGAAGCAGTTGTCGCCCTTGACCAGGTCGTCGGTGCCGAGGAACGCATCGACGTCGAGGCCGGCGTCCACGGCCTTCTGACGCTCGGCGTCGTCCTGCGGCCAGAGCTGGCCCTGGATCTCCCCGCCCATGCACTTCATGGCGCAGGCGGTGATGATCCCCTCCGGGGTGCCGCCGATCCCCATGAGGATGTCCACCGAGCTGTCGTCCGAGGCGGCGGCGACGCCGCCGGCCACGTCCCCGTCCATGATCAGCCGGACCTTGGCCCCGGCCGCGCGGATCTCCGCGATGAGTTCGGCGTGCCGCGGGCGGTCGAGGACACAGACCGTCATGTCCCCGACGTCGATGTTCTTGGCCTTGGCCACGGACAGGATGTTCCACTCCGTGGACTTGGACAGGTCGATGTGACCGACCGCGTCCGGCCCCACCGCGATCTTGCGCATGTAGAACACCGCGGAGGGATCGAACATCGCCCCACGTTCGGCGACCGCGATGACGGCGATGGAGTTGGGCCGGCCCTCGGCCATGAGGCGCGTCCCGTCGATCGGGTCCACGGCCACGTCGACCGCGGGACCGTGCCCGGTGCCGACCTTCTCGCCGTTGAACAGCATCGGCGCCTCGTCCTTCTCACCCTCACCGATCACCACGACGCCGTCCATGTCGACGGTGCCGATGAGCTCGCGCATGGCGTCCACGGCCGCGCCGTCACCCCCGAGCTTGTCGCCCCGGCCCACCCACCGGCCGGCCGCGAGCGCGGCGGCCTCGGTGACTCGGACGAGCTCCATGGCGAGGTTACGGTCGGGGCGTAGGGCGTCTGACATGTGGCGTCGGGCTCCTCGGATAGCTGCGCGCGAACAGACGTGGCCACTCGCCGCACGATGGGGTGTCGGCGCTCATTGTTGCACCTCCCGACGCCCGCCGGGGGCCAGGCGCCCGACATGCCCCGGGTGGGTGGGATACTGGACGCCGTGGCCGAGCCGAAACCGAGAATCCTGCAGGGCAACCGCGACATGTTCTGGTCGGTGGTGGTGCTCATGGCGATCGTCGGGATCTTCGCCGGTGTCGCGGGCCAGTGCACCTTCAGCCCGTCCGGGCCACAGCAGGGCGCCATTCCGGAGTTCAACGCCGAGGCCTCCCTGCGCCAGGACGCCCGCAGCCTGGGCTTCCCGGTCCGGTCCCCGGACGTCCCGGAGGGGTGGACCTCGAACTCGGGGCGGGTCGAGAGCTTCGCCGACACCACCTCGAGCCACGTCGGCTGGGTGACGGGGGAGCGGAGCTTCGTCGAACTGGTCCAGTCCGACGCCCCCGAGGAGGCGTTCCGGTCACTGAACGGCGGACCGCGACCGAACCGGACCATTGTCCCGGTGACCGGGCGGGAGTGGACCGTGTACACCGGTGACGACGTCCGTCCGGTGTGGGTGCTGGACCTGGACGACGTCCGCGTGGCGGTGACCGGGTCGGCCACCACCTCGGACTTCGAGGAGCTGGCCGCGGCCGTCCAGGACGCCGAACCGCTCCCGAGCAGCCGGTAGTCAGCGGGTCGACCGTCGCCGGGCCGGGCACCGCCCGCACGGCGCTCGGGGAGGTGGCCTCCTACGTGCGGCCGACGGCGTCGTCGTCGCCCAACACCGCATCGATCCGGTCCCGTGCACCGTCCAGGTGCTCCGTGCACCGCGCGGCGAGCTCCTCGCCCCGCTCCCAGAGCGCCAGGGACGCGTCCAGGTCCTGGCCGCCGGCCTCGAGGATGCGGACCACCTCGATCAGCTCGTCGCGGGCCTCCTCGTAGCCGAGCTGGGAGACGGGGGTCTGCTCGTCGGACATCAGGACTGCTCCTCGGGTGTCGCGGGCTCGGGCGTGGCTGAGTCGGGCGTGGCTGAGTCGGGTGTGGCTGAGTCGGGTGTGGCGGTGGGGGCCGCGTTCCGTCCCGCGGCGGGGGTGGAGCCGAGGACGGCGGCGGAAAGTGCTCCGTCCGACACCCGGATGCGCAGCTGCGACCCGGGCGGGGCGTGCGCGATCGAGGAGACCACCCGGCCGTCGTGGTCCCCGGCGACGGACTGGACCACCGCGTACCCGCGCGCCAGGGTGGCCGCCGGTCCGAGCGTGGTCAGCCGCGCCGCGAGATGGCCGAGGGACGTGGACTCGGTCTGGACGATCCGGGTGATGTCCCGCCGGGCCACCCGGAGCGCCTCGGCCACCACCTCGGCCCGTGAGTCCACGATCCCGTAAGGATTGGCCATCACCGGGCGGGAGCGGATCGCCGTGAGCTGCCCGCGCTCCCGTTCGACCCATCCGCGCAGGGCGCGCGCGGTCCGGGCGCGGGCCTCGACGATCCGGCGACGCTCCTCGGCGACGTCCGGGACCACGCGCTTGGCGGCGTCGGTGGGGGTGGCCGCGCGGAGGTCGGCGACCAGATCGGAGAGCGGCGAGTCCGGCTCGTGTCCGATCGCGCTGACCACGGGCGTGCGGCATCTCGAGATCGCCCGCACCAGGGCTTCGTCGGAGAACGGGAGCAGATCCTCGACCGAGCCCCCGCCGCGGGCCAGGATGATCACGTCGACGACCGGGTCGGCGTCGAGCTCCGCCAACGCCTCCAGGATCTGCGGCACTGCTGATGGTCCCTGGACCGCGGTGTTGCGGATGGCGAACCGCACGTCGGGCCACCGACCACGGGACACCTCGACCACGTCGCGCTCGGCCGCACTCGCGCGGCCGGTCACCAGTCCGACACAGGTCGGGAGGAACGGCAGCGGGCGCTTGAGGCGCGGGTCGAACAGCCCCTCTGCCGCCAGGGCCTGCTTCAGCCTCTCGATGCGCGCGAGGAGCTCGCCGATGCCGACCGGACGAATTTCGGAGACCTGCAGCGAGAACGATCCACGACCGGTGTAGAAGCGGGGCGTTCCCCGGACCACGACCCGGCTGCCCTCGGTGACCGGCACCGGCGCCTCGGAGATGAGGCGGGGCGGGCAGGTGAGGGTCAGCGAATTGTCCACCGAGGGGTCGCGCAGGGTGAGGAACGCCGTCCGGGTGCCCGGGCGCAGGCTGAGCTGGGTGATCTGCCCCTCGACCCAGACGGCGCCGAGTCGGTGGATCCAGTTGGCGATCTGGTCCGAGACCACCCGGACGGGCCACGGCTGTTCGGGGCTGCTGGGGGACCTCGTCGATCCGGCGGTCACGTGGTGCGTGGGGTGACGCGGCCGGTCGGGACGTCGGGTTCGTCGTCGCCGGGACCGCGGTCCCCGCCCGGGCCCCCCGTGGGACCGGCCTCGTCGTCGAGGTCCTCGTCGAAGGTCGCCCACTCCGGCTTGTCCGACCGGGTGGGGAACACCGTCGCTATCACCCGATCGCCCTTGACCGCGAGACCGGCGACGGTCTGGCCGGCGTGGAGGTACGACTGCACCAGGCTGCCGGCGACCTTCACGGGGACCGCGGGCAGCGAGACTGCTGCCTGGACCGCGCGACCGGGGAGCTCGACGGCGAGCTCCACCGCGGAGGCGGCGACCCCGATGGAGACACGGGTGAGGAAGAAGGGACGGAGCATGTGAACCTCTCTGCCGGGGGGCGTGAAGGAGGCGTGATGGTCGGAATCCAGTATGAACCGTACCCTGGTGACATGACCGAGCAGACCGACATGATCGCCGAACCGGCAACCAAGCGAGTGCTCCTCGCGGAACCGCGTGGCTATTGCGCCGGCGTCGACCGGGCAGTCGAGACGGTCGAGAAGGCCCTGGCCAAGCACGGTGCCCCGCTGTACGTCCGCAAGGAGATCGTCCACAACAAGCACGTCGTGGAATCCTTCACCGACCAGGGCGTGATCTTCGTCGACGAGACCGATGAGGTCCCGCACGGGTCGAACCTGGTGTTCTCCGCCCACGGGGTCTCGCCGGCCGTCCGCGAGAGCGCCCTGCAGCTGGAGCTGAACACCTTCGACGCCACCTGCCCGCTCGTGACCAAGGTCCACACCGAGGTCAAGCGCTTCGCCCGGGAGGGCTACCTGATCCTCCTGGTCGGCCACGAGGGCCACGAGGAGGTCGAGGGGACCGCGGGCGAGGCCCCCGATGTGGTGACCCTGGTCGACGGCCCAGAGTCCGTCGACGCCCTCGACATCCCCGTCGACACCGAGAAGCTGATCTGGCTCTCGCAGACCACGCTCAGCGTGGACGAGACCATGGAGACGGTGCGGCGGCTCAAGGAGAAGTACCCGACGCTGATCGATCCGCCGTCGGACGACATCTGCTACGCCACCCAGAACCGGCAGGTCGCGGTCAAGACCATGGCGCCGCAGTGCGACCTGGTGATCGTGGTGGGCTCCCAGAACTCGTCCAACTCGGTCCGCCTCGTCGAGGTGGCCCTGCAGGCCGGCGCGCGCGACGCGCACCTGGTGGACTACGCCAAGGAGATCGACACGACCTGGTTCGAGGGCGTGTCCACGGTGGGGGTGACCTCGGGCGCCTCGGTGCCGGAGTTGCTGGTCCGAGGTGTGGTGGACCTGTTGGCCGACCACGGTTTCAACGACGTCTCCTCGGTGCGGACCGCCCAGGAGACCATCACGTTCTCGCTGCCCCGCGAACTGCGGGTTCCCAAGAAGGTCTGATCCGCCGGAGCGTCAGCGGCGGGCGTGCGCCGGGGCCGCCCGCTGGCGTCGGACGGCCACCGGGCGGGCGCTACGGGGTTCGAGGACGAACGCCCTGATCAGTGCGATCGCGACCACGACCAGCGTGGTTGTGAGCATCAGCGGGAACCTGGTCGCCAGCGGCAGCACCAACGAGATCATCTGGGAACGGGAGAAGGCCGCCGCGGTCAGTCCCGCTCCGGCGATCACCGAGGCCAGCGGGACGAGCACCGACATGATGAGCGGCGGTTGGATGCCGGCGACGAACAGCGCCCGGCGGGACACCGCCAGCACCGCGATGAGGCACCCGAGGAAGTAGCCCACCGTGAAGCCGGTGCCGAGGCCCCCGGAGAGTGAATCGATCGCCACGCCGGTGAGGGTGACGGCCACCGCGAGGAGGACCGCCGACCAGGCCGGGAGGCCTCGAACGGTCGAGACGACGGACCTCTCGTCCGCCGGGACGCGTCCGCTCCTACGTGTGCTCACAGGATGAGACTCTAACTCTCGAGTCGGCGAGCGAGGAATCTGCCGAAGCGCCGTAGCGCGTTGGGCTTGCTCTCCGAGGGCGAGGGCCGGTTACCGTAGACAGCCCTCGGGTCGACGGGCCCCGTGGGAGGGTTCGCCTGGTCAGCGGACGGATCGTCGGCATCCGGATCCGGCGGGACCACCTCGTCGTCGTCGAGTTCGAGGGTCCCCACGACCGAATCGCCCGGGCCGGTCGTACCGACGGAGCCGCTGTCCGGGGCTCCGTGGACCTGTCCCGGTCGGGTGTCCTTGATCCCCGCCATGATGGCGCTGCTGCTCTTGCGCAGCGGAGCGAACCGAGAACTCGACATCTCGCCGAGCCAGGCCGTCAGACGACCCTCGTCGGTGGCGGACGCGAGGTCCGACGCGGTGACGTCCCCGGTCCGGAGATCGATCTGCTCGCCGAGGTAGCGGAGCATCACGGCGACCACCGCCAGGATCGGCACCGCGAGGAACGCCCCGACGATGCCGAACAGGGTGCCGCCCGCGGCCACCCCGAGCAGGATAACCACCGGATGCAGGTTCATCGCCTTCGACTGCAGGATCGGCTGGAGGATGTTGCTCTCGAGTTGCTGCACCGCGATGATCACGACCAGCACGATGATCGCGGTGGTCAGGCCGTTGGCCACCAGCGCGATGAGCACCGCCAGCGCGCCGGCCGTGAACGCACCGACGATGGGGATGAACCCGGCCAGGAAGGTGATGACCGCCAGCGCCCACGCCAGCGGCACGCCCAGGATGACCAGCGCCAGGCCGATGAAGAAGGCGTCGACGAACGAGACGATCGCCTGGGCCCGGATGTAGCCGCCGAGGGTGTTCCAGCTGCGGGTGAGGACCTCGGTGAGGTGGCGGCCGGCGTTGCGGCCGGCGATCCGGCGCACGAACGGCAGGAACCGGGGGCCGTCCTTGATGAAGAAGAACGTGAGCACCAGGACCAGGACGAAGGTGATGAGGAGCGAGCCCACCGCGGTCACACCGGTGAACACGCCGTTGGCGATCTGGTCACCGCGGTCCTGCAGTGTCGAGCTGAGCTGGCCCAGCACGCTGTCGAGCTGTTCGTCGCGGATGTTGAGGGGCGGGCCCCGGAGCCAGTCCTGGACCTCGACGATCGCCTCTGAGGCCTGATCCGCCAGCTGGACGCTCTGATCGATGATCGACGGGGCGATCAGGGCGAGGACGCCCGCGACGGCTCCGAGCGACCCGAGGAGTGAGATGAGGGCGGCCAGTGCTTTGGGGACGCCGTGGCTGGTCATCCATCCCGTGGGGGGCCAGAGGACCGTCGCCACGATGAGCGCGAGCAGGATCGGCAGGATGCCCACCCACAGCGCGCCACCGATCTGGCTCAGCAGCCATCCCGCGATGAGCAGGATGGCCAGGCGCAGCGCCCAGTCGGTGACCCATCGCCCGCCGAGACCGATGAGGACGGACCGGTCGACGTGCTCCTCGTCTGTCCCGACTGGAGGAGGCGGTTTCGGCTCGTCACTCATGCCACACATCTTGTCAGAGGTCACGCGGGCGCGCTCCCTCTGACCGGCCGGGGTGGCGGGCAGGGTGGCGGGCAGGGGGTACGGAGGGGGCGGGACGTAGACTCGGGCCTCGTGAGCCTCACCCTCGGAATCGTCGGACTGCCCAACGTCGGTAAGTCGACCCTGTTCAACGCCCTGACGAACAACGACGCGCTAGCCGCGAACTACCCGTTCGCCACGATCGAGCCGAACATCGGCGTGGTGGACCTGCCGGATCCCCGCCTGGCCCGTCTGGCCGAGATCTTCGGCTCCGAGCGGATCCTGCCGGCGGTCGTGTCGTTCGTGGACATCGCCGGCATCGTCAAGGGCGCCAGCACCGGCGAGGGCATGGGCAACAAGTTCCTCGCCAACATCCGCGAGGCCGAGGCCATCTGCCAGGTCGTGCGCGTCTTCGACGACCCGGATGTGATCCACGTGGACGGCAGGGTCGACCCGATGGCCGACATCGAGGTGATCGCCACCGAGCTGATCCTGGCGGACATGGAGACCCTCGAGAAGGCCGTTCCGCGTCTGGAGAAGGAGTCCCGCAAGGACAAGTCCCTGCTTCCGCAGCTCGAGGAGATCCGCAAGGCGCAGGCCGTGCTCGAGGACGGCCGGACCCTGTTCAAGGCGCAGGATGAGGTGGACCGCACCCTGCTGCGCGACCTGCACCTGATGACCGCCAAGCCGTTCCTCTACGTCTTCAACGCCGACGAGGCCGTGCTGACCGACGCCGAGCGTCAGGCCGAGCTCCGCGCCGCCGTGGCTCCCGCCGACTGCGTGTTCCTCGACGCCAAGGTGGAGTCCGAGCTCCGCGAGTTGGAGGAAGAGGACGCCATGGAGCTGCTGGAGTCGATCGGTCAGGATGAGCCGGGCCTGAACGCGTTGGCCCACGCCGGTTTCCACACCCTCGGGCTGCAGACCTACCTCACGGCCGGACCCAAGGAGTCGCGCGCCTGGACGATCCGCAAGGGCGACACCGCCCCCAAGGCCGCCGGCGTGATCCACACCGACTTCGAGAAGGGCTTTATCAAGGCCGAGATCGTGTCCTTTTCCGACCTCGACGCCGCGGGTTCCATGGCCGCCGCCAAGGCCGCCGGGAAGGTGCGCATGGAGGGCAAGGACTACGTGATGGCCGACGGTGACGTGGTGGAGTTCAGGTTCAACGTGTAGGAACGTTTGATTGTCCATGACCTGCACGCACTCGAATAGTGCCTTCTTCGCGTGCGCACAGCCTCGTGTCTACGTCACGATTGGCCGGGAGGGGCATCTACGTCAATCACCGCGACATTGGTCCAGGACTGGACCCCGACCACGAAGCCTGCCTCATTAGCCGGTACTGCGATGACAGTTTCACCTTACTTGCGCTTTGCTCCAGTCCATCAGTTTCCGGGCGACGGAGCAGGGTGAAGTTCCGCTTAAACACCTGGGTCGTTGGGGAGATGCGATGTCAGGTGATCGGCCGTTCTCGAGCTGCGCCGTGTTCGAGTTCACGTTTCAACACAACTGACATTTCCGCCCTCGCCGCCGCATTCGGTCACATCCACCGCGTGCGAGTCGCGACGACGGATGTCACCGTCCGCCACCCGTCGCAGGCCGTAAAGCGGTAGCCTGCGACATGGGCAATGGCGAGCGACGGTCATCCGCGAACGAAGCCGGGCGTCGGGTGCGCAAGCGTCTACCGCGGCGGAGTTTGGCCGAGCTGGTCCTTCCCGTCGACCGGGATCCCCTCGGCATCCTTGAGGAACAGCACGCGTCGAGACTGAAGGACCTCGTGCCTGTGCGGGTTGGACGGATGCTGCAATCCCCGATCTCGTTCTACCGGGGCACGGCGGCGGTCATGGCGGCCGACATGCGCGGGGCACCCACCACCGACCTCGAGGTCGTCTCCTGCGGGGACGCCCACATCTCAAACTTCGGTTTCTTCGCCTCGCCCGAACGCGCGCTCGTCTTCGACCTCAACGACTTCGACGAGGGCGGTGTCGCGCCGTGGGAGTGGGACGTGCGTCGGCTCACCGCGAGCGTGCACATTAGCGGACGCGATATCGGCTTGAGCGAGGACGCATGTCGCGCCGCGGCCTTCGCCGCGGCCGACGCCTATCGCAAGACGTTGCGGGCATACTGCCGCCTCTCGACCCGGGAGCGCTACTACACCCGGGTCGACACGTCCTCGGTCGCTCGCCACCTCGGGGAGAGAGGAGAGCGGACGGTTCGCAAAGCGGCCAAGAAGGCCCGCGCACGCACCTCCGAACGGCTCCTGCATCGCCTGACGACCATTTCGGTCGACGGCGGCATTCGCATAGTCGATCAACCTCCCGTCCTGCGCCACGTCGACCACGCGACCTTGGGTGAGGTCACTGATCTCTTCACCCAATACCGCGCTACCCTGCGCGAAGATATAGCGTTCCTATTGGAGCAGTACCGCGTTGTCGACTTCGCTCTGCGGGTCGTGGGTGTCGGCAGCGTCGGCACCCGCTGCTACCTCGTCGCCGTCGAAGGCCCCACCGGCGACATCCTTTTCCTCCAGGTCAAGGAGGCTCCGCCCTCCGTCCTGACGACGTATGGGGGCCGCCGATCGATCGTCCCGGGTCGCCCCGGCGTGACGGACTTCATCGAGGGTCACCGCGTCGTCGCCGCCCAGCGGATATTGCAGGCCAATTCCGATCTTTTCGTCGGTTGGATGCGCGGCTGGGCCGGTGACTCCGCAGACCGGTACCGGGTGGACTACTACTGGAGGCAGTTCCGCGACATGAAGGGGTCGATCGAGCCGGCCACGCTCGACGCCGACCAGTTCTGCTCCTACGGTTCGCTGTGTGCTGCGCTCCTGGCTCGGGCGCACGGGCAGTCTCCTGCCTCGGCCGCGGTCGTGGGTTACCTTGGACGATCCGAAGAGTTCGCCGAGGCGACGGCGGCATGGTCGGCCGCCTACGCCGATATCGCCGAGGCCGATTTCGAGCAGCTACGTCGGGCCGTCGCGTCCGGACGCCTCCAGGCGGAGACCGGCGTCTGACTCGGACCCGTGTGGCGGTGGTTCAGTACTTCAAGCACGATGGCGACGTGGTGGAGTTCCGCTTCAACGTCTGATCCTCAGCACTTCAGTGGCGGCCCCGTCTGGCCTCGGCAACCAGGGTCGCCGCCGTTCTCAGACCGGTTCGGGCATCGTCGAGGAGCTACGGTCCGACGACGCTCCCGCTAACCGGTGAGTTGCGGCGCCGGTAGGTCAGGGCTTAATGGCCGATAGCTCCTCACGAACGAAGCGCGTGCCCGCGCTGAGCGCGCTCAACTTCGCCAGTGCGATGTCCCGGGAGAAGGGCGCCATGCCGCAGTTGGTGCTGGGCAGGAGTTTGTCTTCGTCGACGAACTGCAGGGCGTTGCGGAGCGTGGCGGCGACCTCCTCCGGAGTCTCGACCTTCTCGTTGGCCACGTCTATCGCCCCGAGCATGACCTTCTTGCCGCGGACCAGTTCGACGAGGTCAATCGGGACACGGGAGTTGTGGCACTCCAGGGAGATGATGTCGATGCTGGACTGCTGCAGGAGGGGGAACGACTCCTCGTACTGGCGCCATTCCGAACCGAGGGTGGCCTTCCAGTCGGTGTTCGCCTTGATCCCGTAGCCGTAGCAGATGTGCACTGCGGTCTCCGCGCGCACTCCCTCTGTCACCCTTTCCAGCGTCGCCACGCCCCAGTCCCTCATCTCATCGAAGTAGACGTTGAACGCGGGCTCGTCGAACTGGATGATGTCGACCCCCGCAGCCTCCAGGTCTCGCGCCTCCTGGTTGAGGATCGTCGCGAACTCCCACGCCAGCTTCTCGCGGCTCTTGTAATGGCCGTCGTAGAGCGTGTCGATCATCGTCATGGGGCCGGGTAGTGCCCACTTGATCGGCTGATCGGTCTGCTGCCGTAGGAATCTCGCGTCGTCGACAAAGACCGGCTTGGAGCGGCTCACCGCACCGACCACGGTGGGCACACTCGCGTCGTAACGATTGCGGATCCGAACCGTCTCGCGCTGCTCGAAGTCGACCCCGTCGAGATGCTCGATGAAGGTCGTCACGAAGTGCTGACGGGTCTGCTCACCGTCACTGACGATGTCGATTCCGCGATCGCTCTGCTCCTTCACGGCGATACGCAGCGCGTCCTGCTTACCCTCGACCAACTCATCGCCCTGCAACCTCCAGGGCGCCCAGAGGGTCTCAGGTTGGGCGAGCCACGAGGGCTTGGGCAGGCTGCCGACGATGGACGTGGGCAGGATCTGATTCATGGTCGACTTTCCTCCGGTGGTCATCCGACGAGAACGGGGTAGCGGGCGGCCCACTGCTCGAGGAGCTCTCGGTGGGGCTTCATGAAGCGTTCTTCCGTGTACGTGCCCTGCTTCTTCGCGAGCTGACTGCGCTCGACACGGTCGTAGATGATCGGGGTGGGCGAGTAGTCCTGCTCTTCCAGGGTCGGTCGGTAGATCTCTGCGGCGGGGGAGGTCGCGTTGTAGATCTCCGGCCGATAGATCCGCTGGAAGGTCTCCATCACGCTCACCGTGCCGATGAGCTGCAGGTCGGTGTAATCGCTAAGCAGATCCCCGCGAAAGTAGAACGCGAGCGGGGCGACACCGCCGGGCGGCAGGAAGTACCTGACCTGGAGACCCATCTTGCGGAAGTACTCGTCGGTCAACGAATAGTCGTCCTGCTGGTACTCGACACCAAGGGTCGGATGGTGGTGTCCGGTCCGGCGGTAAGTCCGGCTCGTGGCCACACTGATGCAGATCACGGGATCCACCTCGAAGCGCGCCCGGTAGGCCTCGGAGTCGAGGAAGTGCTGGAACAACTTGCCGTGCAGGTCGCCGAAGTCACCGGGCACGATGAACTCGGAGCTGCCCTCGTTGACCGCCGGCAGTCGAACGCTGAAGTCGAAATCGCGGATGTAGGACGAGAAGTTGTTCCCGACGATCCCGGGGATGCGGGCTCCGGTGTCCCGATCGACGATCTGGATATCCAGTATCTCGATCAGGGGGAACCGGTGGTCCTCGCCCTTCGAGTTGAACTGCAGCTCGGCGGAGACGATCTCGAGCTCGACGGTGTAGCGGTCCCCGGTCGGATTGTCCCGGCGTGCGAGGTCATTGAACCGATGGTTGATCATCGACAGGGTCCGGCGAAGGTTCTGCTGACGGTGCTCGCCTCGGGCCAGGTTCGCGAAGTTCGTAGTGGTTCGGGAATTCTCCGACGGTGAGTAGTTCTCGTCGAAGCGGGTGGTGGTGATGCGATACGTGAATTCGTTCGACATGTGCGTCCAATTCGGGTCGTGATCGGCCGGGCTCGGCGCGGCGGAAAATCTGTGCCCCATCCTGCAGTCCCAGTTCAGTCATCGGGTAACTACCATTTGTTATGGATACATATAGCCTTGAGCTATGCATCGAGAATCCAGGGGAATCACCCTCCAGCAGCTGCACTACTTCATCGAGGTCGCGGCGGAAGGCTCGATCACCGGCGCTGCGGAGCTGCTCTACGTCGCCCAGCCGACCATGTCCGCCTCCATGAAGGACCTGGAGAACAGAGTGGGTCGCACCCTGCTCGTTCGATCCGCCCGAGGAGTGACGCTGACCGACGAGGGAGCGGAGTTTCTCGGCTACGCCAGGCAGGTGGTCGAGCAGATGTCCCTACTGGAGCAGCGCTACCTCGGTCAGCCGCCGTCCCGCCGACTGCTCGGGGTGTCGGCGCAGCACTACTCGTTCGTGGTCGAGGCGTTCATTCGGATGGTGCGATCCGGCGAGGCGGAACAGTACGAGTTCTCGCTTCGTGAGACTCGAACCTGGGACATTATCGAGGATGTCCGGACCCTCCGCAGCGAGGTGGGTGTGCTCTACCGGAACGACTTCAACCGGAAGGTCATCGACAAGCTTCTCCGCGATTCCGGCCTGGTCTTCCACCCACTCTTCGCAGCCCTGCCGCACATCTTCATCTCCAGGCAGAACCCGTTGGCATCCCGGGAACGCGTCACCCTCGACGACCTCGCGGACCTGCCCAGGCTCACCTTTGACCAGGGCGCGAACAACTCGTTCTACTTCGCTGAGGAGATCCTTTCCACCCGGTCGAGCAAGAGAGAGATCAGGGTCTCCGACCGCGCGACCATCTTTAACCTCATGATCGGTCTCGACGGGTACACGATCTCCACCGGAATCGTCAGCGACGACCTCGACCCAGAGATCGTCGCCATCCCGCTCGACGTGGACGAGAGCATCGAGATCGGCTGGATCAGCCATTCCGGGATCCCGCTCACTGCGCAGGCGCAGCGCTACCTCACCGAGGTGCGGGCCGTCGTCGCCGACTACGGAATTCAGCTGCTCGATTCCCCGTGAACTGGGCCGGCGCTCTGCGTATACACCGTTGCCGAAATTATTCGGAGGTTTCGCACAGGCGAAAACCTCCCGCGATTGTTGTCCACAGATCGACTTGGAGGGCTTACCGAATCCCTCGTGGCGGTTGGATGCTGGACGCATGGGAATCCGCTATTACGCATACGCCTTCGACGCCGAGATCACGCAGGCGGTGCTCTCCGACCCACGGGCTCACATCAGTCCCGACCCGTTCGCGGACGCCGTCGGTCTGCCCCACGGCTTCACCAAGGGTACGACCGACTTTCAGCAGGGGCCTGCGGAGGAAGACATGCTCTACCTTGACAAGGCGTGGAGAAATCTCCAGAGGATGTCGGAACCGTCCGACCCAGCCGGAGAGCCTAGGCCGGCATACCGGATGTTCGAAGGAGAGGTGACGCCTCTCGACGGCTGGGAGGTATGGCTGCCGTGGGTGCGAGCGATCCCGCCCGGAGACATCGCCCGGATAGCCGACGATCTGGACGCGATTACCCGCGCGGACTTTGTCCCCTGGTTCACCCGCCACGACAGCGACTCGGTCCAAGAAGTGGAATCGGAAGCTCAGTACGTGGAGTTCCACCTGGGCCGGGCGAGGCGTTTCCTCCGCGGACTGGAGAAGTCGGGCCGGGGCTTCGCCTACATGATCGGATAGCGAGAGCTCGAGCGTCTTCGGCTGCAACGGTGTAGACAAGAGAATCGACGCAGTGGAAAGCCGGACCTGGGGGAACTGTCGGACATGCCGGCCGTCTCGCCGTGGCGACTGCCGCCCTCGTCGTCGTCACATCATGTCGCGTGGGGGACTTGTTCACGGTGACGTGAGCCGCGAGATCAGCCGTCCGACCCGTCGCTGCAGGGCGGAGTCGTCCGGGGCCACGAGCAGAGGGTGGATCGCGCTGTAGCGCTCGGCGCGGGTGAGTCGGGCGAAGGCAGCCCCGGCGGCCGGCGTCGCCTCGAGCGCGGCGGCGAGGACCTCGGGGATCTGGGCGGTCGCGGAGCCGGAGTAGGCGCGGTCCCAGCGGCCGTCGGACCTCGCCCGCTCGATCTCGGCGACGCCCCGCGGCCGCAGCCTCCGGTCCTTGGCGAGGCGGGCGACGATCTCGACGTTCCGCAGTGACCAGATGGAGCGCGCGCGGCGGGGGGTGAACCGTTGCACGAACGTCTTCTCGTCGTGCGACCTGCGCTGGCCATCAATCCACCCGCTGCACAGCGCCTCCTCGAGCGCCTCCTGGTAGGACAGCGAGGTGGGTGAGGTGACCCCCTTCTTGGCGAGCATCAGCCAGATCCCGTCGCAGCTCTCGTCGTTCGTGATCAGCCACTCGCGCCACCGTTCGACGTTCGCCACGATCAATGGTGCGTCAGGGCTGTCCGTCGGGCTCATGGTCCCAGCCTGTCAGGTGAAGAGGCCTGAGCGTGTCCTCTATGCGTCGCGCCCGCCCGGGTGGTTTCACGCGCTAGCCTCGCACCATGGCTGAGAAGGCGACAACCGTCGAGGAGTATCTGAGCGTGCTCGACCCGGCGCGCCGCGCGGAACTCGAACGGATCCGGGCGCTCGTCAAGCAACTCGTTCCTGACACCGAAGAGACGATCAGTTACGGGATGCCGACGCTCAAGTACAAGAACCGCGCGTTGGTGTACTTCACCTCCTCCAAGAAGCACATGAGTTTCTACCCCTCCTCGTGGGCGATCGAGGAGCTGAAGGATCGGCTCGGGAACTACACGACCACCGCGCACGCGATCCAGTTCACGCTGGCCACGCCCCTTCCCGACGACCTGATCCGTGACCTCGTCCGCGTGCATCAGCGCGAGATCGACGCCGGACGGTCGTGACCGGCGTCCCGCGGCGTCCCTCTCCCTTGGGTGGGCGCCGTCCGAGGCGCGACGAGCTCGCCCGGTTCGCCACGGAGGACCCGCACGCGGTCGACGACGTCCTGCCCGCGGACGCCGAGCGGCTGCGACTGCTCATCGTCGGCGTGAACCCGGGGCTGTGGACGGCGGCCGTCAACGCCCCGTTCGCGCGGCCGGGGAACCGGTTCTGGCCGTCACTGCACCGGGCGGGGCTGACCGATCACGTGTTCGACGCCGCTGCCGGGCTCTCGGCCGCAGACGAGCAGCAGTTGCTCTCGCGGGGCATCGGCATGACGAACCTCGTGGGCCGGGCGACCGCGCGGGCCGACGAGCTCACCCGTGAGGAGCTGCGTGCGGGTGCGGCCCGGGTGGCCACCCTCGCCGGGAAACTGGGGCCCAGGGTGGTCGCCGTCGCGGGGATCACGGCCTTCCGGACCGCGTTCGCGCGACCGAAGGCCGGCTACGGGGAGCAGGACACCTCGGATGTTCCGGGGTGGCCCGGCGACGTGATGCTGTGGGTGCTGCCGCAGCCCAGTGGATTGAACGCGCACGAGACCCTCGATTCCCTGGCCGCCCACTGGCGTCGGGTCTGGGATGCCGTGGAGAAGAGTGGGGATCCCGACGCGCTCTGAGGCGGCCCGTGGTCAGCCGACGTCCCTGCGGTGCCGGTCGCCCTCAGCTGTCCTTTCGGCGACCTGCCCGGAAGGACTCCTCGACCAGAACCCTGATCTCCTCCGCCAGCGAGGGGACGGGACCGGAGACGGGGAGTCCCGGGACCACGTCGGTGATCCCGAGCGGGGCGAGCGGCCCGGGGTCCACGCCGAGATCGGCTTTCCACCCCGCGTACTGGGCCCCGCTGGAGGCAAAGACGATGCGCCCGAGGCCGACGAACGCGTGCGCGGCGCTGCACATCGCGCAGTGCTCGCCAGAGGTGTACATGACGCTGGACGCGCGCTCCTCGGGCTGCATGTTCTCCGCCGCCCATCGGGCGATCGCGAACTCCGGATGCCTGGTGGCGTCCCCGCTCGATTCGCGGTTGCGATCCGCGAACCGCACCTCTCCGGACTCGTCCACCAGCACCGACGCGAACGGTTTGTCCCCGGCCGCCAACGCCTGCCTCGCGAGGTCCACGCAGCTGCGCAGATGGACGAGGTCGTCGGCCCCGACGGGCCGGGATCCTGGTGTGGTGCTCACGGTGCCTCCTGAAGGAATTGTCAGTCCGATCCTGCCCTGTCGCCAGCGTCGAGGTACCGAGCTATGGTCAGCGGGCGCGTCGCTACCCTCGGGACACGTCGGTGCGCGGCTCGGCGGGGTCCACTCCGGTCCGGGCGCCACGTGAGAACGGAGGGAGCCGGGGTGCGTCGGGTGCTGGTGGTGGGTAGTTCCGGGTCGGGTAAGACGACGACGGCGAGGCGGATCGCAGGAGTCCTGGGTGTGCCGCACATCGAGCTGGACGCACTGCACTGGGGGCCTGACTGGACGGCGGCCTCGGCGGACGAGCTGCGCGAGATCGTGCAGTGGGCGATCGCTCCGGACGCCTGGGTGGTGGACGGGAACTACCGCGGCAAGATCGGCACCATGGTCTGGGACCGCGCGGACACGGTCGTCTGGGTCAACCCGTCCCGCACGGTGGCGATGTGGCGATCGCTGAGCCGCACCATCGGCCGCGTGGTCACCGGGCAGGAGCTGTGGAACGGCAACCGGGAGAACTGGCGCGGACTGCTGTTCTGGCGGGGAGAGGAGTCGATCCTGTGGTGGGCGTGGACGTCCTACCCGCGCACCCGGGACCGCTACCAGGCGGCCATGAGTGATCCGCGGAACCGCCATCTCGACTTCCACCGCCTGCGCACCTCCCGGCCGGTTCACCGAATGGTCGAGACCCTCCGCTCAGGCCGGTGACTCGATCAGTGCGTGGGGGAAGTCGGCGGCACGCCCCTGGAACGCCAGGATATGCGGGTTCTCGATGGTCCCCTCGCGGATCTCGATGGCGCGGGAGATCGTGAGATCCTCATCCCAGGCCGCCGGCCCTTCCAAGACCGTGCGCAGGAAGGGCAGGAGCGCCTGGCTGATCTCCCACGTCGCCGAGTTCCACAGGTAGGACGGACTGTGGTCGACGGCGTAGTAGTTCACACCCCGGCCGACGGTGAACATCGGGTCCTCGAACCCGGTGGGCACCGCCCACTCGAAGCCCATTCCGGCGTCGCACGAGACGTCGATGATCAGGCTGCCCGCGGCGAATTCCTCGAGGTCCACAGTCCGTAGGTAGGTCAACGGGGCCGTGACGTCCTGGAGCGTGCAGTTGACCACGATGTCGTGCGAGGCGAGGAACGTGGGGAGCAGGACGTCGCCGTCCTCGGTGGGAACCATGCTGAGGTGGGTCGCGCCCTCGTCGGTGTTGAGCTGGGTGATGTGGGCACTGTGGATCGGCGACCCCACCGCTGTGGCCCCTCGCTGGGTGAGGACCTGGATGTCGTGGATCCCGTGGGCGTTCAGTGCGGTGACGGCCCCGCGGGCCGTGGCGCCGAACCCGATCACCACCGCGCTCAGCCGTGGCCCGTAGTAGCCGGTGGACCCCGTGAGGCTCAGGGCGTGCAGGACCGAGCAGTAGCCGGCGAGTTCGTTGTTCTTGTGGAGCACGTGCAGACTGAAGTCGCCCTGCCGGGTCCAGTGGTTCATCGACTCGAAGGCGATGAGGGTGAGCCGGCGGTCGATCGCGGTCTGCGTCAATCCGGTGTCCTGCACACAGTGCGGCCACCCCCACAGGACGCGACCCTGCGGGATGTCGGCCATCTCGCCCAGCTGGGGTTTCGGTAGCAGCAGCACGTCCGCGGCGTCGATCACCTCGGCGCGCTCCGCGACCCTCCCCACACGCGATTCGACATAACCGGGTTCGAGTTGGAAGTCGGCCGCGTACCCACGTTCGACGATCATCTTCGCCCGGATATCCGGGTCGATGCGGTCGAGGTGGCGAGGATGTATCGGAAGTCGTCGCTCGTTCTCCATGGTGGAGCTCGCGAGTAGACCGAGGGTGAGGAGTTCGCCTCCCGGGGAAGCACTATCCCCCGTGGCGTCGGAGGTGGTGGCGGGCGGGTGAGCGGTTCCGGGCATCCGGACTCCCATCATCAGGGAACCGAATCCAGCTCCTGGTCCGACTATATGCGGCCGGACACGGGAGCGGCCGGTCGCCGAGCGGGAGCGGCCTGCGGGGAAGGTCCGATGACGCTCAGGACTCGTGCCGGAACCCGACCTTGATGGTCACCTGCCAGTGGGCCACCCGGTCGCCATCCAGCTTCCCGCGGACGGACTGGACCTCGAACCACTCGAGGTTGCGAAGAGTCTTGGAGGCCTCGGCGATCGCATTGGCGACCGCGGCGTCCGTTCCATCGGGGGAGGAGCCGACGATCTCGGTGACGCTGTAGACGTGGTTCATGGTGCCCTCCAGGTTGTGTGACCTGGCTCACCCTACCGCGACAGGTGCTCCCACCGCGCCAAATGACACCGCCCCGTACGACACCGCCCCCGCCGGCGCGCGGCCGACGGGGGCGATCAGGTCGTACAAGCGAGCTGTCGAGTCAGCCGCCGAGGCTCTCGAGGGCGGCGTTGAAGGTCTCGCTGGGCCGCATGACCTCGCGCAGCTTGTCGACTGCGGGCTGGTAGTAGCCCCCCAGGTCGACCTCCTTGCCCTGGGCGTCGAGCAACTCACCGAGGATCGTGTCTTTGTCGGCGGTCAGCTTCTCGGCCAGGGGAGCGAAGTGTGCCGCGAGGTCCGAATCGTCGGTCTGGTCGGCCAACTCCTGGGCCCAGTACAGCGCGAGCCAGAACTGGCTACCCCGGTTGTCGAGCTCACCGGTGACGCGGGACGGCCCCTTCCGGTTCTCGAGCAGCTTGCCGGTGGCGGTGTCGAGCGTCTTGGCCAGGATCGTGGCCTTGGGGTTGTCGTCCTTCCGCCCCAGATCGTCCAGGCTCGCGCCGAGGGCGAGGAACTCGCCGAGTGAGTCCCACCGCAGGTGGTTCTCCTCCACCAGTTGCTGGACGTGCTTCGGCGCCGAACCGCCCGCGCCCGTCTCGTACAGTCCGCCGCCCGCCATCAGGGGCACGATTGACAGCATCTTGGCGCTGGTCCCGAGCTCGAGGATCGGGAACAGGTCGGTGAGGTAGTCGCGCAGGATGTTTCCGGTCACCGAGATGGTGTCCAGGCCCCGCCACGCGCGCTCGAGGGTGTAGCGCATGGCACGCACCTGGGACATGATCTGGATGTCCAGGCCCTCGGTGTCGTGGTCGGCGAGGTACTTCTTGACCAGTGTGATCAGGTTGTTCTCGTGCGGGCGGTACGGGTCGAGCCAGAAGACGGCCGGCATCTCCGAGGCGCGGGCACGGTCCACGGCGAGCTTCACCCAGTCGCGGATCGGCGCGTCCTTGACGGTGCACATGCGCCAGATGTCACCGGCCTCGACGTCCTGGGACAGCAGGACCTCGCCGGTGGCGGAGTCGACGATGTTCGCGACCCCGTCGTACTGCACCTCGAAGGTCTTGTCGTGGCTTCCGTACTCCTCGGCCTTCTGGGCCATGAGTCCGACGTTCGGGACAGTGCCCATCGTGGTGGGATCGAACGCCCCGTTGGTCTTGCAGAAGTTGATGATCTCCTGGTAGATCCGCGCGAACGTGGACTCCGGGATGACCGCCTTGGTGTCCTTCTTGCGGCCGTCCGCACCGTACATCTTCCCGCCGATGCGGATCATCGCGGGCATCGACGCGTCGACGATGATGTCGGAGGGGGAGTGGAAGTTGGTGATGCCGCGGGCCGAGTCGACCATCGCGAGCTCCGGCCGGTGCTCGTGGCACCGGTGCAGATCCTCGATGATCTCCTCCTTCTTGGAGGAGGGGAGCGAAGCGATCTTGTCGTACAGGTCGACCATGCCGTTGTTGACATTGATGCCGAGCTCGTCGAACAGGTCGTGGTGCTTCTCGAACGCCTCCTTGTAGAAGACCCTCACCGCGTGGCCGAACACGATGGGGTGGCTGACCTTCATCATGGTCGCCTTGACGTGGAGCGAGAACATGACGCCGGTCTCCTTGGCGTCGTTGAGCTGCTCCTCGTAGAACTCCAGGAGCGCCTTCTTGCTCATGAACATCGAATCGACGACCTCGCCGGCCTCGAGGGGGACCGTCTTGAGGACGTGGGTCTCGCCGTCCGGGGTCACGACCTCCATGCGCGCGTCGCAGGCGCGGTCGAGGATGATCGACTTCTCGCCGGCGTAGAAGTCGCCGTGCGTCATGTGCGCGACGTGGGTCTGCGACGCCATCGACCACTTACCCATCGAGTGGGGGTTGGCCCGGGCGTACTCCTTGACCGCCTTCGGGGCGCGGCGGTCCGAGTTGCCCTGCCGGAGCACCGGGTTGACGGCACTTCCCAGACACGCCGAGAGTCGCTCGGCGGCCTCGATCTCCTCCGGGGTCTGCGGGTCGTACGGGTACTTGGGGATGTCGTACCCCTTGGCCTGGAGTTCCGCGATCGCGATGTTCAGCTGCGGGACCGAGGCGCTGATATTGGGGAGCTTGATGATGTTGGTGCCGGGCTCGTGGGTCAGCTCGCCCAGTTCGGCCAGGTTGTCGGGCACCTTCTGCTCATCGGTCAACCGATCGGGGAACGCGGCCAGGATGCGGGCGGCCACCGAGATGTCGCTCGTCGTCACATCGATGTCGGCGGCGTCGGTAAAGGTACGGACGACCGGGAGGAAGGCCTCCGTGGCCAGTCGTGGTGCCTCATCGGTGAGGGTGTAGATGATCTTCTGTCTGCCTTGGGTCATGTCGGCTCTTTTCGTTTCAGGCTGATCGTGTTCTTGTGGAACGGCATCAGCACGCCTGCACCATCATCACCCGAGTCGGGTCGGCGTTGCCATAGCCCCCGGTGTGATCGGTCGGTGCACATGCGCGTTCGGTGATCGTCTCGGCGTCACCCTGCACTGTGGCGCACGACGCACGCGTCCGCGGCGTTTTCCGGCGGCGGTGACCCCGACCGGGGCGTCCCGGGTCGGTCCGTCCCCGCGGTGCGACAGCTTCCTGGCGGTGTCGGGTCGGTCCTCTCAGGCCTGGTGTCGAGGGACGACTCAGGCCTAGTGTCGAGGGACGACCGCTACTGCCGAGGAGGCGTCGACGATGACCGATGTGGGTGCACGGGCACGGGAACTGGCCGCGCTACACGATTCGGGTGACCTGGTGGTCCTCCCGACCGTCTGGGACACCTGGAGTGCCCGGACCGCCGCGGGCGTGGGGTTCCACGGCCTCACGGTGGGAAGCCACCCGGTCGCCGACGCCATCGGCAGCGCCGACGGCGAGCAGATGGACTTCGGTGAGTACCTCAGGGTGGTGAGCAGGATCTCCGAGTCGGTCGACATCCCCGTGAGCGCGGACGTGGAGTCCGGGTACGGACTCGGTCCGGACGAGCTGATCTCGCGGTTGCTCGAGGCCGGGGCGGTGGGGGCCAACATCGAGGACGTGGTCCACGGCGAGGGTGACCGGGTCCGGGACAAGCACGAGCACGCCGACTACATCGCGGGCGCCCGCCGCGCGGCGGACGACGCCGGAGTGCCCTTCGTCATCAACGGCCGCACCGACGCGGTCAAGCTGGGCGGCGAGGTCTTCTCCGATCCCCTCGCCGAGGCGGCCGAGCGCATCGTGCTGATGGAGCAGGCCGGGGCGCGCTCGGTCTACCCGGTGGGGCTGTCGTCCGCCGACCAGGTGACCAGGCTGGTCGGCGCGGTGTCGATCCCGGTCAATGTGACCGCCCATCCCGTGAAGGGTCACGGGGCCGGGGACCTGGACGTCCTGCGGAACCTGGGGGTGCGCAGAGTGTCTTTCGGCCCGCTGTGGCAGATGTGGCTCACGAAGGTCTCCACCGAGCAGCTGTCCCACTGGATTTCCCCCGACCAGTAGGTCGCAGCACAGCGGTCGTGCCCGGGTAGGCGGCTCGTCGGTCGTTCAGTCCGACGCGCTCGGGCGCCGGCGGCCGGCTTTGGCCTGCGAGCGTCGGTTCTTGGCGTCGAGGCGTCGCAGGCGCGATCCGTAGGTGGGCCGTGTCGGCCGCCGGACGACCTCCGGCGCCAGTGCGTCACGGAGCAGGGTCGCGAGCCGGTCCCGAGCGGCCCTCCGGTTCTGCCTCTGGGACCGGTGCTCGGACGCCGCGATGGTGAGGACGGTGCCGGCGAGCGACGGCGCGAGGCGGTCGAGCGCACGGGCGCGTTGGACCTCGCTCAGCGCCGTGGTGGTGGCCAGGTCCAGGCTCAGCTGCACACGGGAGTCCGCGGTGTTGACGCCCTGACCGCCCGGCCCCGAGGAACGGGAGAACTGCTCGAGGAGCTCGCCCGCGGGCACGTGGAGACCGTCGGGAATGCCCGGGCCGGGGGCCACTCTCAGGTCGTCCATGGTCTCCAGTGTGCCGCCGCCGGCATCCCCGGCATAACGCGCTCCAGAGCGCTCGTCGCCGGCGCCGGAGTTCGCGCCACGATGCGGTGGCGAGGGCGAGGGAGAACACGCTCCAGACCCTCTCGGGTGGCGACGGCGAGATGGCGTTCACTACGGCGCCCGCGGTTCCGACGCCCACACAGGCGCGCGAGACGTAGTCGCGTGCGCGTGGCGGTGTGCGCTCGGAGTGGAGCGCCACAGCGGCGGCGAGATACACCGGCGACGCGATCCCGCTGACCACGCGGAGACGGGGTGGGAGCACGCCCGGGTGGGTGCCGCCGAATGAAGCGCGTCCCCACGGGGCCCCAGCTGCCAGACCGGCTTGGAACGCGGACAGAGTCATCAGGAGCAGGGGCGCTATGCGGGCGGCATCCACGGCGCCATCAAAGCAGACTGTTCCACCTGGACCGGTGCGGATAACAGATATCTTCACTCGAGGGCGGTCCGTGCCGACGGCGCGACGACCTGAGCCCACCGCGAGGGGATGACGATGAGCGAGATGGGTGACGATCGGTCCGGTCGGACCAGGCGGGTCGTCGGAATCGTGTTGGCGATGGTGTCGATCGCCGCGGGTGCGGTGTTGATCCTCGCCCATCTCGCCCTCCCGGATATCGTCAGGTTGGCGGGTGCCGGCCTCGTCGTCGTCGGACTGGCGACGGTGCTCGGCGTCGACGGCGCCGGACACTCGAACCGGTGGGCGCGGATCCTCACCGGAGTCGCCACGGCCGCGGCCGGGATCGTGGTGCTCGTCTGGCAGTCGGCCAGTATCCGCAGTCTGCTGTGGGTCATGGTCACCGCGCTGATCGTCCACGGTGTCCACACGATCATGGCCGCGATCCGCAGCGAGACCGACCGCCGGGTGGCGGGGGTGTTCAGCGGCGCCGCCTCGGTTCTGTTGGGTCTGCTGTGCCTGGTCTGGCCGGTTCTGGCAATCGAGCTGATCGCATTCGGTGTGGGTGCGTGGTTGGTGTTCGTGGGGCTCCGCGGGCTCATGGACCCGGTGCTCCACCGCCGCCGGGAACGCGCCGCCTCGCGGGCCGGATCGGGGCGTCTGCGCAGGTGGGGGCGGACCATCCTCGCGGTGACGGTGTTCCTGCTGGTGGCCGCGCTCGCCGTCGGCAGCGCCCTGCTGCTGCGCGGTGACGACCGCCCGGCGCCCGACGACTTCTACACCTCCTCCGAACCCCTGCCCACCGAGCCCGGTGTGCTGCTGCGGGCCGAGACGCTCAGCGCCGGGGTCCCCGCCGGGGCCGACGCCTGGCGCATCCTCTACACCAGCACAGCCCCGGACGGCACCGTGGTGGCCGTCAGTGGCGCGGTCATCGCGCCGGCCGACCGGGGCACGGACGCGCTCCCGCTGCTCAGTGTGGCGCACGGGACAACCGGGATCGTCCCGCGCTGCGCGCCGTCCCTCAGCCCCACCCCGTTCGCCGATGGGGCGGGCGCCGCGCTCACAGAGATGGTGACCGAGCACGGCTGGGCGGGGGTGATCTCGGACTACGTCGGGCTGGGAACCCCGGGGATACACCCGTACCTGGTGGGTCAGGTGGAGGCGCGCAACGTCCTCGACGCCTCCCGCGCGGCGCAGCAGCTCGACGGGGTGACCCTGAGCAGCGACACCGTTGTCTGGGGGCACTCGCAGGGCGGGCACGGTGCGCTGTGGACCGGTCAGATCGCCGAGGACTACGCCCCCGAGCTGACCCTTCTGGGGATCGCCGGGATGGCTCCCGCCACGGACCTCTACTCGCTCGCCGAGATGAGCAAGGACGAGGTGGGAGGCAAGACGGTCTCCGCCTACATCGCGCAGTCGTGGAACGAGGTCTACCCCGAGCTGGATCTCGCCGGGCACCTCAACCCCGGCACCGCGCACGGCGTGGAGAAGATCGGCGAGCTGTGTTTCAACCAACAGGACGCGATCGCTGCTCTCGTGCGCGGCACCCAGATCCCTGAGCAGGTGTTTCCCGACGCGGTTCTCGACGGCGACCTGGGTGCGGCGTTGAGGGAGAACTCGCCGACCGGGCCGTGGCCCGCACCGGTGCTGATCGCCCAGGGGCTCGCCGACCCGTTGGTCAAGCCGGCGATGCAGCAGCGCTGGGTGGATGCACGGTGCGCGGACGGCGAGCCGCTCGACTACCGGACCTACCCCGGCCGAGACCACAACGGGCTGGTCGCCGCGGACTCCCCACTGACCCCGCAACTCGTGAGCTGGACCCTCGACAGCTGGAACCGAGCGGCGCCCACACCCACCTGCTGAGCGGGCGCAGGCGGGGAGCGGACGCAGGTGGGGGAGCGGACGCCCAATTGACACTTTCCCATATAGGAATATGATTGCGCCCATGGCACGGGCAGCGACGACCTCGGATGTGTTCAACGCGATCGCCGAACCCCAGCGCAGGGAGATCCTGGTCCTACTGCGGGAGGGCGAGCGGCCGGCGACCGAGGTCGCCCTCGAGCTGGGGATCACCCAGCCCGGTGCCTCCAAGCACCTGCGGGTGCTCCGCGAGGTCGGCCTGGTGCGCGATCGGCGTGAGGGCAAGCAGCGCATCTACCACCTCGACCCCGGCGGGCTCCGGCCCGTCCACGAGTGGGTCGGCGGATTCGAGCGGTTCTGGAACGAGAGCTTCGACAGGTTGGACGACTACGTCCGCGAGATGGCGCGGGCCGAGCAGGAGGAGTAGACCATGGGGGAGAACAGGCGAGGGGACCCGGCCGGGTCGGCGACCGCGGACCGCGAGATCGCCATCACCAGGTACATCGACGCGCCACGCGAGTTGGTGTTCCGCGCGTTCACCGAGGTGCAGCACCTGGCGCGGTGGTGGGGACCGGAGGGATTCACCACCACCACCCGCTCCTTCGAGTTCCGCGAGGGCGGCGTGTGGGACTTCGTCATGCACGGCCCGGACGGAACCGACTACCAGGAATGGATCACCTGGCGCGAGATCGTCCCCTCGGAGCGGATCGCGCTACTGCACGGCGAGTCCGCGCAGGATCCGGAGGCGTTCGAGTCGGTCCTGCACTTCGAGCCCGACGGCCGGGGGACCCGTGTCGAGTTCCGCACGGTGTTCCCCACGAGGGAGCTCCGCGATCGCGCGGCGGAGGAGTATCACGCCGTCGAGGGCGGCGAGCAGACCCTGGCCAATCTGGCGGCCCATGTCGCGGAGCTCGCCGCCGCAGACGGGGATGCGGGAGTCCGGAGGCAACTGGTCCGGGTCCACAACTTCTCGGTCTCGCTGGACGGGTTCGGAACGGGAGAGGGGCAGTGCCACGAGGCGCCCTTCGGTCACGCCGGGCACCGGTTGTTGGAGTGGGCGCTAACGACACGGACCTTCCAGGACATGGGGTTCCACGGGGACCGGGAGGCCTCGGTGGGGGTCGACGAGGCGTTCGCGAGCCGGTGGAACACGGGTATCGGGGTGGAGATCATGGGCCGCAACAAGTTCTCCCCCACCCGCGGCCCCTGGGCGGACGAGACGTGGCGTGGCTGGTGGGGAGACACCCCGCCCTTCCACACCCCGGTGATCGTCCTGACCCATCACCCCAGGCCGACGCTGGAGCTGGACGGCGGCACCACGTTCCACTTCATGGACGCCGACCCCGCCGCGGCGCTCGACGCCGCGCGCGAGCTGGCCGGTGGCCTGGACATCCGCATCGGCGGGGGAGCGAGCACGATCCGGCAGTTCCTCCGGGCGGACCTGATCGACCAGATGCACATCGTCGTGGTGCCCGTCATCCTGGGCCGGGGGGAACGGCTGTGGGACGGGGTGGAGGGGCTCGAGGAGCGATTCCACATCGAGTCGACCAGCTCACCGAGCGGGGTCATCCACCTGAGCTTCTGGCGTCGCCGCACACCGGGGCCTCGGACAACCTCCGGCGGGTGACGAACCGCCGGGGCTCACCCGAGAGCGGGTCGGTGAACGCCAGCTCCCCGGCGAGCAGCTGCAGTGGCAGGCAGTGATCATCCGGGATCTCCGGAAGCAGCTCGGGGTATCGGCGATCACCCAGGATCGCGATCCCCAGCGCCGCCAGGTGGACCCGCAGCTGGTGCAACCGGCCGGTCCGGGGACGCAGGATCGTGTGCAGGACCGGGCGCCCGGCCGCGCTCGTGCCCGCACCGAGGACGTCGACGAGGGTCTCGGTGTTGTGCGGGAGGTCGGGGCGGACGACGACCCGTCGGTGGCCTCGCAATTTCTCGAGATGGTCGCGGTGGAGGAAGGGGACCGGTCGCCCGGAGATCTCCGGCGTGGGCGGATCCCAGCCCGACGGCCGCGTCGAGACCGCCTCGTAGACCTTGGCGACCTCTCGTCGTTCGAACAGTGTCTGGTAGGCGCCCCGTGTGGACGGCCGTGCCGAGAACATCACCAGCCCGGCGGTGGCGCGGTCCAGACGGTGGACCGGGGTGAGATCGGGATTGTCGAGACGGACCCGGAGACGGACGAGTGCGGACTCGCGCAGGAACCTGCCCGTCGGGGTGGTGGGGAGGAAGTGGGGCTTGTCGACCACGACCAGATCGTCGCTGACGTGCACGATCTCCTCGTGGACGGGGAGCGGGTCCTCCGCCGGCAACTCGCGGTGATACCAGATGAACTCGTGTAAACCGAGGGGCGCCGCGGGGCCGACCGGGCGGGCGTCGGCGCCCACGAAATCGCCGGCGGCGAAGCGGCGGTGCAGATCGGCAGGGTCGAGGTGATCGAACCTCTCGACCACGTACTCGGCGATCGACGACCACGGCCCGGCCGTCGGCACCCGGAGCCGCGTGGGCCCGACCCCGTCCTTCACGGGCAGGGGCGACGGCATCGGCACGAGCGCCATCCTCCCCAATACACTGGGGATCCACCACCCGCACAGGATTCGAGGACCGCACGATGGCGTCGCACGACCCCGGCCCCGCCCCGGCCGCGCGGCCCGAGCCCTCGTACCTCATCGGACCGGTGACCGAACCCGACCTCCACGTGATGAGCTGGAACGTCCGCCGTCCGGTCCCGGCCGTGGTGGCGCGGCCGTCCGACCGGTGGAGCCGGCGCGCCCCCGCGGTACACGCGCTCCTGGCCGCCGAGCGGCCGACGGTTCTCGGCGCGCAGGAGGTGCTGCGTGAGCAGACCACGGTGATGCTCGACGCCCTGGGTCCCGGGTACGCCGTCGTCGGCCGCGGTCGGGGCGCTGACGGCGGTGGCGAGGCCTCGCCGATCTTCTACGACTCGGGCAGGCTCGATCTGCTCGACTGGGATCAGATCGCGCTGTCAGATCAGCCCACGCGGGCGGGATCGGCGTCCTGGGGGAACCTCATCCCCCGGGTCATGGTGTGGGCGGACTTCCGCGATCGCCGGACCTCACGGGGCTTCCTCATGATCAACACCCACCTCGACCCGTTCTCCGCGCGCTCCCGTCTCCGCTCGGCGCGGGCGATCGGAGACCTGGTGTCCGCCGGCGACCCGTCGTCCACTCGCCACCGTCCGGCCGTGGTGACAGGCGACCTCAACACGGGCCCGGGCGGCGCGGCGGTCCGCGAGCTGATCCGGGAGGGAACCCTGGTCGACAGTTGGCACAGCGCGCGGACCCGCGCGAGCGAGGAGTGGGGAACGTACACCGGCTACCGCGCCCCGCGGAGGAACGGGGAACGCATCGACTGGATACTCGCCTCGTCAGCATTTAGGGTCACCCACGCCGCGGTCAACCCGCTGCGGCCCGGCGGCGTGTGGGCGTCGGACCATCTGCCCGTCCACGCCGTCGTGCGTCTCGACCGAGGGGGTGTCGCCGCGTGATCGACAACTTCCTGCGGCCCGCGGAGAACCGCGTGCGCATGGCGGCGGACGCGCTGCGGATCCTCGGGGCCCTCAGCGTCCTGGTGGCCCTGCTGCTCCACGGACTGACGGACGCGGCCATCGTCGCGTTCGCGCTGCCCGGCCTGATGCTCCCGCGCTTCGTCGGGATGAGGCCGTGGGCGGACACCGCGGTGTCGGTCACGTTGCTCGTCGCGGCCTGGAGCAACGTCTTCGACCTGTACACGCGCATCTGGTGGTGGGACATCGTGGTCCACTTCGTGTGCGCCGGAGCGCTGGCGGTGGTGACGCACCTGTTCCTCGCCCACCGCGGGATCGTGCCGACACCCGGTGACAGGGGTGTCCCGGCGGCGGGGTCGGTGGCGCTCACCACGACGTTCGGCCTGGCCCTGGGCGCACTGTGGGAGATGGTGGAGTGGTTCGGCTACACCTTCCTGACGGACCGGATCTACGTGACTCTCGACGACACGATCGGGGACATGGCCGCGGGCGGGCTCGGCGCGCTGGCCGCGGGACTGCTCCTGGCCCACGGGCCGCGTGTGCTGATGACCACCGAACGGCCCGAGCGCGTGTCCTCGGAGGCGAGCTCCCGCCGCTAGGCGATAGACCCGGAGCGCGTCCACGGGATGTCCCCGCCGCCGGGCCTCACCGGACGCCGTCCGCGTCGTCGTCGTCCCCCCGTGGCCCCGGGGTGACCGGGCCCTCCGGTGACGGTGGCGTTGTACCAGGTCGACCGGCCGGGGCTCCGGCCCGCACCACCTCCGCCAGGAGGGGGAAGAGCAGGACGGTGACCGCCCCGGCCGCCACAAGGACGGAGGAGATCTCTCCCGTCATCAGCCCGTTGTTCACCGCGACCTCGGTGACCGCCACGATGATCGGGAGACCGGTCGCCGCGTAGAGACCCACCCGCGCCCGTTCCCGCGGTCCGTCGAGCCCGGGGCTCGCCCGGGTGACGGTCTCGCCCAGCCACACCCCTCCGCCGCGGAGGACCAGCATGCTCACCACTGCCGCCACGAGCACCCACGGCGTCGCCGCCACGGCCCCGAGGTCGATGCCCATCCCCGACACCACGAAGAAGGCCGGGATGAACAGGGTGTAGCCGACGGTCTCCAGCTGACGGAGCAGGATCGCGGCGAGACCGCGGTCCGGGGTCTGGCCACCACCGCGCAGGTGTGCCCCGAGGGAGTCGACCAGCCGGCGCAGGATCATGCCCGCGGCGAAGGCGCCGAGCACCACGTCCAGACCGAACACCGTGGCCACGACCATCATGGTGGCCAGGAGGAGGATCACCGTGCGCATGGCCAATTGACCGGTGGAGGTGGTGCCCTGCAGGAGTGCCCGGCCGAGCGCGGGGATGTGGAGCAGTCGGGCCGGCACCGCCAGGATCACCAGCGCGGCCAGCCCGAACAGCCCGACCGCGGCGATGGAGGACTCGATGCTGCGGGTACCGAGCAGTACCGCCATCACGAGGATCGGCCCCAGTTCCCCCACCGCGCCGTGGGTGAGCACGGCCCGGCCCACGGGGGTGCTGTCGTGACCGGAGCCCTTGAGGATGGGCAGCAGGGTCCCGATGGCAGTGGAGGTGAGCAGGAGCCCGATCGCCACGGCGGTCTCCCAGCGGCCCGAGACCATCCACCCCACCCCGGCGGCCAGGATCAGGCTGACGACCCAGGTCCCGGCCGCCCGTCGTCCGCTGCGCCCGGTGAGGGTGGAGACCTCGAGCTCGAACCCCGCCAGCAGGAACAACATCCCCAGCCCGAGCTCAGCGAGGAGCGCGACCCCGCCGGACTCCACCGCCAGGTCCAGTCCGTTGGGTCCGATCACCATCCCGCCCACCAGGAGGAGCACCACGCCCGGGATGAACGAGCGGGTGAACCCGGACAGCACCGGTGCCGCCCAGACGGCCAGGACGATCCAGAACAGCGAGACGAGTTCGGTGGGGGACGCCTCGGCGGCCAGGATGGTGGTGGTCACGTCCGGCCTCTCACTAGGTTGATGAAGGAGAGCTTAGTCCAGCGGGGCGGGCGCGAGGCCGTCGACCGGAGTCGACCGGAGTCGACCGGAGTCGACCGGGTCGTGCGAGGGTGGGGCACATGACCACCTCGCCGCTCGACGTGTCCGACGGTGACCCCCGGCAGCTTCCGGGCTTCCGTCGCACGTTCGGTGCGGGGCGACTGACCCTCGGGCTGGGATTCCCGCTGCACACGCGGGCCGACCGCGGCGACGCCTCGGACATCACCGGACAGATCGAGGTCGCCCGGGCCGCGGAGGCCGGAGGATTCGCCGCCCTCTACGCCCGGGACATCCCGCTTCGCGTTCCGTCGTTCGGCGACGTGGGCCAGATCTACGATCCGTGGGTGTTCCTCGCGTACGTGGCCGCACACACCAGCCGGATCGCCCTCGGGACGGCGGCCGTCGTGCTCCCCGTCCGCCATCCACTGCACGTGGCCAAGTCCGCGGCCAGCCTCGACCGTCTCTCCGGTGGCCGGTTCCTGCTGGGTGTGGCCTCCGGAGACCGGCCGGAGGAGTTCCGCGCGTTCGGACTGGAGCAGGGGCGGCGGGGGGAGAGGTTCCGGGAGAACCTCACGGTGATGACCCACGCCCTCACCACCGAGATGCGCGGGATCCGCTGGTCCGGGGGCTGGATGCACAGCGCCGACGTGGTCCCCAAACCCACCGCGTCGTCGGTGCCGGTGATCATGACCGGCTCGTGTCAGCAGAGCATCGCCTACCTGGCCGCTCACGGGCACGGATGGCTGACCTACCCGCGTGACTTCGACGCGCAGCGCCGGACCGCCGCGCGGTGGCGCGAGGTGGTGACAGCGAGCCGGGAGGGAGGATCCGACGACGACGAGGTGTTCAGTCCCTTCGCGCAATCGCTCCAGATCGACCTGGCCGAGGACCCCGACGAGGCGGCCTCGCCGATCGGCTTCGGATTCCGGATCGGTCACCGGCGTCTGGTCGAGCACCTGGCGGACCTGCAGGGGATCGGGGTCAACCACGTCCTGCTGGGGGTCGCGGCGTCCCGCCGGCCGATCCGGGAGGTCGTCCACGAGCTGGCCGACCACGTCGTGCCCCACTTTCCCGCGCTCGCCCACTAGCCTCAGCGGCGGGACGGAGAGGCGGGACCACCCATGACAGGCACGGCCAGCCCCGAACCCGGACTGTTCGAGCACCTCCGGTCCCGGCAGTTCCTGTTCATGCTGCCCCGCGCGGTGTCACTGCAGTTGATGCACCCCGCGATCGGTGCGGCGATGCTAGAGCACTCGCCCTCCCCGGGCTTCGTCTGGCTGCACGAGCAGCGTTCGGTCCCCCCGACCATCGACATGGCGTTCGACCCGCAGCCGGAGTCCTGGATACCGAGGCGCATCGTGGTCACGCACGACACGATCAGGGGGACCGACGCCGACGGACACCGCTACCACTCACTGGACCCGCAGGTCTTCCACTTCCAACACGCCACCTACGTGGACTCGCTGTTCGAGACCATCACCCGATTCCGCGGTCCACTGGACGCCGGGGAACGCCGGTCGCTCTACGCCTCGTGCTGCAGGTGGTACCGCGCCTACGGCATCTCCGACACACCGCTGCCCCCGACGGTCGAGGACTTCGACGCCTACTTCCGCGAGCGGACCGGGGCGCTGGCCGTCACCCCCGCGCTCACGCGGTACCGCGGGCAGCTGCTCCGTCCCCGCCGGTGGTGGCCGGCGGCGGTCCCCGCCGGCGCCATCCGGACGTTCCTGCATCCCGTGGCCGCACGGGCGCTCGGGGTCCGGCCGTCCGCGATCGACCGCGCGGTGTCCGCCGCGTTCACCTCGGCCTCCTCGCTCAGGTGACCACTTCTGCCACAATCGAACCACGGCGGCGGGACCCGGCACGATCCCGGGGAAGGTTCCTGCCCGAGGAGATCCGGAGGCGATGTGACCATCTCGATCCTGTGGTTCCGCCGCGACCTACGGTTGACCGATCATCCGGCACTCCTGGCGGCCGTCGACTCCTCGGACGAGGTCCTGCCGGTGTTCGTGCGCGACCCCGTGCTGCTCGCGCGGGGAGGTGTCCGGGCCGAACGGCTGGAGTCCTCGCTGGCCGCCCTGTCCGCGGACACCGGTGGCGCCCTGATCGTCCGCTCGGGCGAACCCGCCGCGGTGATCGCGGAGCTGGCGCAGGCGGTGAACGCCGATCAGGTACACGTGAGTCGCGAGTCGACGCCCTACGGGCGCCGTCGGGACGACCGGGTGCGCGAGGCCCTCGCCAGCGACGGCCGGGAACTCGTGGAGACCGGGTCGCCCTACGCGGTCGGCCCGGGCAGGGTCCTCAACAAGTCCGGCGAGCCGTACCGGGTCTTCACCCCGTTCGCCAGGGCCTGGCGCGACCACGGGTGGCCGGAGCCCGGCGCCCGCCCCGATGACATCGCGTGGGCGGCGGACCCGGACACGGGCGCGTCCGAGGACGTCGACCCCGGGGCCGGCGGTGCGGGGCGCGGGGGAGAGGCCGGCGAGCAGGCGGCCCTGGCCCGGTGGCGGGAATTCCTGCACGAGGACCTGACCTCGTACGGAGACCAGCGGGACCGGCCGGACCTCGACACGACGAGCCGACTGTCCGTGCACCTGAAGTACGGGGAGATCCACCCGCGGACGATCCTGGCGGAGCTCTCCGATCACCCCGCCGCGGACTCCGAGGGCGCGCGTCGGTTCGTCACCGAGTTGGCGTGGCGCGAGTTCTACGCGGACGTCCTGTGGCACTGGCCCCGATCCGCCTGGCGCGATCTACGGGACGCGCTCGAGGGGATGGACTACGACGAGGGGCCGGAGACCGCCGCGCTCGTCGAGGCGTGGCAACAGGGGCTGACCGGATACCCGTTCGTGGACGCCGGGATGCGGCAGTTGCGGGCCGAGGGGTGGATGCACAACCGCGTCCGGATGGTCACCGCGAGCTTCCTGGTCAAGGACCTCCACGTGTGGTGGCCGTCCGGGGCCCGGTACTTCCTCGACCACCTGCGGGACGGCGACCTGGCCTCCAACAACCACGGGTGGCAGTGGGTGGCGGGTACCGGCACCGACGCCTCGCCGTACTTCCGGGTGTTCAACCCCGTCACCCAGGGAGTGAAGTTCGATCCGGACGGCGACTACGTGCGCCGGTGGATCCCCGAGCTCGCGCACCTGACGGGCGCCGCCGCGCACGAACCGTGGCGAGCGGCGGACGGATACGACCACGGGTACCCCGAGCGCATCGTGGACCACGCCGAGGAGCGCCGCGAGACCCTCCGGCGCTACGACCGCGCCCGCGGAGCCGATACCGTGAGGCCATGCGACGACTCCTGGTCCCGGTAACGGCAGCAGCCCTCGTCCTGACCGGGTGTACCGGCGGAACCGCCTCCGTCGACCCCGATGACCGGGCCGGGCAGGCGCCGTCCACCGCCGCCACCTCCGAGGACTTCCGCGTGACGGAGCACGGTGAGTTCGACGAGGGGTGGGCGATGACCTTCCTCCCCGGCTCCGAGCACCTGCTCATCTCACAACGCGGAGGTGAGCTCCTGCTGCGCGATCAGGCCGCGGGAGACGTTACCGAGGTCAGCGGGGTGCCGCCGGTCGACGACGCCGGGCAGGGAGGTCTGCACGACGTCGCCGCGGGCGCCTCCTACACCGACGACGGCGCCGTCTACCTCAGCTGGGTGCGCGACCACCCCGAGGGCGCGCAGGGCGTGGTGGGCCGCGGCACGCTCGACGTGGACCGCGCCGAGCTGACCGACCTCGAGGTGATCTGGGAGCAGGACCCCGCCGCCGGTAACGGTCACTTCGCCCTGCGCCTGCTCGTCCACGACGACCATCTCTACGTGACCTCGGGCGACCGCCAGGAGCAGTCCCCGGCCCAGGACACCGCCAGCACCCTCGGCGGTGTGGTCCGCCTGACCCCGGACGGGGACCCGGCGCCCGGCAACCCGTGGGCGGGGGACGGCGGCTCCTCCGCCGACCTGTGGACCATCGGCCACCGCAATCCCCTGGGCATCGCCGCGGACCCGGAGGGCGGGATCTGGGTGTCCGAGATGGGCCCCCGCCACGGTGACGAGCTCAACCTGCTCGCCGAGGGCGCGAACTACGGTTGGCCCCGCGCCTCGATGGGACGGCACTACGACGGCGGGGACATCCCGGAACACCGGGACGGGGACGGCTTCGTCCCGCCCGCCGCGTACTGGGTGCCCGCCATCTCCCCCGGCAGCCTCCTGATCTACGGCGGGGACCGCTTCGACGGGTGGGCGGGAAGCGCGCTGGTGGGCGGCTTGTCCGGCCAGAACCTGGTCCGCGTCGAACTGGAGGACGAGACGGCGACCGTCGTCCGGGAATGGGACATGGGCGAGCGGGTCAGGGCGCTCGCCGAGGCCCCCGACGGGGCGATCTGGGTGCTCGAGGACGGACCTGGCGGACGCCTGCTCGAATTGACCCCGGTCTGACCCGTCGAGTCTCCTACGGCCCGCCGTCGACCACCGCCTAGGCTGGCGGTATGACGCAGCAGACTGATCAGACGGGCACCCGCGACGGTGTGGACATCAAACCCCGTAGCCGGGACGTCACCGACGGCCTCGAGAAGACCGCGGCGCGGGGCATGCTCCGCGCGGTCGGGATGGGGGACGACGACTGGGTCAAGCCACAGATCGGCGTCGCGTCGTCGTGGAACGAGATCACCCCGTGCAACCTCTCGCTCGACCGTTTGGCCAAGGCGGTCAAGGAGGGTGTGCACTCCGGTGGCGGGTACCCGCTCGAGTTCGGCACCATCTCGGTGTCCGACGGCATCTCGATGGGGCACGAGGGCATGCACTTCTCGCTCGTGTCCCGCGAGGTGATCGCCGACAGTGTCGAGACGGTGATGAGCGCCGAGCGGCTCGACGGCTCGGTGCTGCTCGCCGGCTGTGACAAGTCCCTGCCGGGGATGCTCATGGCCGCCGCGCGCCTCGACCTGGCCGGCGTCTTCCTCTACGCGGGATCCACGTTGCCCGGCTTCGCCACGCTCTCGGACGGCACGGAGAAGCAGGTCACCATCATCGACGCGTTCGAGGCCGTCGGCGCGTGCTCGCGCGGTCTGATGAGCCGCGAGGACGTCGACACCATCGAGCGCGCTATCTGTCCCGGCGAGGGGGCGTGCGGCGGCATGTACACCGCCAACACCATGGCGAGCGCGGCCGAGGCGCTCGGGATGTCCCTCCCGGGCAGTGCGTCCCCGCCCGCCCCGGATCGCCGGCGGGACGATTACGCCAAGGCGAGCGGGGAGGCCGTGGTCGAGTTGCTGCGCCGCGGGATCACCGCCCGGGACATCATGACCAAGGAGGCGTTCGAGAACGCCATCGCCGTGGTCATGGCCTTCGGCGGATCCACCAACGCCGTCCTGCACCTGCTCGCGATCGCCAGCGAGGCGGAGGTCGAGCTGAGCCTCGACGACTTCGCCCGCATCGGCGCCAAGGTGCCGCACCTCGCGGACGTCAAGCCGTTCGGCGCGCACGTGATGACCGACGTCGACCGGATCGGTGGTGTGCCGGTGGTCATGAGGGCCCTGTTCGACGCGGGACTGCTGCACGGCGACTGCCTCACCGTCACCGGACGCACCGTCGCCGAGAACCTCGCGGACATCGCCCCGCCGGACCCGGACGGACTGGTGCTCCGGGCGATGAACGAGCCGATCCACCCGACCGGCGGCATCACGATCCTGCGCGGGTCGCTCGCCCCGGAGGGCGCCGTGGTCAAGTCCGCCGGCTTCGACTCCGACGTCTTCGAGGGCACGGCCCGCGTGTTCGAGCGCGAGCGTTCCGCCATGGACGCGCTGGAGGACGGCACGATCGCCGCCGGGGACGTCGTGGTGATCCGCTACGAAGGGCCCAAGGGCGGCCCGGGCATGCGCGAGATGCTCGCGATCACCGGCGCCATCAAGGGCGCCGGCCTCGGCAAGGACGTGCTGTTGATGACGGACGGGCGGTTCTCCGGTGGCACCACCGGCCTGTGCGTCGGCCACATCGCCCCCGAGGCGGTGGACGGTGGCCCGATCGCTCTGGTCCGCGACGGTGACCGTATCCGGCTGGACGTGTCCGAGGGGACTCTGGACCTGCTGGTGGACGACGCCGAGCTGGAGGCGCGTCGCGCCGGGTGGGAGCCGCTCCCGCCGCGCTACACCCGGGGTGTGCTGGCCAAGTACTCCAAGCTCGTGCAGTCGGCCTCGACGGGCGCGATCTGCCGGTGAGACCCCGCGGCAGCAGGTGACCCGCGACGGTGGGTACGCCCACCACCGCATGACCCGGGCTCACACCCGGGTCATGCGGTCGCCCTACTTCGCGTCGGGGTCCGGCTGGTGGATGCCGAACACGTTGCCCTCGGTGTCGAGGAAGTAGCCCTGCCACGCCATACCCGGCAGGGCGTGCTTGTCCATGGCCACCGTCCCGCCGGCGTCGAGGATCGCGCGGGCGGTGGCATCGAAATCCCCGCACCCCATCGTGAGCACCGCGCCGGTGGCGGGCGATCCCGTCGCAGGGGCGTCGCCGTGGCGCTGCATGATCGCGCCGTTGATGCCCGGTTGGTCCTCGGGGCCGGAGGTCACGCCGAAGTACGGCGACCCGGCGAAGTCGCTCCAGTCCTGGTAGGTCCAGCCGAAGACTGCTGCGTAGAACGTGCACGCCCGGGCGGGATCGGAGGCGTGGATCTCGAAGTGGATCGGACGGGACACGGCGGGCTCCTCACGTCGGAGATCTGATCTGGTCAGTCTAGGACGGTGCCGTCGTCGAGGTGGGAGAGCGAACCGCCCCCGGGCCGCTCACCCGTGGCGAGGTAGACCACGCGGTTGGCGATGCTGACCGTGTGATCGGCGAACCGCTCGTAGTAGCGGGCGAGCAGCGCCAGATCCACCGCCGCGACCGAGCCGTGCGGCCAGTCCTCGGCGGAGATCTGCCTCATGAGTTCGGCGTGGAGGGAATCGACCGCGTCGTCCTCCGAATCGAGTGAGCGCGCGAGGCGGACATCCTTGGTGGGCAGCAGCTGCCCGAGATTCCGGGCCATGGCCGAGTCCCGCTCCGCGAATTCGCGGATCGTCGGGACCACGGGCCCGGGGATGACCGGGTTGGGGTGCCGGCGGCGGGCCACGCGGGCGATGTGGCCGGTGAGGGCGGCCATCCGCGTGAAGTGCTCGACGATGTAGATGCCGGAGACCACCTGCCGTAGGTCGCGGGCCACGGGAGCCTCGAGCAGGAGCAGATCGAAGGCGTGCTGCTCGCTCGCCTCGCGCAGATCCTCCACCTCGGCCGCGCCGTCGATCACCTCGGTGGCGGCGACCTCGTCACCCTCGAGGAGCGCCACGCTGGCGAGGTCGAGGAGTCGGTTGTTCATCTCGCAGAAGCGGACCAGCTGGTCGGAGAACTCGTCGAGCTTGGTATGGAGGACGGTGCGCATCCCATGACTGTAGTGGCGGGGCGGGATCGCCGCGATCCGGTCGACCCGGTGTTCACCGCCCGGGCGGTCGGAGCGGGGGTGCGGGCGTGGGGAATAGACGGACCACCCGGTCTGTTCTGCCTTGTCGTACGCACGTCACCCGCGTCCCGGGAAGGACACTCAATGACCCCGTTCCTGTACGAGACCACCCTCTCCCAGGAAGAGCGACCCGGCCGGACGGTGCTGATCGACGCGGAGTCGATGGTCCGGGCGCGAGAGATCGGCATGTCCGCCTCGCGTCGGCGCGAGCTGGCATGAGCGGGTCCACGGCCGCCACTCTCACCCCGTACCTTGGAGCACCCCGGGCCCGGCTCACCGCCGGGGACCTCGGCGCCGTCGACCCCGGAGCGCTCATCGCGGTGGTCGATTCGGTCGCGGCACGGGCGTCGGCACTGGACCGCGGGGACGCCGACCTCAGGCAGGACATCTCCGCGCTCGCCGACCTCGGTCTCTTCGATGTCGACCGCACCCCGGTCGCCGTCGCCGCCACGATCATCGAGGCCGTGGCCACCGAGAGCCTGGCAGTGGCCTTCGGCGCCTGGGCGCAACGCATGACCGCCGCCTACCTGCGCCACGCGGCGGACCGGTCGGACGCCGCCCGACGGACCTACCGCGCCGTGGCCACGGGCGACCGACCCGGCGTGACCGGCATGGCCGTCGCCCAGCGTCAGGCGGTCGGGCTGGGCAGGGTCCCGATCACCGCGACGCCGGTCGACGGTGGCTACCGCATCGACGGCCCGGTCGCGTGGGCCTCCAACGTCTACGAGGACAGCACGATCGTCCTCGCCGCCAACACGGAGGACGGGCGCAGCCTCGTCCTGGCCTTCGAGGCCTCGACTCCGGGCGTGGACATGCGTAGCGCTCCGGATCTCCTGGCGCTCAACGCCACGGCCTCGACCATGATCGGGCTCAACGGCGTCGTCGTCCCCGACGAGCAGGTGCTGGGGGAGGACCTGGAGGACTTCCTGTCCGGCGTTCGTCCGGAGTTCCTCGTCCTGCAGGCCGCGTTCTGTTCAGGTGTCGCGGCGCGTTCTCTCACCGAGGTCGAGGGGCTCCTGCAGGGCCTCGGTGCGTTCTCCGCCGACGAGCACTCCGCGCTGGTGGAGCGCCACGAGCACATGCACTCGGAGCTGCACCGTCTGGCGTCGCGGCCGGGGGAGGGCGCTCTCGTCGACCTCCTCCTGTTGCGCCTGGACGGCGCCGAGGTCGCACCCGCCGCGACGCGACTCGAGGCCATCCTCTGCGGGGGGACGGGATACGCACAGGACGCCCCCGCCAATCGTCGGATGCGTGAGGCCGCGTTTCTCCCCGTCCAGTCGCCCTCGCAGTCCCAGCTGCGGTGGGAGCTCGACGGGTTGGGGGTGTCCCGGCTCGTGTGGCTGGGTGGCGCGGCGCGCTGACCCACCGACCACACGCTGGCATGTGGGCGCGCAGCCCGGCTATCCCAGCCCGGCTATCCTAGCCCGGTGATCCCGACTCAGTGGTCCCGCAGCGCCTGGATCAACTCGTCCTTCTTCATGGACGAGCGCCCCTCGATGCCGATCTCCCGGGCGCGGTCGCGGAGCTCGTCGACGGTCCAGTCCTCGTACGAGCCGGCCTTGCCACCCTTGTGGCCTACCTCGGACCGCGATTCCTTGGCCGAGGCGTTGGCGATCCGCGCGGCCTTCTCCTTGCTGGCGCCGTCGTCGCGTAAGGCCTCGTAGACCTTCTCGTCCTTGATGTTCGGGGACCGCCCGTCGTCCTTCTTCTCGGCCACTATTCCTCCCCTGTCGTCAGTAGACGCGTGTGCCAGCTCTCATGGTCGCCCCAACCACAGGCGGGGGCCACCGTTCACAGGTGGCCATGGCGCTCAGACCCGCCGCATATCCGAGTGGAGGTGGTGGGTCATCGGCTGCCCGACCGCGGCCATGGCGAAAGTGGTGACCAACCTGTCCCCGGTGAGTTCGTACCGGCGCCTGGTGGCGTCCACCTGTTTGGCGGTGGCGCTGTTGGCCACCCGGGCCTGGAATTCCACGACGAGCGAGTCCGCCTCGGCCACGACGGTGCCCTCGGCGAGTTCGGTCTGTCCCATGGGTTGCGCCAGGATCAGCTCGGCGGTCCCGGCCCCCGGGATGCGTAGGTACCCCGTTTCGGTGTGCATGGGGGAGCCGTCCGCGCTCCACGACCGCTGGACGTAGTGCAGGAACGGCTTCCCGACGTCCGTGAAGACCACCTCGTCGGTGTACGTGAAGTCCTCGATGGTGGGATATGACCCCGCACCCTCACCCCGCCAGGTGCCGAGAAGGGCGGCGACGGGGGCGAGGGCGGGTGCCGGTTCCATGCCCTCGAGCCTAGGCGACGCCGGCGTCCCACACCGGCTGTCCGTGGGCGTCGAGTCGAAGTCCCTCGCTCGGGCTGTGCCCGGTGATCGACCCGCTGTGCATGAGGTGTCCGACGGCGAGGTCGTGGACCGTCGTGGTCACATCGGCCACGATTCTGCGGTGGCAGCGCCACCACACGGACTCCGAACACATGACCGCGGTGCGACAGGAGTGGGCGTCCCCGACGACCCGGCCCAGTGCCGCGCGGAATTCCGGGGTGCGGGTCCACGCGCTGTAGGCGCGGAACGCCTCGACGCGCCACCAGGTGTCGGGTGAGTCGCGCCGTTGCTCCGCCGTGAGGGTGCGACGGCCCCCGAGCTGCTCCTCCCAGCGGTAGTCGATGCCGAGGCCGCGGGCGAGGTCCGGCACCGCCCCCTGCGCGGCGGCGGAATTGGCGCGGCTTCCGGGGAAACGCCGGATGTCCACCAGGAGCTCGACCCCGGCGCCGGTGAGCAACGCGCCGAGCTCGTCTCCCGTGAGCCGACCGTGCCCCACGGTGAGGACCTTCAGCCCCCCAGGTGACCGGTCCCGGCGGTCTCCGCTGACGTGGTGGCGGGCCCCGACTCGTCCCGGCGTCGGGGGACCACGTGGGCGACGGCCACCACCACCGCGCCGACCACCAGGCCGAACAGCAGCGAGCACACAGTGTTGACCAGCCACCCGAGCACGCTCCCGACGCCTGCCACCGCCGCGGCGGGCGCCTCCAGCAGGTGCACCAGGTGATACGGGGCGGTCGCCCCGAGCTCGTCCAGTCCCACCAGGAGGATGTGTCCGCCGACCCACAGCATCGCGAGCATCCCGACGAACGAGATCACCTCGAGGACCGTCGGCATCGCCCTGACCAGACCGCTGCCGAACCTCTTCATCCCCGGGGAGTCCCTCCCGGCCAGGTGGAGACCGATGTCGTCCATCTTGACGATCACCGCCACCACGCCGTAGACGAGCGCGGTGATGAACAGCCCCACCACCACCAGGATCGCCGCGCGGGTCCAGAACGGCTCCTCGGCGACCTCGTTGAGCGCGATCATCATGATCTCGGCGCTGAGGATGAAGTCGGTGGTCACCGCCCCGCGGACCATCCGCTTCTCCGCGTCGGGGCCCTTCTCGACGACCGGTGTGGCCGCCTCGTGGTGTCCGGTGACGCGTTCCCACACCTTCTCCGCGCCCTCGTAGCAGAGGTACGCCCCGCCGAGCATCAGCAGCGGGGTGAGGATCCACGGGACGAACTGGCTGAGGAGGAGCGCGAAGACGATGATGATCGCCTTGTTGCCCAGGGATCCCGTGGCGATCCGACGGATGATGGGCAGTTCTCGCGACGGCTCCACATCGCGGACGTATTGCGGGGTCACCGCGGTGTCGTCGACCACCACTCCGGCGGCTTTGACGCTCGCGCGTCCGGAGGCGGCCGCGATGTCGTCGGTACTGGCCGCGGCCATCCGGGCGAGGACGGCGATGTCGTCGAGCAGGGCGGCGAGACCACCGGCCATGGGTACCTCACTGTGGTGGGCGGGAGGGGTCCCCGCCGACGGGACGGCCGACCCCTGCCGGGTCGGATCGTCACAGGGTAGCCCCGTTCGGCCCGCCGTGCCCTCGCAGCCCGGCCCGGCCTCAGCCCGGCCTCAGCTCCGCTCCGTCTCAGCCCTCCACCGCGTCCAGGACCCACCTGAGTGTCGACACCCCGGTCCGCCCGAGGTGCAGGGCCACGGCCCGGGAGCCGAAGGGGCCGTCGGCGAGACCGAGGGTCCTGCGAGCCCAGGTCGGCAGCGCCGCGACCGCGCCCTCACGGAGCATCGCGTAGGCGGGCTTGTCGGTCCACCCCACGGGGGGCTCGTTCAGCAGGAAGTGCCGGGCGTCGAGCGCGGCCGGGGAGGCCTCGAGCTCCGGCCGGTACTCCTCGAGCGCCGCGTCGAGCTCCGCGACGGTCATCGGGACGCCCTTGGCCCCCAGCATGACCCCTGTGCGCGACGCCTGTCGCACGTACTCGTCCCGCCGCTCCGGCGACAGCGGGGTGCGCCCGTACAGGCGGTGGCACTCGAGGAAACTCCAGATCTCGGCGACGTGGACCCACCGCAACAGGTGCGGGTCGCGGGCGTCGTAGGGTCGGCCGCGATAGTCGGTCCCCACCACCGCCCGGTGCACCCCGTTGATCGTCCGGATGAGCTGCGTGGCGTCGGCGACCGTCCCGAAGGTGGTCGTGGCGATGAACTGCGAGGTGCGTTGGAGTCTGCCCCAGGGGTCACCGCGGTAGTCGCTGTGGTCGGCCACCCCGGCCATGGCCAGCGGGTGCAGCGACTGGAGCAACAGGGCGGTCAGACCGGCCGCGAACATCGAGGCGTCGCCGTGCACCGCGCAGATCGCGTCGCCGGGTGAGTTCCATCGTTCGCCCTCGGAGTGCCAGATCTGTTGCCGTCGTTCGGCGGCGTCGTCACCGGCGATCCGCGAGCGCACCACCAGTCCGGCCCGGCGACGGGCACCGGTCAGGGCTCGGGACGCGGTCGTCGTCACCACCGGCATGTCGGACACCACCTCGGGGGTCGCTCGTGACCGTCACCATACCCCCGGCCCACCTCCGTCGTGTCGCCCCGCAGCGCTCACCCGGCGTGCGCCGACCGGCGGAGCACCGCCGTCAGCGCCACCACGACCGCGAGTGCGCAGGCGCCCATCACGGCGAGCATGGGCAGGGCGGAGTGCGGGCCGGCGAACCCCGTCAGCGGCGAGACGAGGGCCGCCAGGCTGAACTGCGCCGCGCCGAGCAGCGCGGACCCGGACCCCGAGTGCCCCCGGGTCGCCTGCATGGACAGAGCTGCAGCGTTGGGCAGGATCGCGCCGATCGACAGGGTCAGCAGGATGAAGCCCGCGGTGACCGGCGCCAACCCCAGCGTGCCGGCGGGGGACAGCGCGACGACGACGACGAGCACCGCGATGGCCGTGAGCATGCCGACCACCCCGCTGGCGAGGATCTTCTCCGGTGCGAACCTGCCGACCAGGCGGGCCCCGGCCAGGTTCGAGGCGAGTATGCCGAGGGCGTTGACGGTGAACGCCACCGAGTACGCGGTGGGGGAGAGGCCGACCATGTCCTGGTAGATGAACGGGCTCGCGGAGATGTACGCGAAGAGCACACCGAACGTGAACACGAACACCGACACCCGCGCCACGAACGGTCGGTGGGTGGCCACGACCCGCATGTCGCCGAGGGTGGACACGATGCCGCCGGTGCGGCGGTCGCCGGGGTGCAGCGTCTCGGGCACCGCCGCGACCACGCCGATCGCCGTGACCACCGACAGTCCGGCCAGCAGCCAGAACACGCCCCGCCATCCGCCGAACGGGACGACGGCGCCTCCGATGAGCGGGGCGATCACCGGCGCCACGGACTGGATGGCCATGAGCGTCGCGAACGCCTTGGCGACACCGGCACCGCGGCCGACGTCCACCACCACGGCCTTGCTCAGGACGATTCCCGCCGCGCCGAAGAAGCCCTGGGCGACCCGTCCCAGCACCAGTACCCAGATCGACGGGGCCAGCGCACACATCACGGCCGCGACCGCGGTGCCCACCGCCCCCAGGATCAACAGGGTGCGCCTCCCCACACGGTCCGAGAGCGGGCCGATCACGAGTTGCCCCGCCGCCAGCGCGACCATGAAGGCGGTCAGGGTGAGCTGGGCGACCGAGGCGGAGACACCGAACTCCCCGACGATGAGGGGCAACGCGGGCAGATAGGTGTCGGTCGCGAACGGCCCGATCGCGCCGGCCAGGGCAAGGGGCAGCAGCATCGCGGCGGGCACGGTTCCCGGCAGCGCGGATGGTGGATTCGGCGCCTGGGCGCGGGGCAGGGTGGACTTCACCAGAGGACGATAGCCCCGCCGGAGTGGGTCGCGCGACGCCCCGATAACCCGTTGTCACCCCCGCTTCCGATGCCCGGGAAGCGGGTGGTCGGAGTGGGGGAGGGGGCGGGTTCCGGTCAGTCGGCGCGGACCTCCGCGACCCCGTCGAGGTACGTGATGACCCCGCCCTCGAAGGTGGAGATCCATCCGCCGTCGGTGGTGGCCTCGTCCGCGGTGGGGAAACCGAGCTCGCCCCCCGGCCCGCCCGCGTCCAGGTAGGCGGTGAGGATCTCACCCTGGACCACGAAGGCTCGCCCCGCGGGGGTGAGGACGATCGCGCCGCGTTCGAACCCGGTGATCGAACCGCCCCCCACATCGGTGGCGGGCCCGCCCGCCCGGCCCAGTTCGCCCGCCTCGCCGCCGAGGTCGTTCCAGCGCTCCGCCACGGGTGCCGGGATGTCGACCGTCGTATCGGCGGGCCCGGGGACGGGGGCCGAGCTCGTCGTGGTCATCACCTCGGAGGTGGTCGGCGACACCCCGGTCGCCTCGTCCGGGCCCGGGTCCCCGTCCGTCCCGCAGGCGGAGAGCCCGGCGGTGGTGGCCGCGGCGACGGTGACCGCGGCGAGTGCACGAGTGATCCTGTTCATGCACGCAGATCCTAGCCGTGGCCCGGTGGACGCGAACTTCGTTGCCGGATCGCGATGCACCAGGGTGTTCCGCGGGGCCCACAGTGGGTGGACACTGGACCCGTGCCACGCCCGTCGGGGCGGGAGGAGGGGGCGACATGTCGAGGTTCGTCACGTGTCTGTGGTTGAACGGGCAGGCGGAGGAGGCCGCGGAGTTCTACTGTTCGGTCTTCCCGAACTCGCGCGTCATCGCCGTCGACGAGTCGCCGGTCGACACCCCGGGACCGAAGGCAGGAGAGGTCCTGACAGTGGAGTTCGAGCTCGACGGGCGGGCCTTCCTCGCCCTAAACGGCGGTCCGGGGGTCGAGTACACCGATGCGATCTCGTTGGAGATCAGGTGCGCGGACCAGGCCGAGATCGACCATTACTGGGACGGCCTGCTTGCCGGCGGGGGTCGGGAGGTGCAGTGCGGCTGGCTCATCGACCGCTACGGCGTGCGGTGGCAGGTCGCACCGGAGTCGTTGTACGAGCTGTGGCGCTCGGGCGACCAGGCGGCCACCGCACGGGCCTTCACGGTGATGATGGACATGGTCAGACTCGACGTCGCGGCACTGGAGGCCGCCGCCCGGGGAGTCTGATCACGTCACTTCCCGGGCGGCGTCCCACAGAGGACGTCAGAGCCCGGGGCGCTTGCCCACCGTCAGCGTGACCTCGCCGGTGTGGGCGAAGAAGTCCTCGCCCTTGTCGTCGACCACGATGAACGCGGGGAAGTCCTCCACGTCGATCTTCCACACCGCCTCCATGCCGAGTTCCTCGTACTCGATCACCTCGACGTGCTTGATGCAGTCCTGGGCCAGCCGCGCGGCGGGGCCGCCGATCGAGCCCAGGTAGAAGCCGCCGTGGGCGGCGCAGGCATCGGTGACCTGCTTCGAGCGGTTCCCCTTGGCCAGCATGACCATGGACCCACCCGCCGCCTGGAACTGCTCGACGTACGAGTCCATGCGGCCGGCGGTGGTGGGGCCGAACGATCCCGACGGCATGCCCTCGGGGGTCTTTGCGGGACCGGCGTAGTAGACGGGGTGATCCTTGAGGTACTGCGGCATCTCCTCGCCGGCGTCGAGCCGCTCCTTGATCTTGGAGTGGGCGATGTCGCGGGCCACGACCAGCGGACCGGTCAGCGACAGCCGGGTCTTGACCGGGTGCTTGCTCAGCTCGGCGAGGATCTCCGACATCGGCTTGTTGAGGTCGATCCTCACCGCCGCGCCCTTACCCGTCCCGGACACGCCGTGCGTCGCGGCGTCCAGCTCGGCGTCGGTGGTGGCGGGGAGGAACCGGCCGGGCTCGAACTCGAGCTGCTCGAGGAACACGCCCTCCGGGGTGATCTTGGCCTTGGCCTGGCGGTCGGCGCTGCAGGAGACGGCGATCGCGACCGGCAGTGAGGCCCCGTGGCGTGGGAGCCGCACCACGCGGACGTCGTGGCAGAAGTACTTGCCGCCGAACTGCGCGCCGATCCCGATCTGCTGGGTCAGTTCGAAGACCTTCTCCTCCAACTCCACGTCGCGGAACCCACGGCCCGACATGGCCCCCTCGCGGGGGAGTTCGTCGAGGTAGTGCGCCGAGGCGAGCTTGGCCGTCTTGACCGCGAACTCGGCGGAGGTGCCACCCACCACGATCGCGAGGTGGTAGGGCGGGCAGGCCGCGGTGCCGATCGAGCGGATCTTCTCCTCGATGAACTGCATCATCCGCTCGGGATTGAGGATTGCCTTGGTCTCCTGGTAGAGGAAGGACTTGTTGGCCGAGCCGCCGCCCTTGGCCATGAACAGGAATTTGTAGCTGTTCTCGTGGCCGGGAGTGGTGTCGGCGCCGATCTCGATCTGGGCCGGGAGGTTGTTGCCGGTGTTCTTCTCGTCCCACATGGTGAGGGGGGCGTTCTGCGAGTAGCGCAGGTTGAGGCGGGTGAACGCGTCGTATACGCCGCGGGCGACCGCCTGCTCGTCGGGCCCGGGGGTGAGCACGTGCTGGCCGCGCTCGCCCTTGACGATCGCCGTGCCGGTGTCCTGGCACATCGGCAGCACCCCACCGGCGGCGATGTTGGCGTTCTTGAGCAGGTCCAGTGCGACGAACTTGTCATTGTCGCTGGCCTCGGGGTCGTCGAGGATCTTGGCCACCTGGGCCAGATGGTCCGGGCGCAGGTAGTGGGAGATGTCGTGCATCGCCGTCTCGGTGAGCAGCCGGATCGCCTCGGGGTCCACGCGCAGGAAGGTCGTGCCGTCCGGGCCCTCGACCGTGGAGACGCCCTCGGTGGTCAGGAGGCGGTACTCGGTGGTGTCGGCACCGACCGGGAGGAGGTCCTCATAGACGAACTCGGGCATCGACGCTCCTGGATCTTCGAGGCGGGTAAAACTTCCGTCCAGGATAAGCGTCCGATTGGGCAGGTCAGAATCGGGTGTGGCGCAGGGGGACGAAGCGGTATCCGCCGTGGTCGGTGACCTCGAGTTCCCCCCTCGTTCGCCGGACCCTGTGCATGACGTCCCGCCAGGGCGCGACCATCACACCGCCCTCGGCGAGCTGGACCACGAGCTCCTCGGGGAGGGCGTCGCCCATCGCGGAGACGAGGATCCGGTCGTAGGGGCCGTACTCCGGCAGGCCCAGCACGCCGGGCCGGGCCTGGTGTACCCGCACCCAGGGCTGGGTGAGGGCCGCGCGTGCCCTCTCCACCAGCCCCGGGATCAGTTCGACGGCGAACACCTCGGACCCCGGTCCGCCCAGTTCGCCGAGGATCGCCGATGTCCAGCCGCTGCCCGAGCCCACGTCGAGGACCCGCATCCCGGGAAACGGTTCGAGGAGGGTCATCATGTCCGCCACGGTGGAGGGTTGGGAATTGGTCTGCCCGAAGCCTATGGGGAGGGGTACGTCCCGGTGGTGTTCGTCCGCCACCTCGCGCGGGAGGAATCGGCGACGATCCTGGGCGCGCATCGCCTCCGCGATCCCCGTGGCGTCCACGCCGGTCACGCCTCGCCGAGCACGCGGGTTCCACCCTCCGGATCGATATCGTCGATCGGGTCGCGTGGTTCGGCCGAGACCCCCTCGTCCTCGGGTTCGGGGGTGTCGACGTCCGGGCGCTCCGCCTCGAGCTTCGCGTCCAGGGTGTCGTGCTCCTCGACCGGTAGCCACTCCTCCGGGGGGTCGACGGTCAGGTCCTCGTTGTCGGTGGTGATGACGTCGGCGTCCAGCCCCTCACTGCCGCTGAGGGTGTTCTCGTCGTAGTCGCCGACGGTGTCCTGGTCGTACTCTCGCTGATTCTCCATGCCGCCGAGTGTGCTCCGGACGGCGCGGTGACGCACCCGGACGGAGGGGGTCAGTAGTAGCAGGCCAGCGCGCCGTCGGGGCCGTCGATGACCCGGACCGGGGTGTCGAACACCCGACTGAGGACGTCGTCGGTCATGATCTCGGCGGGCGTGCCGAACTCGACGACCAACCCGTTCTTGACCGCGCAGATGTGGTCGGCGTAGTGCGAGGCGAAATTGATGTCGTGGAGGACGATCACGATGGTCCGGCCCAGTTCCGCGGCGGCGCTGCGCAGGTGCTTCATCATCTGGACCGAGTGCTTCATGTCCAGGTTGTTCAGTGGCTCGTCGAGCAACACGTAGTCGGTCTCCTGGCAGAGCACCATCGCCACGTAGGCCCGCTGTCGTTGACCACCCGAGAGCTGGTCCAGGTAGCGGTGCTGGAGGTCCGTCAGGTCGAGGAAATCGATGGCGCGGGAGATCACCTCCTCGTCGGCGACGGTGAGGCGCCCCTTGGAGTACGGGAACCGACCGAAGCCCACGAGCTGGCGGATGGTCAGGCGGGTGATGAAGTGGTTCTCCTGGCGGAGGATGGACACGACCTTCGCCAGGTCCTTGGACGCCGTCGTGGAGACGTCGTATCCGGCCACCTCGATGACGCCGTCGTCGAGGCCCATCAGCCGACCGATCATGGTGAGCAGAGTGGACTTTCCCGCCCCGTTCGGTCCCACCAGGGCGGTGATGCCGCCTCGGGGGATCTCGAGGTCGACGGGGCCGATACTCACGTCGCTGGTGTAGTTCCTGGCGACCTTCGCGAGCGTGATCACAGGCGTCCCTTTCTGAGGATGACGAAGAGGAAGACCGAGCCGCCCACGACCTCGATGATGATCGAGACGACGCCCTGGGCGTAGAAGACGTGCTTCATGACGAAGTACGCGCCGGCCAGGACGACGAAGCCGAGGAGGACCGACACCGGGAAGATGTAGCGGTGGTCGTAGGAGTCCGCGAACTGGTAGGCGAGGGTGGCGACGAGGAAACCGAGGAAGATCATCGGGCCGACGAGCGCGGTGGAGACCGCCATGAGGATGGAGATGAAGAACAGCGTCCGCATCACCTCGGCGCGGTGGTCCAGACCCAGGTTCTGGGTGACGTCCTTGCCCAACGAGACCACGTTGAGCCGCGTGGCGCTGCGCCACAACATGGCCGCGGCGAACAGGCACAGGGGGATGGCCAGCGGGAAGTACGAGACGTCGGCGTTCGACATCGAACCGAAGAGTCGAGCGGTGAGGATGTCGAACTCGCTGGGGGTGAGCAGACGCTGCATGAAGGTCGAGATGGAACCGAGTCCGCCGCCGATGACGATGCCGATGAGCAGCATCACCTGGATGTTGGCGTACCGACCCGAGAGCAGCCAGCCGTAGAGCAGGACCGACAACCCCACCATCACGGCCACCTGGATGGCGAACTGGGGGAGGCCCGACAGTGCGACCAGTCCCACCGCCCCGAGGAAGTAGATCGCCGAGGTCTGGATGGCGACGTAGAGGGCCTCGAAGCCCATGATCGACGGCGTGACGATCCGGTTGTTGGTCACCGTCTGGAAACTCACGGTCGCGATGGACTGGCACAGCGCCACGACCACCATCACCACGATGGTCGTGCCGCGCAGTTCTGCCACCCGCCAGAATCCCGCCGAGCCGATCGGCATCGGGTTGTCCCACGCGAGGATGCCGAAACCGAAGCCGACCGCCAGCACGATGAGCACCGACAGAGTGATCCAGTACTTCCGTCGGGCCCGCGGGGTGGGCAACGACCCCGCGCTCTGGTGCGCGGACGTCAGCTCCCGATCGGGCGCGGCGGCGGTACCGCGGCTACCCATTGCGACGCTGCCCGAGGAGGAGGCCGACGAAGACGATCGATCCCACGACACCGAGGATCAGCGAGACGGGAACCTCGAACGGCATGATGACGGTCCTGCCCACCAGATCGCAGACGGTGACGATCCCGACGCCGAGCAGGCAGACCCACGGGAGGTTGCTGCGCAGGTCGTCGCCACGGATCAACGACACGATGTTGGGGACGATCAGTCCGAGGAACGGCAGGTTTCCCACGACGACAGTGACGACGCCGGTCGCCACGGAGATCAGCACCGTGCCCACCAACAGGATGCGGTTGTAGTTCAGGCCGACGTTGGTCGAGATCTCCTCGCCCAGACCCGCGACGGTGAAGCGGTCGGCGACGAGGAACACGGCGACGCCGACGAGAGCCACGATCCACAGCACCTCGTACTGGCCTCTGATGACGGCGGTGAAGCTGCCGGCGAACCAGATGCCCAGGCTCTGCAGCATGTCCGTCTGCAGAGCGATGAACGTGGACACCGACCCCACCACGGCACCGAGCATGATCCCGACGATCGGGACGATGAGCGACGATCGGAGCGAGACCCGGCGCAGGAAGAGGAAGAAGACCATCGTGCCGATGAAGGCGGCGATGACGGCACCGACCATGCGGCCGAGGATGTCCGCGCCGGGGAAGAAGATCAGCACCATCAGCAGACCGAGGCCGGCCCACTCGGTGGTGCCCGTCGTGGTGGGTTCGACGAAGCGGTTCTGGGTGAGCAGCTGCATCACCAGTCCGGACATCGCCATGGCGGCGCCGGCCAGGACCAGGGCGATCGTCCGGGGGACGCGGGTGATCCCGAACATCTCGGATCCGTCCTCGGCGCCGAAGATGTCGTAGACACCGGTCAGCAGGGACAGGGCCAGCAGGGCCGCCACTACGAGGAAGCCGATGAGCAGCTTCCAGTCGAACAGCCGCCCCTTGGATCCGACTCGGGCCGTTCGTGTGGGCGGGGGCGCGGAGGAGGTCGTCACGGGATGGTAGTCACTCGCTCAGGACTAGGCGGACGAGGTCGGGGGTGGGCCGCCGGACACGGCGGACCCACCCCCGTTCGACCGGGGTGTCGGTGGTCAGTTCTTCGCCTCGAGGGCGTCGGCGAGCGAGTTGAAGAACTCGGTGTACGTCTGGATGCTCTCGTTGGTGTACGTGTCGGCGGGCATGTAGACGATGTTGCCGTCACGCACCGCGGTCACCCGCTGGAGTGCCTGCGAGGTGGAGAGGAGCTCGTTGGCGGGGCGGTAGGCCGGGCTCTCGGCCTCGGCGGCGATGGCGGCGTCGCGGTCCATCGCGAGGATGATGTCCGGGTTCGAGTCCGCGATGGCCTCGACGGAGATGTCGTCACCCTGGTGGTTGTCTGAGCCCTCGTCGATGTCGAGGGACGGCTCGAAACCGAAGATGTCGAACAGCGGTCCCAGGGTACGGCCGGTGCCCGGCGTGACGTACCCGATGTCGCCGCCGGAGGTGATCAGTGCCATGACGGAGTCCCCGTCCCGGTAGGCGGCTCTGACCCGCTCGATCGACGCGTCGAAGTCGGCGACCAGCTGCCCGGCCTCCTCCTGCTTGTCGAAGATCTCGCCGAGCACGGTGACCTGGCGCTTGAGCTCCTCGTCGAACGGTTGGTCCTCCCGCGGATCCAGATCGATGACGGTCGCCTGGGGGACCAGGCGGGTGAAGTCCCCCCGGTAGTCGGCGAAGCGCTGACCGTTGATGATCAGGTCCGGATCGGCGGCCACGACCGCCTCGAGGTCGGGCTCACGGTGGTTTCCCAGATCGACGATCGACTCGTCGAGCTTGTATGCGATCGTGTCCGGCATCAGGGTGACGGGGGCCGCACTCAGCGGCACCCCCCAGTCGGAGAGGGTCTCGAACAGGCGGTTATCCGTGGCCACGACCGAACGGGGAGGAACGGTGACGGTCTGGGTGCCGTTGTTGTCCTCGACCTCGATGGTGGAGGTCTCACCTTCCGTTGCTGCCGAGGTGACCTCGGAGCCGTCCGAGGTGCAGGCCGTCAGGCCGAGGGCGAGCGCGCTGACGGCAGCACCGATTCGAAGTCGTGTGGAGATCATGTGTTCCTCGCGGTTGAAAAGACGTGGGACGAGCCGTGCCGCTCTCAGATAGCGGGCACAGGCTCTTAGCCAAACCTAACCTAACTACTTCGCTAGGCCAAACACGGGTCGCACGCACCTCCCCGGGTGCCCACGGCGCTAGTGTCGGGGCATGCGTTTCGGACTCTTCCTGCCCCAGGGCTGGCGGCTCGACCTGGTCGACGTGCCCCCCGCCCGCCACTGGCCGGTCATCACCGACCTCGCCACCCGTGCCGACGCGGGCCCGTGGGAGTCGGTGTGGGTGTACGACCACATGCACACCGCACCGCTCACCACCGGAGAGGCCACCCACGAGGCCTGGAGCCTGATGTCCGCGCTCGGTGCGGTGACCTCCCGGGTGCGTCTGGGTCAGATGTGCACGTGCCTCGGGTATCGCAACCCGGCACTCCTGGCGAAGATGGCGTCGACCGTGGACCACATCTCCGGCGGACGCGTCGAGATGGGGATCGGGGCCGGCTGGTACGAGCACGAGTGGCGGGCCTACGGCTACGGGTTCCCCTCCGCCGGTGAGCGGATCGCCATGCTCGACGAGGGGGTGCGGATCATGGCCGGGGCCTGGGCCGACGGCGTCGTCTCGCTCGAGGGTGAGCACTTCCGGGTCGACGGTGCCATCGTGCAACCCCGGCCGCTGCAGGAGGGCGGCATCCCGATGTGGATCGCCGGCGGTGGCGAACGGAAGACCCTCCGGATCGCCGCCCGCCACGCCGACTACACCAACTTCGACGGCAGTCCGGAGGGGTTCGCCCACAAGTCGGAGGTCCTGTTCGGTCACTGCGCCGACGTGGGCCGCGACCCCTCCGAGATCACCCGCACCGCCAATTACAACGTGGCCGTGGGGGAGACGGAGAAGGACGTCGCCGACAGGCTCGCGTTCCTCCGTGACCGGATGGCCCGCCACGTGGGGGCGGACGAGGCGGACCGGCAGCTCGGCGCGTACCGCGGCCTGCCCGCGGTGGGCACGCCCGGGCAGATCGTGGACAAGCTCCGCGAACTCGAGGGTCTGGGGATGACCTACGGCGTCTTCTACTTCCCCGAGATCGCCACCGACACCTCGGGGCTCGAGTTGTTCGAACGCGAGGTCATCCCGGCCCTGGCGTGACCCGCCTGCCGGGCGGACGTCCCCACCATCCCCGACCACCGGAGTGCGACCGTGATCAAGGACAACCACTACGAAGAGCTGCCCCCCGAGGCGGTGCTCGATCACGTCACGCCGGGGATGCACATCATCTCGCCCATCCAGAACGCGGCGCCCCCGGCGTTGTTGCGCGCTCTCGACGCGGGGGCCGAGGGGTTCTCCGACGTCACCGTCCACCACATGGACCCCTGGGAATCGCTGCCCTTCATGGAGGGGGCGTACCCGGGCAAACTGCGTCACGTGGACTACTTCCTCGGTCCCGGTTCACGGAAGAACTTTCACGAGGGCAGGTGCGACCTCGTCCCGGTCGACTTCGCCCAGGTCCCCGCGACCCTGCGTGAGTTCAGCCCGCCGGGCCTCGCCGTGTCCACGGTCTCCGAGATCGACGAGCACGGGTTCTTCTCGATGGGCACCAACGCGGACTACGTGGCGTCCTTCATCGGACAGGTGCCGTTCTTCGTCGAGGTCAACGCCAACATGCCCCGGACCTTCGGGCGCAACCACATCCACATCTCCCAGGTCGTGGGCGTGACGCGGAACGACGCCCCGATGATCTCGATCGAGCCGCCGGTGCCCGGTGAGATCGAGCACGCGATCGCCGACCTCATCGCCGAGCGGGTGCCGGACGGGGCCTGCCTGCAACTGGGGGTCGGCAAACTCCCCAACGCGGTGCTGTCGCGCCTCACCGGGCACGAGAACCTGGGGATCCACACCGAGGCGTTGTCGGACGGGGTGATGGACCTCGTCGATGCCGGCGTCATCGACGGATCACGGAAGACCGGCCGGCCGTTCAAGCACGTCACCACCTTCGCGGTGGGGTCGCAGAAGCTCATGGGCTGGCTGCACAACAATCCGTCGGTCGCCATGCTCCCGGTGGACATCGTCAACGACCCGCGCGTGATCGGTCAGGAGCACAATCTCCATTCGGTCAACGCCACGAGCGAGGTCGACCTCTACGGGCAGGCGGCATCGGAGACGATCGGTGGACGGTACTGGTCCGGAGCCGGTGGTCAGGCGGACTTCGCGAGGGGCTGCAGGTTCTCACCCGGTGGCCACGGGTTCATCGTCACCCCGTCCCAGACCTCCCGCGGAATCAGCCGGATCACGCTCTCGTTGACGCCCGGGAGTCCGGTGACCACCCACAAGAACATCATCGAGAACGTCGTCACCGAGTACGGGGTCGCCACGCTCAGGGGCCGGTCGGTGTCCGATCGTGCCGCCGCGCTGATCGCGATCGCCCACCCGGACCACCGCGAGCGTCTCAGTAGGGAGGCCCGCGACGCCGGGCTGCTGCCGCGGACCGTGCACCAGGTGTGATGGCCGGGGCAGGATCCCCGACCGCTCACCGGCGCACGTGCGCGGCGGCCACGTGCGCCGACCGGTGGCAGGGGACCCGGAGGGGGGTTACGTTTCGGGGGAATGTGACCCCTGACATCGGAGGAAATTATGGACCCCATCATCTGGATCGTCATCGGGGTGGTCGCAGTGGTCGTGGTCATCGCGTTGATCGCGTTGGCCGCCAAGAACAGCAACAGGAAGAAGCTCGGCGAGGCTGCCGAACTGCGCAAGGAAGCCCGAGAGCGGGAACAGCAACTGGAGCGTCAGCACTCCGTGGCCCGTGAACAGGAGCACCGTGCGGGTGCCGCGGAGCAGGAGGCCAAGGCCAAGGCCGCGGAGGCGGATCGACTGCGGTCGGAGGCCGACCAGCACCGTTCGGTGGTCGACGAGCAGCGGCAGGACGTGCGCCGGATGGAGGAGCACGCGGACAAGCTGGATCCCAAACACCGCGCGGATGCTCCCGGACGGACCGGGGACCACGGCGGGGTAGCGGATGACACCGGCCGGACCGGGGACCGCCGCGGGGTCCCCGATGACACCGGCCGGGGCGGGGCCGCCACGGCCGGCGGTGCCACCACTGCCGGGGCCGGAGGGCTCACCGGAGGCAGTTCCGGCGACCTCACCGACGCTGGTGGCCGGCACTCCAGGTCGGACGAGACCCACGGTCTCGGCACCGATGAACCCGGTGGCCGCGGTGTCGGCGGACCCGCCCTAGGCGACCGCGGGGCGGTCACCGATGACTCCGGCCTCGGGGGTCGCGGCGTCGATGGGGGCGTCGGTGACAACCGGACCGCGCATCACCCGGATGACGTCGATCCGGCCGCCCACCCGCACCAGGAGCCGGGCGTCGTGGACAAGGTGTTGGGACGGACCCGCCGGGACGAGCAGGGGCGCTGACCCCCGGTACGTCGGACTGACTGCAGGGCCCGCGGGAGATGTTCCCGCGGGCCCTCGTCTCGTTCCCGGGCGGTCAGGCCGCGGCGCCGGTGGTGACCCGAGCGTTCTTCACCCGCTCGCCGAACAGGGGCCCGTACAGGGCGCCGGCGATGAGCGCGCCGAGGATCGGGGCCACCCAGAAGAGCCACAGCTGACCGACGGCCCCGTCGCCGTTGAAGAACGCCACGGCGGTCGAGCGGGCCGGGTTCACCGAGGTGTTGGTGATCGGGATCGAGATGAGGTGGATCAGAGTCAACGTGAGCCCGATCGCCAGGGGTGCGAAGCCGGCGGGAGCGCGGCGATCCGTGGCGCCGAGGATCACCCAGATGAAGATCGCGGTCAACACGACCTCGATGATCAGGGCCGAGACCAGGCTGTACCCGTCCGGGGAGTTGGCCCCGAATCCGTTGGCGGCCATGTGTCCGGTCGCCTCGAATCCGTCCTTGCCCTTGGCCACGACGAGGATCAGCGCGCCCGCGACCAGGCCGCCGACGACCTGGCTGACGATGTATACGGGGGCCTTGGCCCAGGGGAGGCGCCCGGCGATGGCGGCGCCGATGGTGACGGCCGGGTTGAAGTGGCCGCCGGAAATGTGGCCGAGCGCGTACACGCCGGTCAGCACGGTCAGGCCGAAGGCCAGGGAGACTCCGAGGTAACCGACGCCCACGGGGACGTCACCGGTGTCTGCGGTGGCGACCTGGACGGCGGCGAACACCGCCGTGCCGCACCCTCCCAGTACCAGCCAGAAGGTGCCGATCACCTCGGCCGCGATCACCGCCGTCCCGGACGGGGCGCCGGGGGACGTGTCGGACGGGGTGCCGGGGGACGGGGTGCGCGGGGACGAGTCGGACATGGATTGACCTCCGGTGGTGTACTCCCCGGGATCGGGGGAGGCGGTAACGCGGTGGTGAGTGTTTCCGCTGAGCACACGCTAGCGCCGCCGGGGGCCCTCTCGTGCCGGTTCCGCGACCTGGAACGCGGTCCCGGTGAGGTGAGCCGCTGTCAGGGTGCGAGGAGAGTCGGGAGAGCCGCCGCGGCGGTGTCACGGAGGTGGACCGTCACCCCGTGTGTGAGGCCGGAGGGCCCGGGGTTGACCTCGACGACCGGGATCCCGAGGTCGACGGCGATGCCGGGGAGCGACGCGGCGGGGTGGACGAGACCGGAGGTCCCGACGACGAGGACCGCGGTGGCGGCGGAGATCGCGGACACCGCGGCGTCCCAGGGCTGCCGGGGGAGCGTCTCTCCGAACCAGACCACTCCCGGTCTGGCCCGTCCGCCGCACCGCGGGCAGTCGGGCGGCGAGAGCCGGTCCACGGGATCGGTCGGCGGCGGTCCCACCTCCATCGGGGTCCCACACTCGTCACACCGGTGCGCGAAGAGGCTGCCGTGCAGATGGTGAACCTCGGCGGAACCCGCGCGCTCGTGCAGGTCGTCCACGTTCTGTGTCACCACCGCCACGCCACGGTCCCGGGCGGCGCGGGCGATCGCGAGATGGCCGGCGTTCGGCTCGGCGGATCCGACGAGGTGCTCGCGCCAGCGATACCAGGCCCACACTGAGTCCCGGTCGCGGTCCCAGGCCTCCGGTGTCGCGAGGTCTGCGGGGTCGTGGCGCGCCCAGAGGCCCGTCCGGGCGTCCCGGAAGGTGGGCACCCCGCTCTCCGCGCTCATTCCGGCACCGGTCAGAACGACGAGAGGCCCGCCGTCGCCGAGGGCGAGACGGGCCTTGCTCATGTCGGGGTGGGGTCGGTCGGACCCCACGCCGTCGTTCGTCACGGGACGAACGCGGAACCCACCAGCGGCAGTGAGACACAGTTGGAGGTCCCGCCGTCGGCGAGGGTGGTGGTGACGCCGCCCTGCAGCAGCATCAGCACCTGCCCCGGACCGGTGTCGGCGACACCGTTGAGGGTCGCGGGTCCGCCCGCGTTGATCCCGTTGTAGCTGAGCACGGTGGTGCCACGGCGACCGTTGTTGATGTTGAACCAGTCCACGGTCATGGGTTGCACCTGCTGGGGTGCGACACCCTCGGTGCCGAGGGCGGTGAAGATGAAGCCCAGCTGGCCGCCCGGGATGCCGGGCAGGGGCAGACCTGCGGGCCCCGGCACGGCGGTGGCGGCCCCGACAGCGGTCTGGTCCCCGTCGATGCAGTTCTGCATGATCGTGGGGTAGGCGAACTGCGCGATCACCGGACCGTTCTCGGGCAGCGGGGTGCCCGGCTCCCCGGATCCGCGGAAGAAGCCCACCAGCCGGGCGATGGTGCCCCGGGTCTCCTCGGGGATCCACTGCTGCTCGGAGAGGTTCTCGATGGCCTGCAGCACCGGCTCGGTCGGGCGACCCAGCTCGTCCAGCGACTGGGCGCTCGCGGAGGCGGGGACGGCGAGCGACACGGCCATGGCGGCGACTGCACCGAGACCTAGGGTCCTGAACGAGTTCCTGAGCGAGTGGCGGGTCACTGGCGAGTCCATTCTTCGGATGAGGCGGACGGACCGGTCGGCGGGCCGACCAATCGACGGCTCGATGTTCTCACAACGTTTACAGGTGTGGATACCGGAGGCCCGTTTGCTGTGGCGACTGTGGCCAGTGTGGCAGAAGATACTTGTGATGTAAATAACAGCGGTCGCCGCGGGTGTGGCACCGTGCGCTCGGGATGACTGTCCGGAGGCCGGAGCGGGTAATGTGGTCACGCACGCGCGCTCGACCGGACGCGCTTGTGGATCACGCGGATGTCCCGCAGATTCCCACCACGCGCCCGGCGGCCACAGAGTCGCCGGTGGCGCCGAAAGCCTCTGAGGGAGAACCCACCGTATGGCCCTGACCGAGTTCCGCAACGTCGCCATCGTCGCGCACGTCGACCATGGTAAGACGACACTCGTCGACGCGATGCTGCGCCAGTCCGGAGCGTTCGACGAACGCGCGGAGCTCGTGGACCGGGTCATGGACTCGGGTGACCTCGAGCGCGAGAAGGGCATCACGATCCTCGCCAAGAACACGTCGGTCCGGCGTCTCGGCGCGGGGTCGGGCGGCGCCGACCTCGTCTTCAACATCATCGACACCCCAGGCCACGCCGACTTCGGTGGTGAGGTCGAGCGCGGCCTCAACATGGTCGACGGCGTCGTCCTGCTCATCGACTCCTCGGAGGGGCCGCTGCCGCAGACCCGGTTCGTCCTACGTAAGGCGCTGGCGGCATCCCTGCCGGTCATCATCGTCGTCAACAAGACCGACCGTCCGGACGCCCGCATCGACGAGGTCGTCGAAGACGCACAGGACCTCCTCATCGGTCTCGCCTCCGATCTCGAGGACCCGGACGCCCAGGCCGCGGCCGAGCGCGCGCTCGAGCTGCCCGTGGTGTTCGCCTCCGGGCGCGCCGGTAAGGCCTCGACCACCCAGCCCGCCAACGGCCAGGAACCGGCCGGCGAGAACCTGGACGAGCTCTTCGCCCTCCTCTACGACGTGATCCCCGCCCCCCGCGGTGACGCCGACGCCCCGCTGCAGGCCCACGTGACCAACCTGGACGCGTCCAACTTCCTCGGTCGTATCGGTCTGGTCCGTATCCATAACGGCCGTCTCCGCAAGGGACAGCAGGTGGCGTGGATCCACCACCTTCCGGGCGGCGGTCAGGAGACCAAGTCCGTGCGGATCTCGGAACTCCTCGCGACCAAGGGTGTCGAGCGGATGCCCACCGAGGAGGCCGTCGCCGGCGACATCGTCGCGGTGGCCGGGATCAGCGAGATCATGATCGGCGACACCCTCGCGGATCCGGAGAACCCGGTGGCACTGCCTGCGATCACCGTCGACCAGCCGGCGATCTCGATGACCATCGGCGTCAACACCTCCCCGCTCGCCGGCCGCAACGGCGGTACCAAGCTCACCGCGCGGATGGTCAAGGCGCGTCTCGACCAGGAACTCGTGGGCAACGTCTCGCTCAGGGTCCTCGACACCGAGCGCCCCGACGACTGGGAGGTGCAGGGCCGTGGCGAGATGGCGCTGTCCATCCTCGTCGAGACCATGCGCCGGGAGGGCTTCGAGCTCACCGTGGGCAAGCCGCAGGTCGTGACCCGGGTCATCGACGGCAAGGTCCACGAGCCGATGGAGCACATGACCATCGACGTGCCGGAGGAGTACCTCGGCGCGGTCACCCAGCTCATGGCGGCCCGCAAGGGGCGGATGGAGCAGATGGGCAACCACGGATCCGGATGGGTCCGGATGGAGTTCCGGGTGCCCGCCCGAGGGCTGATCGGCTTCCGCACGACCTTCATGACCGAGACGCGCGGCGCCGGGATCGCCAACTCCGAGTCGGCCGGTTACGAGCCCTGGGTCGGAGAGATCCGCTCGCGGCACACCGGTTCGCTGGTGGCCGACCGGGCCGGCAAGGCCACCGCGTTCGCGCTGCTCAGCCTGGCCGACCGCGGCGACTTCTTCATCGAGCCCGGGTCCGAGGTGTACGAGGGCGTCGTCGTGGGCGAGAACCCGCGATCCGAGGACATGGACGTCAACATCACCAAGGAGAAGAAGCTCACCAACATGCGTGCGGCCTCCTCCGACACGACCGAGACCCTGCAGAGGGCCCGCAACCTCTCGCTGGAAGAGGCGATGGAGTTCTGCGCCGGCGACGAGTGCGTGGAGGTCGGACCGGAGGCGATCCGCGTGCGCAAGGTGCTGCTCACCGCCAACGAGCGGGCCAAGTCCCGCAGCAAGTCCAAGTCGCGCGAGCAGCAGTCGGTCAACTGACGAGGACCCTGGTGGCGACGAGGGGGGCGTCGGGTCGACGGCGCGGCACCGCCGTTCTGGCAGCCGCGCTCTCCCTCGTCGTCGTCACAGGGTGTGTGGCCGACCCGCCTCCGCCCACCGTGGTGGGGGAGGAGCGTACCGACGGGGAGGCCGTCAGCCTGTCCAGTGGCGGGATCCTGCTGGCCCTCGACCGCGTCGACCCGGGTTTCAACCCTCACCTCCTTGCCGACCAGGGAGTCGACACGGACCTGGTCGCCTCCCTGCTACTCCCCAGTGCGTTCGTCCCCGGGCCGGGCGGTGAGCTGGTGCTCAACCGCGACCTCCTCGTCTCCGCCGCGCCCCTGCCGGAGAGCCCGCGGACCATCCGGTACACGATCGACCCGCTGGCGCAGTGGACCGACGGGGTGCCGGTCGCGGCCGAGGATTTCGAGTACCTGTGGCGCCAGATGACGACCCAGCCCGGAGTGGTCGACCCCGCCGGGTACGAGCAGATCGTCGAGGTGCGTTCCGGCGCCGGTGGCAAGGTCGTCGACGTGGTGTTCGACTCCCCACCGGAACAGTGGCGGTCGCTGTTCGCCGACCTGCTGCCGGGGCACATCCTCAAGGACGCCCCGGACGGCTTCCAGGGCGCGATGTCCAGCCTCCCCGTGATGAGCGCGGGGCCGTTCATGATCCGGTTCGCCGACATCGGTCGCGGCGAGATCGAGTTCGTGCGCAACGACCGGTACTGGGCACGCGCGCCGGAACTCGATCAGATCCTCGTGCGACGGGCGACCGGGGCCGGGCAACTCGGTGCGGCGTTGCGCGGAGGACCGGGATCGCTCGCGATGGTCTCGGCCACGCCGTTGGCCGCGGACGTCTCGGCCACCGTCCCCGGGGTCCGCGCCGTGACCGTCGACGCCTCGGCCCAACTCGAGCTGGGCTTCAACACCGTCGCCCCGGCGGTGCGCGACCCGGCGGTGCGACGCGGCCTCGCGGCGGCGGTGGACCCCGAGGTGGTCGGTCGGATCGTCACCGGACAGTCCGACCCTGCCGTCGCGTCGTACCCGTTCCCTCCGGGGTCAGCCGGCACGCCGACCGGCGACGGAGGCGCCGTGGACCGCGCGCTCCGCGACGCCGGGTTCACCCGCACCGGGGCGCGATGGGAGCGTGACGACGACCCGCTGAGCGTGACGCTCGGGGTGGAGGCCGAGGACGACCGTGCGCTCACCGCGGCGTTCACCATCGCCGACCAGCTGCGCGATGCGGGCATCGGCGCCCGGGTCTGGGAGCTCGACGCGGTCGCCCTGTACGGGGACGCGCTCCCGCACGGTCTGGTCGACGCGGTGGTGGGATGGCAACGGGTCGACGGGCGCCCCGAGATCGCGGCGGTGTCCAGATTCGCCTGCGCCCCCGACCCGCCCACGAGCCCCACCACGGGTGGGCGAACCGCCCCGACCCGGCCACTGACCACGGTCACCAGTCTCGTCCCGCCGGAGCCCGACACCGGGACCACCACGACGGCGCGCACAGATCCGCTGGGGACCGCGGAGACGACCACCCCCACCACGAGTACGCCGCCCCGGACCATCGGGACCTCCGCCCCGGCCCGGGCAAGCGGCGTGTCCGGGGTGTGCGACCCGGCGCTGGACCGTGCCCTCGGGCTGGGTGACGGCACGCAGGGCGCCGACCTCGCCGCGGCGGCCGACCTGGTCGCCGACCACGCCCTCCGGATCCCGTTGGTCAGGCCGGGCCTGCTGCTCGCCGACGACGGCGTCGAGGTGACGGGCACGGGGCCCGGCGGCGGCGAGACCGCACCGCCAATGGTCTCCGACGTCTTCGACACCGCACCCACCTGGAGGAGGACCGGATGACAGATCCCACCGCACCCCCGTCGGGCGCCGGGACCCGGGCCCTGTTCGTCCACGCCCACCCCGACGACGAGGCCATCACCACGGGTGGTTCCATCGCCGCCCTCGTCGCCGCCGGAGTCGACGTGCGCGTGGTGACGTGCACCCTCGGTGAGGAGGGCGAGGTCCTCGGTGAGGACTTCGCGGGCCTGGTGGCCGACCGCGCCGACCAACTCGGCGGGTACCGGATCGGGGAACTGGCGGTCGCCCTGCGTGCGCTCGGCGTGGACCGACCCCGCTTCCTGGGCGGCGCCGGCCGGTGGCGGGACTCCGGGATGGCCGGCGCGTCATCCGCGCGTCATCCGCGGGCGTTCGTGGGGTCGGGACGCGAGGCGGTCGAGGAGATGACGTCGCTCATCGACGGCTGGCGGCCCCATCTCCTCGTCACCTACGACCCGCGCGGGGGGTACGGGCACCCGGATCACATCCGCGTCCACCGGGTCGTCCACGCCGCTCTCGACGAGGCCGGACACCGGCCCCGGCGGGTGGCGTGGACGGTGACCGCCCGGTCGGACGTCTCGCGACGGCACCCGGCTCCACCCGGCCACCTGCGGCACGCGGGGGAGCCCGAGCTGCCCTCCGTGCCGGACTCGAGACTCACCCACCGGGTGCCACTCGACGACGCCACCTACGCGGCCAAGTTGGAGGCACTGACCGGACACGCGACCCAGCTCGAACTGGTGCCAGGCACGGACGCCGATCCGTGGTTCCTCGCACTGACCAACGGCGTGCTGCAGCCGGTGTCGGAGGTCGAGTGGTACATCGCCCACGACCTCGTCGACCCCGACGGGCCCTACGTCAAGTGCCCGCCCGGCACCGCACACCTGCTCGACGGACTCGTGGGGGAGACCCGGTGACCGGCCGGACCGCCGTCGCGCGCACCACCTCGGCAGTGGAACTCGGCGTGGCGCTGCTGATGCTCGCGGTGGGGGCCGCGACCAGCTGTGTACTCGCCGTCGCCTGGCTGACCGCGTATGTCGGCCCGGTCCCGGCGCCGTTCACCGTCCTGGTGGCCGGCGTGTGGTCGCTGTTCCTGGTGCGGGTGGCCTCCGCCTGGTCCGATCGCGCGATCGTGGCCGTGTTCCCGGCCCTGATCTGGATCCTCACCCTGGTGGCGCTCAACCTGGGTCCCGGCGGAGACATGCCGGTCCCGATCGGGTTGCGGGGCCTGGCGCTGCTGCTGGTGGGCGGTCTCATCCCGCTGTGGGTCGCGACCCTGGGGCGATCACCGCTCGCGGACACCCATCGAGGGTGAGGACCGCACGTCGGGGTCGCCCTCGTGGTTCCAGACGTCCGTGATCCCCGGGGTCAGCGCCTCGGCCAGAGCCCACGCCTCGTCGGCGTCCATGTCCGTCACCGAGTAGACGCCGTTTCCCGCCGGGGTGGCCGCGGAGACGGTGGCGACCCCGGCGGAACGCTGGAACACCGACTGGGTCACCGTCCACCCGATGATCCCGTCCGCCTCGAGCACCGTCCGTTTGGCGGTCCACGAACCGTGCGAGGTCACCAGCATCTCGGGGAGCAACGCGTGGCCGAGCATCCTGATCCGGTCGACCGACAACGCGAGGAAGAACACCAGGGCGGCCGGGATCGCCCACCGCACCCAAATGTCGGCCGAGGGACCGGAGTCGATCCGGACCAGCACGATGAGGCCGGCCACGATCCAGAACGGCATGAGCCCGCGGGTGATCCGCCGCCGGGCGGCCTTCCACGGGTGGCGCCGCAGAGGCACGGTGACGGGGGTCGGGTCGCCGAGGATGCGGATGGCCACGCGGCGGACGTCCTTGATGGGTGCCTGCGGCAGCAGCGTCGACGCGGCGGCACCCTTCTTGGTCCCCGTCATGATGGGCTCGAGCCGGCCGCCGCCCAGGAGCCGGAGGTACACGGGCAGTCGGATCTCGACCCCGCGGAGCCTGGCCTTGTCCAACGCCTGGTGCTTGCGGCGCAGGATGCCGTTCTGGACGTAGAGCAACTGCCCACGGTCGGTGAGTGCGTACTTCCCGTAGCGGATCGCGTACGTGATGATCGCCAGGACGCCGGCCACCATCCAGATCGCGATGGCCTCGCCGACCAGCGTCCACGGTTGTCCGAGGGACTTGAGCCACGAGACGACCGCCTCGACCACCGCGAGGTCCATGACGCGGTCGTGCATGTCGCCCATCTGCCAGGTGATGAGCCACAGCGACAGGAGCACGCCGAACCCGATGAAGGAGAAGGGCGCGAACCTGGCCCACGTGACGCGCCACTGGGAGATGTCCTCACCGTACTTCGACCCCCACTGCTCCTCGTCCTCCTCGCTGAGCGTCGGGTCCAGGGCGCGCCGGTGCTTGAGCAACTCGTCGCGCAGCGGCTCGACCAGGGCCGTGTCGATGGCGTTGAGCCGGAACCGCTCGGCGTCCGACTTCCCGGAATCCGCGCGGCCGGTGCCGACCTCGACGATCGACACCCGCATGACCCGGTGGAACAGATCCGATTCGGTGTCCACGCTGCGGATCCGCTGGCGCGACACCGTGACCACGTTGCGGCTGAAGAAGCCCTTCCTCAGGATGATGTGGGTCCGGCCGACCTGATAGCTCGTGGACAGCCACCGCAGCAGACTGCCGAGGACGATCAGCGAGATGACGCCGATCTCGAACCAGTAGTTGTTGCGGTTCGAGCCCAGCCACAGGGAGATGAGGAACAGCGGGAGCAGCCGGGTGAGCATCCCCAGGGGGTCGACCAGCAGCATCCGCCAGGACAACCGCTCCCACGGGGCCTCCGGGTCGACCTCTCCGGCCTCGTCGGTCCGATCCGCCGGCGTGACCTCCTCCGGCGGATCGGAACCCGGGGCCCGTGCGGTGTCGACGGAGGAGCCGGCCTCGTCGTCGTCGTCGTCCGGACCCGCCGTCACCCCGGTCGCGGCGCCCGGTCCGCTCACGTCCCGTCCTCCGAGTCCAGGTTGGCGATGGCGATGAGGTGCTGGGCCAGGGCCTCCGCATCGGCGAGGGTCAGCCCCCTGATCTCGACCGTGCCCTGGGCGGAGGCGGTGGAGGCGTGGACCGTGGCCAGGCCGAACCAGCGCTCGAACAGGTTGCGGGTGGTGTACACGGTCTGGAGGCGGGCCAGCGGGGCGATCCGGAACTGTGTGGTCCACCAGCCCTTGCGCGAGCACACGGCGGTGTCCGAAACGTCCCAGCGGGCCACGATGTAGCGCCACCACGGCGCCACCACGATGGACATGAACGCGAACGGGACGGTCGCGGCCAGCGCGACCCAGTTCCAGAACCCCATCACGTTGTCGCCCCAGAAGTACCACCCGACCTGAAGGGCGGCGAGGATCGCCCACGACCAGATCCCCTCGATCACCCACAGCACCGGCGTGCGGGGGGAGATCCGGTGTCGCGGAGCGGTGACCAGCACCCGGTTGGACGTGAGCAGACCCTCCCCTGAGTCGGGCACGTCATCGGGAACGGTCACCGGAACCGGCTCGCGCAGGGCATGGGCGCCACCGGCGCCCCGGGGAGGTGCGGACACCAGGGGATCGCCGTTGCTGCGCAGGGGGCGGGCGGGATCGGGCATGCCGCCCAGACTAATGCGCGGCCCGGTTCCGTACGCCCGTGACCTCCCGCGCAGCACCGGCCCTCCACCTCTCGGCCTCGGTGGGGCATCATCACGGACATGGATCTCGCCCTGACGCCCGTCGATCCCGAGCCCACGCCCTCGGCCATGCGGCGCGCGCTGCGCCGGGCCTCCGACGGGCTCACCCTCGACGTGACCGAGGCGGCGGTGTTGCTGGCCGCGCGCGGTGACGATCTCGTCCGACTCACCGGGTTGGCGGCCGCGCGACGCGACGCCCGGCTCGTCGACGAGGGGCGTCCGGGGGTGGTGACGTACTCCCGCAAGGTGTTCGTCCCGCTCACCCGACTGTGTCGCGACCGCTGCCACTACTGCACGTTCGTCACCGTGCCGGGCAGGCTCCGGGCCGCCGGCGAGGGCATGTTCCTCGACCCCGACGAGGTGGTGGACCTGTGCCGGCGCGGCGCGGAGGCCGGGTGTAAGGAGGCGCTCTTCACGTTGGGCGACCGACCGGAGGACCGCTGGCCCGAGGCGAGGGAGTGGCTCGAGTCGCGCGGCTTCTCCTCGACGCTGGACTACGTCCGGGCCATGGCCATCCGGGTGTTGGAGGAGACCGGTCTGCTGCCGCACCTCAACCCCGGCGTGATGAGCTGGTCGGAGATGTCCACCCTGAAGCCGGTCGCACCGTCCATGGGGATGATGCTCGAGACCACGGCCACGAGGTTGTTCACCACGCCGGGTGCGTGCCACCACGGCAGCCCGGACAAGGACCCGGCGGTGAGACTGCGCACCCTGACCGACGCGGGGCGTCTCGCAGTTCCGTTCACCTCGGGGATCCTGGTGGGGATCGGGGAGAACAGGACCGAGCGGGCGGAGAGTCTGCTCGCCCTGGCCGGGCTGGCGAGGGAGTTCGGACACCTCCAGGAGGTGATCGTCCAGAACTTCCGGGCCAAGCCCGATACCGCCATGCGCGACTCGGCCGACGCGGACACCGGCGAGTTCCTCGCCGCGATCGCCGTCGCGCGCCTGGTGCTCGACCCGCGGGTCGCCGTCCAGGCCCCGCCGAACCTGGTCGACCGGCAGGACGTGCTGGCCCTCATCGGCGCGGGGGTGGACGACCTGGGCGGCATCTCACCGCTCACACCCGACCACGTCAACCCCGAGCGGCCGTGGCCGCATCTCGAGGGGCTGACCGCCGACCTGGCGGCGGCGGGCTGGGCGCTGACCGAGCGTCTCACCGCCCACCCGCGCTACGTCGGCGCCGGTGACGCCTGGATCGACCCCAGGGTGTCGGGGCACGTCCACGCCCTCGCCGACCCGGGAACGGGCCTGGCGGCGGTCGGCGGCGGTGGAGAGGGCGACGACGACGAGGTGGTCCGTCCCTCGGGACGACCGTGGCAGGAGCCCGACGACGACTGGGACTCAAGCGGACGGACCGACCTGCACACCGCGATCGACACCGAGGGCCGCAACACCGACACCCGGTCGGACATCGGCGAGGCGTTCGGCAACTGGGACGTCATCCGGGCACGCGCCGCCGAACTCGGTGCGGCCGCGCTGGTCCCCGAGCGGGCGGACTCCGAGGTGCTCGCAGCGCTGCGGGCCGCGGAATCGGACCCGGCCGGCCTCACGGACGACCAGTACCTCGCCCTGGCCACGGCCTCGGGGGACGGGCTGGCCGCCGTGGCGGGACTCGCCGACCGGATCCGCGCGGACGTGGTGGGGGACACGGTGACCTACGTGGTCAACCGGAACATCAACTTCTCCAACATCTGCTACACGGGGTGCCGGTTCTGCGCCTTCGCCCAGCGCAAGGGGGACGCGGACGCGTTCTCGCTCTCGGCCGCCGAGGTGGCCGACCGCGCGTACGAGGCGTACGTCTCCGGGGCGTCCGAGGTCTGCATGCAGGGCGGGATCGACCCGGACCTCCCGGTCTCCGGGTACGCCGACCTCGTGCGGGCGGTCAAGGAGCGGGTGCCGTCCATGCACGTCCACGCGTTCAGTCCCATGGAGATCTCGAACGGGGCGGCCCGGTCCGGAGTGGGGGTCAGGGAGTGGCTCACCGAACTGCGGGCGGCCGGCCTGGACACCATCCCCGGTACCGCGGCGGAGATCCTCGACGACGAGGTCCGCTGGGTGCTGACCAAGGGCAAACTCCCGGCCTCCGAGTGGATCGACATCGTCACCACCGCCCACGAGGTGGGCCTGCGCTCGAGCTCCACCATGATGTACGGCCACGTGGACACTCCGCGGCACTGGGTGGCGCACCTTCGCACCCTGCGGGGGATACAGGACCGGACCGGCGGGTTCACCGAGTTCGTCCCCCTGCCCTTCGTGCACCGCAGCGCCCCGCTCTACCTGGCGGGCGCGTCCCGGCCGGGTCCGACGCGGGAGGAGAACGTCGCCGTCCACGCCCTGGCACGGATCATGCTGCACGGTGCGATCGACAACGTGCAGACCAGCTGGGTCAAGCTCGGGGTCGCGGGTACGCGCACCATGCTGCGCGCGGGGGCGAACGACCTGGGCGGCACGCTGATGGAGGAGACGATCTCCCGGATGGCCGGGGCCGAGAACGGGTCCGCCAAGACCCCGGAGGAGATCGCGGAGATCGCCACCGGAATCGGTCGGCCCGCCCGGCGTCGGGACACCGTCTACGGACCGGCTCCCACCCAGATCCCCGTGACCGTCGTCACATAGCCCGGCGGGCTTCGGGGCGGCGTCGTCGCGGCGGCGGGGTGTGACATACGATGCAGGCCATACCGCTACGAGGAAGGTGGCTGACGTGACCTACACGATCGCAGAGCCGTGCGTCGACGTGATGGACAAGTCCTGCGTCGAGGAGTGTCCTGTCGACTGCATCTACGAGGGTGGACGGATGCTGTACATCCACCCCGACGAGTGTGTCGACTGCGGCGCGTGTGAGCCCGTCTGCCCGGTGGAGGCCATCTTCTACGAGGATGACACCCCGGAGGAGTGGTCCGAGTACAACACCGCCAACGTGGACTTCTTCGTCGAGCTGGGATCGCCGGGCGGCGCCGCCAAGGTGGGCAAGGTCGACTACGACCACCCGTTCATCAAGGCGCTGCCCCCCATGAACCAGGAGTGACCCCGGTGGTGTCGCGCCCGGAGCGTCGTCCGCCCGCGCGCGCGCTTCCCGTGTTCCCGTGGGACACCCTCGCCGATGCGAGGACTGTCGCCACCGTTCATCCCGACGGACTGGTCGATCTCACCGTGGGCACCCCGGTCGACCCGGTCCCCCCGCTGATCCGTGAGGCGCTCGCCGCCGGATCCGCGGAACCGGGCTACCCGACCACCGCCGGGACCTCGGGGCTCCGGTTGGCGGCCGCCGACGCCCTCGCCAGGCGCTACGGGGTCACCGGCCTGGATCCCGGGTCGGTCCTGCCCGCGATCGGCACCAAGGAGTTGATCGCGGGTCTGCCCGCCCAACTCGGACTCGGTCCGGGCCACACGGTCGTCGTACCGGAGGTGGCCTATCCGACCTACGAGGTGGGGGCTCTTCTCGCGGGTGCGACCGTCGTGCGCGCGGACTCCCTGACGCAGCTCGGTCCGTCGTCGCCCACCCTGATCTACCTCAACTCGCCGTCGAACCCCAGCGGCCGGGTCCTCGGTGTGGACCATCTGCGCAAGGTCGTCGGCTGGGCCCGCGACCGCGGGGTGATCGTGGCCTCGGACGAGTGCTACCTCGGGCTGGTCTGGGAGGGCGAGGCGCCCTCGGTCCTCGACCCGCGCGTCTGCGACGGCGACCACACCGGGCTCCTGGCCCTGCACTCGCTGTCCAAGACGTCGAACCTGGCCTCGTATCGTGCGGGGTTCGTGGCGGGCGACCCGACCCTCGTGGCGGAGCTGCTGGCGGTGCGCAAGCACGCGGGTCTGATGATGCCCCTGCCCGTCCAGAACGCCATGACCGCGGCGCTCCGGGATGACACACACGAGGCCGAGCAACGCGAGCGGTACCGGGCACGACGCGAGCTGCTGCTCCCGGCCGTGCAGGCCGCCGGATTCCGCGTCGACGACTCGCAGGCCGGGCTCTACCTCTGGGCGACCCGCGACGAGCCCTGCCGGGAGACCGTGGACTGGTTCGCCGCACGCGGTGTGCTGGTGGCCCCCGGCGAGTTCTACGGGGCGGCCGGAGCCCGGCACGTCCGCATCGCCCTCACCGCGACCGACGCCACGATTGCCGAGGCGGTCCGTCGGCTCGCCTGAGCCGGCACGACCCCCGGGCTGACGGGCCGCACCCCGGCCGCACCCACCGCACGCGCTCACCGCGCGCCCCCGCAGGCGCTCACCGCGCGCCCCCGCAGGCGCCATCGAGAAGAGCGTTCCGCACATCTGCTCTCGGCCGATGTGTGCGGAACGCTCTTGTCGATGTGGGAGGTGAGGCGTGGGAGGTCAGTCGTTGGCGTGGAGCGCCTCGTTCAACTCGACGCCCTCGCGCTTCCACGGCACGGCCTCGACGGCTCCGGAGACGGAGTTGCGCCGGAAGAGGAGGTTGTCCATCCCGGAGAGCTGACCGGCCTTGACGGGCTCGCGGTCGGCCCAGGCCCCGGCCCGGACGTCCACCTTCGTACCGGCGGTGACGTAGAGCCCGGCCTCGACCACGCAGTCGTCGCCGAGCGAGATCCCGATTCCCGAGTTGGCACCGAGCAGGCAGCGCTCGCCGATCGAGATGGTCTCCTTGCCGCCGCCCGAGAGGGTTCCCATGATCGACGCGCCACCGCCGACGTCGGAGTCCGCGCCGACAACCACGCCCGCCGAGACGCGTCCCTCGACCATCGACGGCCCGAGGGTGCCGGCGTTGAAGTTGACGAACCCCTCGTGCATGACGGTCGTCCCCTCCGCCAGATGGGCACCCAGACGGACGCGGTCGGCGTCGGCGATCCGGACCCCGGACGGGACCACGTAGTCCACCATCCTGGGGAACTTGTCCACGCCGTAGACCGTCACCGGGCCGCGGGCGCGCAGCCTGGCGCGAACCATCTCGAATCCCGGTACCTCACAGGGGCCGAAGTTGGTCCACACGACGTTGGCCAGTGTCCCGAACAGCCCGTCCATGTTGGCGAAGTGCGGCCGGATGAGCCGGTGGGAGATCAGGTGCAGCCGCAGGTAGGCGTCGTAGGCGTCGGTCGGGGCCTGCGTGAGGTCCTCGATCTCCACCCGCACCGCGACCCGCTCGACACCGCGATCGGCGTCGGGTCCGGTCAGGGGAGCGAGTTCCTCGGGGACCTCGTCACCCGACAGGATCCGGTGACCTCCCTCGGAGGCCGCTCCGAGCTCGGGTGCGGGGTACCACACGTCGAGGACTGTGTGATCGGACGTCAGGGTGGCGATTCCGGTGGCCACGGCTCCGTGTGCACTCATGCCCCCGATGCTAGCGGTCGGCCCCGGCGCGTACCGGCCACGGGCATCTAAGGTGGACGCCGTGACCGCCGCCCTCGATCTGACCGCAGACCCGGTCGACCTCACCCGCGCCCTCGTCGACATCGCCAGTCCCTCCCGGGAGGAGGCGGCGATCGCCGGTGCCGTCCACACCGCGCTCGCGTCCGTCGTCGCCGGCTTCACGGGCCCGGCCGCCGGGCGGACCGAGCTCGTGCGGGACGGCCACCGCGTCCTGGCCCGTACCTCGAGGGGTTTGCCGACGCGGGTGGTGCTCGCCGGGCATCTCGACACCGTCCCGGTGGCGGACAACGTCCCGTGCAGACTCACGGGTGAGGGAGCCGATCTCGTCCTGCACGGGTGCGGGACCGTCGACATGAAGTCCGGCGATGCCGTGTTCCTCCACCTGTTCGCGACCCTGGCGGACTCCGCAGAGCTCGCGCACGATCTCACGCTGGTGCTGTACGACTGCGAGGAGATCGAGGCCACCGCGAACGGTCTCGGGTTCCTCGAACGCACCCACCGGGACTGGCTCACGGGGGACGTGGCGATCCTCGGCGAGCCCACGGGGGGGCTGATCGAGGCGGGTTGCCAGGGCACCCTCCGGATCCGGGTCCACGCGCGCGGCACCCGGGCGCACTCGGCGCGGAGCTGGTTGGGGGACAACGCCGTGCACCGCCTCGCCCCGGTTCTGGCGGCCCTCGGGGCCTACAACGCGCGATCGGTGGACATCGACGGCTGCGTCTACCGGGAGGGGCTGCAGGCCGTGCGGATGTCCGCCGGCGTGGCCGGCAACACGGTCCCGGACGAGGCGTGGCTCGACGTCAACTTCCGGTTCGCGCCGGACCGGGACACCGACGCCGCCCTCGCGCACGCCCTCGACGCGCTCGGGTTGACCGGGTCCGGCCGGGTCCCCGCCGGCGGCGAGCCGCCGAGCGACCACGGTCTGTACTGGGAACTCACCGACCTGTCCCCGGGAGCGCTGCCCGGTCTCGGTGCCCCGGCCGCGGCCGAGCTGGTGCGGGCGGCAGGCGGGCGGGTACGGGCCAAGTACGGGTGGACCGACGTGTCACGGTTCGCCGCCCTGGGTGTCCCCGCCGTCAATCTCGGACCGGGCGACCCCGGCCTGGCGCACACACGGGACGAGCACTGCCCGGCCACCCAGATCACCGAGGTGGTCGAGGTGCTCCGCGCCTACCTCACCACCTCCGGCTGACCCCGGACCCGACACGACCCGGACCCGACACGACCCGGACCCCGCGAGCACGGAGACCACGAGCCCGGCCCCACCCCAGTAGGAGAACACCCCTGATGGCACCGAACGATTCAGTACACCTGCGCGGCCCGCTCCTCCTGCGACGGGACAAGGGCGGCGATCGCACGACCACCGACCAACGGCTCCTGGACACCAACCAGGACACCGACTGGTTGCACACCGACCCGTGGCGGGTCCTGCGCATCCAGAGCGAGTTCGTCAACGGGTTCGGCGCGCTCGCGGAACTGCCCGACGCGGTGAGCGTCTTCGGCTCGGCGCGGACCCGTCCGGGGGATCCCGCCTACGAACAGGCGGTGGAGCTGGGGCGGGCGCTCGCGGAGGCGGGTTACGCGGTGGTCACGGGCGGCGGACCGGGTCAGATGGAGGCGGCCAACAAGGGCGCGTGGGAGGCGGACGGTGAGTCCGTGGGCCTGGGGATCGAGCTGCCCATGGAACAGGGGATCAACCGCTGGGTGGACCTGGGGCTGCACTTCCGCTACTTCTTCGTCCGCAAGACGATGTTCGTCAAGTACACGCAGGCGTTCGTCTGCACCCCGGGCGGCTTCGGCACCCTGGACGAGTTCTTCGAGGCCATCACCCTGGTCCAGACCGACAAGATCACCCGGTTCCCGATCGTGCTACTGGGAGTGGATTTCTGGACCCCACTGGTGGACTGGATCCGGGGGACCCTGGTCGAGCAGGGGATGATCTCGGGGTCCGACCTCGACCTGTTCCTGGTCACCGACTCCGTGGCCGAGACGGTGGAGTACATCCGCGAGGCGCACCACCGGGCAGCGTTGACCGCCGAACAGCGGGAAGACCTGTACGGCGAGGAACACCGGGGGGTCGAGCGTTGATGGCACCCGTTCCCGGACGCAGGGTCTGCGTCTACTGCGCCTCCTCGACCCACGATCCCGGGTTGCTGGGGATCGCCGCCGAGGTGGGCAGCGGGATCGCCCGACGTGGGTGGTCCCTGGTCTCCGGTGGCGGCAACGTGTCCATGATGGGCGCCGTCGCCGAGGCGGCGCGGGACGGCGGAGCCCGGACCGTCGGCGTCATCCCGGAGGGGCTGCGGGTCCGAGAGGTGGCCGATACCGCTGCGGACGAGCTGGTGGTGGTCACCACGATGAGGGAACGCAAGCGCGAGATGGAGGAGCGATCCGACGCGTTCCTGACCCTGCCCGGGGGGATCGGCACGATGGAGGAGATGTTCGAGGTGTGGACGTCCGCCTCGCTCGGGTTCCACCACAAACCGGTCGTGCTCTACGACCCGATCGGCTTCTACCGACCACTACTGGACTGGGTCGGCGGGCTCGTCGAGTCCGGGCTGGTCAAGCCGCAGGCGTTCGACAGTCTCGTGGTATGTGACGACCTGGAGGCGGCGCTCGACGCCTGCGGAGGCCCGCGGTGACGCCACCACCGGTCGCGATCCCGCACCCCACGCTCTGTGGCCGCGCCGTCCCGGTGGACCGACCCCTGGTGATGGCGATCGTCAACCGCACGCCGGACTCCTTCTACGACCGTGGAGCGAGTTTCACCGACGTGGCGGCGATGCGCCGGGTCGACCGGTGCGTGGCGGACGGCGCGGACATCCTCGACATCGGTGGCGTCAAGGCGGGTCCGGGTGAGCAGGTGGACGCCGGGGAAGAACTCCGGCGGGTGGTGCCCTTCATCGAGGCGGTCCGGGACAGACACCCGGGCGTGGTCATCTCAGTGGACACCTGGCGTGGGTCGGTCGCACGACGCGCTCTGGCCGCCGGCGCCGATCTGGTCAACGACACCTGGGCGGGGCACGATCCCGAGGTGCTGACCGCCGCCGGTGAGGCGGGAGCGGGGTTCGTGTGCTCCCACACCGGGGGTGCGGTCCCGCGCACCCGGCCCTTCCGGGTGGGTTACCCCGATGTCGTCCTCGACGTGGTCTCGGAACTGTCCGCTGCCGCCGAACGGGCCCTCGCCGCCGGGGTCCCCGCGGACGGGATACTGGTCGACCCCACCCACGACTTCGGCAAGAACACCTTCCACGGCCTGGAACTCCTGCGACGGATGGACGAGATCGTGGCCCTCGGCCATCCCGTCCTGATGGCACTGAGCAACAAGGACTTCATCGGCGAGACCCTGGACGCGGGAATCGACGACCGCGCGGAGGGCACCCTGGCGGCGACCTCCGTCGCGACGATGATGGGCGCCCGCGTGTTCCGCACCCACGACGTGCGTGCGACTCGCCGCTCGGTGGAGATGGTGGCCTCCATCATGGGAACCCGCCCACCTGCGCGAACTGTCCGCGGGCTCGCCTGACTCGGGCAGGTCCACCGCCAAGAGGCGTGTGCCAGACTGGAGGCCCGGCCCGGACCAGAGGAGAGGCTCGCGCGCATGCTCACCATCGTCATCTATGTGGTGGTCACCCTGATCGTTGCGGCGGCGCTCTACGCCCTGTCGATCGTGGTCTTCGGCCGTTCCGAGCCACTGCCGGCGGTGGCGCGGGGACACACGGTCACGATGCTCCCCGAAGGGCCGCTCACCGGGGACGATCTGCGATCGGTCCGATTCGGGATATCCGCGCGGGGGTACACGATGTCCGAGGTCGACTGGGCGCTCGAGGAGGCGGCCACGGAGATCGACCGGCTCCGCGCCCGACTCGCCGGTGAGGGAAACGCCGGGGAGGCCTCCGACGGGGCGGACCCAGAACGCGCTCCCGCGTCCGGGCACGGTGTGACGCGCTAGAATCAGCAACATCCACTCAGCAACACCGCACGTGGGCCCGGCCGTCCTCACAGGACGCGGCCTACTGCCAAGGACGAAGGGAATCGACCCGATGGCGGCTATGAAGCCCAGGACCGGTGACGGACCGATGGAAGCGGCCAAGGAGGGCCGCGGGATCGTCATGCGCGTCCCTCTCGAGGGTGGCGGACGCCTCGTCGTGGAGTTGACCCCCGACGAGGCGAAGTCGCTCGGTGCGGAGCTGACCCAGGCCATCTCCTGACCGTTCTCTGCTCCTGCGGATCGACGCACCCGGCCCACGCGGCGGGTGCGTCGATTCTGTTCCACGGAAGGTTCCCCCGATGTCCGAGGTCCCCTCGCGTCCCCTGCCCACCGTCCGTGTAGTCCGCGGACCGGACCCCGCCACCGGGTGGGCGCTGAGCACCCGTTCCCCGGAGAAGGGCGGGACCCTCCGAGGGCGCCCCGCGGAGGCGCGGAGCACCGTGGTCGACGGGCGGCCGGCGGTGGAGGTCGAGGTCGACGCGACGGCCCCCCGGCCCGGTTGGTCGGGCGCGGTCGACATCGGGATCGGCTACCGCCGTGCGGGTGCGGCGGTGGCCAGGCACCTTCGCGATGCGGGTAGGAGCGGGGAGATATCGGTCCGGGCTCCCGGGGCCGTCCCGGTCGATCGCGTCGGCGACCTGGTGTTGGGATACCTCCTGGGCGCCCGCGGTCAGGACGTCTTCGCCGCCGACCCGGTGCCGGTGGCGCCGGACCTGGTGGTGCGGGTCCCGCCAGGATCAGGGGAGGACGACGACGACGAGGTGGGCGTCCGCGCCGCGGTCGCCGCGGCCGAGCAGGCCGCCCGCGCCACCGCCCTGGCCCGCGACCTCGCGGGCGCGCCCGCGGATCTCAAGACCCCGGAGTGGCTCGTGTCCCGGATGTCCGGGGTACTGACCGCCGCCGGGATGCGGACCCGGGTGCTTGCGGGCGACGATCTTGTCGACGGCGGTTTCGGTGGTGTCCTCGCGGTGGGCGGCGGCTCGGCCGCGACGCCCCGCGTCCTGGTGGCGCGTCGCCCCGGCCCCGGCCCGCGGGTGCTCCTGGTGGGCAAGGGCATCACCTTCGACACCGGTGGGATCTCGGTCAAGCCGGCGGAGGGGATGCACCTCATGCGCACCGACATGGCGGGCTCGGCCGCCGTGGTGGCGGCGGCGGCCGCCTACTGCGCTGACACAGATGGCCCGTACGCGGCCCTCGACGTGACCGTCGTGGTCCCGTCGGCGGAGAACATGCTCTCCGGGTCCGCCTATCGCCCCGGGGACGTGGTCACCCACGTGGGCGGCACGACGTCCGAAGTCACCAACACCGACGCGGAAGGTCGGATGGTGTTGGCCGACGCGTTGGCGCACGGGATCGTCGAGTGCGACCCGGACGTGGTCGTGGACGTGGCCACCCTCACCGGGGCGATGAAGGTCGCGCTCGGGATGCGGACCGGTGCGGTCATGGCGACGGACGACGACCTCGCGGACCGGGTGTCCGCGGCGGGCGCGGCGGCGGGGGAGCGGTGGTGGAGGCTCCCGCTGCCCGACGATCTGCGCCGGGCCGTCGACTCCGGGGTCGCGGACCGACGGCAGGCGCCCCCGGGGCCCGGCGCCATCACCGCGGCCCTCTTCCTCGAGGGCTTCGTCGACGGACGACCGTGGGCCCACCTCGACATCGCCGGCCCAGCGCGGTCGCCGGAGGAGATCGACGAGGTCGGGCCGGTGGCGACCGGATTCGCCACCCGGACCCTGGTGGGACTGCTCCGGGATCTCGTCGACCGGCCGCGGCGGTGATCCCGGCGCCGCCCGCGCTCGCCAGGACGATCCCGTTATTGCGCTGCCCGCTCTGCGGGGACCGGCTGAGGCCGACCGAGGCCGACGTGGTGTGCGGCGGCGGGCATTCGTTCGATCGCGCACGCGGTGGTCATCTGACCCTCCTCGGCGCGCGGGGGCGCCGGTTCCCCGGGGACTCGGTGGAGCAGGTCGCCGCCCGCGAGAGGGTTCTCGGCCACGGGGTGTTCGACGGGGTCGCCGACGCTCTGGCCGAGGTGGCGAGCGGTGCGGTCGGCGCGGTCGCCCGCCCCGTGCTCCTGGACTCCGGTGCCGGGACGGGGTTCTACCTCGACCGTGTCGTCGATGCGCTGGACCGGAGTGTCGCGACGGGTGGGGACGCCGCGGACGCGGCCGGGGGTCCACTCGGGATCGGCACCGAGCTCTCCGTGGCCGCCGCGCGTCGGCTGGCCCGCGTCAATCCCCTCGTCGCGGCGTTGGTCGTCGACACCTGGGACGGTCTTCCACTCCGGGACGGCAGTGTCGATCTGGTCCAGGTGGTCTTCGCGCCGAGGAACCCCGCCGAGTTCGCGCGGGTCCTCCGCCCGGGCGGGACACTCGTCGTCGCGGTCCCGGGCCCGGGTCATCTCGAGCCCCTGCGGACGCGCGCCGGGATGCTCGCACCCGCGGCGGACAAGGCCGAGCGGCTGGACACCCACCTGGCCGTCGGGTTCGACCCCGGCCCGGTGCGGGTGGTCGATCTCACCACCACGGTTCCCGCCCCGATCGCCGCGGACCTGGCCCTCATGGGCCCCAGTGGGGTCCACCTGGGCAGGGCCGGGGTCGAGCGGGCGATCGGGTCCAGCGACCTCACGGTCCGAGTCCACGTCGAGGTGCGGACGTTCCGCAGGTCTCTACAGGAGTGAATAGCTCTACAGGAGTGAGGCGTACATCGCGTGGGTCTGCTCGGCGATCGCCTCCCACGCGAACCGGGTCCGGGCCCGCTCCTGCCCGGCACGGCCGTACCCGGCGGCCTTCCCCGGATCGACTACGAGGTCGTTGACCGCGGCCGCGAGACCGGCCTCGAAGGCGTCGGGGTCCGACTCGTCGTAGTGGACGAGGGTGCCGGTCTCGCCGTCGACGACCACCTCCGGGATCCCTCCGACATCGGAGGCGACGACGGCGGTGTCGCACGCCATGGCCTCGAGGTTGACGATCCCGAGGGGTTCGTACACCGACGGGCACGCGAACACCGTGGCGGCGGAGAGGATCTCGATGACGTCCTCGCGCGGAAGCATGTCGCGGAGCCAGAAGACGCCGTCACGAGTGGACTGCAGTTCGGCGACCAGGGTTTCCATCTCGGCGGCGATCTCGGGGGTGTCCGGGGCGCCCGCGCAGAGCACGAGCTGGGCGTCGGGGTGGAAATCACGGGCGGCGCGGACCAGGTGGGGCACACCCTTCTGCCGAGTGATGCGACCGACGAACGCCACGATCGGACGGTCCGGGTCGACACCGTGCCGGCGGAGGACGGACTCCTCCCCGGCGAACGTCTCGACCGGTGACCAGACCGAGGTGTCGATGCCGTTGAGGATCACGTGGATCTTCTCCGGGTCGATCTCGGGGTAGACGCGCAGGATCTCGTCCTTCATCCGTGCACTCACCGCGACCACGGCGTCCGCGTGGGCGAAGGCGTTGCGCTCGGACCACGACGAGACGCGGTAGCCGCCACCGAGCTGCTCGGCCTTCCAGGGTCGGCTGGGCTCGAGCGAGTGCGCGGACACCACGTGGGGGATTCCGTACAGCTCCCCTGCGAGGTGGCCGGCCAGGCCCGCGTACCAGGTGTGGGAGTGGACGATGTCCGCACCCTCCGCCGCGACGCACATGCGCAGACCCGCGGACAGGGTCTTGATCGCCGGGTTGGCGTCCTCACCCAGCTCCGGATCGGGCCGGAACGCCCGGGCGGTGTCACGGTCCGCGCCCATGCACAGGACGTCGACCTCACATAGCGGCCGCAGTGTGGCCACCAGTTCGGTCACGTGGACCCCCGCCCCGCCGTAGACCTCCGGTGGGTACTCCCTCGTCATCATCGCTACTCGCACACCGGTCAACCTAGCCTCCAGGGGCGTCCGCGGGACCGTTGCGGGTGAACCCCGCCCGACCACGGGGTGTCAGCACGGGGCGGTGCGGGGGGAAGTCCCGTGATGGTCCGTGGCCGCGGCCCGGATGTCGTTACGGTGGGGGGGTGAGGAACCAGCCGCACGTCCTAGCAATCGTTCTCGCCGGCGGCGAGGGCAAGCGCCTCTTCCCGCACACCGCGGACCGCGCCAAACCGGCGGTGCCGTTCGGCGGGTCGTACAGGTTGATCGACTTCGTACTGAGCAATCTCGTCAACGCCGGCTTCATGCGGATCTGCGTCCTCACGCAGTACAAGTCGCACTCGCTCGACCGGCACATCTCCCAGGTGTGGCACATGAGCGGGATGGGGGGCGAGTACATCACCCCCGTTCCCGCGCAGCAGCGGCTCGGACCGCGGTGGTACACCGGTTCGGCGGACGCCATCCTGCAGTCGTTGAACCTGGTCCACGACGAGAAGCCGGACCACATCGTCGTCTTCGGGGCTGATCACGTCTACCGCATGGACCCCCGTCAGATGCTCGACCATCACATCGCCACGGGGGCCGCGGTCACGGTCGCCGGGATCCGGGTCCCCCGCAGTGAGGCCTTCGCCTTCGGCTGCATCGACGCGGGGGACGACGACCTGATCCGGGACTGGGTCGAGAAGCCCTCCGATCCGCCCGGGACGCCGGACGACCCGGATGCGACGTTCGCCTCGATGGGCAACTACATCTTCACGACGGAGGCACTGGTCACCGCACTGAAGGCGGACGCGGAGAAGCCGGATTCCACCCACGACATGGGCGGGGACATCATCCCCGCATTGGTGGAACAGGAACGCGCGTACGTCTACGACTTCGCGCGCAACCGGGTCCCGGGCGAGACGGAGCGCGACCGGGGGTACTGGCGGGACGTGGGGACCATCGACGCGTTCTACGACGCGCATGTGGACCTGGTCTCCGTGCACCCGGTGTTCAATCTCTACAACAACCTGTGGCCGATCCGGACCCAGCAGGACAACCTGCCGCCCGCCAAGTTCGTCAACGGTGGCATGTCCCAGGAGTCGATGGTGGGGGCGGGAACGATCATCTCCGCGGCCACCGTGCGCAACTCCGTGGTCTCGAACAACGTGGTCGTCGAGGACGGGGCCGTGGTGGAGGGCAGCGTGCTCATGCCCGGTGTACGGATCGGCCGCGGAGCCGTGGTGCGCAGGGCGATCGTCGACAAGAACTGCCAGATCGGTCCCGGCGACGTGATCGGCGTGGATCACGAGCGCGACCGGCTCCGGTTCCCCATCAGTGCGGGCGGAGTGGTGAGCGTGTCCAAGAACTCCGTCACGTCGCTGCCCGGCTGAGTCGCCGGCCGGATCCGGTCCGCGGTTCGCCGCGATCAGGCGCGCGGGCTCAGAGTGCGACCACGGTCAACCCGCCGCCGACGGGCAGCACGGTGACGTGCGCGTGTCCCGGCAGGTCCGCGTCATCCGGGAGCGGTGCGTGCTCACCGATCAGGACCAGCGCGCCGCCGGGACGCAACAGTTGGTGAGCACGGGACACCACCCGGGAGACCGAGTGATCCGGGACATCGGCGACGAGCAGGTCGTATGCGCCGTCGGCGAGTTTGTCGGCCACCTCCAGCGGACGCGCCGCGATGTAGCGGGCGGCGGACGCGGGGTGTCCTGCCGCGCGGAGGGCGGTTCGGGCCGCCTCCAGGTGATGGGGATCGTCGGTGATGCAGGTGACCACCGTCCCGGAGCCCTGCCCGGCTGCCGCCAGGATCGCCAGGGCCGGCACGCCGGGGGCGGGCGAGATGCACACCGCGGTACGGGCTCCGGTCAGTCGGGCGACCAGCCGGATCGCCTCGGCGGTCAGCGCGTCCGGAGAGGCGGCACCCAGTTCGGCCGCGTCCGCACGGGCGGGGGCGTAGAGCGAGTCGTCGACCAGTTCGGTGCTGCGGCGCGCGAGGTCGGCGAGCCGGGAACGGTCGGAGGCGGGGACGTCAGTCGAATCGGACACCCGAGCAGCGTATCGCCGCGCACGCGGACGACGTGTCCAACGCGCGGTGATCGGATCGGTATGAGACTCTCAGGGGGATCTCAGTACGGGTATACCGTGAGGACAGCCCGATGAGAGAGGGTGGGCACACGTCGTTCCACGAGGGGACGACGGAACACCGCGCGGACGACTTGCGAGGAGCCCGCGCCGGAAGGCGGCGGCAGCGCATGTACTCGCAGACGGTGCACGAGACGGTGATCGCTCCCGGCGGTGACCACGACGAGGCGGTCGGTACCGCCCGCTTCGACGCGAGTGGCGACGCCGCCGACATGCCCTCCTGGTCCCAGCTCGTCGCTCAGCACGGGGACAGGGTCTACAGGCTGGCCTTCCGGCTCTGCGGCAACGCCCACGACGCGGAGGACATCACCCAGGAGGCGTTCATCCGGGTGTTCAGGTCCCTGGACAAGTACAAGCCGGGCACTTTCGAGGGGTGGATGCACCGGATCGTCACCAACCTCTTCCTCGACATGGCGCGGCGTCGGTCGCGCATCCGCTTCGAGGCGCTCCCGGAGGACGCCGAGCGGGTGCCGGGCCGCGAGCGCAGTCCGGAGCAGGTCCTGTCCGAGGAGACCTTCGACCCGGTCCTGCAGACCGCCCTGGCCAACCTCTCCCCGGAGTTCCGCGCGGCGGTGGTGCTGTGCGACATCGAGGACCTCAGCTACGAGGAGGTCGGCCGCATCCTCGGAGTGAAGATGGGGACGGTCCGCAGCCGCATCCACCGGGGTCGTTCCGCGTTGCGTGCCGAGCTCGAGGCGGCCGGTGTGACCGGGGTCCAACAGGGCATCGACTGATCCCCCTGGAGCTCCCGGGAACCGCCGGAGCATCCCGTGCGTTGATCATCCCGGGCGGTCAGAGCCCGGCCCCGAGGGCACACGGACGAGGAGGCGCGAGGGTGGACCGACACCATTCAGGACGCGGGTCCACCCCCGAGTACCGGTTGTCGCGGGACTCGGTCCGTGAGGTCGCCGGGGCCACCCCACCTCCCCGCTCCGAACCGCACTTCCTCTCCACCGACCACCTCTCCACCGAAGCGGCGGCAGCGTACGTGGACGGCTGTCTTCCGCCCGCGGGCCAGGTCCGCGCGGACGCCCATCTCGCGCAGTGCCCGCAGTGTCGCCGCGAGGTGGCCGAGCAGCAGGACGCACGTCGCGCGCTGCGCGGTTCCGGGCCGATCCACATGCCGGGGGATCTTCGGGAACGCCTCCGTCTCCTCGGGGAGGGCCCGGCTCAGGAACCCACAGCGGCCCCGGTGCCCCCGTCGACGAGCAGGTGGTCGAGGCTCCTGCGCCGCCTGCGTTCGTCCGGCCGTTAGGCTGGGGCGCGTGGAGGACGAGACTGGTGTGCCCGGACCGGCGGGGCGGGGCGTGGACCCTGACCGACCGCTCCGTGAGCCGGCCCCGATCCACAAGCCCGACGTGGACCGGGCCTCCGCCGAGCGCTTCTCCCGACCGCCCGGGGTCACCGGGGGAGTCGACCCCCGGCGTCCGCAGGCTCCGGTCGATCACTCCGCTCCAGACCTACCCATTGGCCCGGACCGGTCCTCTGGCCCGGACCGGTCCTCTGGCCCGGACCGGTCCTCCGGCCCGGAGGGGCACCGCGACGCCGATCCGGCCCTGGCCGCCGCGTTCGGCCCGTCCCCGGACACCACTGGCGGTATCGAGCGGCACCCGAGCTGGCAGGACCGGGTCGAGATGCCGCAACCCGCACCGCCCGACCCCTGGCGTGATCCCCACGCGCCGGTCGGCTTCGGGGCTCCCGCCGTGCAGGCGGCGCAGGAGCCCCGACCGGAAGACCTGTCGGGAGCCGCCGAGCCCCCGCCGCCGAGGCTCTCGCTCTCCGAGGCCCTGTTCGAACGCCGACTGAGCAGGCAGGCGCTGGCAGGGGCGACCGCCGCCGTCGCCGTCATCGCCCTGGTGGCCGGGGGGATCGGCGCGGTCGTGGCCGATTCCGCCCGCGTCCTCACCACGTCGACGGTCCGGATCGCCGACGCACCGGTGAACGTCCTCCGGCCCGACAACCCGGTCGGCGAGGTCGCGCAGCGCGTCCAGCCGGCAGTGGTCAACATCCAGGTCTCGACGCCCTCGGCGCGGGGTGAGGGCTCCGGCATCGTCATAGACCCGCAGGGTTACATCGTCACCAACAACCACGTCGTCACCATGGACGGGGCCGCGGACAGGGCGGACATCGACGTCGTCTTCCCGGACGGGTCCAGGGCGTCGGCCGAGTTGGTCGGCCGCGACCCGGCGACGGACCTCGCGGTCCTCAAGGTGGAGGACGTCCAGAACCTCACGGTGGCGACACTCGGCGATTCCGACCGTGTCGAGGTGGGTGAGCAGGTCGTGGCGATCGGCTCGCCGCTCGGCCTGGCCCGGACGGTCACCGAGGGCATCGTGTCGGCCACCCAGCGGCCGATCGCCCTGGGAGAGTCGACCTCCGACGGGGACGTCGTCATCGACGCCATCCAGACGGACGCGGCGATCAACCCCGGTAACTCGGGCGGGCCGCTCATCGACGCCAGCGGGGCGGTGATCGGGATCAACACCTCGATCTTCACCCAGAGCGGCGGATCGATCGGGCTCGGTTTCGCGATCCCCGTCAACGACGTGCGCGCCATCGCGTCCTCCCTCATGACCGACGGATCGGTGCGACACGCCACCATCGGGGTGAACGCTCGCAAGGCGGACAACGGCAACGTGGAGGGCGCGGAACTCGTCAACGTCCGGGAGGGTTCCCCCGCGCTCGAAGCGGGCCTGCGAGAGGGCGACGTGGTGACGAGGATCGGTGAACGCCGTGTGCGTTCCTCCGACGAGCTCATCGTGGCCGTCCGACGCGCGGGCGCGGACAACGACGTCCCCGTCGAGGTCATCCGCGACGGTGCACGGATCGAGGTGACCGTCCGGCCAGTCCTCGCCTGACCCGCTCGGGGCCGGCAGGTCGGGATGGCGGTGGCCCGTCGTCCGAGGTCGTGGTGCCGCTCGGTGCCGGGACGACGTATCCTCGGAGGCGATGTTCACTAACGTGGGGTGGTCCGAGCTGCTGGTGCTCGGCGTGATCGCGCTCGTGGTCCTGGGGCCCGAGCGCCTACCCGAGGCCGCCCGCTGGCTCGCCTCGGCGATCCGCAAGGTCAAGGACTTCGCGGGGACCGCCCAACAGCAGCTCCGTGACGACTACGGGGCCGACTTCGAGGAGTTCCGCGAGCCGCTCAAACAGCTGAGCGACCTGAGGGGCATGAGCCCCCGCGCGATGGTGACCAAGCACCTCCTTGACGGCGACGACTCCTTGTTCACGGGGGACTTCGGCGCGGCCGCGCCCGCGGGACGACCACGATCGACGGGGCCCCAGGCGGCCGGGCCCCAGGCGGCCGGGCCACAGGCGGGCGGGCCACAGCCGGCCGGGCCCCAGGCGGCCGGGCCACAGGCGGGCGGGCCACAGCCGGCCGGGCCACAGGCGGGCGGGCCACAGCCGGCCGGGCCCCAGGCGGCCGGGCCACAGGCGGCCGGGCCGGCCTCTCCGACCGCACCCACCCAGCCGATGCCGGGCACCGCTCCGACCTGGGACACGGACGCCACCTGAGAGGCCGCGTCCCGTCGCGCTGATGTGGCGGCCGCAGTCCCGGCGAGGACGCCCGCAGTCCCGGTGAGGACGCGGGAGCCGCTCCGAGATCCGGCGGTCAGGGGTGGCGGTCAGAGGTGGCGCGTGGTGTCGATCCCGAGGTTCATCCCCGCCAGTCCGCGCGGCCGGACGGCGAGGCCGTCCGCGATCTCCCTGTACGCCCGGCCGGACGGCGAATCCGGCTCCGCCAGCACTATCGGGGTGCCCTCGTCGCCGTGCTCCCGGACGGCCTGCTCGAGCGGCACCTGACCGAGGAGGCGCACCGGCGCCCCCACCGAACGGGACAGGTTCGCCGCGACCTCGGCTCCACCGCCGGTGCCGAAGACGTCCATTCGGGTGCCGTCGGGGAGTTCTAGCCACGACATGTTCTCGATGACGCCCGCGATCCGCTGACGGGTCTGGAGGGCGATCGAACCCGCCCGCTCGGCCACCTCGGCGGCGGCCTGCTGCGGTGTGGTCACCACGAGGATCTCCGCCGACGGGATGAGCTGGGCGATCGAGATGGCGACGTCTCCCGTCCCCGGCGGCAGGTCCATCAGCAGCACGTCGAGGTCGCCCCAGTACACGTCGGCCAGAAACTGCTGGAGGGCGCGGTGCAGCATGGGGCCACGCCACACCACCGGGGTGTTCCCCTTGGTGAACTGGGCGATCGAGATGACCTTGACGTCGTGCGCGACCGGCGGCAGGATCATCTGCTCGACCTGGGTGGGCCGGGCATCGGTGCCCAGCATGCGGGGAATCGAGTGGCCGTAGATGTCCGCGTCGAGAACGCCCACGGACAGTCCACGGGACGCGAGCGCCGTCGCGAGGTTGACGGTGGCGGTGGACTTGCCCACGCCCCCCTTGCCCGAAGCGACCGCGTACACCCGGGTGAGGTTCCCCGGCTGGGCGAACGGGATGACGGGTTCGGCCGCGTCGCCACGGAGATGCTTGCGCAGCTCCGTGCGCTGCTCGTCGTTCATCACGTCGAGTTCGACAACGACCTCGCCCACACCGGCGACGTCCGAGACCGCGGAGCGGACCCGGTCGGTGATCGTGTCCCGCATCGGGCAGGTGGCCACCGTCAGGTAGATGCCTATCTCGACCCGGCCGGACCCCTCGTCGATGTCGACGCCCTTGATCATGCCGAGCTCCGTGAGCGGCTTTCTGATCTCCGGGTCGTCGACCTTGGCCAGGGCGGCGCGGATCGATTCTTCGCTGGGTGCACTCATGATGCCCCGAGTCTAGGCGTCGGGGTCCGGGCGGGCGATTCAGGCAGGCGGCGGCACGCAGAATGGTGCGATACAGGGGAGTTCGAACACCGGCAGCCCGGGCGGGGCCGGCGCGACCTGGGCCGGCGGCGCAGGCGGACGAGGTGCCGGCGCGTTCTCCGGCGACGGGGACGGAGGCGGCGGCGTGGGTTCTGCGGGGGGAGCCGGCGGTGGGGTCACCTCGGTACATCCGGGCACCGGGGCGGCGGGCTCGCCGGGTCGGCTGGGCTCGGATGCCGCGGTGGGCCGACCCTCCCAGCCCTCCGGACAACGTTCGGGTGTCACGGGGGGTTCCACGATCGGCTTGGGCTTGTGGATCTCCGGCAGGTCCGACGGCAACGGGTAGGAGTTGACGGCGTACCCATGCGCCCAGGCGTTGACGTTGGCCACGTACGCGAGCGAGTTGTTGTAGGCGAGGATCGCCCGGGTGCGGGCCGCGGGGTCACCCATCGAACCGCCCTGTCCACACAGCAGGGTCGCGGCCGCGAGTGCACCGTCGTAGATGTTGTTGGGGTCGGCCACGCCGTCGCCGTTGCCGTCCCGACCCAGCACTGCCCAGGTGGAGGGGATGAACTGCACGGGGCCGACCGCCCGGTCGAACTCCGTGTCGCCGTCGAACCGCCCACCGTCGGTGTCGGTGATGACGGCGGTGCCGGGCAGGGATCCGTCGAGTCGGGGCCCGAGGATGCGGCCGATGGTGTTGCCCTGCGCGTCGAAGCGTCCACGACCCTGGTTGGACTCGACCTGGCCGATACCCGCGAGGAGTGTCCAGTCCATCTCGCACGCGGGATTCTCGATGTTGAGGCGGTCGGTGGCGCGGTGGTAGGCGTCAAGGGCGATGCCGGGGATCCCGAGGGGGCCGTCCGGGATCGTCGCCGGCTCGATGTGTGCGGCGCCGGGGTCGTGGACGTCGCTCGGCGGTGGGGTCTCGGAGGACGGCGTGGCGGCAGTCGATCGGGTCGTCGTCGGATCCTGGGTGGCGGTCTCGGCCGCTTGGACGATGCCCGAGGCCCCGGTGGGCCGACTGTGGTCCATCGTCAGACTCACGGCCGTGAGCACGCCGATCACGCCCGCGGCGACCGCGGCGCTGGTCAGTGCCCGTCGATCAGTGTTGTGCGCGATCTTGCGCAAAGTTCCCCCTACAACGTCCGGACGGTGTCGCGAGCGGAGTGCGTCGCGACATCGCTGCCGTGCTGGTCGACGCTACCTCCGGCCCCTGGTGTCTGAATCGCTTTTGCGGCGTTCGGTGTTACCACCGTCACAACTCTGGTTCGCGAGCAGGGATTCAATGCGCTCGACCGAGTCCCGGAGGTCGTCGAGCTCCCGGCGGAGGTAGTCGCGGGTGACCGTCTCACCCACCGAGAGCCGGACGGAGGCCAGCTCCCGGGCCAGGAACTCGGTGTCCGCCTTGGTCTGGGTGGCCCGTAGGCGGTCCTCCGCGATCGACTCCTTGTCGCGGTCCTCCTGGCGGTTCTGGGCGAGCAGGATGAGGGGTGCGGCGTAGGCGGCCTGGGTGGAGAACGCGAGGTTGAGGAGGATGAACGGATACGGGTCGAACCGCAGCGCCACGACCGTGACGTTGACGAGGATCCAGACGATCACGAGGATCGTCTGGATCAGCAGGTAGTGGCCGGTCCCGAAGAACCGGGCGATGGACTCGCTGTACCGGCCCACGGCGTCCGGGTCGACGCTGATGCGGGGCCGCCGAGAGGTGACGGGTGTGGAGAGCGCGGAGCGTGTGCCCGGTTCGGTCACCGACGTACCTCCCTGTGGTCGTGGAGGTCCATGTCACGCCAGTCCTCGGGGAGCAGGTGGTCGAGGAGGTCGTCCACCGCGACCGCCCCCAGGAGATGGCCCTCGTCGTCCACGACGGGACCACACACTAGGTTATAGGTGGCGAAGAACCTCGTCACCGAGTCCACCGAGTCGGTGGGACGCAGGCTGGACAGGCTGGTGTCCACGGTCTCGGCGACCATCGTCGACGGCAACTCCCTGAGCAGCGCCTGGATGTGGACGCATCCGAGGTACTTGCCCGTCGGGGTGGCCGTGGGGGGTCGGACCACGAAGACGAGGCTCGCCAGCGCCGGGCTCAGGTCGGGATTGCGGCAGTGGGCCAGGGCTTCCGCGACGGTCGTCTGGGGGGACAGGATGATGGGTTCCGGCGTCATGAGCCCGCCGGCGGTGTCCGCGTCGAACGTCAACAGGCGCCGCACGGGAGCGGAGCCGTCCGGATGCATGAGTTCGAGGAAGGACTCGGCGTCCTTCTCCGGCATCTCGCCCAGCAGGTCCGCCGCGTCGTCCGGGTCCATCGCCTCGAGGACGTCCGCGGCCCGTTCGAGTTCGAGCCGGGTCACGATCTCGGTCTGCTCGTCGTGGGGGAGCTCCTGGAGGATGTCCGCGAGTCGTTCGTCGTCGAGGGTGCGGGCCACCTCGAGCCGACGCACCTCGGGGAGTTCACGCAGGGCGTGCGCGACGTCGGCGGGACGGAGATCGGCGTAGTGCTCGACCAGGCTCTCGGCTCCGTGCTCCGGGGTGCCGATGGCGTCGTCGTCGAACCCCTCGATCCGACTCCAGGGCTGGATCGACACCGGCCCCCGACGGCCGAGGGGGCCGCGCCCCCGGCGGGCCCGGACGGCCAGCCTGGAGACGAGCCAGTCGCGGGTGCGCTGCCGCTCGATCTCCACGTCGACGACCTGGTAGCGCGACGTCACCGCGGTGCCGGTCGCCGGGACAGCTGTGGGGCCGATCGTGGAGCCGGGTGCTCCGCGCTCCGGATCGACCCCCACGATCGAGTCCACCAGGGACCCGAGCACGAGGTTCTCACCGGACCTGGCCTGGAACCGGTGCAGGTTGATCGTTCCGGAGATCAGCGCGACCGACCGGGGTTCGACCGAGGCGACCCTGAGCATCGGCACGAAGATCCGCCGCCGGGTGGGCAGTTCCACCACGAGTCCGAGGACCCGGGGTTGCTTGTGCCGGGCGCGCATCGTCACCACGACGTCGCGGATCCGCCCGATGTCGTCCCCGTCAGGGCCGATCACCGGCAGTCCGGCTAGCCTGGCGACGAAAGCCTTGTTGAGGTTCGCCATGCGGACCAGGCTAGTCACCGGGTGGTGCATCACGCCCCGCCCGCACCGGACCGGAGGGAGTGCCCGCAGATGACCCCCGCCCAGCACACGGAGCCCGCACCGTCGGAGTCCGCCGCGGCGACGATCGCCGGACTCCGCGCCCGCCCCCGGCGTACGGTCCTGGCCGTCCCCGGCAGCAGCGTCAAGATGATCGACAAGGCCCGCGGGTTGCCGGTGGACGAGGTGTTCCTCGACCTCGAGGACGCCGTGGCGGGCCCGGCCAAGGAGCAGGCGCGCGAGAACGTCGTCGACGCACTCACCAGCGGTGACTTCGCCGCTCCGACCGTCGTGGTGAGGGTGAACGCCTGGGACACCGAGTACACCGTCCGGGACGTCACGGAGGTTGTCGGCAGGGCGGGCGCCCACGTCGACGCGCTCCTCCTGCCCAAGGCGCGGTCGGGTGCAGAGGTCCGGGCACTCGATCTGGTGCTCACCCAGGTGGAGAAGGCGGCGGGACTGCCGGTCGGGCACATCGGTATCGAGCCCCAGATCGAGGACGCGCTCGGGCTCACCAACATCGACGAGATCGCCGCCGCGAGCGCGCGGGTCCTCACGCTGGTGTTCGGTCCCGCGGACTTCATGGCCTCGATCGGCATGCGCACCCTCACCGTCGGGGAGCAGCCGGAGGGGTACGCGCCGGGCGACGCCTACCACCACGTTCTGCTGAGTATCCTCGTCTCCGCCCGGGCGCACGGGCTCCAGGCGATCGACGGGCCGTTCCTCAAGGTGCGGGACGTGGAGGGCTTCCGCAGGGCGGCGGCCCGCACCGCGGCACTGGGCTTCGACGGCAAGTGGGTCCTGCATCCCGCCCAGGTGGACGCGGGAAACGAGGTGTTCAGCCCGCGTCAGGACGAGTTCGACAAGGCGGAGGGGATCCTCGCCGCCTACGCCCACTCGACGTCAGAGGAGGGCGGGGCCCGTGGCGCGGTGATGTTCGGCGACGAGATGCTCGACGAGGCCAGCCGTAAGATGGCGCTGGTCGTCTCCGCACGGGGACGGGCAGCGGGGATGACGACGACGGCCGCCCGAGAGACCGATCCGAACGGGTCGGCGACGGAAGGATCGATGTGATGACCACTCCGGTTTCACCGACCGGCCGGCGTGGGCGCGGGCAGACGCCCGGGTTGCCCACGCCCCCCACCGGGTGGGTCGTGGGTTCCTACCCCACCTACGCGCAGGCCCAGGCGGCCGTGGACCACCTCGCGGACGAGGAGTTCCCCGTCCACGAGGTGACGATCGTGGGCGTGGACCTCATGCAGGTCGAACGTGTCACCGGCCGGCTGACCTGGCCCAAGATCCTGCTCGGCGGACTGGCGACCGGCGCGTGGCTCGGCCTGTTCGTGGGCCTGCTGGTCGGCATCTTCACCCAACCGATGTGGGGAGTCGTCCTCACCGGACTGATCGGTGGTTCGGTGTTCGGTGTGGTCTCCGCCTCCCTGTCCTACGCCGCGACACGGGGAAAGCGCGACTTCGCATCGACCTCTCAGCTGGTCGCCGGACGGTACGACATCCTGTGCGAGCCCGCGAACGCCGAGAAGGTCCGCGACGAACTCGCACGCCTCGGCCTCAAGTGACGCTCCCGGGAGGCCGCTCCGATGCGTCGTCCGTCCTGACAGCGGTCCGCGAGCATCTCATCGCGCATCTCGGCCCCGAGCCGCAGGAGGCGTCGGTGACCTTCCTGGGGGCGGCACCGATCCGGGTCCTGCGCTTCGTGGACATCGAGTCGGGACTGGTGCGATACGCCTCGCTGGGATGCTCGGCCGACCCGATGGGGGATCCGTCCGCGCTCGTCCCCGACCCGACCGCGCCGCGGGCCGAGCTCTCCCTGGCGTTGCGAGGTGGTGTGGACGGGCTCGTCCGAGCCCTCGCCGTGCTCGCGGCCGCCCCGGCGGTGGAGGGCCTGGTGCTGTCGGAGGGCGCTCTCATCGACCTCGGGGAGCCACTGTGGCCGGGCGCGGCGTTCACCGCCGTCGTGCTCCGTGCGCCGGAGATCCCTGACGTCGAGTTGGGCGGTGAGGCCGCATCGGTGCGGATCTTCCGAGCGGTCCCGGTGACGCACACCGAGGCGGCCTGGGTCCGGCTCAAGGGCGCGGGGGAGCTGGAAGACGCGTGGGCCGAGGCCGGGATCGACGTGACCGATCCGGCGCGCCGCGCGGTGAATCCGGGTCTGACCCGCTGACTACAGCCAGCGGTTCCTGCGGAAGAGCAGGAACAGCCCGGTGCAGGCGGCGAGCATGACCCCGAGCACCAGGTAGTAGCCGTGCTCGGAACGCAGTTCGGGCATGTTGGTGAAGTTCATGCCGTAGATCCCGGCGATCATCGTGGGCACGACCGCGATCGCCACCCACGCGGAGATCCGCCGCATGTCGGTGTTCTGCTGCACCCCGATCATCGCCATAGCCGCGTTGACCAATGAGGTGATCTGCTCGTCGAGGGTCGTGACCTCCGCGGTGACCTGGCTGTGGTGGTCGTGGACGTCGCGGAAGTAGTGCCGGATCTCGGCGGGGATCAGGTCGAGGTGCTCGACCGCCAGGCGCCTCAATGGGAGGGCCAGGGGAGCGATGTCGTGCTTGAGCTCAAGCAGCTCACGTTTGAGCAGGTAGATCTGTTCGATGTCGACACGTGTGCGTGGGGCGAAGACCGCGGTCTCCAGGTCGTCGACGTCCCCACTCATCCCCTCGGCCACCTCGAGGTAGCTGTCCACCACGCGGTCGGCCACGGCGTGCATCACCGTCGACGGCCCCCGGAGCAGCCTCTCGGGCGCGTCCTCGAGCTCCGCGCGGATGTCGGCGAGACCGGTGAAGTCCCCGTGACGGACGGTCACCACGAAATCGCGGCCCAGGACCACCATCACCTCCCCGGTGGAGACGATGTCGTCGGTCTCGGTGATCGACTCGTGCTCGAGGTATCTGACCGTCGACATGTTGAGAACCAGGGAGTCGTCGTAGGCCTCCAGTTTGGGCCGCTGACGTCCGCTGGTGGCGTCCTCGGAGATCAGCTCGTGGAGACCGAACTCCCTCGCCAGCGCCTCCATCTGGCGGGCGTCCGGGGCGTGGAGGCCGACCCACACGAAACCCCGTCCGGTCTCGCGTACGTGCCGGATCGCGGCCCGGTGGGTGAAGCGCCCCTGGACACGGACGCCGTCGACGTAGACGCCGCAGTCGACCTCCGCGCGCTCGGTGGGAACGGTCAACCGGGTGTGTGGCGGAAAGGGGGTGGCCGTCTCGCCCCGCCGTCCTCGGATACTCGGCACCAGCGCCCCCTCACTCGTCACCACGACACTATCCGGCGCCGGGCCTCGGCACGATGGGCGTTAAGGTTCTGCTGGGAGACTGGCGGACAGGTGTCGCACGACCGGGTGCGGACGTGGTGAGGAAGGACGTGGTCGTGTGCGGCGGACGGGGGACCGGGCCGGGGTGCGGGCGCTGGCGATCGCCGGGGCTGCGGTGGTGGCACTGACCGGATGCCAGGCGCAGTCGACGATCGTCCCCGCCCACGAGTCCGATCCGGTCGTGGTGATCGAGACCGCATCCTTCGGTGAGGCCGAGGTCATCGGCCACATCTACGGCAACGCCCTGTTGAGATCGGGCTCCCGGGTCACGTTGCGTCCACAGTCCGGAGACCAGGACGAGGTCCTCGAGTCGGTGACGGCGGGAGACGCCACGTTCACCATCGGGTTCACCGGGGAGTTGCTCCGCGCGTTCGATCCGGGCTCCACCGTCGTCGAGTCGGACGAGGTGTACACCGCGATGATGGCCGCCCTCCCCGAGGGGGTCACCGCGGCCGACCCGGCTGCCGCCGAGGACGCCCCCGTCTACGTGGTGACCCGGCACACGTCGGAGACGCGCGGTCTGCGGACCATGTCCGACCTCGCCGGACGGTGCGGGGAGTTCACGCTGGGCGCACGCCAGGAGGCGCTCGCGGACCGCGAGCTCGCCACCGCGGTGGGTGGTACCTACGACTGCGGGTTCGGGCGGAGGGTGGCGCTGGGCCCGAACCCGCGCGCGGTGTTCGAGGCACTGCGGGCAGGTGAGATCGGCGTGGGGTTGGTCCAGTCGACCGACCCGGTCCTGCATCCCGACGACATGGTGCCGCTGGACGACGACGAGGACGCGATCCTGGCCCAACACGTCGTCCCGGTGTTCCGCAAGGGCTCACTATCGGAGGACCAACTCGCGCTGGTCAACCGGATCAGCGGTGAGCTGACCACGGAGGACGTGAGGGAACTGCTGCTCGGGGTGGAGTTCGGCACCTCCACCCCCACCGATCTCGCCAACTACTGGCTCGACTCGCACGACTACTGAGCCCCGACGCACGGATCCGGCCCGGACGCACGAATCCCGCCCCGACGCACGAATCCGCCACCCCTGGTCGGATCCGCTACCCGAATCGGGTACCGGATCCTGCGGTGGGGTAGCGGATTCGGACGATCGGACCGGGGGGCGCGGAAGCCCGCGCCTACCCCGTGGCCGTGATCAGGAGAACGCCTCGTCCACGAGTGCCTTTTGCTCGACCGCGTGGACCTTGCTCAGGCCGGTCGACGTGGCGGCCATGGCCCGTCGAGAGACCCGCTTGAGCGGCGGGAACTCCGGGATGACCTCCGGCAGGTTGAGTGCGAGGAAGCTCCATGCGCCCTGGTTGGCCGGCTCCTCCTGCACCCATCGGACCTCGGTGAGGTTCGGGTAGTGGCTGAGTGCCTCGCGGAGACGACGGAACGGGATCGGGTGGATCTGCTCGAGCCGGACGATCGCGACGTCGTCGTGACCTTCCTTCTCCTGTCGGGCCGCCAACTCGTAATAGAGCTTGCCCGAGACCAGGAGCATGGTCTTGACCTTCTCCGGGTCCTTGCCACCGTCGACGAAGGTGGGATCGTCGAGCACCGAGCGGAACTTGCCCGAGGTGAAGTCCGCGAGGGCGCTGACGGCCTTCTTGTTCCGCAGCATCGACTTGGGGGTGAAGACGATCTGGGGGCGCTTGATGCCGTCGGTGGCGTGGCGGCGCATGAGGTGGAAGTAGTTCGCCGGGGTCGACGGTTGGGCGACCGTCATCGACCCCTCGGCGCACAACTGCAAGAACCGCTCCATGCGGCCCGAGGTGTGGTCCGGGCCCATGCCCTCGTGGCCGTGCGGCAGGAGCAGGGTGACCGAGGACTTCTGACCCCACTTGGCCTCACCAGAGGAGATGTACTCGTCGATGATGGTCTGGGCACCGTTGACGAAGTCGCCGAACTGCGCCTCCCACAGGACCAGCGCCTCCGGGTCGCCCACGGAGTAGCCGTACTCGAACCCGACACCGGCGTACTCGGTGAGCGCGGAGTTCCACACCTCGAACCGGCCGTCGGCCTCGTCGAGGTTCTGCAGCGGCGAGTAGGGCTCGGCGGTGGTCTTGTCGACCACCACCACGTGCCGCTGCGTGAAGGTGCCACGCTGCGAGTCCTGGCCGGCCAGGCGAACGGTCCGGCCCTCCATGACGAGCGAACCGATCGCCAGCAATTCGGCGAACGCCCAGTCGATGTTCCCGTTGTAGGCCATCTTCTGGCGCGCCTCGTAGACCGGCTTGACACGCGAGTGGATGTGGAAGTCCTCGGGCAGGTTGCCGAAGGCGTCGCCGATCGCGTGGATGACCGACTCGTCGACCGCGGTCACCAGACGCTTGGGCAGCGGCTGGTTCGGCAGGATCGACTCGGATGCCTTGACCGGGTGCTTCTCGAGTTCGCGGACCTCGTTGAAGACCCGCTCGAGCTGGCCCTGGAAGTCGCGCAGGGCGTTCTCGGCCTCCTTCTCGGTGATGTCACCGCGACCGACGAGATCGTCGGTGTAGGACTGGCGGACGCTCTTCTTGCCGTCGATCACCTCGTACATCCGGGGCTGCGTCATCGACGGGTCGTCGGCCTCGTTGTGACCGCGGCGGCGGTAGCAGACGAGGTCGATCACCACGTCCTTCTTGAACTGCTGGCGGAAGTCCATCGCCAGCCGCGCCACCCGCACACACGCCTCCGGGTCGTCACCGTTGACGTGGAAGATCGGGGCGCCGATCATCTTGGCGACGTCCGTGGAGTACTGGCTGGACCGACCGGCCTCGGGGGCGGTGGTGAATCCGATCTGGTTGTTGACGACGATGTGGATCGTCCCGCCGGTGCGGTAACCGTCGATCTGTGACAGGTTGAGCGTCTCCGCCACCACCCCCTGGCCCGCGAACGCCGCGTCGCCGTGGAGCATGAGTGGGACGACCGGGTACTCGGCACGCCACTCCGGGTCCTCGATGAGATCCTGCTTGGCCCGCACGATCCCCTCCAGGACGGGGTCGACGGCCTCGAGGTGTGACGGATTGGCGGTGAGCGAGACCTTGATCTCGTTCTCCCCGAACATCTGGTACTGGATGCCCTCGGCGCCGAGGTGGTACTTGACGTCACCCGAGCCGTGGGCGGCAGAGGGGTCCATGTTGCCCTCGAACTCGGTGAAGATCTGCCGGTAGGGCTTGCCCACGATGTTGGCCAGGACGTTCAGGCGGCCGCGGTGCGGCATGCCGATCACGACCTCGTCGAGCGCGAACTCGGCGGCCTCGTCGATGACCGCATCCATCATCGGGATGACCGACTCGGCGCCCTCCAGTGAGAAGCGCTTCTGGCCGACGTACTTGGTCTGCAGGAAGGTCTCGAACGCCTCCGCCGCGTTGACCTTGGACAGGATGTATTTCTGCTCGGCGACCGTCGGCTTGTCGTCGACGCCCTCGAGCCGTTCCTGGATCCACTGGCGTTGTTCGTTCTCGAGGATGTGGGTGTACTCGATGCCGATCTTGCGGCAGTACGCCGCGCGCAGCGCAGACAGGACGTCGCGCAGGCGCATCTTGTCCTTGCCGACGAACCCGCCCACGGAGAACTTGCGGTCCAGGTCCCAGAGCGTCAACTCGTGGGAGTTGACGTCGAGGTCCGGGTGGAAGGTCCGGCGACGCTTGGCGTGCCTCCCGTCCAGGGGGTCGATATCGGCCATGAGGTGGCCGCGGTCGCGGTAGGCCGCGATCAGCTCGAGGACCCGGGCGTCCTTGTCCACGCGCGGGTCGGTGATGTCCTGACGCCACCGGACGGGCTCGTAGGGGATGCCGAGGACGTCGAAGATCTCGTCGTAGAACTCGTCGGCGAGCAAGAGACGGTGGATCTCGCGGAGGAACTCCCCGGATTCCGCACCCTGGATGATCCGGTGGTCGTAGGTCGAGGTGAGGGTGGTGATCTTGCCGATGGCGTTGTTGGCCAGCTGCTCGTCGCTGGCACCCTGGAACTCGGCCGGGTACTCCATCGCCCCGACACCGAGGATCGTGCCCTGCCCCACGGTCAGTCGCGGCACAGAGTGGACGGTGCCGATCCCACCGGGGTTCGTCAGCGAGATGGTGACCCCCGAGAAGTCCTCCATCGTCAGCTTGCCGATGCGGGCGCGGGAGACGATGTCCTCGTAGGCGTCGAGGAAGCCGCGGAAGGTCAGTTCCTCGCAGTTCCTGATGGCGGCCACGACCAGGGTGCGCCCCGCCTTGGTCTTCATGTCGATGGCCAGGCCGAGGTTGATCCCGTTCGGGGTCACGACGTTGGGCTTGCCGTCGACCTCCTCGAAGTGGTTGTTCATGTTCGGGTAGGACTTGATCGCCTGCACCATCGCGTACCCGATGAGGTGGGTGAAGGAGATCTTGCCGCCGTGCGTCCGCTTGAGGTGGTTGTTGATGACGACGCGGTTGTCGATCATGAGCTTGGCCGGAATCGCACGGACCGAGGTGGCCGTGGGCAACGTCAGCGACGCGTTCATGTTCTTGACGATCGCGCCTGCCGGGCCGCGCAGGACCTTGTTCTCTGCTTCCTCGGGCGGCGTGTACTCGGGCCGCGTGGTCCGCTTGGCGGCGGGTGCCTCCGACTTGCCACGCGAGCTCGGCGTCCGCGCGGGGGCCGGCACACCCCGCCCGCGTGCCTTGCTCTTCGGGGAGCTCTCGGCCGTGGGCTTGGCGGCCACGTCCTCGGCTGACGACTCGGGAGACATGTCCGCGACGGTCAGCTCCGAGGTCTTCTGGGTGTTCGCGTCGGGGGTGGCGTTGTCGCCCCCGGACTTCTCGGAGGAGACCTTCTTGCCGCTCTTGCCGGCACTCTTCTTCTCTCCACCGGTCTTGCCACCACTAGTTTTCCCACCAGTCCGTGCGTCACCCCCGTCCGCAGCCGGACCGGCACCGGACGAGCCGTTCGACGCACTCCGACCGCTGACGGCCGCGGCCCCGGGGTTCGCGTCGAAGAACTCGTGCCAGGACTTATCCACGGAGGACGGGTCCTTGGAGAACCGCTCGTACATCTCGTCGACGAGCCACTGGTTCTGTCCGAACTGTGAGACGGTGTTGCTCACGATGTTGTGGTGCCTTCCTGATCTGTGGTGGGTTTCACACGCAATGAACCCAGGCTAGACCTTCCGCGCGTTCTCGGCCTTCCGATCTCACCTGACAGGGGGATGCGGTGCACCGGGCGCACGGGGGTCAGGTCGCGGGCCAGCTGTCCGGAGGGGTCCCGAAGGTGGTCGCCGCAGCCTTCACGACGGTCCGACCCAGCCTCCGGTTGCCCCATCCTCCCACCGCCGCGCCGATACCCGCGGGAGCCAGCTTGCCCATGGCGAGGGTCGCCCGCTTGACCGCGAACTTCCGGGCGAACCGGGACACCATCCGGCGATTGACCTCCTTCAGCCCCGGGAGACCCAGCGACCTGCCGGCGAGCGACCCGCCGGCGGAGGCCCCGCCGCTCGTGCTGACCGCGTTGGCCAGGATCGCGGTGCCCGACGCACCGAGCATGACAGTCATCACCAGCAGTTCCTCGTGCTCGCCGACCCTCACGTCCACGCCGTGCACCTCCGCGACGGCCAGGGTGTAGAACGCGGCGGCCTCGATGAACACCAGGGACTCGGCACCGATCGCGCCGAACGCGATGATGGTGCCCACCCCGGGGACGGCCGCCGTGGCGCCCACGGCGGCGCCGGACGCGGTGACGGCGGCCAGGAAGCGGGAGTCGAGCCGTTCGCGGATGCGCGCGGGACTCTCATCGGGATGGTTCTCGCGGAGCTTGCGGACGTAGGCGCGCGCCGCCCCGGCCTGGCTCCGTATCGCCCTCCGGAGGGCCCCTGTGGCGATTCCGGCGAGCGGACCGGAGACGTCGGTGTCGGCGGGGACGCGTTCTGGCACGGGATCTCCTCGAGGGTGTTCACGACAGGGTCGGCTGCCCTTGTCCGTCACTCCACGGTACGGAGGATCACGTGGTCCCGCCTCCTACGGGAGGACCTGTTCGGTGTACTGGTTCGCGAAGACCCGGTCCGGGTCCAGTCGGTCCCGCACGGAGACGAAGTCGCCGAAGTGCCGCACGGTGTCGGACAGGTCGGATGCGGTCCGGGTGTGCATCTTCCCCCAGTGGGGTCGACCGTCCGCGGCGAGGAAGATCTCCTCGGCCGATCGGAAGAGCTCGGTGTGGTCCATCAGGTGGAACTGGTGGACCGCGATGTAGCAGACGTCCCGGTGGTGGGCGGTCGACATCCAGACGTCGTCCGCGGCGGCGAACCGCACCTCGACGGGGAACGGCGTGACGATGCCGGAGCGGTCGATCATGTCGCGCAGGTCCCTCAACACCGCCGCGGCCGCGGCCACCGGCACCGCGTACTCCATCTCGCGGAAGCGGACCCGCCGTGAGGAGGCGAAGACCCGGTAGCTGCGATCTGTGTATGTGCGGGCCGACATCGCCCGGGCGGCGAGGCGGTTGATCCGAGGTGTCATCGACGGCCGGCGGGCGGCCGTCCGGCACAACGCACCGAACGCCTCGTTGGCCAGGAACTCGTCGCCCACGAGCTCGCGGACCCGTCCCAGCGGCCGCAGGTCGGCGTCGCCCGGTAGACGGGTGTGGCGTTTGACGGTGACGGCATCGGTGTGGGGGAACCAGAAGAACTCCGCGTGGTCGGCCGAGCCCGCGAAGCCCTCGAGATCGGCGAGCGCGGCGGTCAGGGTCCACGGGTGCTCCTCGGCGCTCAGCGCGAACGCCGGTACACAGTGGATCGTCATCTTGGTGATGATCCCGATCGCACCGATCCCGAGTCGCGCCGCCTCGAACACCTCCGGGTTCGACTCTCGCGAACAGTTCAGGACGGAACCGTCGGCGATGACCAGCTGCAGACCGACGACGGTGGCCGGCAGGCCGACAGCGTGACGGCCCGTGCCGTGGGTCCCCGTCGACACGGCGCCGGCGAGCGACTGTTCCGCGAAATCCCCGAGATTCGGTTGCGCGAGTCCCAGGTCCCACAGCAGGGGGCCGAGCCGGTGCAGTCGCGTGCCCGCCCAGACGGTCACGTCCGCCCCGTCGACGTGCCCGTCGGGGCCGCGGGTCGGGACGATCGACTCGATCCCGGTCAGATCGTCGAGTGAGATCAGGACCCCGTCCGTCGCCGCGGCCGGGGTGAAGGAATGTCCGGCGCCCACGCACTTGACCCTGGTGCCCCGGTCCGCGGCGGTGGTCACGATGTCCGTGACCTCCGCGACGGTCGTGGGGTCGGACCGGCCGGACGGCGAGGCGATGACGTTTCCGGCCCAGTTCTGCCACGGTGTGGTCGAGGTCGTCATGGCTGCCGAGATTACCCCCCGCATGAACATCGAAGGGGGCCAACCTGGACGACAGACCTGACCGCAGGGCGGCACCCGGTGCGATCCGGGGATGAAGTGCGCCGGCCGCAGGGTCGTCGTCGTACCATGGGCGGGTGACCAGACGCCTCCCATCCGATCAGCGCAGAGCGCAGCTCCTCCGGGCCGCCCTGGAGATCGCCGAACATGACGGTTTGGGCGCGGTGACCGTCCGCGGCGTCGCGGAGCGGGCCGGCGTCTCCCTCGGTGTCGTCCATTACTGCTACACGGATAAAGAAGAGCTCCTCCGCGAGGTGATCGGCGCGGTCAACTCCGAGGTGCACCAGGCGGCCAGGGCGTTCATCAACGTCGACTTCGACTCGGGCGCCCTGGGCAGAGAGGGGCTGCGACGGAGGTTGTACGAGGCCATCGACCTCATCTGGGCCGTCATCTCCGCCTCTCCCGACCGGCAGCTCCTCACCTACGAGATCGTCTCCTACTCGCTTCGCACGTACGGGACACCCGAGATCGGCCTAGCCCGTCACCAGCAGGAGTCCAACGAGGAGATCATCCGCTCGGTGCTCGGGCGGACCGCCCAGTCCGCGGGTATGCGCTGGGGAATGGGCCTCGACGACATGGTCCGTGTCGTGGAGGCCACGGTTGCCGGCATCGGTCTGCGCTGGCAGATCTGCCGGGACGACGACGAGGCGATCGCCCTGCTCCACCGGGCGGTCGACCTCGTGGTGGCGGACGCGCATCCGATCGACGGTGAGTAGGCCGGTGTCCGGGCGCGGCACCGACGCCGTGGACTCCGTGGACACTGCAACCGCCGCACTGGACGCGCCGCTCGCCGCGCTCCACCTGCCGACCCTGCGGGCGAATCTGGCAGACCTCCGGCGACGAGCAGGCGGGACGCGGATCCGGATCGCCAGCAAGTCCGTCAGGTCGCGCGGGGTGCTCGAGGAGGCCCTCGGTCCGGGGCTCCGGGGTGACGACTCGGTCCGCGGCATCATGGCCTACTCGCTCACCGAGGCCCTGTGGCTCGTGGACGCGGGGTGCGACGACGTCCTGCTCGGGTACCCCACGGTCGACCGTGCGGCGCTCGCGCGGCTGGGGACGGATCCGGCCGCGCTCGACGCGGTGACCCTGATGGTCGACGACGAACGCCAGCTGGAGATCGCCCGCGAGTCGGGTGCCGCGGGTGCGAGGGTGTGCGTCGACGTGGACGCCTCGCTCCGGTTCGGTCCCCTGCACCTGGGCGTCAGGCGGTCACCGCTGCGGGGCCCCGCCGACGTCGAGCCGCTGGTCCGTCGAGCCGTGGCCACGGGGTTCCGGGTGGTCGGGGTGATGTTCTACGAGGCACAGGTCGCCGGCGTCCCCGACGACGTCAGGGGTATCGGCGTGGTCAAGACACTGTCCATGCGCCGTCTGCTCGGGATCCGGGGGGCCGTCGCCGGAGTGGTCGCCGACGTCACCGGTGAGCGACCGGAGATCGTCAACTCGGGTGGGTCCGGTTCGATCGCCGAGAGCGCCGCGGACCCCGCCGTCACCGAGGTGACCGCCGGATCGGGTCTCTTCGTCCCCGGGTTGTTCGACCGCTACCGGTCCTTCACGCCGCGGCCCTCGCTGTTCTTCGCCCTCCCGGCGGTCCGGACCCCGGCTCGTGGCCTGACGACCTTCCTCTACGGGGGGTACGTGGCCTCCGGGGTGCCGGGGCCGGATCGGCTGCCCGTCCCCGTCCGCCCCGCGGGGTTGCGTTACCTGGGTAGGGAGGGCGCCGGGGAGGTGCAGACCCCCGTGCGTGGGGAGGTGGCGATAGGCGACCGCGCCTGGTGGCGCCACGCCAAGGCGGGGGAGGTCTGCGAGCGGTTCGACACGATCCACGTGGTGGACGAGACTGCACAGGGACCAGCGGTGGTGGATCGCTGGCCCACCTACCGTGGGGAAGGGATGTGCTTCGGATGACGGACACCGTGCCGATGACCGACGAGATGCGGGAGCTCCTGTACTCCGAGGCCGTCTCGATCACAGCTGACCTGGTGTCCATCGACTCGACCAACACGGGCGACGCCGCCACGATCGGCGACGGAGAGACCCGCGTGTGCCGACGCATCGCGGAGTACCTGGACGAGGTGGGGATCCCGAGCGAGCTGGTGGAGTCCGTGCCCGGTCGCGGAAGTCTGTTCGCCCGCGTCGAGGGGTCGGACCCGGCCGCCGGCGGACTGGTCGTGCACGGACACGTCGATGTGGTGCCCGCGGTCGCCGAGGACTGGACGGTCCCGCCGTTCGCGGGCGAGATCCGCGACGGCTGGCTCTACGGCCGTGGAACGGTGGACATGAAGAACATGATCGGCATGATGCTGGCCGTCGTGCGTCACTACCGCCGTGAGGGCATCGTCCCGCGCAGACCCCTGTTGCTCGCCTTCTTCGCCGACGAGGAAGCCGCCGGGACGATGGGGGCGCAGTGGGTGGTGCGGGAACGTCCCGACATCTTCGACGGTATGACCCACGCACTCAGCGAGGTCGGGGGGTGGTCCGTACCCGTGGCGGGTCGGCGGCTCTACCCGATCGCGGTCGCGGAGAAGGGCGTCGCCTGGGCGCGGGTGAGCGCGAAGGGTGCTGCGGCCCACGCGTCCCGCCCGACCTCGGACAACGCGGTCGCGGCGATCGCGGGTGCCGTCCACAGGGTCGCGAGTCGGCATTTCCCCGTCGCACCCACAGAGGCCAACACAGCCCTCGCCGCGGCGGTCGGAGAGATCGCCGGGTCGAGCGGAGACGTCGCGGACCTGCCCGCGCACCTCGACGTGCTCGGGCACTTCGGCCCGCTGGTCGAGGCGTCGCTCTCGCACACCGCCTCACCGACCGTCCTGTCCGCCGGGTACAAGACCAACGTCATCCCCTCCGAAGCGTTCGCCGAGATCGACTGCCGAGTCCTGCCCGGTGGTGAGGAGACCTTCCGCGCGGAGATCGAGGACGAGCTCGGACCCGACGTGGCGGTCGACTGGATCTGGCAGCCGCCGATCGCCGCGCCCGCCGACGACCCGCTGGTCTCGGTCATCCGGGAGGCGGTCCGCGAGTCGGACCCCGGCTCCCTCGTCGTGCCGTACCTCCTGCCGGCGAGCACGGACAACAAACACCTCGCACCGCTGGGGATCCACGGCTACGGCTTCGTCCCGCTGCGGGTGCCGGACGAGTTCGACGTCTTCGGCCACTTCCACGCCGTCGACGAGAGAGTCCCCGTCGACGCGCTCCACTTCGGCGCCGACGTTCTGACCCGTGTGCTCCGGTCGGCGTGAGGGGTCCGTTCTCGGGTAGCCGGACCGCGCAGCCGCGAACACCGCTACCCGCAGATGTGTGGGTATTGGTCGCGGCGGCCTTCGCCGTCGCGATCGGCTACGGTCTCGTCGCGCCCGTCCTCCCGCAGTACGCGCGGAGCTTCGACGTCTCCGTGACCGCCGCATCGGTGGTCGTGAGCGCCTTCGCGTTCTTCCGCCTGGTGTTCGCTCCCGCCGGCGGGTTCCTCGTGGACCGCCTGGGCGAACGTTGGGTCTACATGTCGGGCCTGCTTATCGTGGTGGTGTCGACCCTGGCCACGGGCGTCGCCCAGAGCTACTGGCAGCTGCTGGTGTTCCGAGGACTCGGTGGACTCGGGTCGACCATGTTCACCATCTCCGCGATGGCCCTGCTCACCCGCCTCTCGCCACCCGGTGCCAGAGGACGGATCGCCGGGCTCTACGCCACCGCCTTCCTGATCGGCAACATCGGCGGGCCGGTCCTCGGCGGGTTGCTCGCCGGCTTCGGGATGCGGGTGCCGTTCTTCGTCTACTCCTTCACCCTGCTCGTCGCGACCGGAGTGGTGGCGGTGTTCCTCCGGGGAGGTCGCCGACCCTCGGCGGACGACGGGACGGAAGAGCAGGAGGCGCTGCCGGTGCGCGAGGCGCTCCGCCACAGCGGGTACCGCGCCGCGCTCGTGTCGAGTTTCGTCAACGGATGGAGTTCCTTCGGCGTGCGGGTGGCGATCGTCCCGCTCTTCGCCGCCGCGAACTTCGACGCCGGCGCGGGGATCGCCGGCACCGCGCTCGCCTCCTTCGCGGTGGGTACCGCGGCCGTCATCTCGGTGGCCGGGTGGTTGTCCGACAGGTACGGACGACGGCCACTGGTGATCGGTGGCCTGCTGGTGTCCGGAGTGTCCACACTCGTGTTGGGCTGGTGCGATACCGTTCCGCTCCTCGTGGCCGCCTCGGTCGTGGCGGGCATGGGGGCGGGGGTGCTCAACCCGGCACAACAGGCCTCGGTCGCCGATGTGATCGGTGCGGACCGCGCGGGCGGGAAGGTGCTCGCGACCTTCCAGATGGCCAGCGACTCCGGTGCGATCCTCGGTCCGGTGCTGGTGGGTCTCGTCGTGGACCTGTTCGGCTACACCGCCGGATTCGCGCTTTCGGGAGGTCTGCTGCTGGCCGCGGTGGTCCCGTGGCTCGTCGCCAAGGAGACCCACGAGCACCTGATCCGGAGAACCACGGGGGAGTGACCTGCGCTGCCGTGTCGCGGACGGGGCCACCGACGCCGTAGCATGAGTCACCTCATGAGCAACGACAACGAGGACCGTACCGCCACTGCCGGCGACGAGGTCGAGACCGCCGCCAGCGCCCCAGAGACCACCGACCACACCGCCGGGACGGCGGACGACCGCGTCCCCCCCGAGGCCGAGGCCGCCGCAGAGGCGCCCGCCGGGGACACGCCGGCCCCGGAGGTGCCCGCGGAGGAGGCGTCGGACCGGGAGTCGCCCGCCGACGAGGCGCCGGCCCCGGAGGCACCCACCGAGGAGACCTCGGCCCCGGAGTCGCCCGTCGTGGAGGAGGCGGTCGAGCGCGCGCCCCGCAGGGGCGAGTCGGTGGATCGCGCGCCCGCCGCCGACACCGGCGACGATGACGCGGTCACGTTCGCCGACATGGGGCTGGCCCCGGCCGTCTCCCAGGCGGTCAAGGACGTGGGGTACGAGGTCCCCTCCGCCATCCAGGCGGCCATCATCCCTCTGGTGATGGCGGGCCGTGACGTCGTGGGGTTGGCGCAGACCGGTACCGGCAAGACCGCGGCCTTCGCCCTGCCGATTCTCTCGCTGATCGACCCGTCGGTGAAGAGCCCGCAGGCGCTCGTGCTCGCCCCCACCCGTGAACTCGCGCTGCAGGTCGCCGAGGCGTGCATCACCTACTCCGCCAACATGCCGCAGGTCAACGTGCTACCGATCTACGGTGGCCAGGCCTACGGCATCCAGCTGTCCGGGCTGCGGCGGGGTGCACAGATCATCGTCGGCACACCCGGCCGGGTGATCGACCACCTGAAGAAGGGCACGCTCGATCTGTCGGGTCTGCGCCACCTCGTCCTCGACGAGGCCGACGAGATGCTCGCGATGGGGTTCCAGGAGGACGTCGAGCGAATCCTCTCGGACACCCCGCAGACCACCCAGGTCGCACTGTTCTCGGCCACCATGCCCTCTGCCATCCGACGCATCTCGCAGAAGTACCTCACCGATCCGGCGGAGGTGAAGGTCGCGTCCAAGACTTCCACCGCCCCGAACATCCATCAGCGCTACGTCCTGGTCAATCACCGGGACAAACTCGACGCCCTGACGAGGATCTTCGAGGTCGAGGATTTCGACGCGATGATCCTGTTCGTCCGGACCAAGTCGGCCACGGAGGAACTCGCGGAGAAGCTTCGGGCGCGCGGGTTCTCCGCCGCACCGATCAACGGCGACATCCCGCAGAACCTGCGTGAGCGGACCATCGAGGCGCTCAAGGACGGCCGGACCGACATCCTCGTGGCTACGGACGTGGCCGCCCGTGGACTCGACGTGTCGCGGATCAGTCACGTGGTCAACTACGACATCCCGCACGACACCGAGTCGTACGTGCACCGGATCGGCCGTACGGGCCGCGCCGGCCGCAGTGGTCAGGCGCTGCTGTTCGTCACACCGCGGGAGCGTCGCATGCTCTCCCAGATCGAGCGGGCCACGCGTCAGCCGCTGACAGAGATCCAGCTCCCGAGCGTGGACGACGTCAACGAGATGCGGATGGCCAAGTTCGGGCAGTCGATCACCGAGAGCCTCGATGATCCGAACCTGGCGATGTTCCGCCGGTTGGTGGAGGAGTACGCCAACGAGCACTCCGTCTCGATGGCCGATATCGCTGCCGCTCTCGCCACGCAGTCCCGTAATTCCGCCGACTTCCTCATGCGCGAGCCGGAGCGTCCCGCGCGACGTGAACGGCAGGACAACCCGCGCGACACTCGCCGGGACGACCGGCGCGAGCGTCCGGGCCGCGACTTCTCGGACGGCCCCCGCCCCTCGCGGACGGGCAAGGACATGGCCCAGTACCGGATCGCTGTCGGCAAGCGGAACAACGTCAAGCCGGGATCCATCATGGGCGCCCTGGCCAATGAAGCCGGACTCAGTGGCGGCGACATCGGACGCATCTCGATCCGGTTCGACCACTCGATCGTCGAGCTCCCGGCGGGTCTGTCCCGGGATCAGATCGAATCGATGCGCGGCATCCGGGTAGCCGGTTCGGAGATCGATATCCGACCGGACTCCGGCCCGCCCGCCGGTCGCCCGTCCGCGGGCAGGGACGACCGTGGTGGCCGTCCCCGCGGGGGCGACCGTGGTGGCCGGGACGATGACCGTCGCGGCGAGCGTCGTGACGACCGCGGTGGGGGATTCCGGCGGGGCGGCGACGGCGACGACCGTCGCGGTGGGGGATTCCGCGGCCGCTCGGGCGGTGGGTCGGACCGGTACTGACCCGACCGGGTCCCGGCCCGTTCGACCACACCGACGCTGCCCTCCCTCCGTCACCGGCCGGGAGGGCAGCGGTGTACCGCCACCTCCAGCACCTCCCGGTCGCCCTCGGTCACCGGGAGACCGTACGCGACCGCTGCCGTCAGGTATCGGGCCGCGTAGAAGCAGTGCCTTCCGGGGTCCGGTGGCATCCACTCCTCCGGTGTCCAATCGCTCTTGCTGCTGTTCACCGACCCGGTCACGGCGAGGAGGTTGCGGTCGACGTCGTTGGCGAACGCGGCGCGCCGCTCGGCTGACCAACTCCAGGCGCCGAGGTCCCATGCCGCGGAGAGCGGATACACGTGATCCACGTGGATCCCCCGGAGACCGGAGCCACCGACGTCCATCACGCGGCCTGTGTAGGGATCCACCAGGATCCCGCCGTCGACCGAGCACCCCGACCCGGGCACCGGTGTCGTGCCCCCGAGGTCACGGGCCAGTACGTCATGACGCGTCGAGCAGCCGTTTCCCGAACCCGGTGCTCCCGTCGTGTCGCTCCAGGCCGGGCCGAACACGCATGCCGACGCTCCGGAACAGGCCCGCTCGTACCCGGGGACCTTGACCCGCTCGGGGACCACGTCCACCCGCACGAGCAGGGGTTCGACGAGGTCCCGTCCGGGGCTGCCCGGGGCCGAGGTCCGCGGATCGGCCCACCACATCACGCCGCAGATCGCTGCCACGATCGCCATCGTGAGGCCGAGTGCCCTGGCGCCGACCGGTGGGATGACACGCCGGGATGTCCCGGGTCGGGGGCCGGCGGGCACGTGGTCGGTCACGGGGTGAGTGTGGCTGACCCCACGCCCCGGGAGACTGTTCGACGGTGCACGCAGCCCGGGGCCTGTGGAGGCGCCAGGGGTGTGGGTAACCGGGGTGTGGGAGGGCCGTCGGGGCCCCTGCCCGGCCCCGACCGGCGTGCAGTGTCAGACGGGCGTGCTTACATGTCGTCGTGACCCCCTCCGCCGATCCCCGTCTCCACGCCGTGTGGCAGTCCGGGGTCGTGGGGTTGTGGTGCGACACGGGCTTGCGTCGCCCGCACTCGGTGGCGCCGGCTGCCGCTGTGACCGCCGTGGGCCGTGCCGGGGCCCCGGATGCGGTGGTGGAGCTCCTTTCCGGCTACAAGCTCTCCCACCGGATCGGCGTCCGTGCCGTCGTGGACGGTAGGGCCAGATCGGCGACGGTGCCCGGGATCCGGATCTCCGTCGGCGCCGCGATCGACCTGTGTCGCCTTCTCGGGGCCGAGGACCCGTGGGTCGGGTCGGGTCTGCGGGCGTTCTCCGCCCTGTCCGCGGGTGTCGCGGCCCTCGTGGCCTCGGGCCACGTGGTCCCGTGTCTCACCCGCCGGGACGGGGGGTGGGAGGCGTCCTGGGATCTGGTCGCCTCGCCGGTGATCGGGGCGTGGATCACCGAGTGCCTCCAGCGCAGCCACGGTCTGGTCGCCACGCGCGAGGAACTGGTCCGGCTGCTGTCCGCGCTGGCGGACCACCACGCCCGCACGGCGTTGGCACCGCTGGCGGCGGACCGCCACAGTGAACTCGGCGACGCATTGGTCACCGGTGGTCAGGTGACCTCGGGCGGTCAGGGCCTGGCCGATGCCGTCCGCGAGTTCGGCCGGGCGGCCGCCGCGAAGGACGTCGAGGTGGTGTTCCGGGTGGTCGAACCCTCCGACGACGCCGAGGTGGACAGCGGCGTGATGCTCGGCGACACCGTAGACGACGACCCGGCTGACGGCTCGCCGAGGAAGCGCTCCCAGGACCCCGGTGTCCTCTGGCGACTGCAGGTGCTGGTCCGGACGGGCGCCGATTCGCTCCGCCCGTTCTCCGACCTCGACGACACCTCCTCCGTGGACGGACCGGTTCGCGACGTGATCGACCGGGCCGTCCGTTCGTGGCCGCCGCTGACGCGGGCCACACAGGCGGCCGGTGCTCCCGATCTGCTCCTGCCGACCGACCTCGTGGTCGACCTGGTCGACGAGGGGGTCGAGGCCCTGCGGGGCCGCGGGGTCGAGGTCCTGCTGCCGAGGGCCTGGACCAGGATCAGGACCGCGGTCAGGCTGGCCGTCAAGGAGCCCGGGACCGAGTCGGTGGACTCGGGGCACCGGCTGGGTCTCGAACAGTTGGCGGACGTCGACTGGGAGTTGGTGGTCGACGACAGCCCGTTGGACGCCACCGAGGCCCGGATGTTGCTCTACGCGGCGTCGGACCTGGTCAAGCTCCGTGGCCAGTGGGTCCGGGCGGACCCGGGTGCGCTCCGGCGGGCGGCACGCTTCCTCGCCGCCAGGCGTGGCCGGCGGACGACCGCACCCGCCCTGGTCGGGGCGTTGATGTCCGAGGAGGCGGAGGGTGTCGAGGTCCGGTCGCCGGGCACCCTCGACTGGATCCCCTCGTCGTCGTCCCCGGTCGTGCTCCCGGAGTGGTTCCGGGCCACCCTGCGTCCGTACCAACTGGACGGTGTCAGGTGGCTCTCGGCGCTCTCCCGGGCCGAGACCGGTGCGGTCCTGGCCGACGACATGGGCCTCGGCAAGACGATGCAGGTGCTCGCGCTCACCGCGGTCGAACACGCGGCCGGGAGGTCCGGACCGACACTGGTGGTGGCGCCGCTCACCCTGGTGGCCACGTGGGCCCGTGAGGCGTCGACGTTCGCGCCGGACCTCCGGGTCCACGTCCATCACGGACAGGGGCGAGACCGGGGCGAGGGCGCGGCCGAGCGGATGGCGGACTCCGACCTCGTCCTGACCTCGTACGGTACAGCCGCTCGTGACGTCGATCTGCTCACCGGGGTGGAGTGGCGGCGTCTGGTCGCCGACGAGGCGCAGACGGTCAAGAACCCGGCGACCGCGGTGTCCCGGGCGATCAGATCCATCCCAGCCCGGCACCGGATCGCGCTCACCGGGACCCCGGTGGAGAACAGGCTGGACGAACTACGGGCGGTGTTCGACTTCGCCAACCCGGGACTGCTCGGGTCGGCCAGTACCTTCCGCGCCCGGTTCGCGGTCCCCATCGAATCGCACAGAGACGAGGCCGCGGCCACCCGGCTGCGTGCCCTGGCGGCCCCGTTCGTCCTGCGCCGACTCAAGTCGGACCCGCTCGTGGCCGCGGATCTGCCGGCCAAGCAACACATCAGGGTCGACTCGCCCCTGACCCGCGAACAGGCGACCCTGTACCAGGCGGTCGTAGAGGACATGATGGAGCAGGTGAAAGACTCCGAGGGTGCGGCCCGCAAGGGAGCGATCCTGTCCGGTCTCACCGCGCTCAAACAGGTGTGCAACCATCCGGCGCACTATCTCGGCGACGGGTCCTCGCTGCTACGTGGTGGGCGGCACCGGTCCGGGAAGCTCGCGGCACTGGACGAGGTCCTCGGCGAGATCCTCGACGCGGGGGAGAAGGTCCTGTTGTTCACGCAGTACCGTGCCTTCGGAGATCTGATCCTCCCGCTGTTGGAGCGCCGGGCGGCGACCGGGGTTCCGTTCCTCCACGGCGGTGTCACCGCGGGCGGTCGGGCCTCTATGGTCGAGGAGTTCCAGAGCGCGGACGGTCCGCCCCTGATGCTCGCGTCCCTCCGTGCGGGCGGGACCGGGCTCACGCTGACCGAGGCCAATCACGTCGTGCATCTGGACCGGTGGTGGAATCCCGCGGTGGAGAACCAGGCGACGGATCGCGTCCACAGGATCGGGCAGACCCGGGTGGTCCAGGTGCGGACCCTGGTGGCGCCCGGGACGGTGGAGGACCGGATAGACGAGTTGCTCGAGTCCAAGCGAGAGCTGGCGGATCTGACGCTCGGCCCCCTCGCCGGTGTGCTCACCGAACTGACCGACGCCGATCTGGCCTCACTCGTCGCGCTGACCGACGAGGGGACGGACGAGACATGAGCGGGAGAGACGGGATCCCCACCAGGTCCAAGGCAGGTCCGTTCGGGGCGCACATGTGGAGTCGGCGGTGGTCCTCGGACCTCGAGTCGGGTGTGAGCCGCGGAGAGGCGTTCCTCGGCCGCAAGGACGCGCGCAACGGCAGGGTGCTCTCCCTGGAGCACTCCGGCCGGATCGTGCGGTGCGACGTCGACGGCAGTCAACCGGACCCGTTCACCGTGGAATTCGAGTTCGCCCCGCTCGACGCCACGGACACCGAGGCGCTGCGAACGGCACTCCGCCGCGAGGAAGGAGGAGTGCTGGGTGCGCTCTCCGGGGAGTTCTCCGACACGGTCGGATTCCTCCTGCTCCCGGCGGTCAACGGTGCCACCCGGTACTCGTGCCGGTGTCCGGTCCAGCCGGGCCCGTGTCGACACGTCCTGTCCGCCGCCCACGTGCTCGTGGAGTGGTGGGACGCCACCCCGGAGGTGATGTTCGCACTCCGGGGACTGCGGGCCGAGACGCTGGGCGCCGTGCTGGGAGGGAATGCGGACGGGGCCGACGGCGCGGTCGCCTTCGACGTGGAGGAGAGTTTGTGGGGCCGGGATCCACTTCTCCCCGCCGTCCCCACCGCCACCCCGGCAGGTCTGGAGGATCTCCTGGACGCACCGGTCACCAGGAGGCTCGCCGCGGCCGCGACCGGGGATCCACTCGAGCAGCTGCGGGTGGTGGCCGACCTCGAGGACTTCCTCGACGCGTTCACCCGGTATCGGCCACGGGATCAGCGCTCGTGACCCACCCGCTCGGCGAATCCCGCCGCAGCACTGTCGGAGCCCCCACCTACGATGCGGCCATGGACAGGCGACGGGACGGCGGCACGATCCGATTCCTCCACTCGGCCGACTGGCAGCTGGGGATGACACGGCGATTCCTCGGGACAGAGTCACAGGCGGTGTACACGGCGGACCGACTCGCCGCGGTGGCGTCGCTGGGTGACCTCGCCCGCGAGCACGGCGCCGAATTCGTCGTGGTCGCGGGCGACGCGTTCGAGGACAACGCTGTTCCCCGGTCGGTCGTGCTCCGTGCCGCGGAGGTTCTCGCGGCCTTCCCCGTACCGGTACTCATCCTCCCCGGGAACCACGATCCGCTGGACGTGTCATCGGTACTGAGGTGCCGGGACTTCTCCTCGGCCGTGGACGGCGGTGCCGTCACCGTCATCTGCGACGCCGAACCCGTCGAGATAATCCCCGGAGTCGAGGTGGTGGGCGTCCCGTGGACCTCCAAGCGCCCGGATCCCGCCCGTCTCCCCGCGTTGCTCGCCGACCTCGGCCCGACCGACTCCCTGCGCATCCTCGTCGCCCACGGCGGCACCGACGAGGTCTACGGCGGTGACTCACCGTCCGTCGAGGCGATCCGCGTCGCGGATCTCGAGAGCGCCGTCGGGTCGGGACACCTGGACTACGTGGCACTCGGCGACAGGCACTCGGTCACCCGTGTCGGTGCCGGCGACAGGATCTGGTTCTCGGGAAGCCCCGAGACCACAGCGTTCGACGACGTCGAGAGGGCGTCCGGTCAGGCTCTCCTCGTCGAGCTCGGGACGCGGGGCCCCACCGGCGGACGGGGTGACTGTGTGGTGACACCCGTCCGGACCGGACGGTGGTCCTTCCTCGCGATCAACGCGGAGATCGAGACCGAGTCGGATCTCGACGCGCTCGCCGAGCGGATCGAGGCGATCGAGGACAAACCCAGGACGGTCCTCAAGCTGGGCCTCACCGGGACAGTCGGGGTGGCACTGCGGGCCAGGATCGACGATCTCCTGGAGACGTGGGCGGAGCTGTTCGCGGCCGCATACCTGCGAGAGCGGCTCACCCACCTGGTGGTCCGCGCGGAGGACTCGGACTTCACCGACCTCGTGGACGGCTATGCCGGGCGCGCGGTTGAGGATCTCGTGGAGAAGGCGGCCTCGAACGGATCGGATGCCGAGGACGCCGGCAACGCGCTCAGCCTGCTGTACCGGCTCGTGGACGGAGGCGTGAGGTGATCCTGCACCGGCTGCGTATCGAGGACTTCCGAGGCGTCGATCAGGAGGAGGTGCAGGTGCCCCCCCGCGGCGTCTTCGTGATCGAGGGCCCGAACGAATCGGGAAAGACGAGCCTCATGGATGCACTGGAGATGCTCCTCGAGCACAAGGCCTCCTCCGGCCGAGCGGAGATCAAGGCCGCGAGCCCCGTGGGTCGTGACGTCCCGGTGGTGGTGGAGGCGGAGTTCACGATCGACCGCGAGAGGATGCGGTACCGCAAGGAGTTCGTGCGCGGTAAACGCACGTCGCTCGAGTTCCCGGAGTCCGCGAAGGTGGCGCTGGCGGGTGACGACGCCCACGACTACGTGCGGGACCTCCTGGACCGCCGGGTGGACAGGTCCCTGTGGAGAGCGCTGCGTATCGCCCAGGACGAGCCGATCGGCCAGGTGGAGGCGGGCAAGGGGATGGAGTCGCTGCGGCGAGCCCTGGACACCGCGGCCGGCGGGGCCGCCCCCACAGGTGACGACACGCTCGTCACCCGGGTCGCGGAGGAACGTCACCGCTACCTGACGGCACGACGCGGGGAGCCCACCGGCGAGCTCGCGCGGTCGGAGACCCGGCTCGCGGCCGCACGCACGGCGCTGGACGACGCCAGGGCGGGGTTGTCCGAACTCGATGCCGCGGTGACCGAGCACGCGCACCACTCCGCCGCCCACGCCGCCAGGCGATCCTCGCTGGCCGCCGTCGAGGTGGAGGTGGAGCGCCTCGAGGAGGCCGGACGGACCGTGGCGCGGTTCCGTGAGGCCCTTCGTGCCGCCGAAGCGGAGGTCGACCGCGCCACGGTGGCGCACGACGCGGCGAACAGGCTTCACCGGGAGCGCACGGACCTCATCGCACGGCACCAGGAGGAGCTGGCCAGGGACACCGACCTACGGTCCGCCACGGAGGCGGCGACGCGGAGGTTGGAGCCTGCCGAGATCAGGGCCGGCGAGGCGCGGGCCGCCCTGGAGGCGGCCGAGAAGCGGGTCACCAGGGCCCGCGCGCTCGTCGACGCCGAGCGGGACGCGCGCGAACAGGAGCGGCGTCGCGCCGACCTGACCGCCCTCGATTCCCTTCTCGAGACCCTCGCGACGGTCGGACGGGAACTCGAAGAGAAGGAAGCCAAGCTCGCGACCGTCGACCTTCCCGGGGGAACCGTCGACCGGATCCGCACCGCGGACACCGCCCTGCGCGAAGCCGTGGTCCGCAGTGCGGCCAGCGCCCCGAGGGTGGCGGTGGCGGGCGAGGGAACGGCCCGCGTCGGGGAGGAGACGATCGACGCGTCCGTGGGCTGGGAGCGCGAGATCGTCAAGGACACCGTGTTCGAGGTGGGAACGGTGTCGCTGACCGTCGTCCCCGCCGGCGACACCGAGGCCGTCCGCCGCGCGGAGTCGACGGCCAGGTCCCGACTCGAGACGCTGCTCCGTGAGTGCGGTTGCGGATCGCTCGCCGAGGCCGAGCGGCGGGAGCGGCGAGCGGAGGCGCTCCGAGCCGACATCGCAGCTCACCGGCGACGCAGGACGGATCTGCTCCGGGGTGACACCCCCGAGGATCTGACGAGACGACGGGCGATCCTCGCCGCGGAGGTGGAGTCGGACACCGAGGAGTCGGCAGGGCCCCCCACCGGCCCTGGTGAGCCCGGGGACGGTGGCTCATCTGACCCGGCAGCGGAGTCGGCCTCGGCAGAGGAGGACCTGATCAGGTGCCGCTCGGAGGATCGGGCCGCCTCGGCCGAGGCCGAGACGCTGAGAACCGACCTCGCCACGCGGGGCGCGTTGGCCGCGGAGTCCGCGGATCGGCTGCAGGGGTGCGAGGACGCGCTCGCCGCCGCACGGGCCGTGACGCCGGATGGGGAACTCGAGGCCGCGGTGGAGAGGACGACGCTCGAGGTGGACTCCAGAAGGGAGACCGCGCGTCAGGCGCGGGCCCGACTGGACGACACACTCGCCGACGCCCCGCCGGAACTCCTCGAGAACGCGCGGGCCTCGCTGGCCGCGCTCGTCGCGGAGGAGAGGGAGTGCGCGTCGGCGGTGGCCACCGCGCTCGGTCGGGTGAACGCGATCGGAGACCAGGGACGACTCGGGGACGTCTCGGTGGCGGAACGCGAGGTCGAGGCCGCGCAGAGGGAGAACTCCGCCCTGTGGCGGCGGGCACGCGCCGCGGACCTGCTCTACCGGACCCTCGAGCACCGACGGTCCGAGGCCCTCCAGGCCTACCAGGAACCGTTCCACAGGGCGGTGGTCGAACTCGGGCGACTGGTCTACGGGCGCGAGTTCGACGTGCGCCTGGGGGAGGACCTCACCATTCTCAGCCGGAGGATCGGGGGCGTCTCCGTCGACTACGACTCTCTGTCCGGTGGTGCCAGGGAACAGCTGGCCGTGATCGTCAGAATCGCCTGCGCCAGACTCGTGGGGGACAACGGTGTCCCCGTGTTCCTCGACGACACCATGGGGTACACCGATCCCTCCCGTCGCCTCACGATGGGTGCGGTCATCGCCGCCGCGGCTTCCACGTCACAGGTCATCGTCCTCACCTGCGACCGCTCACGATTCGCGGGTGTCGGCAGCGCGCGCACCCACGTCATGCGCAGGTCGGGTTCGACCCGGGACTGAGGGCGGTCCGACCTGTCGACGGCGGGCCGGTGGCTGGAGGACGCATCGGCGGGCCGCCGTGCTGTAATAGCCCCATGAGCGAGACACGCTGGTTGAGCGATGAAGAACAGTGCATGTGGCGCCGATACCGGGAAGTCAATCAGTTGCTCGATCTCGCGATCGAACGCCAGCTCCAGCGCGACGCGTCGATGTCACAGTCCGACTACTCGGTGCTGGTCAGCCTCAGCGAGGCGGATGGTCGGGGCCTGCGCGCCCGTGATCTGGGGGCGGCTCTGGGCTGGGACCGCAGCCGTGTGTCGCATCAGGTCAGGCGGATGGAGGCTCGGGGACTCGTCGCCAAGGGGGAGTGTGCGGAAGACGGCCGTGGCACGATCGTCACGCTCACCGCGGAGGGGGCCGAGGCGATCGCCAGGGTCGCCCCCATGCACGTGGAGAAGGTCCGAGAGCTTCTGGTCGACGTGCTCACCGAGGAGGAGGTCGGCACATTGACCGACATCTTCGAGCGGGTGGTCACGCGCATCGGCGAGGTCGACGGGATCACCCTGCCGAGCTGATCGGGTCCGGAGTCGCGCCGGAGAAGGAACGGAAATAGCAGCGGGGCCCGGGCTGAGAAGCCCGGGCCCCGCTGTCGTGGTGCCCCCGAAGGGAATCGAACCCCTGACCTTTGGTACCGGAAACCAACGCTCTATCCCCTGAGCTACGAGGGCGGGATACCGGCCTTGTCGGGCCGGAGGCCGATCGCCGGGCGACTACTTCGAACCGCCCTGCTGAACAGCGAGACCGATCGTAGCACCGGGGCGGGATCGCGACCGCATCGGGCCCGCCCGCGTCGCGAGGGGGGCCGGACGCCGGTGTCCGATTCCGCTGCCGACGTGCCGACACCTAGGATAGGAAGACGTGACTCCCGCCGACCTCGCCGCCGTCATCCGCGCCGCTCTCATCACCGTTCTCGCCGAGCGTGGAGCCGACATCTCGGTGGTCCCGGACACGGTGACGGTCGAACGCCCGCGCAACCCGGAACACGGCGACTACGCCACCAACATCGCGTTGCAGTTGGCCAAGAAGGTCGGAGCCTCCCCGCGGGACCTGGCGCAGGAGATCGCCACCGCGCTCGCCGCCGATCCGGGCGTGGCGTCGGCGGACATCGCCGGCCCCGGATTCCTCAACATCCGCCTCGACTCCGGGGCGCAGGGCTCGCTCGTGGCCTCCGTCATCGAGCAGGGCGAGGCGTACGGCACCGGGGACGCGATGGCCGGTCGTCGGGTGAACCTCGAGTTCGTCTCCGCCAATCCGACCGGCCCCATCCACCTGGGTGGCACCCGCTGGGCGGCGGTCGGCGACGCCCTCGGGCGCGTCCTCGAGGCGTCCGGCGCGCAGGTGACCCGGGAGTACTACTTCAACGACCACGGTGCCCAGATCGACCGGTTCAGCAGGTCGCTGGCCGCCGCGGCCCGCGGCGAGGCGACACCGGAGGACGGGTACGCGGGTGCGTACATCGACGACATCGCCGCCCGGGTCGTCGCCGAGCACCCCGACGTCCTCGAGCAGCCGGAGGCCGAGGGGCTCGAGACGTTCCGCGCCACGGGCGTCGATCTGATGTTCACCCACATCAAGGCGTCGCTCGCGGAGTTCGGCACGGTCTTCGACGTCTACACCCACGAGAACTCGATGTTCACCTCCGGCGCCGTCGACCGGGCGATCGAGGTGCTCAAGGGCAACGGCAACCTGTACGAGTCCGAGGGTGCCTGGTGGCTGCGCTCCACGGACTTCGGGGACGACAAGGACCGTGTGGTCCTCAAGTCCGACGGCAACGCGGCCTACATCGCCGGTGACATCGCGTACTTCCTGGACAAGCGGGACCGCGGCTTCGACCTGTGCATCTACATGCTCGGTGCCGACCATCACGGGTACATCGCTCGACTCAAGGCCGCGGCGGCGGCACTTGGGGACGATCCCGCGGCGATCGAGGTCCTCATCGGGCAGATGGTCAGCCTCGTGCGGGACGGTGTCCCGGTCAAGATGAGCAAGCGCGCCGGCACCGTCATCACGCTCGACGACCTGGTGGACGCGATCGGGGTGGACGCCGCGCGGTATGCGCTCATCCGGTCCTCGGTGGACCAGACCATGGACATCGATCTGCAGTTGTGGACGTCTGCGACCAACGACAACCCGGTCTTCTACGTTCAGTACGCGCACGCCCGCCTGTGTTCCCTCGCCCGGAACGCCGCCGACCTGGGGGTCACCACCGACGCCGCCGACCTCGCGCTCCTGGTCGAGGACCGCGAGGGCGCGCTCATCCGGACCATCGGTGAGTTCCCCAGGGTCGTGGCGAGCGCCGCCGAGCTGCGCGAACCGCACCGGGTCGCCAGGTATCTCGAGGAGCTCGCCGGTGCCTATCACCGCTTCTATGACACGTGTCGCGTGCTGCCGATGGGTGACGAGGAGGCAGGGCCGCTCCACGCCGCCCGGCTGGCGCTCAGCACGGCGACCCGACAGACGCTGGCGAACGGACTCCGGCTGATCGGCGTCACCGCCCCGGAGAAGATGTGAGCGCGCACCCGGCCGGATCCCGGCACGAGTTCCCGCACGCGCCCGGGATCGGCGAGCGTCCCACCGACGCGGGCGGGGTGATGGCGCTGGATCCGGCGGTCTGGCCGCGCGGTGCGGGTCGGCGAGGGGACGGGATGGTGGAGTTCGCCGGGGTCGCGGCGGATGACCTGGCGGCCGAGTTCGGCACCCCGTTGTTCGTCATCGACGAGGACGACTTCCGCTCCCGCTGCCGCGAGATGGCGGAGGCCTTCGGAGGCGCCGATCGGGTCCACTACGCGTCCAAGGCGTTCCTGTGTACCGAGGTGGCGCGCTGGGTGGCGGAGGAGGGGTTGAGCCTGGACGTCGCCTCCGGTGGTGAGCTCTCGGTGGCCCTGCGTGCGGGGTTCCCGACGGACCGGATCACCGTGCACGGCAACAACAAGTCCGCCGACGAACTCCGGCTCGCCGTGCGCAGCGGGGTCGGACACGTTGTCCTCGATTCGATGTCCGAGATCGCGCTGCTCGACCGCATCGCTGCCGAAGAAGGAGTGGTCCAGGACGTCTTCATCCGGGTGACGGTGGGCGTGGAGGCGCACACCCACGAGTTCATCGCCACCGCCCACGAGGACCAGAAGTTCGGGTTCTCCCTCGCGGGCGGTGCGGCGATGGAGGCCGTGCGCGGGGTGTTCGAGGCACCGCACATCCGGCTCACCGGCCTGCACAGCCACATCGGTTCCCAGATCTTCGACGTCGACGGCTTCGAACTCGCCGCGCGCCGCGTGATCGGCCTCCTGCGCGACATCGTCGACGAGTTCGGTGTCGAACGCACTGCCCAGCTCGATCACCTGGACCTGGGAGGCGGACTGGGCATCAGCTACGTCGCCTCCGACGACCCGCCTCCGGTCGCCCAGCTGGCCACCGCACTGACGGAGATCGTCGACGGCTTCTCGCGGGACGTCGGCCTCGCGCCTCCCACGCTGGTCGTCGAACCCGGCCGGGCGATAGCCGGGCCCGGCACCGTCACCCTCTACGAGGTCGGCGTGGTCAAGGACGTCGAGCTCGCGGGTGGGGAGAGTCGCCGCTACATCAGTGTCGACGGCGGGATGAGCGACAACATCCGGACGGCGTTGTACGACGCCGTGTACGACGCCCGGTTGGTGGGCCGCGCCTCGTCGGCGGAACCCGTCGTGGCGAGGCTCGTGGGCAAGCACTGCGAGAGCGGTGACGTGGTCGTGCGTGACCTGTGGATGCCGGAGGACGTGGGAGCGGGTGACCTGGTGGCCGTCGCGGCGACCGGCGCCTACTGCTACTCGATGTCGAGTCGGTACAACCTGATCGGGCGGCCCGCTGTGGTCGCGGTCCGAGACGGACGGGCACGCCTGGTGCTCCGACGTGAAACCCTGGACGATCTGACGAGCCTGGAGGTGGGACAGTGAGCGACGCAACGGCGTCAGGCGTGCGACCCGTGGGAGTGGCGGTGCTCGGAATGGGCACCGTCGGAACCGAGGTCATCCGCTACATGACGGAGAACGCGGAGGCTCTGGCCTCCCGCATCGGGGCCCCGTTCGCCCTGCGGGGTGTCGCGGTGCGCGACCTGACCCGCGATCGCGGGGTGGACCCGGAGCTCCTGACCGCGGACCCGGCCTCGCTCGTCTCCCGGGACGACGTCGACGTCGTCGTCGAACTGATGGGCGGCATCGACGTACCCCGTCCCCTCCTGCTCGAGGCGCTCCGCCACGGCAAGGCCGTGGTCACCGCGAACAAGGCGTTGCTGGCCGAGTACACCGACGAGCTGGCGGAAGCCGCGGACTCGACCCGCACCGACCTGTACTTCGAGGCGGCCGTGGCCGGCGCGATCCCGGTGATCGGACCGCTTCGTCGCTCCATGGCCGGTGACCAGGTCGAGCGTGTCCTCGGGATCGTCAACGGCACGACCAACTACATCCTCTCCGCGATGGGGGCCACGGGCGCCGATTACGCGGAGACCCTCGCGGAGGCCTCCAGGCTCGGGTACGCGGAGGCCGATCCCACGGCGGATGTCGAGGGGTACGACGCGGCGGCCAAGGCCGCGATCCTGGCCTCGATCGCGTTCCACAGCAGGGTGACGGCGGGCGACGTCTACCGGGAGGGGATCTCCAGGATCTCGCCCGACGACTTCGCCTCGGCCCGCGACATGGACTGCACCATCAAGCTCCTCGCGATCTGCGAGAAGCTGCAGCGGGAGGACGGCAGCGAGGCCGTCTCGGCGCGCGTGTACCCCGCATTGCTGCCCAACAGCCATCCGCTCGCCACCGTCAACGGGGCCTTCAACGCCGTCGTGGTGGAGGCGGAGGCGGCCGGTCGTCTCATGTTCTACGGGCAGGGTGCGGGAGGTTCCCCGACCGCGTCCGCTGTCCTGGGTGACATGGTCGCGGCGGCCCGCAACAAGGTGGACTCGGGTCGTGCACCCGGCGAGTCGACCTACGCTGCCCTCCCCGTGGCCTCGATGGACGAGGTCTCCACCCGGTACCACGTGCGGATGCGCGTGGCCGACAAGCCCGGAGTGCTCGCGCTGGTCGCCGCCGAGTTCTCCCGCCACGGGGTGTCCATCGCCCAGGTGCGGCAGACCGAGGTCGAGTTCCCCGAGTCGGAGCTCGACGATTCCGAGCCCACCGCGGAGCTCACCGTCCTGACCCACCGTGCCTCGGAGCGCGCGCTCGCCGACACGGTCGCCGCGCTCTCCGATCAGGACGCGGTCTCGGTCATCACCAGCGTCATCCGACTCGAGGGAGTGGACACCGAATGAGCAGCACCCATCAGCCCGTGCACCATCGCTGGCCCGGCCTCATCGAGGCCTACCGCGACCGGCTCCCGATCGGGGACACCTGGGAGCCGGTGACGCTCTTCGAGGGCGGCACCCCGCTCCTCCCGGCGCCCTATCTCTCCGGGGTCACGGGCTGCGAGGTCTACCTCAAGGTGGAGGGCCTCAACCCGACGGGTTCGTTCAAGGACCGCGGCATGACCATGGCCGTCACAGATGCCAGGGCGAGGGGCCAGAAGGCCGTCCTGTGCGCCTCGACGGGGAACACCTCCGCCTCGGCCGCCGCCTACGCGACCCGCGCCGGGATGGGCTGCGCGGTGCTCATCCCGCAGGGCAAGATCGCCGCGGGGAAGCTGGCGCAGGCGGTCATGCACGGGGCGACGATCATCCAGGTGGACGGCAACTTCGACGACTGCCTGGAGCTGGCCCGCAAGACCACCGCCACCTACGCGGAGATCGGCCTGGTCAACTCGGTCAACCCGGTGCGGATCGAGGGCCAGAAGACCGCCGCGTTCGAGATCGTCGACGTGCTCGGACGCGCACCCGACCTGCACTTCCTCCCGGTGGGCAACGCGGGAAACATCACGGCGTACTGGAAGGGCTACAGCGAGTACCACGCGGACGGCATCGTCTCCACCCGCCCCCGGATGATGGGCGTCCAGGCCGCGGGCGCGGCGCCCCTCGTGGACGGTGCGCCGGTCAAGAACCCGGAGACCATCGCCACCGCCATCCGGATCGGCGCTCCGGCGTCCTGGGACGGCGCCGTCGCCGCCCGTGACCAGTCCGGCGGCACGTTCCGCAAGCGCACCGACGAGCAGATCCTCGAGGCGTACCGCACCGTCGCGGGCAAGGACGGCGTGTACGTGGAGCCGGCCTCCGCGGCGTCGGTCGCGGGACTGCTCGACGCGCACGCGAACGGGGAACTCGAGCCCGGTCAGACGATCGTCTGCACTGTCACCGGTAACGGGCTGAAGGACCCGGACACCGCCCTCCTGGGCATGCCCGAGGTGGAGGCCATCCCGGTTGATCCGACCGCCGTCGCCGGCGCTCTCGGGTTGGAATGAGCGACGTGATCGGTGCCGGTCCCGAGGTCTTCGGCAGCTCCGGGGGACGTATCCTGCCGGTCGGTCGCTCGGTCACCGTCGAGGTGCCCGCGTCCAGCGCCAACCTCGGACCGGGTTTCGACGCCCTGGGCGTGGCACTGGGCCTGTACGACACCATCACGGTGACCACCATCGGCTCGGGCCTCGAACTCGAGGTCTCGGGCGAGGGAGCCGGACAGGTTCCCGCCGACGCCTCCCACCTGGTCGCGAAGGCGGTGGAGGCGGGACTGCGGGCCGGCGGCACGGGCGCCCCGGGGGTCAGGATCACCTGTACCAACGCGATCCCGCACTCCCGGGGTCTCGGGTCCTCCGCGTCCGCCGCGGTCGGGGGACTGGTCGCGGCGAACGGTCTCATGGGCGGCGTGTTGACCGACGAGCACCTGGTACAGCTCGCCAGCGAATTCGAGGGTCATCCCGACAACGCGGCGGCGAGCGTCCTCGGCGGGGTCGTGGTCTCGTGGACCGAGCGGTCCGCGAACGCCGTGACCTACCGCGCGGTGCGCATGGACGTCGATCCGACGATCGTCGCCACGGTGCTGGTGCCGTCCGAGACCTCGTCGACGGCGCAGACCCGGGGGTTGCTCCCGGAGATGGTCCCCCACGAGGACGCGGCGTTCAACGCCAGTCGGGCCGCGCTGATGTCGGTGGCCCTGGCCTCGCACCCGGAATTCCTCCTGGCCGCGACCGAGGACAGGCTCCACCAGTCCTACCGGGCCCCGGCGCTCGTCGGCACCACGGAGTGGATCGCCCGGCTGCGGGACCGGGGACTCGCCGCGACGGTCTCCGGTGCGGGCCCCACCGTCCTGGTGCTGGGGACCTCCGCGCTGCCGGCAGACCTGCGCGGGGACGCCGAGGCGCAGGGGTGGCAGGTCCTGGATCTCCGGATCGCGGAGGGTGCCCGGGTCCTCGACGGCGAGTGAGGCCCGCACGACGGGGGTTCACGGCCGGGCCGTGCCCTCCGTCAGGTTGTGGAGCCCGGTGAGATGGTCGTGACCTGGTAGGCCCCGTCGGCGTGGAGGGCCCGGATCGCCCGCTTGTCGTACTTTCCCACCGACGTACGGGGGATGTCGTCGACGAACGCCCAGTGGTCCGGTCGCTTCCACAGTTCGACATGGCCTTCCAACGACTCCCAGAGTGCCCGCGCGGTGGCGGCCGCGCCGGGTTTGAGGTGGACCAGGACCATGGGGCGGTTGCCCCAGCGTTCGTCCGGTACGCCGATCACCGCGGCGTCCGCCACACGCTCGTCCCGCAGGACGGCGTGCTCGAGTTCCACCGAGGAGATCAGCTCGCCCCCCGAGGCGATGATGTCGTCCACCCGGTCGACCACGTCGAGGTAACCCCTCGGGGAGATGGTCGCCATGTCCCCGGTGCGTAGCCAGCCGTCGACGAACCGGTCGGTCGCGTCGTCGCCCAGATAGCGTGCGGTGACCCAGGGTCCTCTGATCTGTAGTTCGCCGACCGACCACCCGTCGTTCGGCAGGACCCGTCCGGCTTCGACGATCCGGGCCTCGACCCCGGCCGGGAACCTGCCCTGTCCGAGGATCTGTGCCCGGCGGTGGGTCGCGGAGGAGTGTGGGTCGGCTCGGGCGAACGTGGCGATCGGGCTCGACTCGGTCAGGCCGTAGGCCTGCATGATGGTGACGCCGTGACGTGTGACGAACGCGTCGAACAGCGCCTCCGGCACCGGCGAGCCGCCGACCAGGACCTCGTTCAGGTGGCCGAGCGGCTGCGGGTTGGTCTCCAGCCGGCGGAGGAGGCGCTGCAGGGACGCCGGCGTGGTCGCGACCTTGTTGGGTCTGAACGTGGCGAGCAGGTCGGCCAGGTCGCGGCCGGAGTGCATGGCCTGTCCCGGTCGCGGCCGCGCGGTGATGATGCTCGCCCCGGTCATGAACGCCGCGTAGGGCAGGCCCCAGGACAGGACGTGGAACATCGGCACGGTCGTCAGGACGGTGTCCCCGCTGCGGAGCGCCGCGCTCTCGGCCATGCACATCTGCATCGAGTGCAGCCAGATCGAACGGTGGGTGAACGCCACCGCCTTGGACAGGCCGGTCGTCCCGGAGGTGTAGGCCAGCGCCGCCGCGGAGCGTTCGTCCAGCTCGGGCCAGGGATAGGTGGTGGGCCGTCCGTCGAGGAGGGCCTCGAGGGCGTGGAGTTCCACCTCGTGTCCATCCCCGGACAGGCCGGTGGTGTCCGCGTCGACCCGGGCGTCGAAGACGACGAGGTGGCGCACGTGCTCCAGGTCGGCGACCACCTCGAGCGCGAGGGAGAGCAGCTCGGGATCCACCAACAGGACGGAGACGTCGTTGTCGCGAAGCGCCGCACGGAGGAAGGACCGGGATCTCAGGACGTTGACCGAGAGCGCGACGGCTCCCATCGACGGAATCGCGAACAGCGACTCGACCACCTCGGTGCGGCCGCCGGACAGGACTGCGACGACATCACCCTCGCCCACGCCGAGATCGGTGAGGGAGTGGGCCATGGCCGCGGCCCTGGCGGCGATCACGTCGAACCGAAGGGTCCGGGGCTCCATGTCCCCCACGAAACCGGTGACCGTGGAGCCGGAGTGGCGCTCTGCGGCGTGGTCGAGGATGCGGGAGACGAGCAACGGGGTGTCGAGCATCGTTCCGAACATCAGACCTCCTTCCGCGCGCCCACAGTGGGCTGTAGGTTACCGCCCGTCGACCGGGATGCGGACACGCCCGTGGGACTCGCGAGGGGGACGCGTGTGGAGACCGACTGCGGGTAGTATGCTTGCCGAAGCCACGGACGCCCGGTCGTCCCCGCATCCCGAGACATCTCCAGCACACCTTCCGCCCAGGCGGGCGGCAGCTCGTGAGTAGGTCACGGTGGGAGCGGCCGAACGGCGAGTGGTCAACTGGGATTGTCGTGCCCGTGAGTGGGTCTCGTCCGTAGTCGACGGTCAGAATGACGTCGGCACGGTGGGCGTCACCTCGTGTACATCCCCCTCAGACGAATCCGTGTCCGGCCAGTTCGCCGCCACGGAAGGCCTCAGCGGCCACCCGGGACGCCCGTCCGCGTCCCGGACAGTTGCTCGGTGCGAAGCGGTGGACACCGCCTCGGCCGGGCCCAGAAAGGACACCCGTGACCTCGACGGAAACCCACTCCACGCCTCCGCAGGGTGCCGCACTGGCGGCCATGCGACTGGCGGACCTCAAGTCCCTGGCCCAGCAGATGGGCCTCAAGGGCCTGTCAGGCAAGCGCAAGGGCGATCTGGTGGCGATGATCGACTCCGCCCGCGGCGGGAAGTCCCAGGCTCCCGCCCAGGCTCCCGCCCAGTCCTCGCCCGCCGCGACCGCGGAGAGTGCCCCCCGGTCCGACGCGCAGACGCAACCGAGTGGCCAGCAGCCCGCGCGCGAACCGAGGAACTCGGACCAGGGTTCGACTCGGGGTGGCGGTGAGGCGCCCGTCGAGAGCCGGGGCCGCGGGGACGGGCAGGACCAGGGCGAACGGAACCGTCGCGAGGACGGCCCGCGCAGCGGTGGCCAGAACCAGAACCAGGCGCAGGGTCAGAACCAGGGGAACCGGCAGCGTCGGGGCGGGCAGAACCGCGACGAGCAGGCGTCGGGTCGGCAGGATCAGAGTCAGCAGGGCGGGCGCGGCCGTGATCAGCAGTCCGGCGATCAGCAGAACCCCGATCAGCAGAACCAGCAGAACCGCGACCAGCAGAACCGTGAGCAGCAGGGCGGGCGCGGCCGCGCTCGCGACCAGCAGGGCGGGGACTCGGGGAACCAACGCAACCAGGGCAATCAGGGGAACCAGGGCGGGGACAACGGACCGCGCGGTGACGGGCAGAACCGTGACGACGACGACGGGAGCGGCCGCGGTCGTCGGAGCCGTCGCCGGCGGGAGCGCAACCGCGGTGGTGGCGGTGGCCGTCCGTCGGAGGGCGAGGCCGAGGTGCGGGACGACGACGTCCTCCAGCCGGTCGCCGGGATCCTCGACGTACTGGACAACTACGCGTTCGTCCGCACCTCGGGTTACCTCGCGGGTTCGAACGACGTCTACGTCTCGATGAACGTGATCCGCAAGTACGGTCTGCGTCGCGGCGACGCGATCACCGGCGCGGTCAAGATGCCGCGGGACGGCCAGAGCGACACCCAGAACGACGGGCCCGGCGGCGGGCAGGGTGGCGGTCGTGGCGGCAATCAGGGTGGCAAGAACCGGGCCAAGTTCAACCCGCTGGTCCGGATCGACTCGGTCAACGGAGGCCCCCTCGAGGATGCCCGCAACCGTCCGGAGTTCGGCAAGCTCACGCCGCTCTACCCCAACCAGCGTCTGCGCCTCGAGACCGAGAAGAACATCCTCTCGACCCGCGTGATCGACCTGATCATGCCCATCGGCAAGGGGCAGCGAGCCCTGATCGTCTCCCCGCCCAAGGCGGGCAAGACCACGATCCTGCAGAACATCGCCAACTCGATCGCGGTCAACAACCCCGAATGCCATCTCATGGTCGTGCTCGTCGACGAGCGGCCGGAGGAGGTGACCGACATGCAGCGTTCGGTCAAGGGTGAGGTCATCGCCTCGACCTTCGACCGTCCGCCGTCGGATCACACCCAGGTCGCCGAACTCGCGATCGAGCGGGCCAAGCGGCTGGTGGAGATGGGGCAGGACGTCGTGGTCCTCCTCGACTCCATCACCCGGCTGGGCCGCGCCTACAACAACTCGTCGCCCGCGTCGGGGCGCATCCTGTCCGGTGGTGTCGACTCCACGGCGCTCTACCCGCCCAAGCGGTTCCTGGGGGCGGCGCGCAACATCGAGAACGGGGGGTCCCTGACCATCATCTCCACGGCGATGGTCGAGACCGGGTCCGCCGGCGACACGGTGATCTTCGAGGAGTTCAAGGGCACCGGCAACGCGGAGCTCAAGCTGGACCGGCGCATCGCGGAGCGGCGCGTGTTCCCGGCGGTCGACGTGGGCCCCTCGGGCACGCGCAAGGAAGAGCTGCTGATGACGCCCGAGGAGGCCGGTGTCATGCACAAGCTGCGGCGCGTGCTGTCGGGCCTCGACTCGCACCAGGCCATCGACCTCCTGATGTCGCAACTGCGCAAGACCAACACCAACTACGAGTTCCTGTTGCAGGTGGCCAAGACGACCCCGACACTGCCGCAGGACGAGGAGTGACAGAGGCCCCGGGGCGATCGCCGTCCTCGGTCGACGACGTCCTCTCCGAGTACGGGGGACTCGAGGCGCAGCTGTCGGACCCGGCGCTCCACGAGGACCCGGTGGCCGCGCGCAGGGTGGGCAAGCGATTCGCCGAGCTGACCCCGGTGGTGCAGTGTTACCGCGCGCTGGAGTCCACCCGGGGCGATCTGTCCGCCGCGCGTGAACTGGCCGGTGACGACTGGTCGTTCGCCGAGGAGGCCGAGCGGTTGGCGGCAGAGGCCACGCGACTGGAGTCGCGCCTGGCCGACCTGTTGGCACCGCGGGACCCCCATGACGCGGACGACGTGCTCATGGAGATCAAGTCCGGCGAGGGAGGGGAGGAGTCGGCGCTGTTCGCGGCGGACCTGGCCCGCATGTACACCCGGTACGCCGAGAAGCACGGGTGGGTCGTCGAGGTCCTCGGGGTGACCGAGTCCGACCTGGGCGGCTACAAGGACGCCTCGTTCTCCATCCGGTCCCGGCAACCCTCGCGCGAGGGCGTGTGGTCGCGACTGAAGTTCGAGGGCGGGGTCCACCGGGTCCAGCGGGTACCGGTCACGGAGTCGCAGGGCCGGGTCCACACCTCGGCCGCCGGCGTGCTGGTCTTCCCGGAGCCCGAGGACGTGGGGCCGGTCGAGATCGACGAGTCGGATCTGCGGATCGACGTCTACCGCTCGTCCGGCAAGGGTGGGCAGGGCGTCAACACCACCGACTCTGCGGTGCGGATCACGCACCTGCCCACCGGGACCGTCGTCACGTGTCAGAACGAACGTAGTCAGCTGCAGAACAAGCAACGCGCACTCGAGGTTCTCGCCGCCCGGCTCCAGGCGGCGGCCGAGGAGGCCGCGAACGCCGAGGCTTCCGAGGGCAGGTCCACCCAGGTCCGTACCGTCGACCGGTCGGAGCGGATCCGCACCTACAACTTCCCGGAGAACCGCATCGCGGATCACCGGGTCGGGTTCAAGGCACACAATCTCGACGCCGTGCTCGACGGCGACCTCGACGCGGTCCTGGACGCCCTGGCCGCCGAGGACCGTCGCAGACGTATGGAAGACGCGTAGGCCGTGGGCCCCCGCCCCGTGCCGGCGACCGGGGTCGTGAGGTCGGCGGCGCGCGAGTTGCAGACCGCCGGCATCGACTCCGCACTCGTGGAGGCGCAGTTGATATGCGCACATGTCCTGGGTGTCGAACGCTCCGCGCTTCCGCTCGTCGAGGGGGTGGACGCGGCCGGGGTCGCCGAGGTCGGACGGATAGTCGCCGCCCGCACTCGCGACCGGACCCCGCTCCAGTACCTGCTGGGCCGGGCCGTGTCGGGGCGACTCGACCTCGCGGTGGGCCCGGGAGTCTTCATCCCCAGGCCGGAGACGGAACTGCTCGTCGAGGACACGCTGTCCGCCCTCCGGTCTCCGGGCGCCGGACCGGGCCCGGTCGTCGTGGACCTCTGCGCCGGTAGCGGCACGCTGGCCCTCGAGATCGCCCACGCCAGGCCCGACGCGCAGGTCCACGCCGTGGAACTGCACGAGAGCGCGCTCGGGTGGCTCCGGCGCAACGCCGCCGACCGGGTCGCGGCGGGGGACACCCCTGTGGTGGTCCACGCGGGTGACGCCACGGCCCCCGACGTCCTGGCGGACCTGTCGGGCCGGGTCGACGCGGTCGTTTCCAACCCGCCGTACATCCCGCGGTCCGACGAGCTCCCGGCGGATGTGCTCGGGCACGAGCCGTCGACCGCACTGTTCGGGGGGGACGACGGCCTCGCCGTCATCACCCCGCTCGTCGGCGTCGCGGCCGGCCTCCTGGTGCCGGGTGGGCACCTGGCGGTGGAGCACGACGACACGACCGGTGCCGAGGTCGCGGCGGTGGTCTGGGCACAGGGATGCTTCGGTACCGTGGAGCAGCACACCGACCTCGCCGGACGTCCGCGTTTCGTCACCGCGACGAGACTCGATCATCCAGGCGACGATCATCACGACGACCACGAGGTCGACCCGAGAGCCCGGAAGGGGATCACCCGGTGACCATCACCTACGACTGCACCGAGGACACCGGTCGGGAGGTCGGCCTCAGTTCCGCGGCCGGCGCACTACGTGCCGGTCGGCTCGTCGTGACCCCCACGGACACGCTCTACGGCATCGCCGCCGACGCCTTCGACCCGGACGCCGTCACCCTCCTGCTCTCGGCCAAGCGTCGCGGCCCGGACATGCCCGTCCCCGTCCTGGTGGGATCCTGGGAGACCATCGACGGCCTGGTCGTGAGTACCCCGGCGACCGCGCGCGACCTCATCCGCGCCTTCTGGCCCGGAGGTCTGAGCCTGATCGTGCACCAGGCGCCGTCACTCAACTGGAATCTCGGACACACCCAGGGCACCGTGATGCTCCGGATGCCGCTGCACCCGGTCGCGATAGAGCTTCTGCGGGAGGTCGGCCCCCTCGCCGTCTCCAGCGCCAACGTCTCCGGTCAACCCCCGGCCACGACGGTCGCGCAGGCGCGTGACCAACTCGGCGACTCGGTCGCGGTCTACCTGGACGGCGGCCCCTGCGCGGTGGGGGAGCCCTCGACGATCGTCGACCTCACCGGACCCGCCCCCCGGATCGTCCGGGAGGGGGCCGTGAGCGCGGAGCGTGTCGGGGAGGTCCTGGGGACCGACCCCGCGGCCCTGCGTGGCTGACCGGGTGGTCTGACCGTGGGAATAGGGGTGCCGTTCCGCGAGCTCCTGCTCATCGCGGTGACGGCCGGCCTGGTCACCTTCGTCGTCACGGGCCTGGTCAGGGGAGTGGCGCCGGCGATCGGGGGCCTGGCCTATCCCCGCGACCGGGACGTGCACGTCGTGCCGACGCCCCGTCTCGGTGGGGTCGGCATCTTCACCGGGATGCTCGTCGCGGTCTACCTGGCCGCGCAGCTCCCGGCTCTCAACCGGGCGTTCCCGCCGTTCGCCCCGGATGTGGAGGCGACGATCATCGCGGGCGGGGTGATCGTGCTGGTGGGGATCGTCGACGACATCCTCGGTCTCGGAGCGGTGACCAAGCTCGCCGGTCAGGCGGCAGCGGCCGGCGTCCTGGTGGCCATGGGCGTGTCGTGGACGTTGGTGTACATCCCGTTCGGGGACGGCAACATCCTCGTCCTGGACCAACTCCAGGCGGGGTTGCTCACGGTGGTCTTCACCCTGACGATCGTCAACGCGATGAACTTCGTCGACGGCCTGGACGGCCTCGCCGCCGGGCTCGGCGCCATCGCGGCCATGGCGATCTGTGTGTTCTCCGTCGGGATCATGCTCGACCAGGGCGGGACCGTCGGGGCGTACCCCCCGGCACTCGTCACCGCGGTCCTGGCCGGGGCGTTGCTGGGTTTCCTGCCCCACAACTTCCAACCCGCCCGGATCTTCATGGGCGATTCGGGCTCGATGCTGATCGGCCTCGTCCTCGCCGCGGCCTCCACCAGCGCGTCCGGGAAGATCTCACAGAGCCTGTACGGGCCGCAGGAGATGATCGTCCTGCTCTCGCCAATGATCGTGGTCGCGGCCGCCATGTTCGTGCCGATGCTCGACCTCGTCCTGGCGGTGGTCCGCCGGGTCGGCGCCGGCCGCAGCCCGTTCGCCCCCGACAAGATGCACCTGCATCACCGCCTGCTCGACCTCGGTCACTCGCATCGGCGGGTCGCTCTGGTCATCTACGCATGGGTCTCGCTCATCGCGTTCGGTGCGGTCGGCGCGACGATGCTCCCCACCGAGGTGATCGTCCCGCTCGCGGCCGCCGGACTCATCGCGGTCCTCGCCGCCACCCTGGTCCCGCGTCTGAGGAGTTCGAGGGGTGAGCGCGACACGAGCGGTCCGATCGGTCCCCGCTAGGCTGCTCGCCATGACGGACATCCCCGCGACACCCGCGCAGCCCGCCGAAAGCCCACACACAGCCGGCCTCCGCAAGGCGGTGCGGCTCGGCGCGGTCGCGCTCGTCGTCCTCACCGTGATCAGCGGGGCGGCCTGGACCGCCGTCGACGGCACCCCCGGGTTGTGGGGTGCACTGATGGGCGCCGCGGTGGGCGGCGCGTTCGTGCTCACCACGGCGATCGTGGTCATCGCCACGGCCCACTCGGCGCCCCAGACGACCGCTGCCGTGGTCCTGGGGACCTGGCTGGTCAAACTCCTCGCCGCCATGGGGGTCGTGGCGGCGCTCTCCCGATTCGACTTCTACTCGCGGCCCGCCTTCGCCGTGACCGTCATCGCCGCTCTCATCGTGGTCCTGGCGGGGGAGACGTGGGCAGTCCTCAAGACCCGGGCTCCGTACGTGGAGCCCGATGCTGGCTGACGGGTCCCCCTGTCGCACCCGGCCGAGACCAGGGTGTTATTCTCATCTGCGGTGAGACGAGCACGTCACCGGGCTGCATCACGGCCCGAGGCGTTCGCGCGGAATCCCAACTCGGCCGCGAAGACCGGGCCACTCGTACCAAACGAGCTCGGGCGCACGTCGCCCAACACGACCAGGGGAGAACACACTGAGTACCACGCTTCTGGCCTTCAAGGGCGAGTTCCATCCCCCGAACATCGACTACGAGTTTTTCCCCACCGATCAGTGGTTGACCGGTTTCGCCGGTGACGCGTTCGTCCTGGACCGGCTCATGATCATCCGGTTGCTCATGACGGTGGTCCTCCTGGGCTTCTTCATGATCGCCATGCGAAACCCCAAGCTGGTCCCCAGCGGGGTCCAGAACTTCGCCGAGATCTGCCTGGACTTCGTCCGGGTCCACATCGCGGAGGAGATCCTGGGCAAGGAGCAGGGACGTCGATTCCTGCCGATCATCGCGACGATCTTCTTCGCGGTGTTCGCGATGAACCTCCCCACGATCATCCCGGGACTCAACATCTCGCCGAACGCCAGAATCGGCTTCCCGCTGATGCTCGCGCTACTGGGCTACCTGACCTTCATCTACGCCGGTTCCAAGAGATACGGGTTCGCGAAGTTCATCAAGGCGAGCGTGGTGATCCCGGGGCTTCCTCCGGCTCTGCACATTCTGGTCGTCCCGATCGAACTGGTGTCGACGTTCATCCTCCGCCCGGCCACGCTGACCATCCGTCTCATGGCCAACATGTTGGCGGGACACCTGATCATCGTCCTGCTGTTCAGCGCCACGAACTTCTTCTTCTGGCAGTTCAACGGCTGGACCCTGCTGGCGGTGGGCACCTCCCTGCTGTCGGTCGCCTTCACGCTGTTCAAGCTGTTGGTGCTGTTCCTCCAGGCGTACATCTTCGCGCTGCTGGTCTCGGTGTACATCGACCTCGCGCTCCACGCGGAGAGCCACTAGAACCCGGGCCGTCAGGCCTGACACGACCACCCGTCAACCCGACAATTCACGTCCGACCGGAGCGGGAAAGCCCGCACCGGCCATCTGAAAGGGAAACCCCATGGACATCGTCACTCTCGCCCAGGCCACCGAGTCGACCGTGAGCGGCTACGGCGCGATCGGCTACGGCCTCGCCGCCATCGGCCCCGGTATCGGCATCGGCATCCTCGTCGGCAAGACCGTCGAGGGAATGGCACGTCAGCCCGAGATGGCCGGCACCCTCCGCACCACGATGTTCCTCGGCATCGCCTTCACCGAGGCGCTCGCCCTGATCGGTATCGTCGCCGGCTTCCTGTTCTGATCGACGACCACCGACCTCGTAGGGACGCACCATGAACAACGTCATCGCCATCTTGGCGGCCGAGGGTGGAGAATCACTCCCCCTGGAGGACAGCCCCAACCCGCTGATTCCTCCGCTGTATGACATCGTCTGGTCGCTCATCCCGCTCGCCGTCATCCTGTGGCTCTTCTGGAAGTTCATCCTCCCGAAGTTCCAGCAGGTTCTCGACGAGCGTTCCGAGCGCATCGAAGGCGGTCTGCGTCGTGCCGAGCAGACCCAGGCCGAGGCGAAGGAGGAGCTGGCCAAGTACAAGGCCCAGCTCGCCGAGGCGCGCAGCGAAGCGGCCAAGATCCGCGACGACGCGCGTGCCCAGGGTCAGCAGATCCTCGCGGACATGAAGACCGAGGCGCAGGCGGAGAGCGACCGCATCGTCGCCGCAGGCAACCAGCAACTCGCCGCGCAGCGCCAGCAGATCATTGCGGAGCTCCGCAGTGACCTGGGTCGTCAGTCGGTGGATCTCGCGGAGCGACTCATGGGTGAGCAGCTGTCGGATCCGGTCCGGCGTTCGGGCACCATCGACCGCTTTCTGGCAGACCTCGACCGGGTCCCCGGCGCGGGCAAGAACTAAGGGAAGTGGAGCCGATGCACGCAGCGAGTCGCGAAGCGCTCGACCAGACCCGGAGCGACCTGGAGCAGACCCTGGCGGCGAACCCGTCCGGGGGAGCGACCGGCGCGAAGGTGGGCCAGGAACTCTTCGAGGTCGTGCGCGTCCTCGAGGACAACCGCGCCCTCCGGGTCTCCGTGGCCGACACCGCGGCCCCGGTGGAGGCCCGACAGGACCTGGTCCGTGGGGTGTTCGGGTGGAAGGTCGACCAGACCACCCTCGATCTGCTCCTCGCTGCGGTGTCCCGTGACTGGTCCAACCCGCGGGAGTTGCGCGAGGGCCTGATCCGGCTCGGCCGGGAGGCGCTCCTGCGATCGGCGGACCAGCAGGGACAGCTCCAGGCCGTCGAGGACGAGTTGTTCAGGCTCGGCCGCATCGTCGCCGGAGATCCCCAGTTCGAGCAGCTCCTCGCTGACCGGACCGCAGAGGCGGGAGCCAAGCGGGGGCTTCTCGCGGAGGTCCTGTACGGCAAGGTCACCGCGGTGACGGAGGCCCTCGCCTCGCAGGCCGTGGACCGCCCGTCCGGCATGCCCGCGGACGACATCATGGAGATCTCGACCCAGGCCGCGGAACTGCGCGGTCGCTCCGTGGCGGTGGTGACCAGCGCCGAGCCGTTGACCGAGCAGCAAACGGATGATCTCAGGGCGCGCCTGGCCACGCTGTACGGGCGGGAGATCGCCATCCACAACGACGTCGATCAGGCACTTCTGGGCGGCGTGGTCGTCCGGGTCGGCGACGAGATCATCGACGGTAGCGTGGCAGGACGGCTCGACGCGATGCGTCGTTCCCTCCGCTGACCGGCCGGTCCGGCACAAGACGAGCTGCGACTCGGCCGTGTTCCAGCGGTGGCGGCTCAGGTACACACCCATAAAGCACATCCCGACTTTGAGAGCAGGAATGACATGGCGGAGTTGACGATCTCCTCCGAAGAGATCCGCAGCGCGATTGCGAATTACACCTCGACCGTTTCGACCGACGCGACGAAGGAGGAGGTCGGCGTCGTCGTCGACACCGGTGACGGCATCGCGCACATCAGCGGGCTCCCCTCGGCGATGGCCAACGAGCTGCTGGAGTTCCCCGGCGGGATCCTCGGAGTCGCACTGAACCTCGAGGACCGCGAGATCGGTGCGGTCATCCTCGGTAACTTCGACGAGATCGCCCAGGGTCAGGAGGTGCGCCGCACCGGGAACGTCCTCTCCGTCCCCGTCGGCGACGGCTTCCTCGGCCGCGTCGTCAACCCGCTCGGCAAGCCCATCGACGGCCTCGGCGACATCGAGTCGGCCGGCACCCGCGCCCTCGAGCTGCAGGCTCCGTCCGTGCTCGAGCGTCAGCCCGTCGAAGAGCCGATGCAGACCGGCATCAAGGCCATCGACGCCATGACGCCGATCGGCCGCGGCCAGCGCCAGCTGATCATCGGCGACCGCAAGACCGGCAAGACCGCGGTCTGCATCGACGCCATCCTCAACCAGAAGGCCAACTGGGAGTCCGGCGACAAGAGCAAGCAGCTCCGGTGCATCTACGTCGCCATCGGCCAGAAGGGCTCCACCATCGCGGGCGTCAAGGCGACGCTCGAGGAGCACGGCGCGATGGAGTACACCACCATCGTGGCGGCCCCGGCCTCCGACTCCGCCGGTTTCAAGTGGCTCGCGCCGTTCACCGGCTCGGCCATCGGTCAGCACTGGATGTACGAGGGCGCCCACGTCCTGGTCGTGTTCGACGACCTGTCCAAGCAGGCCGACGCCTACCGCGCGATCTCGCTGCTGCTGCGCCGCCCGCCGGGTCGCGAGGCCTACCCGGGTGACGTCTTCTATCTTCACTCCCGGCTGCTCGAGCGTTGTGCCAAGCTCTCCGACGAGATGGGCGGAGGGTCGTTGACCGGCCTGCCGATCATCGAGACCAAGGCCAATGACGTCTCGGCCTTCATCCCGACCAACGTCATCTCGATCACCGACGGCCAGGTCTTCCTCGAGTCCGACCTGTTCAACCGCGGTGTGCGTCCCGCCGTCAACGTCGGTATCTCCGTCTCGCGAGTTGGCGGCGCCGCGCAGACCAAGGGCATGAAGAAGGTCTCCGGCTCGCTGCGTCTCGATCTGGCCGCGTACCGCGACCTGGAGTCCTTCGCGACGTTCGCGTCCGACCTGGATGCCGCGTCCAAGGCCCAGCTCGAGCGCGGTCAGCGTCTGGTCGAGATCCTCAAGCAGGACCAGAACTCGCCGGTGGCGGTCGAGGACCAGATCGTCTCGATCTACCTCGCCGGTGAGGGCTTCTACGACACCGTCCCCGTGGAGGACGTCCGGCGCTTCGAGGGCGAGCTCCTCGAGTCGCTGCGGCACTCCGCGTCCGACGTCTACAGCCAGATCGACGGCGGGGCCGCCCTCTCCGACGAGTCCAAGGCGACGCTCGAGGCCAAGACCAACGAGTTCAAGGAGGGCTTCGTCGCCTCCGACGGCTCGCGGGTGGTCAACGAGCCCGAGGCCGAGGCGCTCTCGGAGGACGAGATCGACCGCGAGACGCTGACGGTCACCAAGAAGAAGAAGGCCTGAGGCCTGCGATGACAGCCATCCGATTCAAGGCCGAGAGGAGAGTGATCTGACGCAATGGCGAACATGCGTGAACTGCGCGACCGGATCAAGTCGGTCAACTCGACCAAGAAGATCACCAAGGCCCAGGAGCTGATCGCCACCTCGCAGATCTCCAAGGCCCAGGCGAGGGTCGCGGCGGCCCAGCCGTTCGCCGATCAGATCACCGCCATCCTGACCGACCTCGCCAGTGCGTCGTCGGTTCAGCACCGGATGCTCAACGAGCCGGAGGACGCCACGCGTTCCGCCGTGCTCGTGGTGACCTCGGACCGCGGGATGTGTGGTGGCTACAACCACAACGTCCTCAAGGAGGCCGCCGAGCTCATCGCGTTCCTTGAGGACGCCGGCCGCGAGGTCGACATCTACGTGCTGGGCAACAAGGGCATCGTGTACTACACGTTCCGCGAGGTGGAACTCGCGGGATCGTGGCAGGGGCATTCCCAGAAGCCCGACTACCAGGAGGCCCGTCCGGCCTTCCAGCTCCTGTCGGCTGCTTTCGCGGCCGGCGGCGAAGAGACGTTCGACGCGTCGGAGTTCCTCGGCAGTGACTACCCCGGGGACACCACCCGCAAGGGCGTCGACGAGGTCCACATCGTCTACACCCAGTTCAAGTCGATGCTCACGCAGACCCCGCGTGCGCGCCGACTGGCCCCGATCGAGACCCGCGTCGAGATCGAGGAGCTGGATCTGGGCGAGGACTACTTGGATTCGCCGGAGACGGAGTTCAAGCCGGAGGTCACCTTCGAGCCCGACGCGGACACCCTGCTCGACAACCTCCTCCCGAGGTACATGTCGACGAGGGCGTTCGCCTCACTGCTCGAGTCGGCGGCGTCGGAGTCGGCGGCACGCCGCACGGCCATGAAGTCGGCGACGGACAACGCGACCGAACTGGTGGAAGGCCTGAGCCGCGAGGCCAACCAGGCCCGCCAGGCACAGATCACCCAGGAAATCAGCGAGATTGTCGGTGGCGCTGGTGCGCTCGCCGCTAGCGCAGGAAGTGACTAAGCAATGACCACAGCTGTTACCGATCAGAGCACGACGGGCACGGCCGGTCTCACCGGTCGGGTCGCCCGCGTCCTGGGTGCGGTCGTCGACGTGGAATTCCCGCGTGGCGCCCTCCCGGCCCTCTTCAACGCACTGACCACCGAGATCACCCTCGAGGCCGTCGCCAAGACGGTCACCTTCGAGGTCGCCCAGCATCTCGGCGACAACATGGTGCGCTGCATCTCCATGCAGTCCACCGACGGACTCGTCCGTGGCGCCGAGGTCGTCGACTCGGGCAAGCCGATCTCGGTGCCCGTGGGCGACGTCGTCAAGGGCCACGTCTTCAACGCCCTGGGCGACTGCCTAGACGCCCCCGGCACCGGCCGGGACGGTGAGCAGTGGGGTATCCACCGCGAGCCGCCCGCCTTCGATCAGCTCGAGGGCAAGACCGAGATCCTCGAGACCGGTGTGAAGGTCATCGACCTCCTCACCCCGTACGTCAAGGGTGGCAAGATCGGTCTCTTCGGTGGTGCCGGTGTCGGCAAGACCGTGCTGATCCAGGAGATGATCACCCGTATCGCCCGGGAGTTCTCCGGTACGTCGGTGTTCGCCGGCGTCGGTGAGCGCACCCGTGAGGGCACGGACCTGTTCCTCGAGATGGAGGAGATGGGCGTCCTCCAGGACACCGCCCTGGTGTTCGGTCAGATGGACGAGCCGCCGGGGACGCGTATGCGCGTCGCGCTCTCGGCTCTGACCATGGCCGAGTACTTCCGTGACGTGCAGGGCCAGGACGTCCTGTTGTTCGTGGACAACATCTTCCGCTTCACGCAGGCGGGTTCCGAGGTCTCGACCCTTCTCGGTCGCATGCCGTCCGCGGTCGGTTACCAGCCGACCCTCGCGGACGAGATGGGCATGCTGCAGGAGCGGATCACCTCGACGCGGGGTCGTTCCATCACCTCGCTCCAGGCGATCTACGTCCCCGCCGACGACTACACCGACCCGGCGCCGGCCACCACGTTCGCCCACCTCGACGCCACCACGGAGCTGTCCCGCTCCATCGCGTCGAAGGGTATCTACCCCGCGGTGGACCCGCTCACCTCGACCTCCCGGATCCTCGAGCCGGGCATCGTCGGCGAGGAGCACTACCGGGTGGCGCAGCAGGTCATCCAGATCCTGCAGAAGTACAAGGAACTGCAGGACATCATCGCCATCCTCGGTATGGACGAGCTCTCCGAGGAGGACAAGGTCACCGTTCAGCGTGCCCGTCGCCTCGAGCGCTTCCTCGGCCAGAACTTCCTGGTCGCCGAGAAGTTCACCGGCCAGGTCGGCTCGGTCGTCCCGCTGTCGGACACCATCGAGGCGTTCGACAAGCTGTGCAAGGGCGAGCTGGACCACCTCCCGGAGCAGGCGTTCAACGGTATCGGCGGTCTGGACGATGTCGAGGCGGCCGCCAAGAAGCTCTCGGGGAAGTGACCGCTGACCATGGCTGACATCGAGGTCGAGTTCGTCACGGTCGAGCGTCGTTTCTGGTCCGGCACCGCCACCATGGTGGTCGCCAAGACCACAGAGGGCGAGATCGGTATCCAGTCCGGGCACGAGCCGCTGCTCGGCGAGTTGGATGCCGGTGGCACCGTGACGGTCTACACGGACGAGGGCAAGAAGGTCGCCGCGGTGCAGGGCGGGTTCCTCTCCGTGACGGCGAACAAGGTCAGCATCCTCGGCGAGACCGCGGAGTGGTCGGAGTCCATCGACCGCGGCGAGGCCGAGCGCGCGCTGTCCGAGGCAGGGGACGACCAGGCGGCTGCTGCAGCCGCACGCGGTCGCCTCCGCGCGGTCGAGAAGGCCGGCGCCTAGCAGTACGGCACGGTTCGCCCGTGACCTGACGGCCGCGGCCACCGGAAGGGGTTGAGCAGATGGCGATCACCGGGATCATTCTCGGTGTCGTCGTGCTGCTCGTCCTCGCCCCGGTGGTCGCGGCCGTCGTCTATCGATTGGTGGTCGTCCGCAGGGATTCCACCTCAGTCCTGGTCAAACGGGACGGGGGAGACGCGTGGCGTCACGGAGCCGTCCGATACTCCGACACCGATCTGGCGTTCTACCGGTTGCTGAGCGTGAGGTTCGGGGCGGATGTCCGTCTCGACCGCAGGAGTCTCGAGCTGGGGCCCCGCCGTCAGCCGACGGGGCACGAACTCGACGTCGCCGAGTCGGGGGAGCTCATCGTGTCCTTCTCCGGCCACGATCGCAGCGGCGGGATCAGGGAGGGCGAGATCTGTGTGGGTCCCGCCGAGCTGACCGCTCTGCTGGCGTGGGTGGAGGCCTGCTCGACCGACCAGGTCCGCTCCCCGGCCCGCCGTCGGCGCTGACGGCTCTGACGGCCCGCAGGGCCCTGAGGGCCGTCCGGCACATCCCGATTCCAGGAGGAACCGTGCGTCTCGTCGTCGCCACCTGTCAGGTCGACTACGTCGGCCGTCTGACGGCCCACCTGCCCATGGCGCCCAGGCTGTTGCTCGTCAAGGCGGACGGGTCCGTCAGCGTGCACGCCGACGACCGTGCGTACAAGCCGCTCAACTGGATGACGCCACCCTGTTCATTGGTCGAGCGGGAGCATCCGGATGACCCCGCGCACCTTCTCTGGATCGTCGAGAACAAGGCCGGCGAACAACTCCGCATCACGCTCTCCGAGGTCCACCACGACTCCCGGCACGAGCTCGGGGTGGACCCCGGGCTGGTCAAGGACGGCGTCGAGGCTCACCTCCAGGAACTGCTGGCCGAACACATCGAGACCCTGGGGCCGGGGTACAGCCTGGTCCGCCGCGAGTACATGACCGCGATCGGCCCGGTCGACATCCTGGGGCGGGACGCCGACGGCGTCACCGTCGCGGTCGAGATCAAGCGTCGGGGTGAGATCGACGGCGTGGAGCAACTCACGCGGTATCTGGAACTTCTCAACCGCGACCCGCTGTTGTCCCCGGTGAGCGGGGTGTTCGCGGCCCAGGTGATCAAACCTCAGGCCCGTACCCTCGCCGAGGACCGGGGGATCCGCTGCGTGACCCTCGACTACGACTCGCTCCGCGGGATCGAGTCGACGGACCTGCGGCTGTTCTGAGGGCGGGGACCGGGTGCCGAGACGTCACAGACGCGCGGGGACGGGTCGTCCGGCGCCCCGGCGGGAGGGGCCCGGAGGCGGTGCGCTCGAGTCCGGCCCGTCGGGTGACCCGGACGACTACCACGTCCGGCGTGTCCCCGGATCGCGTGCCGGTAAGGACTACCGTTGCCCGGGATGCGACCAGGTGGTCCCCGCCGGAACGCCGCACGTGGTGGCGTGGCCGGACAGGCCGGGGGGCGACGACGAGCGCCGCCACTGGCACAGCGGATGCTGGTCCGGGAGGGGGAGCCGGGGTCTCACCCGTCGGTGGAGCTGAACCGTGGGTCGACGAGCCCCGGGTCGGCGGGCATGACAATGTCGTCGTCCGGCCGGCCGGGAATGGGCTCCAGCCGGGCACGGATCGCCGCCAGATCGGCCATCACGCGTTCCCGGACCGACCGCAGTTCCTCGGTGTGTCGACGCGCCGTCGAGACCAGCGATGCCGCCTCGGACGCGGCGCGGTCGACCGTCTCCCGCGCCCTCTCCTCGGCCTGGCGTCTCACGGCGTCCGCCGCGGCGATCGATGCCGCCTGCCGGTCCCGGTCCTCGAGCAGGGACTCCGTTCTCCTCGCATCAGAGGCGATGCGGTGATCCTCGTCTATCAGATCCCGGTGGTGAGCGGCCTCCAGGTCGAGCCGCCTGGCCTCCCGCTCCGCCGCGAGGATGATCTCCCGGGCCCGTGAGCGCGCCGCGTCGAGGATCCCCGTCTGCTCGGTCCGTACCGCGGCCGCCCGGTCGCGGGCCGCGGTGAGCTCCGCGGTGGCGGCGTCGCGGTCTGCCGCGGCGTCGCGTCGCGCCGTCTCCCGGAGGTTCCAGGCCTCTTCCTCGGCGTCGGCCCGGACCCGGTCGGCCGCCGCGAGGGCGGAGTCGCGAATCGACTCGGCCTCGGCGGAGGCGAGGGTCAGCATCGTGGACAGGCGGTCTGACATCTGCTCGTTGGTGACCGGGGTCCGCCCGAGTTCCGCGACCCGGGCCTCGAGGGAGGCGGCCCGGGCTCGTTCCCGTGCGGCCTCGGCGGCAGCCCGCTCGGCCCGCTCGACGGCGGCGTCGCGGTCCGCGCGGAGGAGCTCCACCTCGGCCTCCAGGCGCGTGAGCGTGGAGGTCACCTGGTCACGGTCGAAGCCCTTGCGGACCACGGCGAAAGGGTCGGCGCCCGTGGTGGGCATGTGTGTGCTCGACATGGCCCCACCCTAGCGGGGAGGCCTCGCCCGGACCCTAGTGCGACCCGGCGGCCGGCTCGACCAGCTCCAGGAGCACGCCCCCGGCGTCCTTGGGGTGGACGAAGTTGATCCGTGAACCCGCCGTGCCGCTCTTCGGTGCCGGGTACAGCACCCGCACACCGCGTCCGGTGAGGTGCTCGGTGATGGCCTCGATGTCGGTCACCCGGACCGCCATCTGCTGGATGCCCGGGCCGTTGCGATCCAGGTACTTGGCGATCGTCGAGGACTCGTCCAGGGGCGCGAGGACCTGGAGGAGCGCGCTCCCGTCCGGCCGGCCGGGCGACCCCAGCATGGCCTCGCGCACTCCCTGCTCCTCGTTGACCTCCTCGTGCAGGTTCTCCATCCCGAGGTTGTCCCGGTACCAGGTCACGGCGGCGTCGAAGTCGGGAACCGCCACGCCGACGTGGTCGATGGCCACGACGAGATCGGCGGGGAGCAGGGGCTGGCTGGCTGGGGTAGTGGTCATGGGGACCACGGTAGTCGGTGCCGGCAGGCGGTAGTTTGGCGTGTACACGTACAGCCCCTCGAATGGAAGGTCCGCAATGTCCGCCGACTCAACCCGCACCGTCATCGTCTCCGGGGCCCGCACCCCGTTCGGCCGTCTCCAGGGCGGTCTGTCCTCCCTGTCCGCCCCCGAACTGGGCGGGATCGCCATCCGCGGTGCCCTCGAGCGGGGCGGTGTGCCCGCCGAGGCCGTCGACCAGGTGATCATGGGTCAGGTGCTGTCCGCCGGGAACGGGCAGATGCCCGCGCGTCAGGCGTCGCTGGCCGCCGGGATCCCCCAGCGGGTGGACGCGCTGAGCATCAACAAGATGTGCCTGTCCGGCCTGACGGCCATCGCGCTGGCGGACCAGGCGATCCGCGCCGGCTACTCCGAGGTCGTCGTGGCGGGCGGCCAGGAGTCGATGTCCCAGGCGCCCCACCTGCTGCCCAAGAGCCGGGCCGGGTACAAGTACGGCTCCATCGAGGTCCTGGACCACATGGCCTACGACGGCCTGCACGACGTGCCGACCGACCAGCCCATGGGTGCGCTCACCGAGGCGCGCAACGCCGAGCTGGAGATCACCCGTGAGCACCAGGACGAGTTCGCGGCCGTCTCCCACCAGCGCGCCGCGGCCGCGTGGGCCGAGGGTCGGTTCGCGGACGAGGTGGTCCCCGTGACCGTGAAGGGCCGCAAGGGCGACACGATCGTGGAGACCGACGAGGGTGTCCGCGCCGAGTCGACCGCCGAGTCGATGGGCAAACTCAGGCCCGCGTTCGCGAAGGACGGGACCATCACCGCGGGCTCCTCCTCCCAGATCTCCGACGGCGCCTCCGCCGTCATCGTCACCACGGCCGCCCGCGCGGAGGCGGAGGGGTGGCCGGTGCTGGCCGAGATCGTCGGCTACGGCACAGTCGCCGGCCCGGACTCGACCTTGCAGCACCAGCCCGCGGACGCGGTCCTCGACGCCTGCCGTCGCGCGGACGTGGAGGTCGACTCCATCGACCTGTTCGAGTTCAACGAGGCCTTCGCCTCGGTCGGTCTGCACTCGACCAAGGCCCTCGGGGTGAGCCCCGACAAGGTGAACGTCAACGGTGGTGCCATCTCGATCGGGCACCCGATCGGTGTGTCGGGCAGCCGCGTCGTCCTGACCCTCGCACTGGAGCTGGCCCGCCGCGGCGGCGGCCTCGGGGCGGCGGCCCTCTGCGGCGGCGGCGGGCAGGGAGACGCCCTGCTGATCCGCGTCCCCGCGACCAGCTGACACCCGATCGGACCGGTCGTGGCAGGATCGACGGCGTGACGAGACCAGGTAACCGACCCCCGTCCGCCTCCGAGCAGAAGCTCGCGGCGTCCCTCGCCGGCGCCGTCGATCTCTCGGGGTTGAAGAAACGGGCGGAGGCGAAGCGGGACCCCGCCACCGCCGCCCCCGGAGCGGGGCCCGGCTCCGGTCCGGTGACGCTCGTCGAGGTCGACGAGACCACGTTCGAGCAGGAGGTACTGGTCCGGTCGACGCAGGTCCCCGTCGTCGTCGAGCTCATGTCCCGGCGGGCGCCCACGGTACTGACCACCCTGCTCTCCTCGCTGGCCGAGGAGGCGGGTGGTCAGTGGGTGCACGCGGTCGTCGACGTGGACGCCGCACCGGGGATCGCGCAGGCGTTCCAGGCGCGGGCGGTCCCGACCGTCGTCGCCGTCGCGGCGGGGCGGCCGCTCGCGGACTTCGAGGGGGAGCAGCCCGAGGACGCCCTCCGGCAGTGGATCGCGGCCGTTCTCCAGGCCACCGAGGGCAAGCTCAGCGGGATGCCCGAGGCCGAGTCGGGCGGGGAGCCGGAGGAGGTCGCGGACACCGAGCGTGACGCGGCCGAGGACGCCCTCGCGGACGGAGAGCTGGCCACGGCGGAGGAGCGCTTCACCGCCCTGGTGGACTCACGCCCCGGTGACCACACTCTTCTGGAAGCACTGCGGTACGTGCAGGCCGCCCGGCGCGCGGCGGAGCAGGCCGACGCGGGAGAGGGCACCGTCCCCGCGGCCCTGCGGGCGGCCGACCGGGCACTCGTCGGCGGGGAGTACGAGCCGGCGTTCGCGGTCCTCGTCGACGCCATCCGGGTGAGCGCGGGCGACGACCGCGCGACGCTGCGGGCCCGCCTGGTCGATCTCCTCGAGGCGCTCCCGGCGGACGACCCGCGGGTGCTGGACGCCCGCCGGAACCTCGCCAACGCGTTGTACTGAGGCCCGCGGGCCGCCCGCGGTCGGCGTGTCGCCCGACGTCAGCGCGTGTGCCGCAACCACACCGCGGCGCGGGGGCCGACGGTGATCGCCGCGGAATGGGAGCGGCCGTGGTGGTGCCGCTCCTCGGCGTGGACCCCGCCGAGGTTGCCGGTCCCCGACCCCTCGTAGGCCTCGGCGTCGGTGTTGAGGATCTCCTCCCAGTACCCGGCCTCGGGCAGACCGATCCGGTAGTCGTCCAGGGTGCGGCCCGAGAAGTTGACCACACAGGCGATCGTGCTGCCCGCGTGATCGGTGCGCAGGAACGACAGCGCGTTGTGATCGGAGTCGTTGGCGTCGATCCACGAGAAACCCGACGGGTCGTCGTCGAGCGTCCAGAGACCGGGGTTCTCTGCGTAGCGGGCGTTCATGTCCCGTACCGAGGCGAGGATGCCGCGGTGGTACTCGCCCTCCCAGCCCTCGAGGTTCTCCCAGGTGACGCCCTGTTCGTCGTTCCACTCGCCGACCTGACCGAACTCCATCCCCTGGAAGATGAGCTTCTTCCCGGGGTGTGCCCACATGTAGGCGTAGAGCCCGCGCAACCCGGCGGCGCGGTCCCACGAGGACCCCGGCATCCGCTGCCACATCGAGCCCTTGCCGTGCACCACCTCGTCGTGGCTGAGCGGGAGGACGAAGCGCTCGCTCCAGGCGTACATCAGGGAGAAGGTGACCTCGCCGTGGTGGTGCCCCCGGTAGACGGGGTCGAGGCCGACATAGCGCAGCGTGTCGTTCATCCACCCCATGTTCCACTTCATCGAGAACCCGAGACCGCCGGTGTCCGTGGGTGCGGTGACGCCGCCCCAGGAGGTCGACTCCTCGGCGATCATGAGGAACCCGGGGTGTTCCCGGCGCACGGTGGCGTTGACCTCCTGCAGGAACGAGATGGCCTCGAGGTTCTCTCTACCGCCGTAGCGGTTGGGGGTCCACTCGCCCTCGTTCCGCGAGTAGTCCAGGTAGAGCATCGAGGCGACGGCGTCCACACGCAGGCCGTCGACGTGGAACTCCTCCGCCCAGTACAGGGCGTTGGCCACCAGGAAGTTGCGGACCTCGTGACGACCGAAGTCGAACACGTAGGTGCCCCAGTCGGGCTGCTCGCCTCGACGGGGGTCCGCGTGCTCGTACAGCGGGGTCCCGTCGAAGCGGCCGAGGGACCACTCGTCTTTGGGGAAGTGCGCGGGCACCCAGTCCACCAGCACCCCGATGCCGCGCGAGTGCAGGTGGTCGACCACGTAGCGCAGGTCGTCCGGGGTGCCGAAGCGACTGGTGGGGGCGTAGTAGGAGGAGACCTGGTAGCCCCATGACCCGCCGAAGGGGTGCTCGGCCACGGGCATCAGTTCGACATGGGTGAAGCCGGTCTCGGTCACGTGGTCGGCCAGCTGGTGGGCGAACTCGCGGTAGCCGAGTCCCGGCCTCCACGAGCCCACGTGCACCTCGAGGACCGTCATCGGGGAGCGCGAGTGGTCGCGCGTCGCCCGGCCGGCGACCCACTCGTCGTCGTTCCACTCGTGACCGGACGTGAACACCTTGGACCCGGTGGCGGGGGGCACCTCGGTGGCCACCGCCAGCGGGTCGGCGTGGTCGACGGTCCGGCCGTCGGCGCCGCGGACGCAGTACTTGTAGACGGCGTCGTCAGTCACGTCCGGAACGAACAGCTCCCACACTCCCGAGGCGCCGATCGCGCGCATGGGCAGGGCGATCGGGTTCCACCCGCAGAAGTCGCCGACGACGCTGATGCCCCGGGCGTTCGGGGCCCAGACGGCGAAGGACGTTCCCGTGACGGGCCCCCCGGGGGTGTCGTACGTGCGGACGTGCGCACCGAGGACGGTCCACAGCCGCTCGTGCCGGCCCTCGTTGATCAGGTGGAGATCCATCTCGCCCAGGGTGGGCAGGAAGCGGTACCCGTCGGCGACGGTCCGCGTGTGCCCGTCCGGGTAGGTGACCCGCAACCGGTAGTCGGGGACGTCCCGTTCGGGCAACCCCGCCCCGAACATGCCGTCGCCGAGCGGTTCCATGGGCACGGTGCGCGCGCCGAGCACGATCTCTACCGAGGTGGCACCGGGCTGCATGGTCCGCACGACGGAACCGGCCCCGGTCGGGTGGGCGCCGTAGACCGAGTGCGGGTCGCGGTGGGCGCCCGAGCGGAGCGCGCCCAGATCCTCCCGGGGGATCTCGCCCGACGGCTCGCCGGGGGTGGCCGGCGCCGGCGTCCGCCCCGCCTCGTCGCGGGCGACCTCCTCGGGCGTCCGCCAGGCCGCCTCGGGGTCGACGGGCGGTGGCACCCTGCCGGGCGCCGTGGCGGAGCTCTCGGTAGCGGGTCGGCCCTTGCCGTGGTGCTTTCCCATGCCGTTGTCCCTCAATCCACGATGTGCGTGCGGTAGGTCAGTTCGACCCTACGTGCTTCGTCGCACGGCGGGACCACGACGATGTGTGCGACCGCCGTCCACGGCTCGAGTCGCACGTAGTTGCTCGAACCCCAGTGGAACTCGTTGCCGGAGACCTCGTCGTGGACGCTGAACCGGGCGTCGTCGTCGTACCCGAGGGCGGCCATGTCCAGCCTGAGGGTGCCCTCCTGGACACCGTGCGAGTCGAGTGAGACCACCGTGAGGACGCAGTCGCCGGTGGCGGGGTCGAATTTGGAGTAGGCGAGGATCTGGTCGTTGTCCACGTCGTGGAACCGCAGCGTGCGCAGCTGCTGGAGGGCGGGGTGCTCGCGACGGATCCGGTTGAGGGTCCGGAGCCACGGCGCGAGGGACTGGCCCGCCGCCTCGGCGCCGGCGAAGTCCCGGGGTCGGAGCTCGTACTTCTCCGAGTCCAGGTACTCCTCGCTGCCGTCGGCGACGGGCTGCCACTCGAACAGCTCGAAGCCCGAGTACACGCCCCACGCCGGGGACAGCGTGGCCGCGAGCGTCGACCGGATCGCGAACATCGCGGGGCCCCCGCGCTGCAGTGACTCGTGGAGGATGTCCGGGGTGTTGGTGAACATGTTGGGCCGGGCCTCGTCCACGTGCGTCAGCAGCTGCTCGCAGAACTCCACCAGGTCGGACTTGGTGGTCTTCCAGGTGAAGTAGGTGTACGACTGCGAGAAACCCCGCCTGGCCAGACCGAACATGCGGGCGGGACGGGTGAAGGCCTCGGCGAGGAACAGCACGTCCGGTTCGGTGCGCTTGACCTCGGCGATCAGGCGGCTCCAGAAGTCGGCCGGTTTGGTGTGCGGGTTGTCCACCCGGAAGATCCGTACGCCCAGGGAGGTCCACAGCCGCACCACCCGGAGCACCTCGGCGTAGATCCCCTCGGGGTCGAGGTCGAAGTTGACGGGATAGATGTCCTGGTACTTCTTGGGCGGGTTCTCGGCGTAGGCGATGTGGCCGTCGGGCAGCACCGTGAACCACTCGGGGTGCGACTGCGCCCACGGGTGGTCCGGCGCGCACTGCAACGCCAGGTCCAGCGCGATCTCGACACCCCTCGTGGCGGAGTAGTCGACCAGCTCGCGGAAGTCCTCGATGGTGCCGAGTTCCGGGTGCACCGCGTCGTGGCCGCCGTCCGCGGAACCGATCGCCCAGGGCGAGCCGACGTCGCCCGGCTCCGGGGTGAGCGAATTGTTGCGGCCCTTCCGGTTGACCACCCCGATCGGGTGGATGGGCGGCAGGTACACCACGTCGAACCCCATGTCGGCGGCGTGGTCGATGTGGGTGCGCGAGGTGGTGAAGGTGCCGTGGACGGGCCGGCCCTGCTCGTCCCACCCGCCCGTGGAGCGGGGGAAGAACTCGTACCACGAGCTGAACTGGGCCTCGCGCCGGTCGACCCAGACGCGGTGGGTCTGACCGGCGGTCACCAGCTCGCGGACCGGTCCGGCGGCCATCGCGGCCGCGACCTCGTCGGACAGCGCCCGCGAGGTCCGGGTCCGGGCGTCCCCGGTGCCGCGGAGTTCGGTGGCCGCATCCGTCAGGAGCGCTGCCCGGTCGGGGGAGCCCGCTGCGGTCGCCTGTGCGGCGCCGGCGTCGAGGACCCGCGCGCCCACCTCGAACTCGTTGCCCAGGACGTCGGCGCCCTGACCGGCGTCCATCTTCTTGACGATGCCGCTGTTCCACGTGGCGAACGGGTCCGACCAGGCCTCGACGCGGAACGACCACATCCCGGGGGCGTCGGTGGTGAGCAGCGCGTGGACGGTGTCCGCCTCCGCCCCGGGGGACATCGTCGTCCGGGAGGAGGCCCCACCGGGACGGCGGACCACCAGGCTCGCCGACAGCGCGTCGTGGCCCTCCCGCCACACGGTCGCCGAGATCGGCACCACCTCACCCACGACCGACTTGGCGGGGAACCTCCCGCAGGAGACCAGGGGGCGGACCTCGTCGATGGCCAGACGGTCGTTCACGTCGGTGCTCCTCTCGGCTGCGGGCTCCGGGGTGCGGACGCCTCTACGCACACGACGCTATCGAAGCGGGCGTCGATCGGGGAGGGGCGTCGCGCGGGTGTTCACCCGCACGAGCCGTGTTCCTCGCCACCCGGCCACCGCTTAGGGGGTTAGATGGGGTCCGTGAGAACGCCTATCGAGACCGATCCCGACCTCGTCCTGGACCTGACCGACGTCTCGCTCCGGAGGGACGGCCGGACGCTGGTGGGTCCCGTCACCTGGCAGGTCGAGTTGGACGAGCGGTGGGTCGTCCTGGGCCCCAACGGTGCGGGCAAGACCTCGCTGCTCCGGATCGCGTCGGCGCTCGAGTATCCGAGCACGGGTTCGGCGGTGATCCTGGGGGAGCAACTGGGTCGTACCGAGGTCACCGAGCTCCGCAGCCGGGTGGGCCTGTCGTCCGCCGCGGTGGCCGGCCGGATACCCGGCGACGAGGTGGTCAAGGACCTGGTGGTCTCCGCCGGGTACGCCGTGCTGGGCCGGTGGCGGGAGGCCTACGACCAGGCCGACTTCGACCGCGCGGCGGACACGCTGGAGATGATCGGCGGAGAGCACCTGGCCGACCGCACCTGGGGCACCCTCTCGGAGGGTGAGCGCAAGCGGGTGCTGATCGCCCGCGCGATGATGACCGACCCGGAGCTACTCCTGCTCGACGAGCCGGGGGCGGGGCTGGACCTGGGAGGTCGCGAGGATCTGGTCGCCCGTCTGGCGGACATGGCACTGGACCCCGACGCGCCCGCCACCGTCCTGGTGACCCACCACGTGGAGGAGATACCCCCGGGTTTCACCCATGCGATGCTGCTCGCGGAGGGAGGGGTGACGGCCACCGGTCTGATCGACGACGTGATCACCTCGGAGAACCTCAGCGCCGCGTTCGCGCAGTCGATCGTCGTCGACGCGATCGACGGGCGGTTCTTCGCGCGCCGGGCGCGTCGGTCCGGCCGACACCGGCGGCCGTGAACCGCACCGCCGACCCCGTGGCGACCCCGCCCGGGGCCGTCCCCGTCCGTGAGGCCGCCACGGTTGCATTGGTCCGCGACGCGCGCGTCGGCGGTGGGCTCGAGGTGTTCCTCCAGCACCGCGTGGCCACCATGCAGTTCGCCGCCGGGATGTCTGTCTTCCCCGGGGGCGGCGTCGAGCCGCGGGACTACGGCGGCACCCGGCCCTGGAATGGGCCGGACCCGCACTGGTGGGCCGAGGCTTTCGGAATCGGGGAGGAGCGCGCCGCCGCCGCCGTCCGGGGGGTGGTGCGTGAACTCTTCGAGGAGACCGGCGTGTTGTTGGCCGAACCCGAGCCCGAACCCGAACCCGAGCCCGGGCCCGACTCCGCCGCGACCGGGCCCGACTCGGCCGCGACCGGGCTGGCGAACCCCGGGGATCGACCCGGCCCCCGGGAGCGTCGCGCGCTCGACGCGGGGGAGGGCGACCTGGACTCCCTGCTGGCGGCGCACCGGTTGGTCCTGTCCGCGCACCTCCTGCGTCCGTGGGACCGGTGGACCACGCCGCCCGGGCCCCCCCGTCGGTACGACACCCTGTTCTTCGTGGCCGCGGTGCCTCCGGGGGCCGAGCCGGACGGCGTCACGAGCGAGGCCCGCGCGGTGGGTTGGATGCGCGCCGACGACGCCGCCACCGCGGGGACCCTGGGGCGGCTGGGCATGCTCCGGCCGACCCTCGATGTGCTCGCCGACCTCGCGACGGCGACGGACGTCGCCGAACTCCTCGCCACCGTCCGGTCCATCGCGCCGGGCGGCAACTAGGTGGTGGGGCGGTGACCCCGGAGGACCTCGACTTCCTGCTCACCGACGCCGGCCGGGACCTGCTCGCGCTTGCCGCCGGGTTGGACTGGTCCCGCGGGCGGATGGTCGCCTCGACCGCCGCCGTGCGGCGCGTCGACCCCGGGCACGCCGCCGCGGCGATCGACGTCGTGACCGCACGTCGGCGAGCCGACGGGCGGGTCCGGGGGGCCGACCGGATGCTGCTGACGGACGAGGCGGTGCAACAGGCCACCGCCTGGCCGGTCGCCGCGCTCAGGGCCGGGCGACTGGCGGGCCGGGACGTCCACGACGTCACCTGCTCGGTGGGGGCCGAACTGGCCGAACTGGTGCGGACCGCGGACTGGGTCGTCGGCTCCGATCTCGACCGGGTACGGGCCCGGATGGCCGCACACAACGTGCCCGGCGCGCTGGTGTGCGTGGCGGACGCCCTCGCGCCACCCAGCCGGGACACCGTGCTGCTCGCCGACCCCGCCCGACGGTCCGGGGGCCGACGGATCCACGACCCCGCTCAGCTCAGCCCTCCGCTGCCGGACCTCCTGGCCGTGGCCCGCGACCGGGACCACGTGATCAAGTGCGCTCCCGGTCTGGACACCTCCGTGCTCGACCATTCCGGGGAGGTCCAACTGGTCTCCCTGGACGGGTCGGTGCGCGAGGCGTGTCTGTGGTCGCCGGGCCTGTCCGCGGGGGTGCGGCGCCGCGCGACCGTCGTCCGTACCACCGGGGCGGGGGCGCCCCCGCCGTGGGGGCCACCCCGACTGGTCACCGGAGGCCTGGCCGTCCACGTGGAGGAGGTGACGGACGGCGACGACGACGAGGTCGACGCCCACGGCGAGGCGGACCGGTTCATCGTCGATCCGGACGGGGCCGTCGTCCGCGCCGGCCTGGTGCGCCACTGGGCCCGCCGTCACGGGCTCCGTCAACTCGACCCACGGATCGCCCACCTGACCGGACCACGGATCCCGGGCGGGTACACGGGGTTCGAGGTGCTGGAGCGGTGCAGACTCGACCGCAAGGAACTGCGGAAGGCCCTGAGACGGCGGGACTGCGGTTCCCTGGAGATCCTGGTCCGCGGGGTGGACACGGACCCGGACGTGCTGCGCCGCTCACTGGCGCCGGGAGGCTCCCGGCCGCTCGCGTTGGTGGTCACCAGGATCGACAGATCGGCGGTGGTGTTCGTGTGCGGGCCGCGGACCGAACAGCCCGACGGAGTTCACTCGTAGACGTAGACCGCGCCCACCGCGGTGGTGAGCGCGATGCGGCCGTCGTCGTCCACGCTCAGGCCGGAGACGGGACCCCGTGCGGCCGGGACCGCGATCTCGTGGAGGGTGCTGCCGTCCGCACCGTCCAGCAGGAGCAGCCCGATGCCCGGCTCGTCGTCGGTCCCACCCGACCGGACCGCGACCAGCACCCGGCCGTCCCCGGTGGCGGCCGGGTTGGTGAGCTGACGCAGGTCGTCGCGCCGCCACACCTCGCGGCCCTCGCCGTCCTCCCCGCGGACGGCCACCACGGGCGCCGGGCCGGCGTCGGCGTCGTGGTCGTCGTCCGGCCCCCTCCACACGGTGGTGGTGCGACCGCCGGTGACCACCGTGCCGTCGGGGAGCAGGGCGGGCGGTGTGTCTGGCCGGTACCCGATGGGGGACGACCACACGGGGGACCCGTCCGCGGTGGAGTAGGCGGTCAGGGTGCCGTCACCGGAGTGCACGTAGACCTCGTCCCGGCCATCCGACAGGACCACCGGCACCCCGAGGCGTCCCTCGGGAAGACCGGTACGCCACGCGACCTCCAGACGCCCTGCCTCGTCCGCGGTGAACCGCACGGCGACCAGCTCGGGTGCCGGTTCCCCCGGCGTCCAGGTGGTGAGATAGGCGGTCCCGGTCCCCGTGTCGACCGCCGCGGGGCCCGGTGCGGGGCACCCGCGTTCGCCGATACCGCACCACGGTGACCCGAACCCGGGACCGGACGGCGCGATCTCGCCGGCGGCCGGCAACTCGGAGGAGACGTCCAGACCGGTCTGGGTGTTGATCACGCGGACGATCCCCAGGTGGGAGATCACCAGCAGATGGCGGTTGTCGAGCAGCGTGATGGTGGTGGGGATTCCCCGGGTCCCGGCGAACCACCGGTTCTCACCCTCCGCGGACACCGCGCCCACCCCGCCGTACATGGGCACGAACAGCGACCCGCGCCCGTCGACGGTCGCCGTGATCCGCGGTCCGTCCGTCGGCAGGCGCAGACACCACCGCTTGCGCCCGTCGTCCGCGGTCAGGGCGAAGAGATTGCACCCCCGCTCGGAGACGGTGGCCTGGAAGAACGTGCCGATCCCGTCGGAACCCGCCACCCCGGTCGCGGGCGCGCCCAGTGGCCGTGACCAGACGAGTCCGGGAGACTCGGAGACCGCCGCGTGGGCGCGTCCGGAGTTCGGGGGTCCTCCGGTGACGGACGACCAGCTCGCGGCCTGCCCGAGGCGGGCGCCGCCACTCTCGGTGGCGGACGCGCACCCCGCGGCGAGCCCGACCGCGATCGCACCGACCGCCAGAGCCCGCGCGGTGGGTGCGGTCCGCCGCGGAATCGATGCCGGTGCCACCAAGAGTCCCCTTCACGTCAGATCGTCAGGACAGAGAGTAGTCCGACCGCCGGCGCACGGTCCGTCGGACGCACCGGCGGACCCGCGCGACGGGCCCGGGTGGTCGGGGGACAGGGGGGATCGGGGCGTAATCCCCGGGCGCGTGACGGCCCCCGCGGTTACCGTGACCGTGACCACCCGCGACCAGTTCGACATTTCACGAGAGGCGGACCATCCGCGATGACAGCCAGCTCAGGACTCGACACCGCTCTCACCCCGCTGAGCTTCCTGGAGAAGGCCGCCCGTGTGGTCCCCGAGGCGACCGCGGTGGTGGACGGCCCCCGACGCCAGAGCTACGCGGATTTCGCCGATCGCGCCACGAGGCTGGCCTCACTCCTGCGGATGCGCGGGGTCGCCCGGGGCGACCGCGTCGGGGTTCTCGCCCCCAACTCCGCCGAGGCGCTGCTCGCACAGTTCGCGGTCCCGCTGGCCGGCGGGGCGGTGGTGGCCCTCAACACCCGCCTCGCGGCCCCGGAGGTCTCGTACATCGCCGAGCACGCCGGGATCTCGGTGCTCATCGCCGACGCCGGTCTCCTGGCCGGGCTGGGGGACGAGGTCCCGGAGTCGATCAGCCTGATCCTGGTGACCCCCGACGCCGACGGCACCCAACCGGATCCGACCCGCTTCGGCCCCCGCGCCGAGGCGCTGGAGGAGGGCCTCGCACTGGCCTCCCCGCAGCCGGTGTCGTGGACGGTGGAGGACGAGGACGCCGTGATCGCCGTCAACTACACCTCGGGCACGACCGGGCGCCCGAAGGGCGTCATGTACACCCACCGCGGGGCCTACCTCAACGCGCTCGGGGAGATCATCACCCAGGGTCTGGACGCGAACTCGCGCTACCTGTGGACGCTCCCGATGTTCCACTGCAACGGGTGGTGCACGACGTGGGCCCTGACCGGCGCGACGGGCACCCACGTGTGTCTGCGCGCCGTCCGGGGCGATGAGATCTGGAGACTGTTCGACGACGAGGGGATCAACCGCCTCGCCGGCGCCCCGGCCGTGTTGAGCACGATCGCCGACGACCCGGCGGCCCGGCCGGTGACGGGGATCCGCATGGTCACCGCCGGAGCCCCGCCCTCGCCCACGATCCTGCGCCGCTTCGAGGACCTGGGCATCGACGTGACGCAGGTGTACGGGCTCACCGAGACCTACGGGCCGTTCACGGTGTGCACCCCCCAGCCCCATTGGACGGACCTGGACCCGGACGAGCGTGCGGGCCTGAAGTCCCGGCAGGGCGTGGCCATGATCCACGCCGACACGGTCCGGGTGGTCGAGCGGACCAGCCCCGGCGAGAAGCACCTCGTGGACGTCCCGGCCGACGGTGTGACGATGGGCGAGGTCGTCATGACCGGCAACGGCGTGATGAAGGGGTACTTCGCCGACCCCGAGGCCACGGCGACCGCGTTCGCCGGTGGCTGGTTCCACTCGGGTGACCTCGGCGTGATGCACCCGGACGGGTACGTGCAGTTGCTCGACCGTGCGAAGGACGTGGTGGTCTCGGGCGGCGAGAACATCTCCACGATCGAGGTCGAACAGGCGATCGCGGCGCATCCCGACGTGGTGGACTGCGCGGTGGTCTCGATGCCCGACGAGAAGTGGGGTGAGCGTCCGAAGGCGTACGTCGTGGTGAAACCCGGTTCCGACCTCGACGAGGACGGTGTGATCGATCACTGCCGGACCAGGATCGCCCGGTACAAGGTGCCCGGTGCGGTGGAGCTCACCGAGGCCCTGCCGCGCACCTCGACCGGTAAGGTCCGCAAGAACGAACTCCGCGACGCGGCGTGGTCGGGGTGGGACAAGCGCATCAACTGACGGCCCCGCTCCTGCAGGGTGGGCCCGGGTGACGTTATTGTTGTCCCCAGGACCACAATCCGGTGCGCCCGGCCAGTTCGGATCGCACCCAGCCCCGACTCGCAGGAGGTCGACGCAGGCCCATGACGAACATCGTCGTACTGATCAAGCAGGTTCCGGACACCTACTCGGAGCGCAAGCTCTCCGATGGGGACTTCACCCTGGACCGCGAGGCCGCGGACGCGGTTCTCGATGAGATCAATGAGAAGGCCGTTGAGCAGGCTCTCCAGATCAAGGAGGCCGAGGGTGGAGAGGTGACCGTCCTGACCGCCGGTCCCGACCGCGCCACCGAGGCGATCCGCAAGGCGCTGTCGATGGGCGCCGACAAGGCCGTCCACCTCAACGACGAGGCGCTCCACGGCTCGGACGTGGTCCAGACCGCGTGGGCGATCGCCAACGTGCTGGGCACCATCGAGGGCACCGAGCTGGTCATCTGTGGCAACGAGGCCACCGACGGCCGCATGGGCAGCGTCCCGGCGATCATCGCCGAGTACCTGGGCCTGCCGCAGGTCACCCACATGCGCACCCTCGAGGTCTCCGGAGGGACCATTAAGGGCGAGCGGGAGACCGACGAGGGCATCTTCGAGATCGAGGCGTCACTGCCCTGCGTCGTGTCGGTCGGCGAGAAGATCAACGAGCCGCGGTTCCCCTCCTTCAAGGGCATCATGGCCGCCAAGAAGAAGCCGGTCGAGGTCCTGACGCTGGCCGACACCAACGTCGAGGCCGGCCAGGTGGGCAAGGACAACGCGGCGACCACCGTCACGTCGTCCGTCCCCAAGCCGCCGCGCAGCGCCGGTGAGAAGTTCACCGACGAGGGCGAGGGCGGCAACGAGGTCGCCAAGTACCTCGTCGCGCAGAAGCTCATCTGATCGCGCTCACCCCGACCGACTCCCACCAGTCTTTTTCAAGGAGAATCCACCATGGCTGAAGTCCTCGTCGCGGTCGAGCACGTCGACGGCGAACTCAAGAAGGTCACCCTCGAGCTGTTGACCGCCGCACGCGCGCTCGGTGAGCCGTCCGCCGTCGTGTTCGGTGAGACCGGCACCGCCGCTGCGCTCACCGACGCCCTCAAGGAGGCCGGCGCCGAGAAGATCTACGTGGCCGAGGGTGACGCGGTGCAGAACTACCTCGTCACGCCCAAGGTCGACGTCCTCGCCGGGCTCGCCGAGCAGGGCGCGGCGGCGATCGTCCTGGCCGCCACGTTCGAGGGCAAGGAGGTGGCGGGTCGCCTCGCGGCCCGTACCGGTTCCGGCACCCTGTGTGACGTCGTCGAGATCAAGTCCGACGGGTCCGCGGTCCACTCGATCTTCGGTGGCGCCTTCACCGTCGAGGCGACCGTCGCCGGCGACACGCCCATCTACACCCTGCGCCCGGGCGCCGTCGAGGCGTCGCCGTCCGCCGGTGCCGGAGAGGTCGTCGAGGTCGACGTCCCCGAGCCCGAGAACGCCGCCAAGGTCATCTCCCGCAACCCGATCGTCGGTGGCGACCGTCCCGAGCTCACCGAGGCGACCGTCGTCGTCGCCGGTGGTCGTGGCGTGGGTTCGGCGGAGAAGTTCGAAGAGGTCGTCGAGCCGCTGGCCGACTCGCTCAAGGGTGCGGTCGGTGCCTCGCGTGCCGCCGTCGACTCGGGGTACTACCCGGGTCAGTTCCAGGTGGGTCAGACCGGCAAGACCGTGTCGCCGCAGCTGTACATCGCCCTCGGGATCTCGGGCGCCATCCAGCACCGTGCCGGAATGCAGACGTCCAAGACGATCGTCGCCGTGAACAAGGACGAGGAGGCCCCGATCTTCGAGATCGCGGACTACGGCGTCGTCGGCGATCTGTTCAACGTCGCCCCGCAGCTCACCGAGGCCATCAACGCCCGTAAGTGAGTTCGGCGCGACAGCGTCCAGCAGTACCGACCGGACCCCGGCACCCCTGCGGTGCCGGGGTCCGGCGCGTTCGGGCGTATTCTTGCCGACGTCATGCTCACGATCCGCACCGCGCACTATCTCGACCACGCCGCGACCACCCCGATGCGTCCGTCGGCCCTGGCCGCCTACGCCGAGGCGGCCGCCACCGTCGGTAACGCCTCGTCCCTCCACGGAGCCGGCCGCCGCGCCCGTCGCCGGGTGGAGGAGGCCCGCGAATCGCTCGCCGCGCATCTCGGGTGCAGGCCGTCCGAGGTCGTGTTCACCTCCGGCGGGACCGAGTCCGACAACCTCGCGGTGTTGGGCCAGGCGGCCGCCTCGGGCGGTGACGTCGTGGCCGTGGGGGCGACCGAGCACCATTCGGTCCTCGACTCGGCGACCCACCTGGCCACCGCGCGCGGTGGAGGCGTGGACGTCCGCGTCCTGCCCGTGGACCGGCGTGGGGCCGTTGCTCCCGACTCGGTCCGGCGCCTGGCGGACGAGGTGGGGCCACGGCTGGCCCTCGTCGCCGCCATGTTGGGCAACAACGAGATCGGCACCCTGACCGATGTCGCCGGGGTGGCCGCCGCAGCCAGGGCCGTCGGCGCGGCGGTCCACACCGACGCCGTCCAGGCCGTCGGCCACGTCCCGGTGGACTTCGGCGCGCTCGGGGTCACGTCGATGAGCCTGTCCGCCCACAAGTTCGGCGGGCCGCTCGGCGTCGGGGCGTTGATCATCGACCGCGGCGCGGAGTGTCTCCCGGTCGGTTTCGGCGGTGGTCAGGAGCGCGATCTCAGGTCGGGGTCGGTCGACGTCCCGGGGGTCGTCGCGATGGCCGCGGCCCTCGACGAGGCGGTCCGTGACATGGACGCCGAGGCGGTCCGACTGGGGCGCCTGCGGGACCGGTTGGTCGCGGGGGTCCTCGCCCGGGTTCCCGACGCCATCGCCAACGGCGGTGGCGAGCGCTTGCCGGGGATCGCCAACCTCACCTTCCCGGGATGCTCCGGGGAGTCGCTCATCCTGCTGCTCGATGCCGCGGGAATCGAGTGCTCCACCGGGTCCGCGTGCACCGCGGGGGTGGCCGAGCCCAGCCACGTGCTGCTGGCGTTGGGCGCCGGTGAGGCGGCAGCGAGGAGCAGTCTGAGACTGAGCCTGGGTCACACCACGACCGAGGACGACGTGGACGCGGCGATCGCCGCCCTCGCCCCCGCCGCCGAGAGGGCCCGGGTCGCGGGCCTCGGGTTGATCGGGTCCGGGGTGACGGCGTCGTGAGGGTCCTCGCCGCGATGAGCGGGGGGGTCGACTCCGCCGTCGCCGCTGCTCGCGCCGTGGCCGCCGGGCACGAGGTGGTGGGTGTGCACCTGGCCCTCAGCGCGGACCCGGCGACCCTGCGGACGGGCTCCCGTGGCTGCTGTTCGCGCGAGGACGCCGGAGACGCCCGCCGGGTGGCCGATCTGCTGGGGATCCCGTTCTACGTCTGGGACTTCGCCGACCGGTTCAGGGCGGACGTGATCGACGACTTCGTCGAGTCCTACTCCCGCGGGGAGACCCCCAATCCGTGTCTGCGCTGCAACGAGCGGATCAAGTTCGAGGCCCTCCTCGACCGCGGGATGGCGCTCGGGTTCGACGCGGTGGCCACCGGTCACTACGCCCGGTTGTCCCACGAGGAGACCGGCGCCGGGCACCGACGCGCCGTCCTGCGCCGGGCGGTCGATCCCGACAAGGACCAGTCCTATGTCCTCGGGGTGCTCACCCCGCAGCAGCTCGCGCACTCGATGTTCCCGCTGGGGGATTCCCACAAATCCGAGGTCCGTGCCGAGGCCGAGGCGTCCGGACTGCCCGTCGCGTCCAAGCCTGACAGCCACGACATCTGCTTCATCCCCTCCGGGGACACCCGTGCGTTCCTCGGCGCGCGGATCGGTCTGCGTCCCGGTGCGGTGGTCGACGCCGACACCGGTGACGAACTGGGTCGGCACGAGGGCGTGTACGGGTTCACGATCGGCCAGCGAAAGGGACTGGGTCTGCCGGGTCCGGCGGCCGACGGTCGCCCCAGGTATGTCACGTCGATCGACGCCGGCACGGGAACGGTGACCGTCGGGGGATCGGATCACCTGCTGTCCCGGGGGATGACCGCGACCTCGCCCTACTGGTTGGTGGACGACGACATCCGCGAGACCGCGTGTCACGTGCAGATCCGTGCCCACGGTGAGGCGACACCGGGACATGTGAGACGGCTGGGGGACGGGCCGGACGCCCGGTTGGAGATCTCCCTCGACGAGCCCGTGCGCGGCGTCGCACCCGGTCAGGCGGCCGTGCTCTACCGGCCCGAGCCCGCAGGCGACCGCGTGCTGGGAAGCGGCACGATCACCGCGTCTGTCCCGGTCGCGGGCACCTCGTGACCGCGGTCGAGCCGGGTCACACCGGCCCCGGCCCGATGCGCGGGGTGGACCCTCGGGAGGCCGCGCGGGTCGTGCTGGGTGAATGTCACGGGATGCCGTTCCTGCCAGAATTGTCGGACCGGGGCCTCGGCGCGGATCAGGTGGGCAGGACCATCGCCATGCTCGCGGACCTCCCGGTCGACGTCTCCCCCCGGGGTTGGCGTCTCGCGGGCTCGCCGGGGCGCCACGCACGCACGGCCGCCGACCTGCTCGACCGTGACCTCGATGCCCTGGAGGAGGCCGACGAGGCGGTCCGGGATCCCGAGGTCGACCGGGCCGCGGCGGATCGGCGTCTCGTGGTGCGGGCTCTGGGCCCCTGGTCGCTCGCCGCGCACCTCGAGTTGCCCGCCGGGTTGCCGGTCCTGACCGATCGTGGGGCCCGCAGGGATCTCGCGGAGGCTCTGGCCGAAGGCGTGGCCGCCCGCGTCACCCGGCTGGCGGGGCGACTGGGCGTCGGCGCGAGGGTCGTGCTCGACGAGCCGATGCTCTGGCACGTCGCGGCCGGCACGGTGGCCGGACCCAGCCGTTTCGACCCGATCGCGGCCGTGCCGGAGGATCGGCTGTCGCTGTCACTGTGCCGCTTCGCCGACGTCCTGCGCCGCAACGGGGTGGCCGAGGTGATCCTCCGCCTCCCCGCCGGTGCCGGAGCCGAGGCTCCGGCGAGGTGGTCCTCGGTCGCTGAGGCCCCGGACGGTGAAGTGCCCCTCGACGGGCTCTGCGTCCCGGCCGGACTCCTCCACTCGGGTACCTCCCATTCCGCGCTCGACGCCGCCGGCACGGTCCTCGGCGGAGGGCGGATCCTCCAACTCGAGGGATTGCCGGGATCTCCGCGGCCGCCCCGTTCCGGCCCGGAGGTGGAACGCGATGTGTCCGCGATCCTGGCGCTGCTCGAGCGCCTCAGCGCGCCCCGATACACCGGTCTGGGGCAGCTGGTACTCACCCCGGCCGTGGACGACATGACCTCGGGCCGCTTCACCCCGGTGGAGGCACTGGCGTCGGTTCGTCGGGTGGCCGAGGCCGCTCCGCGACTGGCCGAGTAACCGCTCCGGTCTAGGTGACGGCGATCGGCCACTGTGTGTTGACGTCCGAGGCGTCCTTGCCCGACTGCTCGAGGTAGGCCGCGAAATCGCGTTGGCGCGTCTCGTGCCACTGCGCCTGCTGCGCGTTGACCGCGCGCCAGTCCGCGCCGGTCAGTTCGGGGAGAGAGCCGAGTAGCTTCCACGCCAGGCGGGCCGCCGCGAGCGCATCGGCCGCGGCCTCGTGCGCACCGTCCAACCGCACGCCGTGGTGGGCGCACAGGGCCTCGAGGGTGCGCTTTCCCCTGCGGTACGGGTCGGTCGCCCGGTCGACGACGTAGGGGTCGAGAACCGGGCCGAGCACCTCGAACGAGGGGTCCCATCTCCTGAGGATGGTGAGGTCGTACGCGGCGTTGAACACCACCAGGGTCCGCCCCTCCCGCCAACCCGCGCGGACCCCGGCGATGGTCTCGGCCACCACCTCCGCATGCGGCCTCCCGTGTGCCCTGGCCTGGGCGGTGGTGATGCCGTGCACCGCCGTGGCTCCCTCCGGGATATCTATGCCCGGGTCGGCCATCCAGGTGAGTTCCACCTTGCTGGGCCCGTCGATCGCGACGAGGGCCGAGGTGACGACATGCGCGGTACGGGGATCGGGCCCGGTGGTCTCGAGGTCGAAGGCCAGCAGTCGGTTCCGGTCGAGGGAGACGGGGGTGATGATCTCTGGGTTCATGCGGTCACCGTAGGCCAGCGCCCCGACACGCCGGGCACATGTCGCATTACCCTGACCTCGTGAGCCAAGCGAGTCAGAGTAACGAGCCCGTCGGCACCGGGGACATCCCCCCGGAGGTACGACAGGAGTGGACCGACCTCGCGGAGACGGTGCGGGATCACCAGTTCCGCTACTACGTCAAGGACGCCCCCATCGTCTCGGACGCCGAGTTCGACAGGCTGTTCCACGACCTGGAGGCGCTGGAGGAACACCACCCCGGCCTGCGGACCGCGGACTCCCCGACGCAGCTGGTCGGCGGTGGCTTCTCGACCGATTTCGCGCCGGTGGAGCACCTCCAGCGCATGACGAGCCTGGACAACGTGTTCTCCGAAGAGGAGCTGCGCGCGTGGGTGGCCTCGGCGGTCGAGCAGGCTCACATCCCCGCGGAAGACCTGAGGTTCCTGTGCGAGGTCAAGATCGACGGGGTCGCGCTCGACCTGGTCTACCGCGAGGGGAGGTTGGTCAGCGCGGCCACACGCGGTGACGGCCGCACGGGCGAGGACGTCACACTCAACGCCCGGACGATCGACGACATCCCGGTCGCTCTCACGCCGACCAAGGAGCGCCCCGTCCCCGCGTTGCTCGAGGTCAGGGGAGAGGTGTTCTTCCGGCTCGAGGACTTCGCCGACCTCAACGCGCGGCTCGTGGCCGACGGCAAGCCGCCGTTCGCCAATCCCCGCAACAGCGCCGCCGGGTCACTGCGGCAGAAGAACCCGGCGATCACCGCCCAGCGCCGCCTCGGGATGTACTGTCACGGCCTCGGCGCGGTCGAGGGCGCGACCTTCGACAGCCTCCACGACGTCTATCTCGCGCTGGCGGACTGGGGTCTGCCCGTCTCTCCCCACACCGCTCCGGCGACCGGGGTCGACGAGGTGCTCGAGCGGATGCGGTACTGGGGTGAACACCGGGGCGACCCCGAGCACGAGATCGACGGCCTCGTGGTCAAGATCGACGACCGGGCCGTCCAGCGCCGACTCGGTCAGACGTCGCGGGCACCGAGGTGGGCGATCGCCTACAAGTACCCCCCCGAGGAGGTCATGACCGAGTTGCTCGACATCCGCGTCTCCGTGGGTCGTACCGGGCGGGTCACCCCGTTCGCCCACATGGAGCCGGTGCTCGTCGCGGGCTCCACGGTCTCGCTCGCGACCCTGCACAACCAGACCGAGGTCAAGCGCAAGGGTGTGCTGATCGGTGACACCGTGGTGATCCGCAAGGCCGGGGACGTCATCCCCGAGGTCCTCGGCCCGGTGGTGGAGCGTCGGGACGGGACCGAGCGCGAGTTCGTCTTCCCCGAGCGCTGCCCCGAGTGTGAGACCGTCCTGGCGCCGGCGAAGGAGGGGGACGCGGACTGGCGCTGCCCGAACCAGCGGTCCTGTCCCGCACAGCTCCGGGAGCGACTGTTCTACCTCTCATCACGCAACGCGCTCGACATCGAGGCGCTCGGCTACGAGGGATCCTCCGATCTGCTCGCCAGCGGGGTGCTCGACAACGAAGCCGGTCTGTTCGACCTCACCGAGGCCGACCTCCTCCGCACCTCCCTCTACACCCGGTTGGACAAGGCGACCCGCAAGCAGGTCGAGGACGGCGCCGAAGCGGAGCGCACCGTGCTCAACGAGAACGGCCGCAAGCTGCTGGCCAATCTCGAGACGGCGAGGGACCGGCCCCTGTGGCGGGTGCTGGTCGCACTGTCGATCCGCCACGTCGGGCCGACGGCCGCCCGCGCACTGGCCACCCGGTTCGGGACGATGGACGCCATCCGGGCCGCATCCGAGGTGGAGCTGGCGGACACGGACGGCGTCGGTTCGACCATCGCGACCTCGGTGGTGGAGTGGTTCGACGTCGACTGGCACCGCGAGATCGTCGACCGGTGGGGGGCCTCGGGCGTGTCGATGGCCGACGAACGGGACGAGTCGGTCCCGCGCACCCTCGAGGGCCTGACCATCGTTGCTACCGGATCCCTCGAGGGGTTCACCCGGGACGGGATCAAGGAGGCGATCATCGCCAGGGGCGGCAAGGCCTCGGGATCGGTGTCCAAGAAGACCGACTACGTGGTGGTGGGGGACAACCCGGGGTCGAAGGCGGCCAAGGCGGAGGAGCTGGGGCTGACCATCCTCGACGAGGCCGGCTTCGTCGAGCTGATGGAGAACGGCCCGGCGCCGGCCGGGGTCGACGAGTAGGTGGCGCGTGGAGACGCTCCTCGAGATGCCCGTGTATCTGCCCTGGCGCTCGGGGTGGCCGGTCTACTGCGGGGCGCTGGCGGGCTTGGTCGTGGCCGCCGCGGCGGGCGGTCGCCGATGGGCTGCCCGTCCGGCATTCTGGACGGCGACGGCGATCGCAGCGTCCGCGGCCTCGGCGTTCCTCGGCCTGCTGTGGCTGCGGGAGACCTACCGGTCGACGGATCGCGTCGGGGTGATCGAACATCTCGTCGGAGTCTGGTCGCCTGCGACCCAGTTCCTCAGCAACGAGCAGTTCTCGATGTTCGCGACCCTCTGGCGGCTCGCGTGGATCCTCCCGGCGGTCGCAATCGTCTCGGCGCTGGTCGCGGCGATATTGTGTCTCAGCCCGCGTCGAGGGTCCGGAGGATCCCCGTGAGGTAACCCAAGCGGGCGATCTCGGACGGCCTGAACGAGGGACCGCCCGGCCGGCCCACCACGAGGACGTGCCCCGAGTTCAGCGGCGCGGCCGCGAGCGAGGTGTCCATGGCCGTCCACTCCGCCGGCACGCCGTCGTCGTCCAGTGCGGTCACCCGCTCCAGGCCGCACAACACGGGTACCTCGCCACCCTCCCACATCGGTGCGGACTCGCCCCGCGCGATCAGACGGCACCGCGCGTCCGAGGGCACCTCCACGACCAGCGCCCATCCGACGCGCAGCGCGGCGGGGAGTTCGTCGGCTAGCAGCTGGGAGGCCCCGGCCCCCGCTCCCGCCACCGCGTCGATGAGCTCGAGCTCGCGATGCGCGTCGAGGATCCCGCCGAACGGCCGCAGGGAATCCACCATGACCCCGTCGAGTTGCTCGGCCGCGGTGATCAGGGTGTCGGGGAAGGTCCCGTTGGGGACGTTCACCACGATGTCGTCCACGGCCACCCCGTCGAACCGGTCCACCACGTCGAGGCTGATGATGTCCGCGCCGGCGGTTCCCAGGGCGACCGCGAGGGAGCCGAGGCTGCCCGGTCGATCGGGGAGCAGGACGCGGAGCAGATATGACATGGCGCCCATTGTGCCGCACTCTGATGGCCTGACTAGGCTGGGCCGGTACCGACATGCCACGCCGAAGGGACTACACACGTGACCTCGATCTCACGCGGGGACGTCGCGCATCTGGCCAGGCTCTCCCGCCTGGAACTGAGCGACTCCGAGCTGGATTCGTTCGCGAGACAGCTCACCGACATCCTCGACCACGTGCAGGCCGTGTCCGAGGTCGCAGCGGACGACGTCCCGGCGATGAGCCATCCCACCGCGATCTCCAACGTGTACCGCGCCGACGTGGTCACCCCCGGTCTGACCCCGGACCAGGCGCTCGACCAGGCCCCGGCCGCGGACCAGCAGCGCTTCGAGGTCCCGCAGATCCTGGGGGAGGAGGCATGAGTTCGCTCACCACCGCCACCGCGGCCGAGCTGGCCGGCCGGATCGCCGCGCGGGAGGTGTCCTCGGAGGAGGTCACCCGGGCACACCTCGACCGGATCGCGGAGGTCGACGGGGAGATCAACGCCTTCCTGCACGTGGGAGCAGACGAGGCGCTCAAGGCCGCGCGCACCGTCGACGCCCGTCTCGCAGCCGGTGAGGAACTCGGCCCGCTGGCGGGGGTCCCTGTCGCCCTCAAGGACGTGTTCACCACCACCGACGCACCCACCACGTGCGGGTCGAGGATGCTCGAGGGCTATCGCTCCCCGTACGACGCCACGGTCACCGCGAGGCTGCGGGAGGCGGGCATCCCGATCCTGGGCAAGACGAACATGGACGAGTTCGCCATGGGGTCGTCCACCGAGAACTCGGCGTACGGTCCGACCCGCAACCCGTGGGACCCCAGCCGCACCCCGGGCGGGTCCGGCGGTGGCTCGGCCGCCGCCCTGGCGTCCCACCAGGCCCCGATCGCCATCGGCACCGACACCGGCGGGTCCATCCGCCAGCCGGCCGCCCTCACCGCCACGGTGGGCGTCAAGCCCACCTACGGCACCGTGTCCCGGTACGGCCTCGTGGCCTGTGCATCGTCGCTCGACCAGGGCGGACCGTGTGGTCGCACGGTCGAGGACACCGCACTCCTGCACCAGGTGATCGCCGGGCACGACCCCCGCGACTCCACCAGCCTCGACGTGGCGGTCCCGGACGTGGTCCGGGCGGCGCGCGAGGGCGCGAGGGGAGATCTGTCCGGTGTGCGCGTGGGCGTCGTCTCCGAGTTCGCCGGAGAGGGGTACCAGTCGGGGGTCGAGGCGTCGTTCCGTGCCTCCGTCGACACCCTGCGGGAACTGGGTGCCGAGGTGGTCGAGGTCTCGTGCCCGAACTTCCGCTACGCACTGCCCGCCTACTACCTGATCCTCCCGTCCGAGGTCTCCAGCAACCTGGCCCGGTTCGACGCCATGCGATACGGCCTGCGGGTCGGCGACGGTTCCGCGGACCAGGTCATGGCGGCGAGCCGCGAAGCCGGGTTCGGTCCCGAGGTCAAGCGCCGCATCATGCTCGGCACCTACGCCCTCTCGGCCGGCTACTACGACGCGTTCTACGGCCAGGCACAGAAGGTGCGCACCCTCATCGCGCGTGACTTCGACGCCGCGTACGAGAAGGTGGACGTCCTGGTGTCGCCCACCACCCCGACGACCGCGTTCCCGCTGGGTGCCAAGGTCGAGGACCCGGTGGCCATGTACCAGTTCGACCTCTGCACCCTCCCGCTCAACCTCGCCGGGCACTGCGGCATGTCCGTGCCGTCGGGTCTCGTGGACGGGCTTCCGGCGGGTCTGCAGATCATGGCCCCGGCACTGGCCGACGACCGCCTGTACCGGGTGGGTGCCGCCTTCGAGGCGGCGAGAGGCCCGATCGCGTGACCACGGTCCCCGAGAGGGACGCATGGAAGGCCCTGGCGGCGCTCGTCATCGGGTTCTTCATGATCCTGGTGGATCAGACGATCGTGGCTGTCGCCACCGACGCGTTCGTCACGCAACTCGGCGCGTCGACCAACCAGGTGATCTGGGTGACCAGCGCCTACCTGCTGGCCTACGTCGTACCGCTGCTGTTCACCGGTCGTCTGGGCGACCAGATCGGACCCCGCGCGGTCTCGATCGCGGGACTGGTCCTGTTCACGGGTGCCTCGCTGTGGTGTGGACTCGCGGGCAGTATCGAGACGCTCATCGTCGCGCGGGTCTTCCAGGGACTCGGTGCCGCGCTGCTCACCCCCCAGTCACTCAGCGTGATCACCAGGGTCTTCGCCCCTCAGCGTCGCGGGGCGGCCATGGGGGCCTGGGGCGCGGTCGCGGGGATCGCCTCGGTAGTCGGACCCGTGTTGGGTGGGGTCCTGATCGACGCGTTCGACTGGCGCGCGATCTTCTTCGTCAACATCCCCTTCGGTGTGCTGGCCGTGGTCCTGGTCTGGCGTTGGGTGCCCAGGCTCGAGACCCGCTCGCACTCCTACGACGTCCCGGGCATCGTCCTGTCGGCCCTGGGCATGTTCCTCCTGGTCTACGGCATCCAGCAGGGCGAGTCCCACGGGTGGGGAGGGACCACCCTCGCTCTCATCATCGCGGGGACGGCGGGCCTGGCGGCGTTCGTCTGGTGGCAGTCGCGCGTGCGCACGGAGCCACTGGTCCCTCTACGTCTGTTCCGGGACCGGAACTTCTCGATCGGCACGTTCGGCGTCTCCACCATCGGCTTCGTCACCGCCGGCACCATGGTGCCGCTGATGTTCTACCTCCAGGGCGTCAAGGATCTCAGCCCCACGCGCGCCGGTCTGATGCTGCTCCCGATGGCGTTGATCGCGGGCGTCCTCGCCCCGGTCGTCGGGCGGTGGGCGGACCGGATCGACCCGCGGTTGTTCACGGGGATCGGGTACTTCTCCTACGCGATCTCCCTGTTCTGGCTGGCTCTCGTCATGGACTCGCAGACCTCGATCCCCGTGCTGCTCGGACCCATCGCGCTGATGGGGGTGGCCAACGGGTGTGTCTGGGCGCCCACGTCGTCCACCGCGATGCGGCGCCTCGAGCTCGCCTCCGCCGGAGCCGGTTCGGGGGTCTACAACACCACCCGCCAGGTGGGCGCGGTCCTGGGGTCCGCGGCGATCGGTGCGTTGATGCAAGCTCGGCTGGTCGTCCACGGCGACGTCGGACAGGCAGTGGCGGACGCCATGTACCTCCCCGCCGTGGTGGTCCTTCTCGGAGGGGCGGCGACGATGGCGTTTCGTACCGGTGAACAGTCACCGGGGCCGGGCGCGGTGGACCGGCCACGGCCCTAGACTGCGGGAGAACCGAGAGGAGTCCGACGTGCGTATTGGCGTGCTGACCGCAGGCGGGGACTGCCCCGGCCTCAACGCGGTGATCCGCGCGTTGGTGCGGACCGCCCATTCCGAGTACGACTCACCGGTCCTGGGCTTCCAGGACGGGTGGTCCGGGTTGGTCCACGACCGTGCGGTGCCCCTGTTCGACGACGAGGGGATCGACCGCATCCTGCTGCGCGGGGGCACGATCCTCGGAACGGGCCGGCTCAACCCGGACATCCTCACCGGGAGCCTGCCGGAGATCCGACGGACCCTGCAGCGTCACTCCCTCGACGCGCTGGTGGCGATCGGTGGCGACGGGACGCTCAAGGCAGCGCGGTGGCTCACGGAGAACGGCGTGCCGGTGGTGGGGGTCCCCAAGACCATCGACAACGACGTGGCGGGAACCGACTACACCTTCGGGTTCGACACCGCGGTCTCGATCGCCTCCGACGCGATCGATCGCCTGCACACCACCGCGGAGTCCCACGAGCGGGTCATGCTCGTCGAGGTGATGGGGAGGCACGCCGGGTGGATCGCCCTCCACGCCGGGCTCGCGTCAGGCGCGCACATGATCGTCATCCCCGAGGTGCCGTTCGACATCGACTACGTGTGCAAGGTGATGAAGCGCCGCTTCCAGATGGGGGAGGCGTACGGGATCTGCGTGGTGGCGGAGGGCGCCACACCCGTCGAGGGTTCGGGTATGACGTTGCGGCAGGGCGGGACCGACCAGTTCGGGCACGAGGTGTTCACCGGAGTCGCGGACCAGATGGCGTCGGCGATCGCCTCCCGGATGAACCGCGACGTCCGCACCACGGTGCTGGGGCACATCCAGCGCGGGGGAACCCCCACGGCGTACGACCGTGTCCTGGCCACCCGTTTCGGTGTCCACGCCGCGCATGCCGTCCACCGGGGGGACTTCGGTCAGGTGGTGGCCCTCCGCGGGGAGTCCATCGAGATGGTGCCGGTCACCGAGGCCGTCGCCGTGCTCAAGACCGTTCCGGAGGACCGCTACCGCGAGGCCGCCTGCCTCTTCGGCTAGATTGTTCCGCATGGAGTTCACCGAGGTCGTGTCACGTTTCGATCCCGTCATGGGCATGGAGGTGCACGTCGAGTTGCACACCGCCACCAAGATGTTCTGCGGGTGCCCGACCGGGTTCGGAGCGGACCCCAACACCCAGGTGTGTCCGGTGTGCATCGGTCTACCGGGGGCGTTGCCGGTGGTCAACGGGCAGGCCGTCGAGTGGGCGATCAAGATCGGGCTGGCCCTCGGCTGTTCGATCGCGCCGTACAGCCGGTTCGCGAGGAAGAACTACTTCTACCCGGACCAGCCGAAGAACTACCAGATCTCGCAGTACGACGAGCCGATCGCCCACGACGGTTTCCTCGACGTCCAACTCGAGGACGGCACCACCTGGCGCGTCGAGGTCGAGCGGGCGCACATGGAGGAGGACACCGGCAAGTCCACCCACGTCGGTTCGGCCACCGGCCGGATCCACGGGGCCACACATTCGCTGCTCGACTTCAATCGTGCCGGGGTTCCGCTGATCGAGATCGTCTCCAAGCCGATCGTCGGAGCAGGGGAGCGCGCGCCCGAGATCGCCCGCGCGTACGTCTCCGCTCTGCGCGATCTGCTCCGGAGCCTCGACGTCTCCGACGTCCGGATGGACCAGGGATCGATGCGGTGCGACGCCAACGTCTCACTGATGCCCAAGGGCGCGACCGAGTTCGGCACCCGGACGGAGACCAAGAACGTCAACTCCCTGCGCAGCGTCGAGGTCGCCGTGCGTCACGAGATGTGTCGCCAGGCAGACGTCCTCACCTCCGGTGGCGAGGTGGTGCTGGAGACGCGGCACTTCCACGAGTCGGACGGGACCACCACCGCGGGCAGGCCCAAGGAGTCCGCCGAGGACTACCGATACTTCCCCGAGCCCGACCTCGCGCCGGTCGAGCCGCTGGACGAGCTCATCGAGAAGATCCGAGCCGAGTTGCCCGAGCTGCCGTGGCTGCGCCGCGCACGGGTCCAGGCCGACTGGGGTGTCTCGGACGAGGAGATGCGCGACCTGGTCAACGCCGGAGCGCTGGACCTGATCCTCGCCACCGTCGACGCCGGAGCGCCCCCCACCGAGGCCCGGTCGTGGTGGGTGGCCTACCTGTCGCAGCAGGCCAACAAGCGCGGTGTGCGCCTGCCGGAACTGGAGATCACCCCCGCCCAGGTGGCACGGGTCATCGAGCTCGTGGCGGAGGGCACGCTCACCAACAAGCTCGCCCGGCAGGTCGTGGACGCGGTCCTCGACGGCGAGGGTGAGCCGGACCGGGTCGTGGCCGACAAGGGCCTCGAGGTGGTCCGTGACGACTCGGCCCTGCAGAAGGCGGTCGACGACGCCCTCGCCGCCCAGCCGGATATCGCGGAGAAGATCCGCTCCGGAAAGGTCCAGGCCGCAGGTGCGATCGTCGGTGCGGTCATGAAGGCCACCCGCGGCCAGGCGGACCCGGCCAGGGTCAAGGAGCTCGTGATCGCCGCCTGCGGGTGACAGTGCCGGGGGCCTTGCGAGGTCGAGACGGGGTGTGTTCTCCTGATGCCCGGGAGCCCGAGAAGTACTGTCGGGACGGGAGCGGGGGACGTGGTGTCCGAGCGAGAGTTGAGCACGGGACCGGTGGTCATCACCGGTGCCTCCGCCAGGTCGGCACCGCGCTTCGGGCCCGATTGGCCGGGCTGCCGAACGAGGTCCGCGCTCTGACCCGTGGCGACGACGTGGCCACGGCGTCGGCCGGAGCGTCTGCGGTGGTGCATCTCGCAGGGACCCTGTTCCCGAGTCGGTCCGACACCTACCGGGCTGCGAATCTCGACACGGTGCTCGCCACGGTCAGCGCACTGAAGGACTCAGGGGTTCGCCGCGTCGTCTTCCTGTCCTACCTGGGGGCGGATGAGTCCTCGAGCAACCCGTACCTGCGGTACAAGGCCCACGCCGAACGACTCATCCACGCCAGTGGGATTCCCGCCGTCGTCTTCCGCGCCGCGCACATCTTCGGCACCCCCGACGCACCCGGTCCCACCGTCTCGGAGATGCTCTCTTTCGGGGGACGGCCCGTCACCGTGCTCGGGCCGGGAACCCAACGCTATGACTGGATCGCTCGCGATGATGTTGCCGAGGCCCTGGTCCACGCGGCTCTGGACCACACCACCCCGACCGGGACCTACGAGCTCGCTGGACCGCAGTCCCTCTCCGTGGACGAGTTCGTCGCCCAGGTGAACGGCGCGGACGTGCGGATCCGGCATCTGCCGGCCGCTCTTGCACGTCTCCTCGGTCATGTCCTCCCGGCGCTCCCGAGCCCCCTTGTCGACGTGATGCTCCGTGACTGTCTCTCCTCTCCCGGCGCCGGGGAGACCGCGGCACTGTTCGGCGCCACTCTCCATCGCCTCGACGAGGTGTGGCCCGCTGGGTGACGTCCCCCACTCGACCGCGACTCAGGTCCGGGCGTCGCCGCCTCCGCCACCGGTCCGGGGCAGGATGACGGCGCGATCGTCGGTGGGGACCGGGGAGCCACCACGCTTGTTGGTGGTCCCGCCGAGCAACACCCCGTCACCGACCGCCGCCAGACCGGTGATCCGTCCGTAGCGACCCTCGGCCAGGGCCTCGGGCTGGCCACGTGCCGCCCCGCCCGCGAGAGGGAGTGCGTCGGCGCGTTCGCCGTCCGGCAACGCGAGTGCCAGCGAGTCCTCGGCCGCGGCGCAGCCTCCCGCCGAACGCTGATCGGGCCAGGTCCAGATGATGCGGTCGGCGCTCCGGATCACCGCGCCGCGGTCGGTGACCGCGGACAGGTACAGGGCGGACCCGTGGGTGCACAGCCCACTGACCCGGCCCAGGTCGCGTGCGACGACCTCCGGGTCGTCCGCTGTGCCGATCCCCCTGAACCCGGGAAACCGCAGGAGCTCCGAGCCCACGCCCACCGTCAGGACGTCATCGACGAACGCGAGCCCCCCGGACTCCGCGGGGGCCAGTTCGGCGACCGTCCTCGGCGCGTCGCCGCGGGCGAGTCGCTCGACCCTGGAGGGGCCGTCGCCGACGACGAGAAGGTACACCAACCGGTCCTGGGCGAAGTCCGGGGAGGGCGCCACCGCCGCTACCCGTCCTCCCCGCGGGTCGACCCGGCCGAAGTCCTCGGGGGGTCCGTCCACCGAGACGATCTTGACGCCCCCCGTCGACTCGGCGACCAGCGCACTCTCGCCGAGAGCGGCGACCGCGACGGCCGGCTCGAGGCACGTCGCGATGACGGCGGGGTCCGGGTCCACGCACGGGCCGGGCTCGGGGGGCGCGTCCTGCTCACCCGATCGCGGAGGCGAGGTGGGCGGGGGCGGGCCGGGCGGGCTGGACGGCGGGGCCGCGCCCATCCCCGGGCCGGGGGCGGGGGTGAAGGGGGCCGCGAGACGATCGTCGAACCTCGCGCACCCGGCCGTCGCGACGGCCAATACCACCAGCAGCGAGAGCGATCTCATATCGACAAGACTACGGTGCGCCGTGTCCTGGGTGCGGGTGCCCGGGAAGCGGCCTATGGTCGCATGGTGACTTCCTCAAAGCCCGGAGACGACGCCCGAACCGAGATCATCCACGATGTCGACTACCCGCTCGACGTCCCCAACGCGACGGGGACCGGTTCCGGTACGGGTACCGCGGACTCGGCGACCACGGCGTTCCCCGCGGCGGGTCGGACGGACTACTCGCAGTTCTCGGAGTCCGGGGGATACGACACGTCGACGCCGCTGCCGTTCGGCGACCAGCCCACGACGATCGACCCCGCGCGCCGGGACGAGATCTCTCGGCGCGGCACGGCCGACTTCGGGTTGTTCCTCCTCCGACTCGCCGTGGGCGTCCTCCTGGCGATGCGTGGTCTGCAGAAGCTCTTCGGATTGTTCGGCGGCCCGGGACTCGACGGATTCACGCAGACCCTCACCGAGTCGGGCTTCGAGCAGGCGCGGCTCCTCGCCATCGCCGGCGGCGTCGTCGAGCTGGTCGCGGGGATCCTGCTCGTGGTCGGCCTGGCGACGCCGGTCGCGGCGGCCGGGTTGCTCGGGCTGGTCGGCCTGGGCCTCGCGGTCCGGCTGACCGGTGACGACCCCGTGCCGCTCCTCGGCGAGACGACCCGTGGGCTGGAGACCTCGGTCCTGTACGTCGCCGCCCTGCTCGCGCTCCTCTTCGCGGGAGCCGGACGCTGGTCTGTCGACCGCAAGTGGCAGTGGTCGCACCGCCCCCGGTTCAGCGGAGTGATCTGGCTGCTGCTGGCCGTCGTCGTGGCAGGCGTGATCTGGTATCTGCTCAACGGCAGCAATCCGCTGATGTCCACGACCGACAGCCCGGCAGTCACCGCGGGCTGACCGGCGGCGGACCGGGGAGGTCAGTCCGGAAGGATTCGCACGGCACCCTTGTCCGCGGACGACGCCATCGAGGCGTACGCACGCAGCGCGGTGGAGACCTTCCGCGCGCGGTTGACCGGACGCCACGGGAGGGGTCCCTTCTCAGCCCGGCGACGGTCCAGCTCGTCGTCGTCGACCTCCACCGAGATGGATCGTGTGGCCACGTCGATCGTCACCACGTCCCCGTTCCGGATCAGCCCGATCGGGCCTCCGGCGGCGGCCTCGGGGGCGATGTGCCCGATGGACAGTCCCGACGAGCCACCGGAGAAGCGGCCGTCCGTGATCAGGGCGCACCGTGCGCCCAGGCCGGCGCCCTTGATGAACGCGGTGGGGTGGAGCATCTCCTGCATGCCCGGGCCGCCTGCCGGGCCCTCGTACAGCACCACGAGCACCTCGCCGGGCTGCAGGGTCTTGTCCAGGATCACCGACACCGCCTGCTCCTGCGACTCCACGACCCGCGCCGGACCGCTGAAGTGGAAGTTCTCCTCGGACACGCCGGCGGTCTTGAAGACCGACCCGTCCGGTGCGATGTTGCCGCGGAGTACGGCCAGCCCGCCCTCGGCCGTGGCCGGGTGCTCGACGGAGTGGATGCAGCCGTCCACGGCGTCCGTGTCCAGCGACTCCCACCGGTTGTCCGTGGAGAACGGCTCGATGGTGCGGACCCCGCCGGGTGCGGCGTGGAACAGTTCGATCGCCTGCTCGGTGGCGGTACCGCTGCGGATGTCCCAGTCCGCGATGTGCTGTTCGAGAGAGGGGGAGTGCACCGAGTGGACGCCCGTCTCCAGCAGACCGCCGCGGTACAACTCGCCGAGGATCGCCGGGATGCCCCCGGCCCGGTGGACGTGCTCCATGTAGTAGTCCGAGTTGGGTGCGACCTTGGCCAGGCACGGCACCCGACGGGAGATCTGCTCGATGTCGTGTAGATCGAAGTCGACCTCGCCCTCCTGCGCGGCGGCGAGGATGTGGAGCACGGTGTTGGTGGACCCGCCCATGGCCACGTCGAGCGTCATAGCGTTGGCGAAGGCCTCCTTGGTCGCGACCGACCGCGGCAGGACCGACTCGTCGTCGTCCCGGTAGTAGCGGTGACAGAGGTCCACGATGACCCGGCCGGCCTCGGCGAAGAGCTCGCGCCGTGCGCTGTGGGTGGCGAGGGTGGAGCCGTTGCCCGGGAGGGACAGGCCCAGGGCCTCGGTGAGGCAGTTCATCGAGTTGGCCGTGAACATGCCCGAGCAGGAACCGCAGGTGGGGCAGGCGGAACGTTCGATCGCGTCGAGGCCCTCCTGGTCGACCGCCGAGTTGGCCGAGGCGGAGATCGCGGTGACGAGGTCGGAACCGGCCTTGACCACGCCGTCGACGACCACCGAGAAGCCGGACTCCATGGGACCGCCGGAGACGAACACTGTCGGGATGTTCAGGCGCATCGCCGCGTTGAGCATCCCCGGTGTGATCTTGTCGCAGTTCGAGATGCACACCAGGGCGTCGGCCGTGTGCGCGTTGACCATGTACTCGACGGAGTCGGCGATGATCTCGCGGCTGGGAAGCGAGTACAACATCCCCGCGTGGCCCATCGCGATGCCGTCGTCCACGGCGATGGTGTGGAACTCGCGCGCGACGCCACCCGCTGCGGTGATCTGCTCGGCGACGATCTCACCGACGTTCTTCAGGTGGACATGTCCCGGGACGAACTGCGTGTACGAGTTGGCGACAGCGATGATCGGCTTGCCGAAGTCGGCGTCCGTCATGCCGGTGGCGCGCCAGAGGGCGCGAGCCCCCGCCGCGTTGCGACCGGCGGTGCTGGTGCGGGACCTCAGGGCGGGCATGGGACCTCGATCCGGTTCGGGGACGGGTACACGATACCCGCGGTGGCAGGAGTAACTTCGTCCCGGTCGGCCGTGTGGTCGACCGGCGTTCCACACGAATGAGGATCACCATGACCGACTCCGGCCACACCGGCGGCCTCCGCGAGTTCGCCTCACACTCCGCAGGCGCGGTGGTTCTGGTCTGCGGACTGTTCTTCCTGCTGTCGTTCATGTATCTGGGCGGGACCGCCGATCCCCAGGCCCACGCCCGACACATCCCCGTGGCGGTGGTGGATTCCGACCGCGGTGCGTCGTTGGACACGCCGATCGGCGTGCGGGACCTCGACGTGGGATCGCAGATCACCGCCGGTCTGCTCCAGAACAACGACTGGGAGAAGATCCGGCTGCACGTGGTGGACTCCGAGTCGGCGGAGGAGGGACTGCGTGACGGCTCGTATTTCGGGGTGGTCAGGATCCCCCCCGACCTGAGCGAGCGGGTGGTGGGTCTGGTCGAGGCGGCGGCCACCGAAGAGGGGGATGCCGCGGAACCGCCCGCTCCCGCGCGGGTCACGGTCGAGTACTCGCCCCGCGTCTCCATCGTGTCGAGCCAGGTCATGAACACCATGGCGGGGGCGATGCAGGAGTCCTTCCGCGACCGGATGGGCCCCAGGCTGATCGCGGACTCGCAGCTGCTCGCCGAGGCGGAGGGCAGGACGATCGGCGCCGCCGCGACCCTCGCCCTCGGGGACCCGGTCGGGATCGATGTGACCGCGTGGAACCCGCTGCCGGAGGGGGTGTCGAACGCCTCGCTGCCGATGTTCTACGCACTGATCGTGATCCTCGCGGGCTTCACCGGGGCGATGATCATCTCCGCCGTGCTCGACGCCCGGCTCGGGTTCATCCCCCTGGAGATCGGACCTCTGGCACTGCACGTGCACGTAGCCCCGTTCGGCCGGCTACAGACGCTGGCCCGCAAGTGGGTGGTCACACTCGTGACGGCACCGCTCGTGTCCGGGCTGTGCCTTCTCGTCGCGCACATCATCGGGGTCACCGGGTACGACCCGTGGCACATGTTCTGGTTCTCGAACCTCGTGATCGTGGCGGTGGGGGTGTGCGCGCACACGATCATCGCGGCGATCGGGAACGCCGGACTGTTGGTCAACCTGGTCGTGTTCGTGGTGCTGGGGATTCCGACGTCGGGAGGAGCCACCCCGACGCAGATGCTGCCGCAGGTGTTCGTCGCGATCGGCAACCTCCAGCCGATGCACCAGGCCTACCTGGGGCTGCGGTCGATCATGTTCTTCGACTCGAGCTGGGACGCGGGCCTGGGGCACGCGGTGTGGGTCCTCGGCGGCTGGGCCGTGGCCGGACTCCTCGCGGGGGTGGCGGTCACCCTGGCCTATGAGCGCATGGGGCTCCGCCGCCAGGCCGTCGCCGACCGTGTCCCGGCGGGTGGTCGCTCGTCAGACCGGCGCTCAGGAGGGGCTGTCGGTGCGCGGGGCGTCGTCCGCCGGGGAGCTGCCGTCCGTCGGGGCGGCGCCGTAGGGGTCGCGGATGCGCCCCCGGCTGGCCACGGAGAGCCGGGGGAGATCGTGGAACGAGACCCCGCCCATCGGGAGTGAGTCATCGGTGGTGGTGACGAGGCGGGCGAACCCGCTCTTGGGGAACAACACGCCCTTGACCTCCTCCCAGGGGACGGACCTGCTCGTCCGCCACGTCGACAGGTGGACCCCGTTCTCGTCGAGTCTGGTGTTGGTCCGTGCGACCCACCAGCCGAATCCGATCGGGAGCAGCACGAGCCATCCCAGAGCGACGGGATAGGCGGTCACCGGCCAGAGGATCGCCAGGACGAAGATGGCGATGACGGCGTAGGACATGGGGTTGACCCGGAAGAGTGCGCGGTCGGTGGGCGTGGACTCCGGGTGGGGTGCTCTGAATGCTGCGCTCATGGTGCCCTCCACTGTCTCACGGTCCACTATGTGGGATTCGGTTTCCACGAGTTGACGACCGTGACGGACGGGGCCTAACCTGAGCGCGTGAACACCTGGAACGGTCTAGTACTCGGCCGGCGCGTCGGCGCCTGAGCCGCTACCTGGCTTTCCGTCGACGCGCACCCTCGCCGGCCCCCGTGGCCGTCGGGGGTTTTTTGTTGCCGGGTTCCCCTGGTCCAACCGGACCGGGTGCGGCGACGAACGTCAGCTCCACGACCAGCATGAAGGACAGTTGAAGTGAGCGCACCAACGGCACAGCCCGGACCCCGTCCGGGTGCAGAGCACAGGGCCCGGTCCGCGGCCCCCGAGCGGATGACGGGCGCCCAGGCGGTCGTCCGGTCCCTCGAGGAGATCGGCACCGAGGTCGTCTTCGGCATCCCCGGCGGCGCGATCCTGCCCGTCTACGATCCCCTCTACGACTCGGTCAAGGTCCGCCACGTGCTGGTCCGGCACGAGCAGGGCGCAGGTCACGCGGCCACCGGGTACGCACAGGCCACCGGGCGGGTCGGTGTCTGCATGGCCACCTCGGGCCCCGGGGCCACCAACCTCGTGACACCGCTCGCGGACGCGCAGATGGACTCGGTTCCGATCGTGGCCATCACCGGGCAGGTGGGCACCGCGCTCATCGGCACCGACGGCTTCCAGGAGGCCGACATCTCCGGTATCACCATGCCGATCACGAAGCACAACTTCCTCGTCTCGCACGGCGAGGACATCCCGCGGATGATCGCGGAGGCGTTCCACATCGCGCAGACCGGCCGACCGGGCGCGGTGCTGGTGGACATCCCCAAGGACGTCCTGCAGGCCGAGATGACGTTCTCGTGGCCGCCGGAGATGAAGCTGCCCGGGTACCGTCCGGTCACCAAACCCCACGGCAAGCAGATCCGCGAGGCTGCCCGGCTCATCGCCAAGGCCCAGCGCCCGGTCCTGTATGTCGGCGGTGGGGTGATCAAGGCCGACGCCTCCGCGGAGCTGCTCGCACTGGCCGAGCTGTCGGGGATCCCGTTGGTCACCACCCTGATGGCCCGCGGTGCGTTCCCCGACTCGCACCGGCTGCACTACGGCATGCCCGGCATGCACGGCACCGTCGCGGCGGTCGCCGCGCTGCAGCGGTCGGATCTGCTCGTCACGCTGGGCGCCCGGTTCGACGACCGCGTGACCGGACAGCTCGACACCTTCGCCCCCGATGCCAAGGTCATCCACGCCGACATCGATCCGGCGGAGATCGGCAAGAACCGCGCGGTCGACGTGCCGATCGTCGGGGACATCAAGGAGGTGCTGGTCGAGCTCGTCGAGACGCTGCGCGGCGAGCGCGACTCCGGTGCGCTCGCCGAGCCCACCGCGTGGGTGGGGCAGCTGGACGAGATCCGCTCCGAGTACCCACTCGGATACGGACCGCAGTCGGACGGCTCGCTCTCCCCGGAGTACGTGATCGAGCGACTCAGTGCGGCAGCAGGCCCCGACGCCGTCTACTGCGCCGGGGTGGGCCAGCACCAGATGTGGGCCGCGCAGTTCGTCCAGTACGAGAAGCCGCGCACGTGGCTCAACTCGGGCGGGCTCGGGACCATGGGGTACTCGGTCCCCGCCGCGATGGGTGCGAAATTCGGTCGTCCCGACGCCGAGGTGTGGGCCATCGACGGCGACGGGTGCTTCCAGATGACCAACCAGGAGCTCGCCACCTGTGCGATCGAGGGCGCTCCCATCAAGGTGGCGCTGATCAACAACGGCAACCTCGGCATGGTCCGCCAGTGGCAGACGCTGTTCTACGATCAGCGCTACTCGCAGACCGACCTGTCGACGCAGTCCAAGCTCATCCCCGACTTCGTCAAGCTCGGCGAGGCCCTGGGGTGCGTGGCGTTCCGTTGTGAGCGCGCCGAGGACGTCGACGAGGTGATCGCCAAGGCCCGCGAGATCAACGACCGCCCGGTGCTCATCGACTTCATCGTGGGCAAGGACGCCCAGGTGTGGCCGATGGTCGCGGCGGGCACGTCCAACGACGAGATCATGGCGGCGCGGGACATCCGGCCGCTGTTCGACGACACCGATTCCGTGGCGGACGACGCCGCGGACGTCCACGAGGTGACCGAGCGGATCGACGCCGCCGTGCTCGCCGCCCAGGAGGAGGACCAGTGACCGCCCGCTCCCACACCCTGAGCGTGCTGGTGGAGGACAAGCCCGGCGTGCTCGCGCGCGTGGCGTCGCTGTTCTCCCGGCGCGGGTTCAACATCGAGTCCCTCGCGGTGGGTCCCACCGAGACCGACGGGCTCTCGCGCATGACGATCGTCGTGGCCGTCGAGGACTTCCCCCTCGAACAGGTGACCAAGCAGCTCAACAAGCTGGTCAACGTCATCAAGATCGTGGAGCAGGACCCGGCCGGCTCGGTCGCCCGCGAACTCACCCTGGTCAAGGTCCGCGCCGACACCACCAACCGTGGACAGATCGTCGAGATCGCCAGTCTGTTCCGCGCCCACATCGTGGACGTCTCCCCGGAATCGCTCACGCTCGAGGCCACGGGTACCCCGGACAAGCTCGACGCGCTGCTGCGGATGCTCGACGGCTACGGCATCCGCGAGATCGTGCAATCCGGCATGGTCGCGCTGGGACGCGGCCCCAAGTCCATCACCACCACTCGATAGTCTCGACTCCTACACAAGTCTCGGCTACACGAACCAACACGAAGGGAATCCACCATGGCAGTGGAGATGTTCTACGACGACTCGGCGGATCTGTCGCTGATCCAGGGCCGCAAGGTCGCCGTCATCGGATACGGCTCGCAGGGGCACGCGCACTCGCTGAGCCTGCGCGACTCCGGTGTCGAGGTCGCGATCGGTCTGCGTGAGGGGTCCAAGTCCCGCGCGAAGGCCGAAGAGGCCGGCCTCAAGGTCATGACCGCCGCGGAGGCCACCAAGTGGGCCGACGTGGTCATGCTGCTCGCCCCCGACACCTCGCAGGCCCAGATCTTCACCGAGGAAATCGAGCCCAACCTCAGCGACGGCGACGCGCTGTTCTTCGGCCACGGCCTCAACATCCACTTCGGTCTGATCACGCCCGCCGAGGGCGTCACCGTCGCGATGGTCGCCCCGAAGGGCCCCGGCCACCTGGTGCGCCGTCAGTTCGTCGACGGCAAGGGCGTCCCGGCGCTCATCGCCGTGGCGCAGGACCCCAAGGGTGAGGGTGAGGCCCTCGCGCTGTCCTACGCCAAGGCGATCGGTGGCACCCGCGCGGGCGTCATCGAGACCACGTTCAAGGATGAGACCGAGACCGACCTCTTCGGCGAGCAGGCCGTGCTCTGCGGCGGCACCGAGGAGCTCGTCAAGACGGGCTTCGAGGTCATGGTCGAGGCCGGCTACGCGCCCGAGCTCGCCTACTTCGAGGTGCTGCACGAGCTCAAGCTCATCGTCGACCTCATGTACGAGGGCGGCATCGCGCGGATGAACTACTCGGTGTCCGACACCGCCGAGTTCGGCGGCTACCTCTCGGGCCCGCGCGTCATCGACGCCGGGACCAAGGAGCGCATGAAGGCCATCCTCTCCGACATCCAGGACGGCACCTTCACCAAGCGCCTCGTCGCCAACGTCGAGGGCGGGAACTCCGAGCTCGAGCAGCTCCGCAAGGAGAACGCCGAGCACCCGATCGAGGTCACCGGCCAGAAGCTGCGCGACCTGATGAGCTGGGTCGACCGGCCGATCACCGAGACCGCCTGAGACCCCTGTAGGGTCCACCGGGATCGATTCCCGAGCTTCAGGAGGACCGCCGTGCGCCACTTCAACCGAGGAGTGGGGGCGGCGGTCCTCTCGTTCTGTCTGGTCGGGTCCACCGTCGCGTGCACGTCGGGAACGGACGAGGACGGGCCGGGGATCACCGCCGCGCAGGTCGACGGTGCCAGGATCGCGGTCGACGCCGATGCGTCCGGCGTCGAGACCACCCGTCTCCTGGTGGAGGCCGCGCCGGTGGTCGTGGTGGCCGCGCCGGATGAGGCCGCCCAGGCCCGCGCCGCGTCCGTGGCGGTGGGGCTGCGCGCGCCGATGCTCACCGCGGTGTCCGGCGGTGACGACGCCCTCGCGGGCGAGTTGGACCGGATGGGTGCCGAGCGGGTGCTGCGGGTCGGTGAGGTGACGTTCACACCCGACGACGGCGAGGTGGTCGACGCCCCGGCGGACCGCACCGAGCTGGAGGCGCTCACCGGGATCACGTTCGAGTCCGAGCAGGAGATCCCAGGGGACCGCGTGGACGACGTCACCGTCCATCAGGCACCGGGTTCGCCGTCGCTGATGGTCGTCGGTCAGTTCACCGCCGGCGGCGAACCGGCGTCGGATGTCGAGGTGTTCTCGGCGGGAGGCCCCGCCTGGTCGTCCGAGGAGGCCCCACGGGTTCTCGTGTACGACCGGACCCCGGTGGCCGCGGTGGCGACCGCTGTCTCGAGCGGGGCGGCCGTCTCCCACCTCCGGGCTCCGGATCCGCGGGTCGACGGTGGTTCGGTCGAGGCGGTCATGGACGCCGACACCGTGATCGCTCTCGGGCCCGGATGGGGCACCGAAGACGAGCTGGCCGACCGGGTCGAGAAGGCCCGCACCGTCCCCGAGCTCCCCGGCGGGGGGCAGCTGTTGTTCCCGGGCCGACGCTTCGTGGCGGCCTACGGGTCGCCGATCACCCCGGCCCTCGGCATCCTCGGTGAACAGGGCCCGGAGGAGAGCGCGGAGCGGGTGCGGCAGCTGGTCGAGGAATACCAGCCGTACTCACCCGAGCCGGTCATCCCCGCGTTCGAGATCATCGCCACCGTCGCGGCGACCGAGCCGGGGCCCGACGGCAACTACACCAACGAGTGGGCGCCGGAGGTGTTCGAGCCCCTCATCGACGCGATCACCGAGGCCGGTGGCTACGCGGTGATCGACCTTCAGCCCGGGATGGCGGACCTCCTCGACCAGGCGCGGTTGTTCGAAGATCTGCTCACGCGACCCAACGTGGGGCTGGCCCTGGACCCCGAGTGGAAGCTCGAGCCCGGCCAGCGCCCGGGGGCGCAGATCGGCAGCGCGAGCGCCGAGGAGATCAACCGGGTCACGCACTGGCTCGCCGATCTCACCCGCGACTCCGGGGGGCCGCAGAAGCTGCTCATCCTGCACCAGTTCAGCCTGGCGATGATCACCGACCGCGAGAACATCGACACCTCGCGGCCCGAGGTGGCGATCTCCCTCCACGCCGACGGACACGGGACCCCGGAGATGAAGCTGGAGACGTGGGAGGTACTGCAGCAGGGACTGTCCCCGGACATCTGGATGGCGTGGAAGAACTTCTACGACGAGGACACCCCGACCTTCACGCCGGAACAGACGATGGCGGTCGAACCCCGGCCGTGGTTCGTGTCCTACCAGTAGGTCGGCTCTCCGCCGGGGCCGCGACCATCAGCCGCGGATGATCCGCTCGGCCACGTGCTGGCCCGCCATCCCGTGGACGCCGGGCCCGGGGGGCGTGGACCCGGAGGCGTGCCACACGCCCGGGACCCCGGTGGCGAAGGGGTCGGCCCGGGGAACCGGCCGGGCGATGAGTCCGCGCAGGTCGACACGGCCCGCGGCGATGTCGCCGCCCTCGTAGTTCGCGTTGTGTCGGCCCATCCGCGACGCGGGGGTACAGCGGGTCGACACCACGACGTCGCGGACGCCGGGGGCGACCTCCTCCAGGGCGCGGAGGACCTGCTCGGTCTGATCCAGCTCGGAGTAGGCGGGCACGTGTGCGTACGTCCACAGGGGTCGTCGCCCGTCGGCGGCGACCCGCCCCGGGTCCACCACCCACGGTTGGGAGACGAGAACCATCGGCCGGTCCGCGTGACGGCCCGCCGCCACGTCGCGCTCGGCCGCCGCGATCTGCTCCGCGTCACCGCCCAGGTGAACGGTCCCGGCGTCCCGCAGCCGGGGGTCGCGCCAGGGGACCGGACCCGACAGGACCATGTCGACCTTCGAGGCGGCACCGCCCACAGGTGCGCGGGTGAGACGGCGGGCCCGGCGCTCCACTGCCGGGGACGGGGAGGAGGCGAGCAGGATGTCGCCGAGGACCCGTGACGAGGTGTTGAACACGACGTCGCGGGCGTCGATCCGCGCCAGCGAGTCCACCCGCTGCCCGGTGCGGATCTCTCCCCCCGCATCCCGGACGGCCTCCGCGAGCGCCCCGGTGATCGCCCCGCTGCCCCCGACCGGCAGGGCCCAGCCGAGCGGGGAGTGCAGGAGCGAACCCAGGATGAGCGCGACCGCGGTCGCGGCCGGTGAGGTCAGTGGGGTGATGGCGTGGGCCGAGATCCCGGTGAGCAGTGTTCGCCCGTCCGGACCGAACGGATCGGCCAGACCCCGACGGGGATGCGCGCGCACGAAGGCCGCGGCCAGGGCCGCCGTCGCGGCGATCGGGGGGACCGACCGTTGGTCGGACAACGCCGCGGCCACCACCTCGAGGGACCGCTCGGCGGTCGGACCCATGACCCGCCACCAGGCGCGGGCCTCCGCCTCGGACCCCAGCCCCTCGGCCAGCGCACCGGGGGAGGGGTCGGACGGGACGAGGATCGCGTCGCGCCCCGCGAGCGCATGGGCCAACTGGACCGGCGGCGTCTTGAGCTCCACACCGTGTGCGGCGAGGTCGAAACGACGGAAGAACGGCGCGGCGCCGGCCATCGGGTGGACAGCCGAACACGGGTCGACCACGAGGTCCGCGCCGAGATCGCCCGGCATGCCGTCCATGGGCAGGGTGCGGCACCCGCCCCCGATGGTGTCCTCGGCCTCGAGAACCACGACGCGACGGCCCGCGCGTGCGCACAGGAGTGCCGCGGCGAGGCCGTTCGGACCCGACCCGACCACCACCACGTCGGCGCGCACCGGCGCTGCGGGACTCACTCGAATACCGCCAGGCCGTAGGTTCGGCGCAGCTCCTCCAGCAGCCTCTCCTGCGCCACGGCCTGCTCCGCCAGATCGAGGAGGACGCGTCGGGTGCCGGGTCCGCCCGCTTCGTCGTCGTCACCCCGCGAGGGCTGGTCGGCGACCCACGAGTCCGACAGCAGTTCCCACATGGAGCGCTTGGCCACCACGAGGGTGCGCAGCGCCTCCAGCACCGCGAGCCGCGTCAGTGGATCGCTCAGCACCGGCCCCACGGGCAACACGGAGAACGAGACACCGGTCGACAGCCGCAGCAGTCGCCGGCCCGGGGTCCCGATGGGGGTCAGCCGGGCCAGCAGCGCGGCGGCGGTGTCGATCTCCTGCTCGAACTGGGCGCGCAGGGGCTCCAGGCGGGACTTGTCCTTCTCGTCGACGGCGCGGATGCAGTGGTCCAGGAGGCTGCGACCCACCGCCGCCCCGTAGAGATGTGCGCGGAGATAGGAGGCGACCGCCGTCGAGCCGCGCGCGGGCGCGAGGACGGGCATCCAGGGAATGGGCAGGCGGACCGGGAGTCCGGTCGACCGGGGCGGGCGCAACATAGGTGATCCGTTCGTCGGGCGTCGGTCAGGTCCTGCGGGGACGTCAGCCACGGTAGGCGTCCGTGGCCACCCCGGCCACTGGTCGTGGCCGGTGCTCGGTGGCCTAGACTGTCGATGCCCGAATTGACACCGAGGAGATCCCACTGTGACAGCATCCGGACGTCCCGTCGTCCTCATCGCCGACAAGCTCGCCCAGTCGACCGTCGACGCACTCGGCGACGCCGTGGAGGTCCGCTGGGTCGACGGCCCGGATCGCCCGAAGCTCCTCGACGCGGTCAGGGACGCGGACGCGATCCTCGTCCGCTCGGCCACGACGGTCGACGCCGAGGTGCTCGCCGCAGCCCCCAAGCTCAAGATCATCGGTCGCGCGGGTGTCGGCCTCGACAACGTGGAGATCCCCGCCGCCACCGAGCGCGGCGTCATGGTGGTCAACGCGCCAACCTCCAACATCCACTCGGCAGCGGAGCACGCGGTCGCGCTGCTCATGTCCGCCTGTCGCCAGATCCCCGCCGCGGACCGCACGCTCCGCGAGCACACCTGGAAGCGCAGCTCCTTCAACGGCGTCGAGTTGCTCGGCAAGACCGTCGGCGTGGTGGGTCTGGGTCGGATCGGTCAGCTCGTGGCACAGCGTCTGGCGGCGTTCGAGACGAACCTCATCGCCTACGACCCCTACCTGCCCGCCGCCCGCGCGGCCCAGCTCGGGATCGAGCTCGTGGACATCGATGAGTTGGTCTCCCGCGCGGACATCATCACGATGCACCTGCCCAAGACCAAGGAGACGGCCGGACTGCTCGACGCCGAGCGGCTGGCCCGGGCCAAGGACGGCGTCGTGATCGTCAACGCCGCCCGCGGCGGACTCATCGTCGAGAACGCGCTCGTCGAGGCCCTGAAGTCCGGCAAGGTGCGGTCCGCCGCCCTGGACGTGTTCGACACCGAGCCCTGCACCGACTCGCCGCTGTTCGAACTCGAGAACACCGTCGTCACGCCGCACCTGGGTGCCTCCACCAGCGAGGCCCAGGACCGGGCCGGCACCGACGTCGCCCGGAGCGTGCTCCTCGCCCTGCGCGGGGAGTTCGTCCCCGACGCCGTCAACGTCACCGGCGGCCCGGTCGGCGACGAGGTCGCGCCCTGGCTCGACCTCGTCCGGAAGCTCGGCCTCATCGCAGGTCACCTGTGCCCGGGTGTGCCCACCACAGTGACCGTCGAGGTCGCGGGCGAGCTCGCCGCCGAGCAGGTCGACGTGCTCGGTCTGGCCGCCCTCCGCGGGATGTTCTCCGCCATCACCGACGAGCCCGCCACCTTCGTCAACGTCGGCCAGATGGCCGAGCAGCGCGGTGTCACGCACTCGGTCGAGACCCGCAGCGAGTCGAAGTCCTACCGCAGCACGGTCACCGTCACCGCGGTGGCCGCGGACGGCGCGTCGTCCCAGGTCACCGGCACACTGGCCGGTCTGGACCAGGTGCAGAAGATCGTCCGGATCAACGAGCGCGGCTTCGACATGCGCGCCGAGGGCCAGAACCTGTTCGTCCATTACTCCGACCGCCCGGGCGTGCTCGGCAAGGTGGGCTCCATCCTCGGCGGGGAGGGTATCGACATCCAAGCCGCCGCGCTCAGCCAGGACGTCACCGGTGAAGGTGCGTCGCTGATCCTGCGGGTCGATCGCGCGGTCGCCGAGCCGACCGTCGACCGGATCGTCTCCGAGCTCGACGCCACGGCGACCCAGATCTCCCTGGTCTGAGCGGGGGATACGCAACATGAAGCTCGCAGTCATTCCCGGGGACGGGATCGGTGTCGAGGTGACGGCCGAGGCGATAAGGGTCCTGGACGCGCTCGTCCCGGGGGTCGAGAAGACCGAGTACGACCTGGGCGCGCGCCGGTATCTCCGCAACGGGGAGACCCTGACCGAGGCGGACATCGAGAGCCTCAAGGGCCACGATGCGATCCTGCTCGGAGCCATCGGCGATCCGCGGTCGGTGCCCGCCGGGGTTCTCGAACGCGGGATGTTGCTCCCCCTGCGGTTCGCGCTCGACCACCACGTCAACCTCCGCCCGTCGCGGCTGTACCCCGGTTCGGGGACCCCTCTCAAGAACCCGGGTGAGATCGACTTCGTCGTGGTCCGCGAGGGGACCGAGGGGCTCTACACCGGCAACGGTGGGGCGATCCGCGTGGGAACACCCCACGAGATCGGCACCGAGACCTCGGTCAACACCCGTTTCGGCGTGGAGCGCGTGGTGCGCGACGCGTTCGGCCGGGCGCGGTCCCGCCGTGGCAAACTGACGCTCGTCCACAAGACCAATGTGCTGGTCAACGCGGGTGGGCTCTGGCAGCGCACCGTCGACGAGGTGGCCCCGGAGTTCCCGGACGTCGCGGTCGACTACTGCCACATCGACGCCGCGACGATCTACATGGTCACCGAACCCTCGCGCTTCGACGTGATCGTCACCGACAACCTCTTCGGCGACATCATCACCGACCTCGCCGCCGCGGTCACCGGCGGCATCGGCACCGCCGCGTCGGGGAACATCGACGCCTCCGGAACCAACCCGTCCATGTTCGAGCCGGTGCACGGTTCCGCCCCGGACATCGCGGGACAGGGCAAGGCCGACCCCACCGCGGCGATCCTGTCGGTGGCGCTGTTGTTGAGGCACCTGGGCAAGGTCGCCGAGGCCGAGCGCGTGGAGGCCGCGGTCGAGGCGGACCTGGGGTCGCGCGGAGATCGTCCGGTGGCGACCTCCGAGGTCGGCGACCGGATCGTGTCGGCGGTCAGCGACTAGAAATCGGGCACCGCCCCGCGGCCCGCGGGTGTGAATCGCGTGAAGCGGATCACACCGCGGGCCGTCGGCGTCCAGAGTGGACCCATGGACGTCGAACTCGCCGAGGTGAGGGAATTCCTCGCCCGCTGCGCCCCCTTCGACGAGCTGGCCGGTGATCAGCTCGACCGGATCCCCGCGCGGCTCTCACAGCGGTACCACCGCCGGGGAACGGTGATCCTCGACGCCGGTGCCCGGAACGACACCCTGCACATCATCCGGTCGGGCGCCGTGGAGGTGTGCGACCCGGACGGCGTTCTGCTCGACGCCCGGGGTGAGGGAGACTGCTTCGGCTACTCATCCCTGTCCCACAGCGGGCCCTCCCGCTACCGGATCGTGGCGGTGGCCGACACCCTGCTGCTCGAGATGCCGGACGCGGTCCTGGACGACCTGGCCACCGAGCACCCTCAGCTCCGGCGGTTCTTCGGCGAACGGAGCGACCGGATCCGCCAGGACCTCGCCTCGGCGCGGCTCGAGGCCGCGGGCGGAGACGCGTTGGGCACACCGGTCGGGGAGTTGCTCGCCCGCGACGCGGTGACCACCGGCCCCGACACCACGATCCGCGACGCCGCGAGTCTGATGACCGAACGCCGCGTGTCCGCGCTGCTCGTGGTGGAATCGGGCCGCGTGGTGGGGATCTTCACCGACCGGGACCTGCGCTCGAAGGTCGTCGCGGTCGACGGGGACACCGGGGCCCCGGTGTCCACGATCATGACCCCGGACCCGGTGTCGGTCGACGCGGGGACGCGCGCGTTCGACGCCACCCTCCTCCAGATCGACCGCGGGGTCCACCACCTCCCGGTCTGCGAGGACGGCATGCCGGTGGGGATGGTGACGAGTGGGGACCTGCTCCGACTGGCCCAGACCGACCCCGTGTACCTGGCAGCCCGCATCGCTCGCGCACCGGACCCCGAGGGGGTCGCGCGCCTCGCGGCCAGGTTGCCGGCCCTGGTCGGGGAGTTCGTCCGCCGTGGCACCGCCCCCCAGGACATCGGTCGCGTCGTCACCGCCACCGCCGACGCCGCGACGCGACGGTTGATCTCCCTCGCGGAGAGCGAGCTCGGACCGCCGCCGGTGCCGTACTGCTGGGTCGGCCTCGGTTCCCAGGCCAGAGGGGAGCTGGGCGTGGCGAGCGACCAGGACAACGCGCTCATCCTCGACGACGCGGCGGAGACGGCACCGGACGCGGACCGGTACTTCGCCGCGTTGGCGAAGCAGGTGTGCGCTGGTCTCGACCGGGCCGGCTTCCCGTTGTGTCCGGGCGATGTCATGGCCTCCAACCCGGCATGGCGTCGCACGTCCAGGTCCTGGGAGCGCCAGGTGGGGGACTGGGTGCGGGCGCCCGGGGCGGACGCGGTCCTGCACTCCCAGGTGTTCCTGGACATCCGCCCGGTCCACGGGGACACCTCGCTGTTCATGCGGGTCCGTGACGAGATGCTCGCTCGCGCCGAGGGCAGTCGGCGGTTCCAGGCCCACCTGGCGCGGATAGCGTGTGAATGGCAGCCGCCGCTGGGGTTCTTCCGTGGGCTGGTGGTGGAACGACGGGGCGAGTACCGCAACACCCTCGACCTCAAGGCCGGCGGGATCGCGCCCGTGGTGCAGATCGCCCGCGTGCACGCCCTCTCCGCGGGGCTGGACGAGGTGTCCACCCTCGGTCGGCTCGACGCCGCGGCCGGGGCCGGTGTGATCGCGCGTGCCGACGCGGAGGATCTCGGCGAGGCCTTCCGGTTCCTGCGTGGTCTGACCTATAGGCACCACGCGCGCCAGATCGCGGACGACGACCCGCAGGACAACCACATCGATCCGGGAACTCTGAGTTCCGCCGATCGTCACCGTCTCCGAGCCGCGTTCCGGATCATCGCCGGGGTGCAGGGCTCGCTCGCCCTGAAGTACCGGGTCGGGCAGATGTGATGCGTGAGTGGTTCACCCGGTCCGGGCGCCGTCGACGCACGGCACGACGACTCCCCGACGGTCCGCTGCGGCGCTACCTCGAGACCCCGCCCCCGGGGCCGTCGACCCCACTCGCGGAACTGCCCCTGCTGGCGATGGACGTCGAGACCACGGGCCTGGATCCCCGGCGCGACAGGGTGTTGTCCGTGGGGCTGGTGCCGGTGGACGGTGACAGGATCGTCCTCGGCGGCGCGCAGGCCCTGCTCCTGCGGGCCGACGGCGCCGACGAGCTCGAGGGGGTGGGCCAGAGCGCGACCCTGCACGGGATCACCGACGACACGGTGGCGACCGGGGTGGGTGTGGAGGACTTCCTCGACCGGATCTTCGAGGCACTGTCCGGTCGGGTCCTCGTGGCCCACTACAGTCGTATAGAGACCGATTTCCTCGGCGCACTGTGCGCCTCCGGTCGCGGTCTGCGACCGCCGTTCGTGCCGGTCGACACCCTCGAACTCCACCGCCGGGTGCTCGGCGCCGGCGTCGACAGGGGTTTCGCCCCGGAGTCCTCGCCGGACGAACTCCGGCTGTGGAGGGCCCGGGAGCGCTACGGGCTTCCCCGCTACCGGGCACACGATGCGCTGATCGACGCGCTCGCCTGCGCGGAGCTCTACCTGGCCCAGGCCGCGGAGTTGCACGACCGCGGGGTCACGACGCTCCGGGATCTGCGAACGGCATAGGATCGCGGGTATGCGTCTCGCCCGTATCGCCCACCCGCAGGGATTCGCCTTCGTCGAGGTCCGCGGGGATGTCGCCGATCCCGCCGCCCTCACCTGCGCGGAGATCTCCGAACACCCCTTCGGCACCCCCGAGTTCACCGGCCGCGAATGGCCGCTGGCCGACGTCCGTCTGCTCGCTCCGATCCTCGCCTCCAAGGTGGTGTGCGTCGGTAAGAACTACGCGGAGCACGCCGAGGAGATGGGGTCCGAGGCGCCCGCCGAGCCGTTGATCTTCCTCAAGCCCAACACCTCGGTGGTCGGCCCCGAGGCCGGCATCGCGTACCCGCCCAGTTCCGAGCGGGTGGACCACGAGGGCGAGCTGGCCGTGGTGATAGGTCAGCCCTGTCGCGACGTCTCGGCCGCCCGGGCCCACGAGGTGATCCTGGGCTACACCTGCGCCAATGACGTGACGGCGCGCGACCAGCAGCTCGCGGACGGACAGTGGACGCGCGGGAAGGGGTACGACACCTTCTGCCCGCTGGGCCCCTGGATCGTCACCGACCTCGACCCCAACGGACTCGACGTCCGCACCACCCTGCACCACCCGGACGGGTCCTCGGAGGTGCGCCAGGACGGCAACACCTCCCAGTTCATGCACACCGTCGGGGAGATCATCGAGTACGTCAGCAGGGTCATGACGCTGCTCCCGGGCGACGTCGTGTTGACGGGGACCCCGGCCGGAGTCGGCCCGATGCTCCCCGGCGACCGGGTCACCGTGGAGATCGAGGGGATCGGGGCGCTGACCAACCCCGTCGTCGACAGGTAGGTCGGCTCCTGACCCGCCTGACGGTCCATGCCCGGTCAGGGGAATCCGGTCACACGGCGCCCAGCGCGGTGAGGACCGTGCGGAGCTTGGCGGCGGTCTCGGCCACCTCGTCGTCGGGGTCGGAGTCGGCGACGAGCCCCCCGCCCGCCCAGGCGATCGCCCCTGAACGATCGGCGTCGATCTCCGCGCAGCGGATGGTGACCATCCAGTCGCCGTCGCCGCCCGCGTCCGCCCAGCCCACCGCGCCGGAATAGAAGCCCCGCCGGCCCTCGAGCCCCGCGATCACCCGCCGAGCCTCATCGGTGGGGGTTCCGCACACGGCGGGGGTGGGGTGGACGGCCAGCGCGAGGTCGAGCGCCGTCGTCCGCGGGTCGGCGACCCGTCCACGGATCCGCGTCCCCAGATGCCACATCTCGCGGGTGGAGGTGAGCGACGGGTGCTCGGGGATCCGGAGATCCCGGCAGAGGGGGGCGAGCGCGGTCGCCAGGGAGTCCACCACGAACGCGTGCTCGGCGGCGTCCTTGCCCGAGGCCTGCAGTGCTCGTCCCGAGGCCTGGTCCACCGAGGTGTCACGGGAACGGGGGGCGGATCCGGCGAGCGGATGGCACTCCACGACGTCACCGCGTCGGCGGACGAGGAGCTCCGGGCTCGACCCCACCAGGACCCTGCCGGAATGGTCCCCACCGGCGGGGGACAGGTCGACCAGGAAGCCATCGGCCGACGGGCTCGAATCGATGAGTGCCGCACACACGGCGTGAGGGTCGATCGGGTCCTCTGCGAGCAGCCGGACCGCGCGCGCGAGCACCACCTTGTCCAGTCCACCGGCCCGGATACCGGCGACCGCGGTGGACACCCGTCTCCGGTGGGCCCCGGTCGAGGGCAGTTCCTCGACGACGCGGGCGCGCGTGCGGATCGAACGGAAGTAGGCGGGGGGCTCGAGTGGGCCGTCGGTCCGGACCACGATGTCGGGCTCGACCAGTGCGGCCGGGGCGTCCGGCTCGAACCCGATGGCGCCCACCACCAGCCCGCAGTGTCCGGCCCGGAGGGCCAGCGCCGCGTCGGCGGGGTCGGGGAAGACGCGGAGGGAGCCCTGGGTCCGCAGCGATCCGGTGTGGCGGGACAGGAGGAAGTCCGGAGCGGTGACAGGCCTGGCGGCGTCGGGGTGGGGCCCTGACGCCACGGCTCGCCTCCCTCGACTCCGATGTGCGTGGATCGCGCGCGAGTGGCGGGCCACGGGTACCCGCCGATCCTAGGCCGGTCCTGCGCGGGGGTGCGAGCCGGGACCGTCACTAGGATGGTGCGCATGACAGCCCCAGACGTCCGCGTCCGCTTCTGCCCGTCGCCCACCGGTACTCCTCATGTGGGGCTCGTCCGGACGGCGCTGTTCAACTGGGCTCACGCCCGGCACACGGGCGGGACCTTCGTCTTCCGCATCGAGGACACCGACGCCGCACGCGACTCGGAGGACTCGTACCAGGCCCTGCTCGACGCGCTGCGGTGGCTCGGACTGGACTGGGACGAGGGTCCGGAGGTGGGCGGTCCGTACGCGCCCTACCGCCAGTCCGAACGACGCGACCAGCACCTCGATGTGGTGCGCAGGCTAGTCGACGCCGGTGAGGCCTACGAGTCCTTCTCGACCGCCGACGAGGTCGAGGCGCGCCACCGGGCGGCCGGGCGCGACCCCAAACTGGGGTACGACGGCTTCGACCGTGACCTGACGGAGGAACAGAAGCAGGCCTACCGGGACGAGGGCCGAGGCGCCGTGATCCGGCTGCGGATGCCGGACGAGGACCTCGGGTGGGACGACCTCGTCCGCGGGGAGACCGTGTTCAAGGCCGGCACCGTTCCGGACTTCGCGCTCACCCGGGGCAACGGGATCCCGCTGTACACCCTGGTCAACCCGGTGGACGACGCGCTCATGCAGATCACCCACGTCCTGCGCGGCGAGGACCTGCTCAGTTCGACCCCCAGGCAGATAGCGCTCTACCGCGCGCTGACGAGGATCGGGGTGGCCGATCGGGTCCCCGAGTTCGGGCATCTGCCGTTCGTCATGGGCGACGGCAACAAGAAGCTCTCCAAGCGGGATCCGGAATCGGATCTGTTCCTGCACCGCGACCGGGGGATGCTGCCCGAGGGGCTGCTCAACTATCTCGCGCTGCTCGGCTGGGGACTGTCGGACGACCGCGACGTGTTCTCCCTGCAGGAGATGGTGGACGCCTTCGAGGTGCGCCAGGTCAACGCCAACCCTGCTCGGTTCGACCAGAAGAAGGCCGATGCGATCAACGCCGAGCACATCCGGCGGCTCCCGCCGGAGGAGTTCGCGCGGCGCCTGAGGGACTTCCTGGAGGCGCACCCGTCCGAGGACGGCCTGACGCTCCCCGCGGACCTGGACGGCGATCGCTGGGCGGTTGTGGCGGACCTGTTGCAGACCCGCATCGTTGTGCTGTCCGACGCGTGGGACCTCATCCGCTTCCTGGTGGTGGACGAGTCGGAGTTCGCAGTGGACCCCAAGTCCGCGGCCAAGAATCTCAAGGCCGATTCGCGCGAGGTGGTGGACGCGGCGGTGGCAGCACTGGAAGCCGTGCCGGAGTGGTCCACCCCCGCGATCGAGGCTGCGCTCTCCGGTGCGCTGGTCGACGAGCTCGGGATCAAGCCGCGCAAGGCCTACGGGCCGGTCCGCGTCGCGGTGACCGGATCGCACATCTCCCCGCCGCTGTTCGAGTCGCTGGAACTGCTGGGTCGCGAGGTCACACTGGCCCGCCTGCGGGCCGCGCCCATTGCTGAATGACCAGGCGATTTGCTATTCACCCTCGGTGCTTTGATAGTCTCTTCGAGGTCGCCCCGCACGGGGCGGACAAGTGAATACAGTGGCCTATGGTGTAATTGGCAACACAGCGGTTTCTGGTACCGTCGTTCTAGGTTCGAGTCCTGGTAGGCCAGCTGAGCGCGTCGCAGCGCTCACTGCAGCGGTTCCTCGCGGAATCGCGTCCTGAGCCCCCGTCGTCTAGCGGCCTAGGACGCCGCCCTCTCACGGCGGTAGCGTGGGTTCGAATCCCATCGGGGGTACACATGAGAACGCCCGGAGCATCATGCTCCGGGCGTTCTCGCTTTTCGGCGGGGTTCCCGCCGATCGGGGTTCTCTCCCAGCATTGTGTCCCCGCCCACCGGGGTTCTCGCCCCTAGCGGTCCTCTCCGTCCCGGTGTGTCCCACGTCCACTGCTCTCCGCGCCGTCGGATGCGAGACGGGGTCCCGTCATAAGACGGTCGCCACCTCTGTGGGCTCCCTCTGCTCGGCACCCACCCGCTCGGCACCCACCCGCTCGGCACCCACCCGCTCGGCACCCACCCGCTCGGCACCCACCCGCTCGGGCCCGTCAACCCGACCCCGCCCTCGCAGCCGGATGAGGTGCCGTGCGTGCTGGTCGAGGGCACGGTCCTCCTCGGTCAGCGGGGTCCAATGGGGGACCGGGGTGGGTCTGAGATCGGGGCCCAGAGCCGCGCACACGGCCAGGCAATGGGTCGTCAGCACCCGATCCGGTGACGTGGGCTCACCGGATCGGACGTGGACGGACACGTGCATCGTCTCGTGACCGGTGTGCAGGAGCCTGGCCTCCACCTCGACGACGTGGCCGATCTTCACGGGGTGGTAGAAGCGCACACCGCCGGCGTACACGGAGGTGCACGGGGTGCCCGACCAGTGGGTCGCACACAGGTTCGCGGCGTCGTCGATCCACGACATGATGCGCCCGCCGTGCACGTTGCCGCCCCAGTTCACGTCACCGGGGGCCGCGAGGAACCGCAGGGCCGATCGGGGTGCGGTTCCCGCGTCGGAGTAGGTCTGGACGGCCATCGCGTCCTCGATGTCCTTCCGCAGTGCGATGCGCATCACCGCCTCGTCGGACTCGTGGACCTCCAGCCGGGAGGCGGGCCGCCAGGACCGCACCGGGGTGGGCCTCCCCGCGCGGACGGCGATGAAGACGACCAGGCACTCCGCGCAGTGCCGGTAGTCGAGGGTCACGGGATCGCAGGCCCGGACGTCGCACTGGATGTGCATCGAGGTCGAGCCCGTGTGGACCAGTCGCGCGGACACCTCGACGAGTTCCCCGGCCTCGATCGGCCGCGAGAAACGGACATTGCCGACATACGCGGTGACGGCGTACCCGCCGGACCACACCGCGGCCTGGGCGTACGCGGCCTTGTCGATCCACTCGAGGATCCGGCCGGTGTGCACCTGGTTCCCGGTGCCGACGTCGGTCGGGGCGGCGAGGAAACGCAGGACGGTCTCTCGGGGAGTGTTCACGCTGGGCAAGCTATCGCCGTCGCGTAACGGGGCGGTTGCCGCGCGTGTGGATCTCGTGTCGGTGTGCTCACCCCGGTCCGGCGGCGCAGTGAGCACGCTGCCCGGTCGGTGCGGTCGATCCGCCGCGACGGTCAGTCGACGGTCTCCTTGAGTGGGTCCTCCCGGATGAACAGCAGCAGCACCGTGGCGATCAGCAGGAGGGGGACCACGACGAGGAAGATCGGCACCAGGGCGTCGTTGTACGACCCCACGATCGCGTCGTGCAGGGGCCCCGGGAGGCCGGCGAGGATCTCCGGGCTCATCGAGTTCGCCGCGCCGGAGCCCTCGGCGAACGACGAGGCCATCTCGGCCCCCGCCGGTCCCATCGTCGCTGCCGCATCCGGGATCCGCTCGCCCATGAGGTCTGCCAGACGGCTGACGAAGAGCGACCCCACGATCGCCGACCCCAGCGTCCCGCCGATCTGGCGGAAGAAGTTGTTGGACGCGGTGGCGGTCCCGACCATCGACACGGGGAACGAGTTCTGGACGATCAACACGAGCAGCTGCATGCACAGGCCCAGGCCGAAGCCGAACACGAAGAGGACCGCTCCGAGGTGGAGGAGGGTGTCGGAGGCCTCGAGGGAGCTGATGAGCCACAGGCCCACGGACATGATGACCGTCCCGACCACGGGGTACCACTTGTAGCGGCCGGTACGGCTCACGATGTTGCCCACGACGATGGAGGTTCCCATCATCCCCGCCATCATCGGGGTCATCATCAGGCCGGCGTCGGTCGGCCCGAGCCCGTGGACCATCTGGATGTAGGTGGGCAGGTACGTGATCGTCCCGAACATCGCCACGCCGATGATGAGCCCGGCGGCAGTGGAGAGCGCGAAGTTGCGTTCGGCGAACAGGGTCATGGGGATCAGCGGGTGCGGCGAGCGCAACTCGACGAGGACGAACGCCGTGGCGCAGATCAGGAACAGCGCGGAGAGGCCGAGGATCACGGGGTCGGTCCACGTGTAGCGGTTACCGGCCCACGAACAGACGAGGATGAGCGCCGTCGTGGCCGTGACCATGAGGACGGTGCCCGGCCAGTCCGTGCTGCGGCCCGTGCCGCGGGTGGGCAGCTTCAGGTAGAGGACTGCCACCACGAGGGTGAGCAGGCAGATCGGTAGGTTGAACCACAGTGCCCAGCGCCAGCCCGGGCCCTCGGTGAAGAATCCGCCCAGGAGCGGACCGAGGATCGACGACAGTCCGAAGACGGCCCCCATGACCCCCATGTACCGGCCCCTCTGCCGGGCGGGGACGACATCGGCGACGATGGCCTGGGACAGCACCATCAGGCCGCCACCTCCCAGGCCCTGGATCGCGCGCGAGACGATCAGGATGTCGATGCTCCACGAGAGGGCGCCGAGTACGGAGCCGCCGAGGAACAGCAGGATGGCGACGACGAAGAGCGGTTTTCGGCCGATCTGGTCGCCGAGCTTGCCGTACACGGGAAGCCCGATGGTCATGGTCAGGAGATAGACGGTGATGACCCAGCTCATCTTGTCGACCCCGCCGAGGTCCGCGACGATCGTGGGCAACGCGGTGGCGAAGATCATCTGGCCCAGTGACACGATGAGCATCCCGAGCAGCAGGGACGTGAAGACCAGCGGCACATTGTGGGATACCGGAGCCGGTCCGGTGGGTTCGCGCTCGTCCGTGGCGATCGAGCTGGTGTCGTTCATGCTGGTGTCGTTCATGACGTGGTTCCCGTGGTCTCAGGAGAGGTGGTCCCGGTCGGTGTGGTCCCGGCCGGTGTGGCGTCGGAGGGCGCGGTGACGAGAAGTGCGAGCTGCCGGAGGGCGAGGGCACACTCGGCGTCGAGGTCGGCGAACGTCGCGGCCTCCCGGGTCAGCCAGGTGGACAGCCCGAGGTTGGCCGAGGCGGCCACGAGAGCCACGTAGGCACGTGCCTCCGCCCTCGCCGCGACCCCGTCGAGGCGGCGCAGGGCCGGGTGACGCTCGAAGTGCTCGGTCACGAGGTCCACCAGGCGGAGCTGGAAACGAGAAGACGCGGTCACGCGGGCCACCCCGAGGTCTGGGTCGGCCCGGAAGATCTCCGCTCGACGGTGGGCCAGGGTCGCGGTCTGGGCGTCGTCCGCGATCCGCGCGGCCGCGAACGCCGCGAGGAACAGCCGAAGGAGCGCCCCGGGGACGTCCGGGTCGGCCGCGTCGAGGAACTCGCGGCGGCCCGCGAGTGGGACGTCCCGGGGCGGCGAACCGATGACGGCGGCCTCCTTCGAGGGCACGTAGTTGAAGAACGTGCGCTTGGAGACCTGGGCGGCGGCGCAGATCTGGTCCACCGTCACACAGTCGTACCCGTGCTCGAGCACGAGGGAGGTCGCGGCGTCCTCTATGGCGAGCATCGTGGCGCGGCGTTTGCGCTCGCGGAGGGAGTCGGGTTCCGGCGGTGAGGTCACCAGGGGAGTCTACAGAAAAGTAGACCGAGTGCATATTTGCACCGGGTGAACGGCGATCGGCCCGCCGATTTTGTGGAGCGCCGGTCGGGTCGCTAGAGTCGAGGCGTACCAGGCCCCCGTCGTCTAGCGGCCTAGGACGCCGCCCTCTCACGGCGGTAGCGTGGGTTCGAATCCCATCGGGGGTACTCAGTGACATGTCCCGGTTGCTCGCGCGAGCGAGGAGCCGGGACATCGCGTATTTGAGGACGTGAGACCATTCCTCCGTGCACTCTCGTCGCGACGTCCTCCGACTGGCGCTCGGCGCCGGAGCCGGGCTGGCGGCCCTGTCCGCGTGCGGGGCGGTGGGGGAGTCTACGACGAGCCCGACCACCACGTCGGGTGACCCGATGTCCCCGCCGAGTCCCGTCCGCACCCCGACCGACGACCCACCGGTCCGGCGCGTGATGCCCCTGTCCTCCGCTGACCTGGACGTCGTGCTGGCCCTGGGGCTGGAGCCGGAAGCGGCATGGGCAGCCGACGGGACGGGGCCCCGCCCGTGGCGGGACCGGCCGTCCCCGCCCGCGCCGGACTGGGGTGGCCCGGGGCTCCCCAGTCTGCGCTCCCTCCTGCCGTTCGGGGTCGATGCCTTCGCGCTCGCCGCGGCGGACGTCTCCGAGTCCCAGCTGCGGGGGTTCGAGCAACTCGCCACGGTCATCGTGGACCCAGACGGCCGTCCGGGGTGGCGGACGCACCTCGAGGTGGTGGCCGAGGCCGTCGACCGCGACCCGGACCGGGTCGCCGCCGTCGCCGAGGAGGCGCTGGAATCGTGGACCCGGGGGCAGCGGAGGCTCGGGGTCGGCGCCCTCGTCGTCGTCATCGGCACCGGCGCCCGCCCCGACACCCCCGTCGCCACCCTCCACGACGGTGCGCCGTTCGCGAAGGAGATCCGCGATCTGGGTGTCGACGTGATCTCCCACCCGGAGCCCGTCCCGTACCGGGAGCTGAGGCGACCGGGCGTTCAGGTGGTCCGGGTGGATCCGCGCGACGGCGACCTCGTGTCGGCCGTGCGTCAACCGAGCCTCAGCAGCCTGCCGTGGGCGCTCGGCCGACTCGTCGAGGGGCGACGGCCCGCCTGAGCACCGGGACCTACAGCCTCTTGTGGATCGCCTCGGCGGCGGCGAGGAGGTCAGCCGCCCAGCGCACCCCGGGGCGTCGACCGATGCGGTCCACCGGGCCCGAGACGGAGATCGCGGCCACGACGCTGCCACCGGCGTCCCTGATGGGGGCGGAGATGGAGGCGACGCCGGCCTCGCGCTCGGCCACGGACTGGGCCCACCCGCGCCGCCGCACCTCGGCGAGCTGGCGCTCGGTGTAGGCCGCGTCCACCAGCAGCGCGCGCTGGGTGGCGGGGTCGGCCCACGCCGCCAGGACCTTCGCGCCCGAACCCCGGCTCATGGGCAGGATGGCACCCACGGGGACGGTGTCCCGCAGACCGGTGGGGGGCTCGGCGGAGGCCACGCAGATCCGCCGGTCGCCGTCGCGGCGGTACACCTGGACGCTCTCCTCCGTGGCCTCGCGGAGGCGGGGTAGGACGGAGGACGCGGCCTCCGCCAGGGAGTCCGCGGCGTGCGCGGCGAGCGTGGCCAGGCCCGGGCCGAGGCTCCACACGCCGGCATCGTCCCGGGAGAGGAGCTGGTGGATCTCGAGGCCCACCGCGAGCCGGTGGGCGGTCGCCCGGGGGAGTCCGGTGCGCTCGCAGAGGTCGGCCAGGACACACGGCTGCTCGGCCACCGCGTGGAGCACCGTCATGGCTTTGTCGAGGACTCCGATCCCGCTATACTGTCTCACAGTTCGACTATAGCGTCCTACATGGTGAGAATCCATCGGTTCCATCCCGGGGCGTGGACTGGAGGCGTGATGAGTGTGACACCGTCCGGCGGTGCCCGGGGCCGAACCCTGGCGGAGAAGGTCTGGGATGACCACGTCGTGGTCAGGGGCGAGGGTGAGGGCGAAGCCCGACAGCCGGACCTCATCTACATCGATCTCCACCTCATCCACGAGGTCACCAGTCCGCAGGCCTTCGACGGGCTCCGTCTGGCGGGCCGCGGCCTGCGCCGGCCGGACCTCACCCTGGCGACCGAGGACCACAACGTCCCGACCGACATCGTCGGCGGGGCCGTCAACCTCATCGCAGACCGCGTCTCGCGGACCCAGATCGAGACACTGCGCACCAACTGCGCGGAGTTCGGGGTCCGGGCGTACCCGATGGGTGACCCGGGGCAGGGCATCGTCCACATCATCGGGCCCCAGCTCGGCCTGACCCAGCCCGGCATGACCGTCGTGTGCGGGGACTCGCACACCTCGACCCACGGTGCGTTCGGCTCCATCGCGATGGGTATCGGGACGTCCGAGGTCGAGCACGTCATGGCCACCCAGACACTGTCCCTGCGGCCGTTCAAGACCATGGCCGTCACCGTCACCGGCGAACTGCAGCCGGGCGTCTCCGCCAAGGATCTCATCCTGGCCGTCATCGCCCAGATCGGCACGGGCGGGGGGCAGGGGTACATCATCGAGTACCGCGGCGAGGCCGTCGAGAAGCTCTCGATGGAGGCGCGGATGACCGTCTGCAACATGAGCATCGAGGCCGGCGCCCGGGCCGGGATGATCGCCCCGGACCAGACCACCTACGACTACCTGAAGGGGCGGCCACACGCCCCCGCCGGGGAGGAGTGGGACGCCGCCGTCGAGTACTGGACCGGTCTGCGGACCGACGACGACGCGGTGTTCGACGCCGAGGTGGTGATCGACGGCTCCGCCCTCACCCCGTTCGTCACCTGGGGGACCAACCCCGGCCAGGGTGTGCCCCTCGGGTCCACCGTCCCGCACCCGGAGTCGTTCGGGGACGAGAGCGACCGTGTCGCCGCCGAGGGCGCGCTCGAGTACATGGACCTCGAGGCCGGCACCCCGTTGCGCGACGTCCCGGTCGACGTCGTCTTCGTGGGCTCGTGCACCAACGGGCGTATCGAGGACCTCCGGACCGTGGCGGAGATCATCGACGGCCGCGCGGTCGCCGACGGTGTCCGGATGCTGGTCGTCCCGGGATCGATGCAGGTGCGCCAGTTGGCCGAGCAGGAGGGCCTGGACAAGGTGTTCACCGCGTTCGGCGCCGAATGGCGTCAACCGGGGTGCTCGATGTGCCTCGGGATGAACCCGGACTCACTCGAGCCCGGCCAGCGCTGTGCCTCGACCTCCAACCGCAATTTCGAGGGCCGCCAGGGCAAGGGCGCCCGTACCCACCTCGTCAGCCCGGCGGTCGCCGCGGCCACGGCCGTCGTCGGCCGACTGGCCTCCCCCGCCGATCTCGAGCCCGCGAAGGGGGCCTGATCATCATGGAGCCGATCACCACCCACACCGGCATCGGGGCCCCGCTGCACCGGTCCAACGTGGACACCGACCAGATCATCCCCGCCGAGTACCTCAAGCGGGTCACCCGCACCGGGTTCGAGGACGGGCTGTTCTCGTCCTGGCGGGCGAACGAGCCCGACTTCGTGCTCAACCGTTCCCCGTACGACCGCGCCTCCGTGCTCGTGGCGGGTCCGGACTTCGGCACCGGTTCGTCGCGGGAGCACGCGGTGTGGGCCCTGAAGGACTTCGGATTCCGCGTCGTCATCTCCTCGCGCTTCGCCGACATCTTCCGTGGCAACTCCGGCAAATCCGGTCTGGTGGCCGCGCAGGTCGAGCAGCAGAACGTCGACCTGCTCTGGAAGGTCATGGACGAACGTCCGGGCCTCGAGTTGACCGTCGACCTGGGGACCCGGACCGTGACCGCGGGTGACGTGACCGTCCCGTTCGAGATCGACGACTACACCCGTTGGCGTCTCATGGAAGGTCTCGACGACATCGGGCTCACCCTCCGGCAGGCCGATGCCATCGCGGAATTCGAGGAGCGCAGGCCGACCTTCAAGCCCGTCACCACCCTGCCCGGTCGCGGCTGATCGTCCGGCCACGGAGTCGCGCCCGGAACGCTCCCCGTGACGGCAACGTGTGAGTATGCTTATATTCCGTATGACGCGGTGCTCTGCCGCGTCGGCGTACTCACCCTAAGGGGGATCCCTCGTGAACAAGGCCGACCTGATCGCCGAGCTGGCGGAACGGATGGACGGAGACCACCAGCTCGCCACCGAGGCGCTGGAGAACACTCTCGACATCATCGTGCGGGCGGTGGCGGCCGGAGAGTCCATCACCATCATGGGATTCGGCATCTTCGAGAAGCGCGCACGGGCGGCGCGGGTCGCGCGCAACCCGCACACCGGTGAGTCCATCCCGGTACCACCCACGTACTCGCCGGCCTTCCGGCCCGGGCAGTATTTCAAGTCCGTCGTCCAGGGCACCGAGACCCTCCCCGAAGGGCGCCTCGCCGCCAAGCGGTCCAGTTCACACCAGTCATTCGGAGGTGTCGGGAAGAACGGTGTCAACCACCGCGACAAGGTCAGCTGAGCGACTGACTCACCGCACGGGGAGCGGGCTCGGATAGTAGTCGGCGAACACCAGGGTCCCGCCGTCGAAACCCAGCCCCCAGGTCCCGGACTTCTTGGTCGAGGTGTCCCCCACGTCGATACCGGCCAGCTCGGCCAGATCCCCCAGGAGGCCGGGAATCGCGGTCCCCTGAGAGCTCACCGCCGCCACCCCGTCGCCGCCGGCGATCTCGATCAGGCGGGCGCGGGCGGTGACGGGATCGTCCAGGTACGCCTCGTCGGTCAGTGCCGGCTCGGTTGTGACCCCGACCCCGAGCTCGTCGGCGAGTGGGCCCAGGGTCTGCTGGCAACGCACCCGGGGGGCGCTGTGGAGCCTCCGGACGCCGAACGCCCTGAGCATCGGGACCAGGAGCTCGGCCTGGGTGCGTCCGGCCTTGTCGAGTGGGCGCGACGAGTCGTCACCACTCCATTCCGAGCGGCTGCCCGCCTTGGCATGTCTGACCAGCAGGAGGACCGAATCCACCGGCCGGGCCGCGGCGAACCGCGTGAGGATCTTGCGGTCCAGCGCGTACGAGACCAGGTCCTTGGCCTCGTCCACCGGGAGCCACCGGATGTCGTCGACCTCGGAGTTGGGCTCGAAGCCGCCCCCGGACGCGAGCGCGGACCAGTAGGTGACCTCCTTGCGGGTGTTCTCCTTGAGCGGGTACGCGGTGGTCCCGATCCTGGACTCGAGCGCCGCGGAGAACCCGGTCTCCTCCGCGATCTCCCGCACCGCGGTGACGGGCAGCGACTCGCCGGGATCGACCTTGCCCTTGGGCAACGACCAGTCGTCGTACCGGGGGCGGTGGACCACGGCGCAGCGGGCCGCCCCCCCGTCCATGCGGTACAGGACGGCCCCGGCCGCGGGGACCACCCGGACGCTGGTCCGGCCGCCGTTCGACTTCCTGCTCATCGGTCCCGGAACCCCGCGTGGACGGAGGCCATACGTTCCTGGTGGTCGACCGAGGCGGACCGGTCCCCGGGGGCGGGCATCCGCGCCCACGAGGCGTCGGGTCTCAGGTGGAAGCTGCGTGTGGCCGGGTCGAGGGCGGAGTCGAAGATGCGGTGGATCTGACCCTTGAGCCGGGGGTCGGTGACGGTGGTCATCACCTCGACCCGGCGGTCGAGGTTCCGGTGCATCATGTCGGCGCTGCCGATGAGCACCTCGTCCGCCCCGCGGAAGTTGAGGATCCGCGAGTGCTCGAGGAAGCGTCCGAGGATCGAGCGGACGTGGATGTTCTCGCTGAGCCCGGGGACCCCGGCGCGCAGGGCACAGATCCCGCGGACCACGATGTCCACCTGCACGCCCGCCTGGGAGGCCCGGTAGAGGGCGTCGATGATCTGCTCGTCGACCAACGCGTTGGCCTTCAGCCGGATCCCCGCCTCGCGCCCCTCGGCCGCGAAGCCGATCTCGCGGTCGATCCGCTCGATGATCCCCGAGCGGATCCCCTCGGGGGCCACGAGCAGTCGTCGGTACTTGGAGACGTTGGAGAACCCGGTGAGGTGGTTGAACAGGTCCGTCAGATCGGACACGACGTCCTCGTCCGCGGTGAACAGCCCCACGTCCTCGTACAGGCGGGCCGTCTTGGGGTTGTAGTTGCCGGTGCCGATGTGGGCGTAACGCTGCAGCCTGTCGCCCTCCTTCCGGACCACCAGGCACGTCTTGCAGTGGGTCTTGAGTCCCAACAGGCCGTACACCACGTGGACCCCGGCCTGCTCGAGCTCGCGCGCCCAGCGGATGTTGTTCTGCTCGTCGAAACGGGCCTTGATCTCCACCAGCGCCACGACCTGCTTGCCGGCCGCCGCGGCGTCCACGAGAGCGTTGACGATGGGGGAGTCGCCGGAGGTCCGGTACAGGGTCTGTTTGATCGCCAGTACGTTCTCGTCCGCGGCAGCCTGTTCGATGAACCGCTGGACGGTGGTCGCGAACGAGTCATAGGGGTGCTCGACCAGGACGTCGCCCTCCTGGAGGGACGCGAAGATGTTCCGGGCGGTCTCGCGCTCACCGAATGCCGGGGGGGTGGCGGGGACCATCGCCGGATCCTTGAGGTCGGGCATGTCCAGACCGTGGATCTGCCACAGCCCCGTCAGATCGAGCAGTCCCGAGAACCGGATCACGTCCTCGGAGTCCACGTCGAGTTCGTGCTGCAGGATCCGGAGCATCCGCGGCGTCATGTCCTCGGCGATCTCCAGCCGCACGGCGGAGCCGAAGCGGCGGCGGGCGAGTTCGCGCTCGAGCGCCTGCAGCAGGTCCTCGTCCCGGTCCTCCTCGACCTCCATGTCCGCGTTACGGGTCACGCGGAAGACGTGGTGCTCGACCACCTCCATGCCCTGGAACAGATCGCCGAGGTGGGCCGCGATGATCTCCTCGGCGGGCACGAACGAGTACTCGTCCTCCGCGTCCCGGGCGACCCTGACGAACCGGGGCACGTTGTGGGGGATCTTGACGCGGGCGAAGTGCTCCTGCCCCGAACCGATGTCCCGGATGATCACCGCCAGGTTCAGGCTGAGGCCGGAGATGTAGGGGAAGGGGTGTGCCGGGTCGACGGCGAGCGGCGTGAGGACGGGGAAGATCGAGTTCCTGAACAACTCCGCCAGGGAGAACCGCTCGTCGGCGGTGAGCTCGCCCCAGGGCAGGATCCTGATCCCGTGCAGCTCGAGTTCGGGCCTGATCTCGTCGTGGAACAACCGGGTCTGCTCGTCGCAGAGCTCGCGGGTCCGGACACTGATCCGGCCGAGCTGCTCGGCGGGCGTCTGGCCGTCCGCGGACCTGACCGACAGCCCCGTCTTGTCGCGGCGCTTGAGGCCGGCCACCCGCACCATGTAGAACTCGTCCAGATTCGACGCGAAGATCGCGAGGAACTTGGCCCTCTCGAGTAGCGGCAGGTCCTTCTCGCCCGCCAGGGCCAACACTCGTGCGTTGAAGTCGAGCCAGCTGAGTTCTCGGTTGAGGTAGCGGTCACGGGGTCGGGGGAGTTGCTCGAGCACGGTGTCGTCTGCGGTCACCGGACCATTGTGGCCGATACCCCGGCGGAGTGAGCACGTTGACTCACAGAGGGGGTCCTCAGAACGGCCGCGGTGGCCTCACCGACGGCGCGTCCGGTCAGTTCCAGGACGTCCTCGGGGGTGTCGACGTCGCGACCGGCCGCGCCCGAGGGGTCGGCCCCGCCGAGCGGGACGGCACCACCCTCGGACAGGTGTCGGGCGGCGGAGTCGGGCCCGAACCGGGGCACGCGCACACCGGCGGAGCCGGTCCAGAACGCCATGGTCGTCCCGGATCCACGATGGTCGGGCACGATCGAATGCGGGTGCCGGGCGGCGACCGCGAGCACCCGGGCGAGTTGAGGGGGCCCGAGTTCGGGCAGATCCGCGGTCACCACGCCGACCGGGCCGGGTACGCCGTGGATCGCCTCGGTGAGCGCCGCGTTGAGCGGGTCGCCGTCCGGGCGTCCCGGCGGGTCGACCGGCTCCGGGACGATCTCGACCGGGAGGAGGCGGGCCAGCGCCGCCACATCGGGATCCGAGGTCACCACCCGCACCCGGGAGACACCGGGCGTCGCGACGCAGGTCCGGAGAACGTCCGCGGCCATCGCGAGGGCGAGGGCCCGCCTGTCGGACGCGGGCAGAGCGCGGGCGAGGCGGCTCTTGGCGCGGTCGAGGGCCTTGACGGGGACGACTATCGTCCACCCGCCGTCAGTCGCCCCGTGATCCGACACCGTACTCATCGACCGCCATCCTGCCAGCAGACCCTCGCGAGCGCGCCGCGCCGGGTAGCGTTTGCACACGATCCACCGGCGATGGCCCGGGTGGGGGACGACGAGCCGGGAGGCGAAATGGCGCGGGTCGCGGTGATGGGTGCGGGGTCGTGGGGGACCGCCGTCGGCAAGGTGCTCGCGGACGCGGGGTCGGAGGTGGTCATGTGGGCCCGCCGGGACGAGGTGGCCCACGGGATCAACGAGCGGCACTGTAACGAGAAGTACCTGCCGGACATCGTCCTGCCCGCGACGGTCACCGCCTCGACGGACCCGGCCGAGGTGCTCGCCGGCTCCCACGAGGTCGTCCTGGCCGTCCCGTCGCAGAGCCTGAGGGGGAACCTGGAGAAATGGGTCGACCTCCTCGAGTCGGACGCCGGGGTCATCTCCCTGGCGAAGGGCATCGAGACGGGGACGCTGATGCGCATCAGCGAGGTCGTCGCCGAGGTCACCGGGTTGACAGGGGACAGGATCGCCGCGTTGTCCGGCCCCAACCTCGCGAGAGAGATCGCCGAGGGTCAGCCGGCGGCGACCGTGATCGCCTGTACGGACGTCGACCGGGCGGCCCGCCTGCAGGACGCGTTCTCCACCCCCTACTTCCGTCCCTACACCAACACCGATGTGGTGGGGTGCGAGATCGGTGGCTCCACCAAGAACGTCATCGCGCTGGTGTGCGGGATCGCCACCGGGATGGGCCTGGGCGACAACACCATGGCCACTCTCGTCACCCGCGGGTTGGCGGAGTCGACGAGGCTCGGGGTGGCGCTCGGCGCCAACCAGATGACCTTCGCCGGACTGGCGGGGCTCGGCGACATGGTCGCCACGTGCACCTCACCGCTGTCCCGCAACCGGACCTTCGGTGAACGACTGGGCAAGGGTGAGACCCTGGAACAGGCGCAGGAGGCCACGAACGGGCAGGTCGCGGAAGGGGTCAAGTCCTGCACGTCGATCCGTGCGCTCGCCCGACAGGTGGGCGTCGAGATGCCGCTCACCGAGGCCGTCCACGAGATCTGCCACGAGGGCGGCGACGCCGTCGAGGTGGCGGTGCGCCTCATGAGACGGAGCACCAAGCCCGAGTAGCCTCGGCCCGGTGAATCGCATCACCGTTGCCGTCCTCTACGGCGGCCGCAGCACGGAACACTCCGTGAGCTGCGTGTCCGCCGGCGCCGTCATGGCACATCTCGACCGATCCGTCTACGAGGTGATCCCCGTCGGGATCACCGGATCGGGGAGATGGACCCTGGGTCCCGACGACGTGTCGGACCTGCGGATCGTCGACCGCGTCATGCCGGAGGTCGACCCGGGGCGACCACAGGTGGCACTCGGACTGTCCTCGGACGACCGGGGGGTCCTGCGGTACGTGGACGGGGAGCGAGCCGGTGAGCAGGCCGCCCGCGTGGACGTGGTCTTCCCCGTCATGCACGGCACCCATGCGGAGGACGGCACCGTCCAGGGACTCCTCGAGCTCTCGGGGATCCCCTACGTGGGGCCGGGGGTGTTCGCCAGCGCGGCCGGTATGGACAAGGAGTTCACCAAGGTCGTGCTGGGGGCGGCGGGTCTGCCGATCGGTGAGCAGGTGGTGCTGCGTCCCGGGGCCGCGACGCCGCCGCAGGCGGAACTGGACAGGCTCGGGCTGCCGTTGTTCGTCAAGCCCGCCCGCGGTGGCTCGTCCATCGGGATCACCAAGGTCTCCCGCGCGGGAGACCTCGACGCGGCCATCGCCGAGGCCCGCAGATTCGACCCCAAGGTGATCGTCGAGGCCGCCATCGTGGGCCGAGAGGTCGAATGCGGTGTCCTGCAGTACCCGGACGGTCGGGTGGAGGCGAGCCTGCCCGCCGAACTGCACATCCCCGGTGAGCCCACCGGTCTGGAGGGCGAGACCGAGGGCGACTCCTTCTACGACTTCGACACCAAGTACCTCGACGACGTCTGCACGTTCGACCTGCCGGCGCTGCTCCCCGCCGCGGACACCGATCGGCTGCGCACCCTGGCCGTCGAGGCGTTCCACGCCCTGGACGCCCGTGGACTGAGCCGGGTCGACTTCTTCGTCACCGAGCACGGTCCGGTGATCAACGAGGTCAACACCATGCCAGGGTTCACCCCGATCTCGATGTACCCGCAGATGTGGGCGGCCTCCGGCGTCGACTACCGGACCCTGCTCGACACTCTCGTGCGGACCGCGCTCGCCGGCTGCTGACCCCGGGGGTCAGCCGATCGGCGCGGGCCGCGGTTCGACGGCCTCGAGACCGGCGGTGAGGGCGTCGGAGAGATCCTGGATCGGACCCGTGCCGCCGGTCGCGGGGAGAGTGACCGCGATGTACTCCGGTCGGTCGACGGCGACCCAGGTGGACGAGGTCACAGCGGGGTCCGGGTCCGGTTCGTTGAACCACTGGACGCCGTTGACCTCCTGGAGCGACACCCCGACGGTGAAGGTCGGCGGGGCGGGGAGGCCGCAGCGGACGACGACGGTCTGGGCGTCGGGCAGCCGGTACGCCGCGGCGCCCGGCGGGGCGGGCTCGACGAACGCGACCCGGTTCGCCTCACCGAGGGTGTCCGGGAGGGACTCCACCAGCGACAGACACACCGCGGAGTCGGCCCCCGGGGCCGGGATGGTCACCGCGGTCACGGGCTCGCTCGCGGCGGACTCGGCCGCCTCGTCCCGGACGTCCCGCACCAGGACGAGCACCACGGCGAGCAGCACCAGCGGGATGAGGACCGCCGCGATCACCACGAGGGGCGAGACCGGCGGGCGGTGGCCCCCGCCGTCGGCTGACCGGCCGTCCGGTGTCCCCGGCCCCGGGACGCGCGCGTCGTGACCGTCGCCCGAGACCGTGTCCGTGTTGCCCACCTCGAGGGGTCCTCTCTCCCGCGGTCGGCCGCCCGGGGTGGCGGCCGCTAGCCTGTCGGCAACGCTACAGACACCCGCCGGTCCTCCCGGCGCCTGACCTCCGAGGACGCCGATGAGCCCTGCGACCGAACGGCCACTGACCGTCGCGGAGGTGGGGGAGGCCGGGGTGCTGGCGGTGTTGAGCGGTCCGGGGGACGCGCACACCGGGGACCCGGTGGGCAACGGGGACGACGCCGCCGTCCTCGGTCCGGCCGCGGCGACGGTGGTGACGACCGACATGCTGGTCGAGGGGACCCACTTCCGCCTGGACCTGACCACCTGGAGGGACATCGGTCGCCGCGCCGTCGCCCAGAACGTCTCCGACGTCCTGGCGATGGGCGCCGAATGCTCCCGCGTTCTCGTGGCCCTGGCGGTGCCCGGGGAGACGACGATGGAGCAGATCGGGGAGCTGGCCGCCGGGATCCACGGGGAGGCCGCGCGATCCGGTGCCGTGGTGGTGGGCGGTGATCTCACCAGCGCCCACCTCGTCGTCGTCAGTGTCACCGCGATGGGCACCCTCCCGGACGGCGCGTGCCCCCTGCGGATCGACGGCGCCGCCCCCGGCGACCGGGTGGCGCTGACCGGTGAACCCGGTCGCTCCGCGGCGGGGTTGGCACTGCTGCTGGCGGGCCACACCGAGGGCCCCCTGCAGCAGGCCCACCGGGTCCCCGTGCCCCCGATCGGTTCCGGGAGGGCCGCCAGACTCGCCGGCGCCAGTGCGCTCACCGACGTCAGCGACGGCCTGATGCGCGACCTGTCGGGGATGGCGCGGGCCTCCGGCGTCGCGGCGGACCTCGTCGTCGACGCGCTCCCCGTCGACCCCCGCCTGGGCGAGGCCGCCGCCGCCCTGGGTCTCCCCGATCCGGAGGCGCGGATCGCGGACTGGATCCTCGACGGCGGTGAGGACCACGGTCTGCTGGGCACCTTCCCGCCCGGGACCGCCGTCCCCCCGGGCTTCACCGTCATCGGGACGATCCACGAGGGGGACCCCGGAGCCGTGTTTCTCGACGGGCACCCGCGGACCCCCGGGGGCTGGGACTCCGCGCGGGGGGCGAACTAGGCTGGCCACATGGCTGTCTACGCACTCGGAGACCTCGAACCCGACATCGCCCCCGACGCCTGGGTGCACCCCGACGCGGTGGTGATCGGCCGCGTCCGCCTGGGACCGGGCGTGTCCGTGTGGCCGACCGCCGTCCTCCGCGGCGACTACGGGCGCATCGAGGTCGGCGCCATGACCAACATCCAGGACGGCACGATCGTCCACTGCACGGAGTCGGAACCGACGGTGTTCGGGGAGCACTGCATCGTGGGGCACAACGCGCACATCGAGGGGGCGAGCATCGGCGACGGAGCCCTGATCTCCTCCGGTTCGATCGTGCTGAACGGCGCCGTGATCGGTGCCGGGGCGGTCGTCGCCGCCGGGTGTCTGATCCCGCCACGGTTCGAACTGCCCGCCGCGCGCATGGCCATGGGAGCCCCCGCGCGGATCCGCGAGGGGTACGAGGTGGACCCGGCGATGCTCGAGGGGAACACGCAGAAGTACCACGACAACGCGATGCGGTACCGCTCCGAGCTCCGACGGATCGACTGACCGGTGGCGGGCGACCAGTCGGCTCGGCCTCCGCTGGGGGAGGTCGTCGGCCCGGGGTGGGCGAGCGCATTGGCGCCGGTGGAGGACCGCATCCACCGGATGGGCGACTTCCTCCGCGAGGAGGACTCCGCGGGCCGCGGATACCTCCCGGAGGGGAACAGGATCCTGCGTGCCTTCACCCAGCCGTTCGACGACGTCCGCGTTCTGATCGTGGGTCAGGATCCGTATCCGACGCCCGGGCACGCCGTCGGCCTGAGCTTCGCCGTGGACGGTCACGTCCGCCCCCTGCCGCGGAGCCTGGTCAACATCTACCGGGAGTACTCCGACGATCTGGGACTACCGGCCCCCCGGCACGGCGACCTGAGCTCCTGGGCCGCGAGCGGGATCCTCCTGCTCAACCGTGTCCTCACGGTGGCGCCGGGGCAGCCGGCCTCCCACCGAGGGAAGGGATGGGAGCAGGTCACCGGGCGCGCGATCGAGGCTCTGGTGGAGCGCGACCGTCCGCTGGTGGCGATTCTCTGGGGGCGCCAGGCACAGTCCCTGGAGCCGATGCTCGGTGACTCCCCGGTCATCGCCTCCGCCCACCCCTCGCCCCTGTCGGCCTCGCGCGGGTTCTTCGGTTCCCGGCCGTTCAGCCGCGCGAACGACGAGTTGCACCGGCTCGGCGTGGACCCCGTCGACTGGCGACTGCCGGAGCTGCCGGAGCAGACGTAGAGCCGCGCTCAGGCACCACCGAAGCGCGGGCCGCGCTCAGGCACCACCGAAGCGCGGGGCGCGCTTGGCGACGAACGCGTCCACTCCTTCGATCCCGTCGGGCGACACCGCGAGCGCCGCGATGGAGTCCCGCTCGGCGTCGAGCTGTTGCGCGAGAGTCCTCTCGCCGGACCGTCGCAACAGCTCCTTGGTGGCGGCGAATGAGGCACGCGGGCCCGCCGCGAGGCGGACCGCCAGCTCACGAGCCGCGGTGGAGACGTCGTCCTCGGTGAAGGTGGTGAGCAGTCCGATCCCGTAGGCCCGCGCCCCGTCCACCGGCTCGTTGCCCAGGATGAACGCCCGGGCCGCCGCGGGCCCGATCGCGCGGGGCAGCCGCCAGGACATCCCACCGTCCGGTGACAGGCCGATTCCCGGGTAGGCCGCGAGCAGGCGGGTGTCCGGACCCCCGACGGAGAAGTCGGCGGCCAACGCGAGGGACAGTCCGGCCCCCGCGGCCCAGCCGGCCACCGCGGCCACCACCGGCACGGGTGCCTCCTCCAGTTGCCTGACCACCCCGTGCAACCGGTCGGCCAGTTCGCGGACGTGCTCCGAGCGGTCCTCGGCCGCGGCGAAACCGGGCACGTTCCCACCCGCGCAGAAGTTCCTGCCCAGGCCCACCAGGAGGATCGCTCCGGCATCGATCTCGCCGGCGAGGAGAGCGGTCAGGGCGGTGCCGGCCTGGGTGACGGCGTCGGAGTCCAGCGAGTTCCCCCTGCCCTCGAGGGAGATGGGGATGGTGAGCACACCGTCCTCGAGCGTGATGAGGGGGGTGGCGTTCAGGGCAGTGGTCATCTGGGCTCCAGGGAGTGGTACGGGCCGTCTCGGCCTGTTCGACGGCTGTCGCAAGGTGAGGGTACTAGGCTTGGCCGCGCCGACCGACGGAGTCGGACCGTTGGGGTGGACGGACGCCGAGGAGGGGTGATGGCACAGGAGTCGACGAGTGTCGAGGAGCGACCGTCATCACTGGACGCCCACGGACTCCTGGGGTGGGCGCGTCGGTGCGTGGAACATCTGGCGACCCACCGCGAGGAGATCAACGCCCTCAACGTTTTCCCGGTCCCGGACTCCGACACCGGGACCAACCTGCTCTACACGATGAGAGCCGCGGTCGACAGGGCCGAGGGCGAGGAGGCGTGGATCTCCGAGGGTGGGGGAAGTGCCGGCGCCCGCGAGATAGCCGTGGCGCTCGGTCACGGGGCCGTCCACGGTGCGCGCGGCAACTCCGGCGTCATCCTGTCCCAGGTGCTCCGGGCGGTCGGCGAGGCCGCGACCTTCACCGTCGTCGACGCCTCCACCTACCGTCGAGCGCTCCGGACGGCGGTGACCCTCGTCGACCATGCGCTCAGCGATCCGGTGGAGGGCACCATCGTGACCGTGCTGCGGGAGGCCGCGGGGGGCGCCGGTAGGTCGTCGGCCACCTCACTCGTCGAGGTGGCACGCGCGGCCGCTGATGCGGGGGCGGAGGCCCTCGATCGCACCACGTCCCAGCTGCCCGCGCTGGCCCGGGCGGGGGTCGTGGACGCGGGCGGACGAGGCCTGCTGGTGTTGCTGGACACCATGGTCGAGGTGCTCGGGGGACAGGCGCCGGAGCGACCGGACTATTTCATCCCCGAGGACCCGTTCACCGAGCAGTCCGCGCAGTGTGACGGTACCGACGGTGGTGCCCCGGACTCCTCCGCCGACACCCGGTACGAGGTCATGTACTCACTGACCCATTCGGACGACGCGCGTGCCGACGAGCTCAGGTCCGCTCTCCGGACCCTGGGCGACAGCGTGGTGGTCGTGGGCGACGGCGGAACGGGGGACAACGCCCGCTGGGCGGTGCACGTCCACACCGACGACATCGGAACGGCGGTCGAGGTCGCACTCTCCCTCGGCCGGGTCACCGAGATCCGGGTGACGGACATGTTGGACCCGGTGGGCGCGAGCCCGCCGTCCGGGCACCGTCGACGGGACGGGTCCGGGGAGGGTGCGGACCGGACCGGGCGCGAACCCGAGCGGACGGTGGTGGCGATCGTCCCCGACGGTCCGCTCGCCGAACTGTTCTCGGGCGCGGGGGCGCGGACGGTCGATCCGGACGAGGGCGGGGTGATCGACGCGGTGCTGGCCCTGTCCTCGGACGAGTTGCTGGTGCTGCCCAACGGTGAGCTGTCCAGGGCACAGATCGGAGCACTCGACGCCGCGCTGCGCGACGTCGACGGCAACGCCCTCATCCTCCCGACGGGGTCGGTCGTCCAGGGGTTGGCCGCGTTGGCCGTCCACGACCCCTCGACCACGTTGTCCCTGGACGGGTTCGGGATGGCGGACGCGGCCGCGGCCACCCGGCACGCGCACCTGGTGCGGGCCGAACACGACGCGCTCACCCTGGTGGGTCGCTGCGCCGCCGGAGACCTCCTCGGCATGGTCGGCCACGACGTCGCCCTCATCGAGACGGACCCGGTGGACGCGGTGTGCGCGCTCGCCGACCGGTTGCTCTCGTCGGGCGGCGAACTCGTGACCCTGCTGCTCGGCGCCGACTACGACGATGCCGCGACACAGGAGGCGCTGACCCGGATCCGCAATGGTCACCCCGACGTCGAGGTGGCCGGATACGCGGCCGGGCCGGGCCGGGTGCTCGCGCACGTCGGGGTCGAATGACCGCGTTCGCCACCACGGACACGCCGCTGCAGGAGGTCCTCGACGCCGGACTGGCCGAGAGGATCACCACGGCGTTCGGCCACCGGACCGTCGGCGACCTGCTCCACACCCTTCCCCGTCGCTACCGCCAGCACGGGCAGCGCTACGACAGGCGCGAACTCGTCGACGGCGAGCGGGTGACGATCATCGGGACCGTCGCCACCGCCGCGACCCGGAACTACACCACCAAGCAGGGTCAGCCGCGGGAGATGCTCACTCTCACCGTGAAGGACGAGGACACCACGTTCAAGGTGGTCTACTTCGCCGGCCGCAGGATCAAGTTCATGCTCCCGGTGGGCACGGTGGCGATGTTCGACGGGACCGTGTCGCGGTTCCGTCAGTCCCTGGATCTCAAGCACCCCGAGTTCCTGGTCCTCCGATCGGTCGCCGGGCCCGGCGGCCAGCTCAAGGGTTCGGGAGACCTCGCCGCGCTCGCGCGCCTCTCGGCGGAGATCGACGCCGAGGGTGGCCCGAGTCTGTTCGACCGTCCGCTCCTGCCCATCTACTCGGCCAAGGAGAGCGTGACCTCGTGGGACCTGCTCGGCGCGGTCGTCACCGCGATCCGCGCCCTGGTCCCCGTGGTGGACCCCCTCGACGACACGGTCCTGGCGGCCGCGGGGCTCATGGGCCTCGACGAGGCGCTGCGCAAGGCCCACCTGCCGGAGAACGTCCAGGACGCCGACAGGGCCGGTTACCGGCTGCGGTTCGACGAGGCGATCGCACTGCAGCTGCTGCTGGGGGCCAGGCGTCGCTTCGTCGCCCGTGACCCGGCGCCGGCCAGCCCGGTGCGCGGGGACGGCGTCCGTGCCGCGATGGAGTCGCGGATGCCGTTCGAGCTCACCGCTGGGCAGCAGACCGTTCTCCGGGAGATCTCGGCGGACCTGACGCTCGACGAACCGATGAACCGCCTGCTCCAGGGGGAGGTCGGCTCCGGGAAGACGGTCGTCGGGCTGCTCGCGATGCTCCAGGTGGTCGATGCCGGACGCCAGTGCGTGATGCTGGCGCCCACCGAGGTCCTGGCCACCCAACACCACCGCTCGCTGACGGCCATGCTCGGTGATCTGGGGGAGCGGGGCCGACTCGGCGCCGCGGACCAGGCGACCCGGGTCGTGCTGCTGACCGGGTCCATGTCCACTGCCGAGCGCCGGGCGGCCCTGCTCGACATCGTCACCGGGGAGGCCGGGATCGTCGTGGGCACGCACGCGCTCATCCAGGACTCCGTCGACTTCTTCGACCTGGGGCTGGTCGTGGTCGACGAACAACACCGCTTCGGGGTGCGTCAGCGTGACCGGCTCCGCGCCAAGGGGCGGGACGGGATGGTCCCGCACCTGTTGGTGATGACGGCGACGCCGATCCCGCGGACCATCGCGATGACGGTGTTCGGCGACCTGGAGGTCTCCGAACTGGAGGAGCTGCCCGGTGGCCGCAGGCCCATCTCGACCTCCGTCGTGCCGGCCCGGGACAGGCCCCGATGGGTGGAGCGGACCTGGGAGCGGGTGCGGGAGGAGGTCGGGGCGGGTCACCGCGCGTACGTCGTGTGCGCGCGGATCGACGCCGACACCACCGACGCCCCGGACGGTGCCACGAAGGGAGGGGACGACGACACGGGCGGCGACAGGCCCCCGCTGGTCGCCGCCGTGGAGCTCCACCACTACCTGTCCACCGGGCCTCTCGCAGGACTGCGCATCGGCCTCATGCACGGGAGGCTGCCCCCCGAGGCGAAGGACGCGACCATGACCGCGTTCGCCTCCGGTGAGCTCGACGTACTGGTGTCGACGACCGTGATCGAGGTCGGGGTTGACGTACCGGAGGCCACCGTGATGGTGGTGATGGACGCCGACCGGTTCGGGGTGAGCCAGCTCCACCAACTCCGGGGCCGGGTGGGTCGGGGTGGCCTGCCCGGGCTCTGCCTGCTCGTGACCAACTCCCGGGAGGGGGGCAGGGCGATGGAACGTCTGAACGCCGTCGCCGCCACCACCGACGGGTTCCGGTTGGCCCAGCTCGACCTGCTCCAACGCCGTGAGGGTGACGTCCTCGGAGACGCACAGTCGGGGGCACTGGCCTCACTCCGGTTGTTGTCCGTCGTCGACGACGGCGAGGTCATCGAGATCGCACGCCGCCACGCCGAGGAGATCCTCGACTCCGACCCCGGGCTCGACACCCACCCTGCGTTGGCCGAGCGGGTCCGCCGACTGGCCGGCTCGGACGAGTCGGACTACCTGTTCAAGTACTGACCACCACCATCTCGACCATCAGGGGAGCCATGACCCGCATCATCTCGGGCCGCCTGCGCGGGCGGTCGATCACCGTGCCGCCCTCGGGGACCCGGCCCACCACCGACCGCGTCCGCGAGGCCCTGTTCAGCGCGATCTGCAGCCGGATGGACCTGGACGGTGCCGCGGTGTTGGACCTGTTCGCGGGATCCGGCGCCCTCGGTTTGGAGGCGGTCTCCCGGGGCGCCGACGTGGTGTGGTTCGTGGAGGACAACCCCCGGGCGGTCGCGAGCATCCGCGCGAACACGGCGGGCCTGTCGTCGTCGTACCCGTCGGTCCGCCCGATCGTGAGGCGGGCGGCGCTGCCCGCCGCCGTCGCCGGGCCGTGCCCCGTGGCCGGCGGGTTCGACCTCGTTCTCGCCGACCCGCCGTACGAGAAGTCCGGGGAGCTCGACGCGCCCGTCCTCGAGGCGGTGTCGGCGGGAGGGTGGCTGGCCGGTGACGCCCTGGTGGTGTGGGAGAGGTCCAAGCGCGACCCGGCAGTGCGATGGCCCGGCGGATACGAGGTGGTGTTCGAACGGACCTACGGGGAGACCGCCGTCGAGATCGCCCGACCGGTTGATACGGTCGCCCGATGACCACCGTCGTGTGCCCAGGCTCGTTCGACCCGGTGACCCTCGGGCACCTCGACATCGTCCAGAGGTCGGCGCAACTGTTCGACGACGTGATCGTGTGCGTGGTGGCCAACCCCAACAAGCAGGGGACGTTCACCATCGACGAGCGGAAGGCGCTCATCGAGGAGGTCTGCGCCGACCTGCCCGGGGTCCGCGTCGACAGCTTCTACGGGCTGCTCGTCGACTACTGCCGCGACAAGGGCGCCACGGCCGTGATCAAAGGCCTGCGCGACTCGACCGACTACGACTACGAACTGCCGATGGCCCACATGAACAGGTCGATCGCGGGGGTGGACACCGTGTTCCTGCCGACCCGGGCGGACCTGGCCTTCGTGTCCTCGTCGCTGTGCCGCGAGGTCACTCGACTGGGCGGGGACGTCTCGCATCTGCTGCCGGATCCCGTCGCACGGGCCCTGAGGGAACGGCTGGGCTGAGCGCCCCTGGCGTCCCGGACCACCGGACACACCGCCGCCGCACCGGCACCGGGGCCCGGCTTGCGGGCACACTGGTGTGGCAAGAGTGACGATCCGGTGAAGGGACGAGCGTGTACCGAGTGTTCCAGGCCCTCGATGAGCTGAACGCGATGATCGAGGATGCCCGCAGTCTGCCCATGACCGCGAACTGCGTGGTGCCCCGGCACGAGTCCCTGCTGTTGCTCGACGACATCCGTGACTCCTTCCCCGGTGAGCTCGACGACGCCCAGGACGTGCTGGACCAGCGCGACAGTGTGCTCGCGGAAGCCGACGCGACCGCCCGGGACACCGTGTCCGCCGCGGACGCCGAGGCGGATCGAACGCTGCGCGAGGCCCGGGCGGACGCCGACGCGATGCTCGCCGACGCCAAGGCACGGGCCGATCGTATGGTCGCCGAGGCCACGGCCCACGCCGACGGCCTGGTGGGCGACGCCCGTGCGGAATCCGCCGATCTGCTCGACCGGTCCCGCCGCGAGGCCGAGTCGACCACCGCCCGTGCCCGTGCCGAGTCCGACCGGCTGGTGGAACAGGCCAACATCATCTACGACCGCACCATCACCGAGGCCCGTCAGGAACAGCAGCGGATGCTGTCGGAGTCCGAGGTCGTCCGGATCGCCGACGAGGAGGCCAGCCGGATCCGGGACGCCGCGCATGCCGAGAGCGACCGTCGGCGCGAGGAGTGCGACGCCTACATCGACGACAAGATGGCGCGGTTCGAGGAGTTCCTCGGCTCGACCATCCGTACCGTGACGCGCGGGCGCGAGGAACTCCACGGGGTCACCCCGGCCGGGCGACGTGAGGCCCCCGTCCGGCGCGGGGCGCGCGAGGGCGATCACTACGGCGACGGGTACGGGGACTACTGATCGGGGACGGGTAGTCTGCTGGGCGTGTCCACCACCTCCCGCAAGCGACGCCAAGGCCGCCCGGCCGCCGATTCCCTTGTCCTCGACACCCGCAGCATCGCCCGGTCCCCGGGGGCGATGACGCAGGTCCAGCGTGCCGCGGTCCTGCCGTCGGACATCGGGGTCGAGTTGATCCGGATCCCCGAGGGGACCGAGGTCGACCTGGATCTGGACCTGACCTTCGTCGAGGAAGGGGTGCTGGTGACCGGCACCGTCTCGGGGCGGGCCGCGGTGGAGTGCGCACGGTGTCTCGGCGAGTTCACCACCGAGGCCTCCGTGGATCTGACGGAGATGTTCGCCGCCGAGGGGACGGCCGCGGCGGACGGTGCGGAACAGGACGAGGTGCGCCTTCTCGACGGAGATCTGCTGGACCTGGAACCCGCTCTCGTCGACGCCTTCGGGCTGGAGTTCCCGATGTCGCCCACGTGCACGGACTACGGTCTCAGCGAGTGCGTCAACCCCGACACCCCCGCGCCGGACGGGGTCTCCGGCAGTACCGAGGGACGCATCGATCCGCGCTGGGCCGGCCTGGCGGAGAAGTTCGCCGACCCCGGGACCGACGAGGGGGCCGGGTGACGGACCCCTCCCCGGAGCTCGCCGCGGTCCTGGGTGTACAGCTCCCTGCGGAATTGGCCGCACAGGCGCTGACCCACCGGTCATTCGCGTACGAGCACGGGGGGCTCCCGCACAACGAGCGGCTCGAGTTCCTCGGCGACGCCGTGTTGGAACTCGTCGTGACCGAACATCTCTACACCGCGTACCCGGACCGCCCGGAGGGCGACCTCGCGAAGATCCGCGCGAGCCTGGTCAACACCTACGTCCTGGCCGACATCGCCCGCGAGTTGGGCCCGGACGGGCTCGGTGCACTTCTCCGGCTCGGCAGGGGAGAAGAACTCACCGGCGGGCGGGACAAGCACTCGATCCTGGCGGACACCCTGGAGGCGGTATTCGGCGCCGTGTACCTGACCCACGGCCTGGAGGTCGCGCGGGGGATCGTCGAGGGGATCATCGGGGAGCGCCTCCGGGTGGTGCCCACCCTGGGTGCGGCGCTGGACTGGAAGACCAGCCTCCAGGAGAAGTGTTCGGCGCTCGGCCGGCCCAAGGCCCGCTACGAGATCACCTCCACCGGGCCGGACCACGACAAGACCTTCTCCGCGGTGGTCCTGGTCGGCGACGATCCGCTGGGGGAGGGCGTCGGCCGGACCAAGAAGGAGGCCGAGCAGAAGGCGGCCGAGCAGGCCTGGGCCGCCCTGGACCGGGCCACGGGCTGACATGCCGGAACTCCCCGAGGTCGAGGTGGTGCGACGCGGTCTCGAGGCCCACGTGGTGGGTCGTCGGATACTCGACGTCGACGTGACCGGGGCTCGCACGGCCCGCCGTCAGCCCGGCGGTCCGGCGGAGATCGTCGCCCGATTGCGAGATCGGGTGGTGAGCGGTGCCGGCCGGCGTGGCAAGTACCTGTGGTTGACCCTGGACGGCGAGCACACCGCCGGTGCGGACTGTCTGTTGGTCCACCTGGGCATGAGCGGCCAGATGCTGGTCACGACCTCCGACGCGCCGCGGGTACGGCACCTGCACGCCCGCGCCGTTCTCGACGACGGCCGCGAGCTGCGGTTCGTCGACCAGAGGACGTTCGGCGGGTGGACCGTCGTCCCGCTGGCCGAGGCCGCCGACGGCTCCCGTGTGCTCCTACCCGCGCCGGCCGCCCACGTGGCCGCGGACCCGTTCGATCCCGCATTCGACGAGCTGGCCACGGCGCGGACGATCCGCCGCCGGGACACCGAGATCAAACGACTCCTGCTGGACCAGACCGTGGTGTCGGGCATCGGCAACATCTACGCGGACGAGGCACTGTGGCGCTCCGGTGTCCACGGCCGCCGGCGCGCGGGAGCGTTGACGCTGGCCACCGTCCGCGGGCTGCTCGGCCACGCCCGTGACGTGATGTCTGACGCGTTGGCCGCCGGGGGGACGTCGTTCGACGCGCTGTACGTCAACGTCAACGGCGCCTCGGGATACTTCGACAGGTCGCTCGACGTCTACGGGCGCGCCGGTCGGCCCTGTGCCCGGTGTGGGACGCCGGTGGTGCGCGAGGACTTCATGAACCGCGGTTCGCACTTCTGCCCGGGCTGCCAGAGTCCGCCCCGGCGTGCTGTGGCGCGGCGGCCTCGCTCCGTACGATGACCGACATGACGATGACCGACTCGGACGACAGCACTCAGCCCCCGCCGCCCGCCACAGAGCTCCGGGTGGAGCGGGCAGGGACCCGGCGATACGTGGGGCACTCGACACGGGGCGCGCGGGTCGAGATCGGGTCGGTGGACGTCGAGGGCGTGTTCACCCCGGGTGAACTGCTCAAGATCGCCCTGGCGTCGTGCACCGCGATGGCCTCGGACTTCACCGTCTCCCGCAGACTGGGCGACGACTACGCCGCGACCGTCCGCGTCTCCGGGGACGCCGACCGCGAGGCCGAGCGGTACCCGAGGTTGGAGGAGACCTACGAGCTCGACCTGTCCGGGCTCGACCCGGCGATGCGGGACAGGCTGCTGGACATGATCCGGCGCTCCGTGGACTCCGCGTGCACGGTCGGGCGGACGCTGGCGGCGGGGGCGGAGATCGAGTTGGGCTTCGATACCGGACGAGAGCAGGGCGCGGCAGCAGTGGACGGCCCGCGATGAGTGGGCGGGATCCGGACCCGGTCCGGCTGGTGGCCTGGGTCCACGGGCAGGTCCAGGGCGTGGGTTTCCGTTGGTGGACCCGGTCCAGGGCACTCGAGTTGGGGCTCGTCGGGTACGCCGCCAACAAGACCGACGGCCGGGTGCACGTGGTGGCCGAGGGGCCCCGCCAGGCATGCCTTCAGCTCGTCGACCTGCTGCGGGGCGGGGGCGGGCCGGGCACGGTGGAGCTCGTGGTGGACTCCTGGGAACCAGCCCGGGGGGACCTGTCCGGATTCCGCGAGCGCTGAACGCACCTCGGCCCCTGGCCCGGAAAGGTGCTGGGGCATCCTGGAGGCGGACCGATCGCGACGATCTAGACAGACCGGAGGACCGGACCATGACCTCACTCACGACCTCCGGCACCGGAGACGGTGACATGACCGCCGACAACTGGCACGCCCTGGAGGTGCCGGAGGTACTCGACCTGGTGGGCGCCGGTACCACGGGATTGACCTCCGAGGAGGCAACGCACCGGCTGGAGCGTCATGGGCCCAACCTGTTGGAGGCGACCGACGCCACCGCGGCGTGGCGGGTGCTGCTCCGGCAGTTCCGGAGTCCCTTGGTCCTGTTCCTGCTGGTCTGTGCCGCCATCACCGTGGTGCAGGGACACCTGGTTGACACCACTGCGATCATGGCGGCGGTCGTTCTCAACGCTGCGATCGGGTTCTGGCAGGAGCGCAAGGCCGAGACCGAGGTCCGTGCCCTGCAGTCCCTGGCCTCACCCACCGCCCGCGTACGCCGGGACGGTCACGTGCAGACCATCGACTCGGCTGCTCTGGTGCCCGGAGACCTCGTGCACCTCGACAGCGGTGACCGGGTCCCGGCGGATCTGCGGTTGATCGAGGCGGTGGCGCTGAGAGTCGACGAGTCGATGCTCACCGGCGAGTCCCTGGCCACGGACAAGGACACGGATCCGGTCGCCCCCGACGCGCCGACTGGTGACCGGAACGGCATGGTGTTCAGCGGCTCGCTCGTCTCGTCGGGCCGTGCGACCGGTGTCGTGGTCGGCACCGGCGCGCATACCGAGCTCGGGGCCATCAACGAGTTGGTACAGGACACCGCGGCGGCGGCACCGCTGACCGCTCTGATCCACTCCATGGAGCGGTGGATCGGCCTGATCGTGGGGATCTCCGCGCTGGCCGTCTTCGCCGCCGGACTCGCGCTCGGGCACGATGTGTCGCTGATGTTCCGGACCGCGGTGGCTCTCGTGGTCTCCGCCATCCCCGAGGCTCTACCCGTTGTGCTCACCGTGGCGATGAGCGTGGGCGTGGCCCGGATGGCGCGGCGTAACGCGATCGTGCGGCATCTGCCGTCGGTGGAGACCCTCGGGTCCACGACGGTGATCGGGTCGGACAAGACCGGGACCCTGACACAGAACCTGCTCACCGTGGAGCGGCTGTGGACAACGGAGGGGGAGATCGCCGTCGATGCCGCGACCTGGGTCGGCACCGACACCGGGCGGCTCACCACCGTCGCGGGGTCGGCCCTGCGCGCGGGCGCGTTGACCAACGAGGCCGTTCCCACGCGGGATGACCCCTTTCGTTTCAGCGGCGACGCGGTGGATGCGGCGATGGCCGCGGTGGCGGTGCGACTGGGCGCCGTCACTCCGATCGAACGGGCCGCCGCACCGGTGGCGCACATGCCCTACGAGCCCGAGCTCGGGTTCTCGCAGACGATCCGGAACGAGGGCGGTCGGCCGGTGTTGTACGTCAAGGGTGCGCCCGACGCGGTCTCCGCGATGTGTTCGAGCATGCTCACCGCGGGGGGCACCACGATCCTCGATCAGGCCGCCGTCCTGGCCGCCCACGACGCCCTGGGTTCGGAGGGGCTTCGGGTCATCGCCACGGCCCGCCGAGAGCTCGAGGACGGGGATCCGCGTCTGGCCGGCGCCACCCTGCAGGGCGCACCGGAAGATCTGACCTTCCTCGGCCTGGAGGGGATGACCGATCCTCCGCGTCCGGGCGTCCAGGAGGCGATCGCCGGCTGCGGGTCGGCGGGGATCCGGGTGATGATGATCACCGGTGACCACCCGGTCACCGCCGCCGCGATCGCCGGCAGGCTCGGGCTGGACACCGGGAAGCCCCCGCTGACCGGGGCCGAGATCGCGGCTCTGGACGACACGATGCTCCGGGCCCGACTGGCGGATACGACGGTCGCGGCCCGGGTGTCGCCGCAGGACAAGATGAGGATCGTCGAGCAGCTCATGGCGATGGGCAACGTGGTCGCGGTGACCGGGGACGGTGTCAACGACGCGCCCGCACTCCGCGTCGCCTCCATCGGGGTCGCGATGGGCGACTCGGGCACGGACGTCGCCCGCGAAGCCTCCGACGTCGTCCTCACGGACGACGACTTCAGCACGATCGTCCACGCCGTGGAGGAGGGGCGGGTCACCTTCGCGACCATCCGCAAGGCCACCTTCTTCCTCCTGTCGACGGCGATCGCGGCGCTCCTGGCGGTCGCGGTCAACGTCTTCACCAGTTCGCCCCTGATACTCCTGCCGGTCCAGATGCTGTGGGCGAACCTGGTGACGTCCGGGATACAGGTGATCGCCCTTGCGTTCGAACCCGGCGAGGGCGACGAGCTGGAGGTACCTCCCAGGACTCCCGGTGAAGGTGTACTCGACGCCACCATGTGGTGGCGCACCGCGCTGAGCGGGGTGTGGATGGCCGTCGTGACCCTGGTGGTCTACGAGCGCGCGATCTGGGACGGGGTGGAGACCGACCACGCCCGCTCCCTGGCGCTGACGGTGCTGGTTGCGGCCAGCTTCTTCCAGGTGATGAACGCCCGGGCGCTGCGTCGCTCGGTGTTGACCCTCAACCCCTTGGCGAACCCGCTGCTGCTGGCCGCCACGGCGGCCGCCGCCTGCCTGCAGGTGGTGGTGGTGAGCTGGCCGGTCCTGGCCGGCCCGATGGGCCTGAGCGCACTGAGCCCCGGTGAGTGGGTCCTGTGTGTGGCCGTCGGCGCCACGGTCATCGTGGTGTCCGAGATCCACAAGCTGGCGGTAAAACCGGCGGCTCGCCGGCGCGCAACCGCGATCGCCGCCGCAGGGGTCACGGCTCCGGGGCGGTAGCCGCCCGTGCCATAGGATCGACATCCGTGTACCTCAAATCGTTGACGCTCAAGGGATTCAAGTCCTTCGCGGCGCCCACGACCCTGAGGTTCGAACCCGGCATCTGCTGCGTGGTCGGCCCCAACGGCTCGGGCAAATCCAACGTCGTCGACGCCCTGACCTGGGTGATGGGGGAGCACAGCGCCAAGTCGCTGCGCGGCGGCAAGATGCAGGACGTGATCTTCGCCGGGACCGCCGGCAAGGCGCCGCTCGGCCGCGCGGAGGTGACGCTCACCCTCGACAACTCGGACGGCACGCTGCCGATTGACTACGCCGAGGTGTCGCTGACCCGGCGGATGTTCCGCGATGGTGCGGCCGAGTACGAGATTAACGGGGACCGCGCCCGACTGATGGACGTCCAGGAGCTGCTCTCGGACTCGGGCATCGGGCGCGAGATGCACGTGATCGTGGGCCAGGGCAAACTCGCCGAGATCCTCGAGTCCAAGCCGGAGGAACGGCGCGCCTTCATCGAGGAGGCCGCCGGCATCCTCAAACACCGTCGCCGCAAGGAGAAGGCGCAGCGCAAGCTCGCCGGGATGCAGGGCAACCTGGACCGGTTGAGCGACCTGACCGGCGAACTGCGCCGCCAGCTCAAGCCGCTCGGACGTCAGGCCGAGGTGGCGCGCCGGGCCCAGTCCGTCCAGGCAGACCTCCGCGACGCGACCTTCCGGCTGGCCGCCGACGACCTGGTGACCCGACGCGCCGAGCTGGCGGACGCGGAGAGCGTTCGGTCGCGGCTCGCCGACCAGGTGGCCGCGGCCGTCGACAGCCGGGACGAGCTCGCGCGGTCGGTCGCGGAGACGCAGGCCCGGCTCGACAGCCTCACCCCCGATGCCGACGCCGCCCAGCAGCGCCTGTTCGCCCTGTCCACACTGGCCGAACGCGCCCGCGCGACCGCCCGCATCGCCTCCGACCGTGCGCGGTCCCTCGCGGCGGAGTCGGCGGTCCACCACGGCACCGACCCGGACGAGTTGGATCGGCAGGCCGACCGCGCCGAGGCGCACGAGCGGGATCTGGCAGCCGAGGTCTCCCGCGCCGCGGACCGGGCACGCCGGGCCACGGAGACGCTGAGGTCGGCCGAGGCCACGCTCGCCGGGTTGGAGGCCGAACACCTCAAGGCCGTACGGGCCATCGCCGACCGTCGAGAGGGCGTGGCACGGCTCGCCGGCAAGGTGGAGACGCTCGCCGCACGGGTCGAGTCGACCGAGGCGGAAATCGCGCGACTCGACGCGGAATCGGAGAACGCCCGCGCCGCGGTGGCGGACGCCGAGGCCGAGTTCGACGCCGTCCACGCCCGGGTCGACGTCCACGCGGAGGGTGAGCGGACTCTCGACGAGCACCTGGGGCGGGCCGAGCGCGCTCACCTCGCGGCCCGCGCGCGCCTCGCCGAACTGCGGGGGATCGAGAGGGAGGCGGACCAGCGGATCGCCAGCCTGGCCGCCCGGATCGAGACACTCGAGCAGAACAAGGGGGCCGGCGACGGAGCCGAGTGGGTGCTCCGTCACCTCGGACCGGAAGTGGTCGCCGGAACCATCGGGGAGCTTCTCGGAGTCGAAGCAGGCTGGGAGCGCGCGGTGGGCGTGGCTCTCGGGCCGGCCGTCGACGCCGTCGTCGTCGACTCCGGCGTCGACCGCCGCTCGGTTCTGGCCGCGCTCCGTGAGGCCGACGCCGGCCGGGCAGGTCTGGTGGGAAGTGGCGCCGCAGGCGGCGACTACCGCCTTGAGGCGGACCTGGTTCCCGGCGCCCGGTGGGCGCTCGACGTTGTCGAGGCCCCCGCGGACCTGGTCGCCGCGGTCACGGCCCTACTGGTGGACGTGGTGGTGGTCGAGGACCTGACCGGGGCCCATGCACAGGTGGAGGCGGATCGGCGCCTACGCGCGGTCACGCGGGGTGGTGAGATCGCGGGGGCGGGATGGACCGTCGGGGGCTCGGCCGCCGGACGGACAGGGCTCGAGATCCAGTCCGCCGTCGACGCGGCCGTCGCCCAGAGGGACGCCGCACGCGCCGAGATCGAGACCACCCGCGCGGAGCTCGCAGGCGCCGAGGCGGAGGACGTCGAACGGGCGGACCGGTTCTCCGAGTCCCTCGCCGCGATCACCGAGTCCGACGCCGCGATCGAGGAGATCTACGCCGAACTCGCGAGGATCGGCACGCGCCGACGACGCGCCGAGGCGGAGGTGCGGCGCCTCGAGCAGGCACGGAGGATGGCCGTCGACAAGCTCGACGCCTCCCGGGCCGAACACGCCCAGCTCACCGACCGGCTCGCCCGAGCCGGTGACGACGACGAGGCCGAGCTACCCGCGGACGACGGACGGGTCGCCGCGCAGGCAGAGGTCGCTGCCGCCCGGGGGGCCGAACTCGAGGCCCGGCTGGCACACCGGTCGGCGGAGGAGCGCGCGGCGGGGGTCCGCGGGAAGTCGGCGTCGCTGCGCAGGGCAGCACAATCCGAGCGCGAATCCAGGGCACGGGCGGCCCGTGCCGCCGCGGCACGCCGGCGCGGGGCCGAGGTCGCCGGAGTGGTGGACGAGCTGAGCGTGCGGCTGCTGGCACGGCTCGACGAGCTAATCGCCGCTGCCGGGGCCGAGCGTGACAGACTGGCGTCCGCGCGGTCGGAGGCCTCCGCACGGGTGGCCTCGCTCCGGACCGAGTTGGCGGACGCGGAATCCGAGGTCACCAGACTGGGGGACGCCGCCCACCGCGACGAGATCGTCCGGGCCCAGCTCGAGGTCAAGGTCTCCGAACTCGAGTCCGCGGTGCTGGAACGGCACGGCATCGAGCCCGAGGCCCTGGTGGCGGACTACGGACCGGAGGTGCCGCTTCCGCCGTCCGCGCTCGAGATCGAGGAGTACGAGGCGGCCCGCGAGCGCGGGGAGGACGTCACCCCACCACCACCGATGCCGTATCTGCGTGCCGAACAGGAGCGTCGGCTCAAGCGGGCTCAGAAGGACCTCGCGACCCTGGGCAAGGTCAATCCGCTGGCGCTGGAGGAGTTCGCCGCCCTGGAAGAGAGATACGCGTTCCTGTCCACCCAGCTCGACGACGTCAAGAAGGCCCGCGCCGACCTCGAGGGGGTGATCGACGACGTGGACGAGAGGATCGAGCAGATCTTCACCGAGGCATGGGTGGACGTCGAACGCGAGTTCCGCGACGTGTTCGCCGTGCTGTTCCCCGGCGGCGAGGGCCGCCTGATCCTCACCGACCCCGCGGACATGCTGGCCACGGGGATCGAGGTCGAGGCCCGGCCGCCGGGGAAGAAGGTCAAGCGCCTGTCGTTGCTGTCCGGTGGCGAGAAGTCGCTGACGGCCGTGGCGATGCTCGTGGCGATCTTCAAGGCCCGCCCCAGCCCGTTCTACGTGATGGACGAGGTCGAGGCCGCACTCGACGACACCAACCTGCGCCGCCTCATCGGGTTGTTCGAGCAGCTGCGGGAGACCAGCCAGCTCATCGTGATCACCCACCAGAAACCCACGATGGACGTCGCCGACGTCCTCTACGGGGTGTCCATGCAGGGCGACGGTATCTCCAAGGTGATCTCCCAGCGCATGCGCTGACGTCCCCGGGCGCCCGCGGGCCGGTCACGAGCGTCTGAAGACCGCGCGGAGGCGCTCCCGGTTGACCATGCCGATCGCACGCAGTGGGATTCCCGCCGGGCACACCATCGAGCACTCGCCGTAGAGGGAGCAGGAGCCGAACTCCTGATCCGCGGCGCCGACCATCTCGCGTGCCCGGGACCCGCGTTCGCGGCTCGTCACCGGCATCAGGGCCAGATGCCCCAGCTTCGCACCCAGGAAGAGATTGGCCGATCCGTTGGGGCAGGCCGCCACGCACGCACCGCAGCCGATGCAGGCCGCCAGATCCAGTGCCGTCTCCGCGTCGTCGTGCCCCTGCGCGGTGAGGTCGGCGTCGGGGGCTGTCCCCGCGGGAAGTGACACGTGGGCCCCGGCCTCGACGATCCCGTCCAGCGCGAAGCGATCCACCACCAGGTCCCGGATCACCGGGAACACGGCCGCGCGCATCGGCTCGATGCGCAGGGTGTCACCGTCGGAGTAGGCGTCCAGGCGCTGATGGCACGAGGGGGTGTTCTGGGCCGGGCCGTGCGCGCGCCCGTCGACGGTCACCCCGCACGCTCCGCAGATCCCCTCCCGGCAGTCGGAATCGAAGGCCACCGGGTCCACCCCGTCGTCGACCAGTCGGTCGTTGAGTGAGTCGAGCAGCTCGAGCAGGCTCATCTCCGGTTCGGCGTCCGGCACGTGGTACTCCACGAAGGCACCGGTGTCCTCGGGACCGGCCTGCCTCCACACGCGCAGTGTGAGCCTCACGGGGTGCTTCCCGCAGTCGTTCGTCGGGTGGATCTCATCGGTAGTCCCTCGTGGTGAGCTCGACCGCGGAGAAGTCGAGCGGTTCGGCATGGCGGGTGAACGTGCGTGGGCCGCCGCGGTCGTCGCCGGCCGATCCCCACGCCGAGGCGAAGCGCCAGAGGTCGTCACGGCGCAGCGCCTCGCCACCCGGGGACCGGTGTTCGTCGCGGAAGTGGGCGCCGCAGGATTCATCGCGGTCCAGGGCGTCGACGCACATCAGTTCGGCCAGCTCCAGGTAGTCGGCCGTCCGGCCGGCCAGTTCGAGCACCTGGTTGAGGTGCTCACCGGTTCCGGTCACGCGGAGGTCGGACCAGAACCGGGCCCGGAGGTCGCGGATGCGCTCGATGGCGGCGGTCAGACCCTCGGCGGTGCGGGTGACCCCGCAGCCGGAGTAGAGGATCTCGCCCAGCGCGCGGTGGAAGTGTGCGGGCCCGGTGGATCCGCCCACCGCGAGGAGTGCCTCGACGCGCGCCCGGGCGCGGCCCACGGCGGTGGTGACCACCTCGTCGTCGTCGTCCGGTGGATCGTCCCCGAGGCGACCGGACAGGTACGCCGGCACCGAGTACGGGAGGGTGAACCAGCCGTCCACACTGGCGCTGAGCAGCGAGTTGGCGCCGAGCCGGTTGGCCCCGTGATACGCCCAGCCGCATTCGCCGCCCACGAACAGTCCGGGGATCGAGGTCTGGAGGTCGTAGTCGCTCCAGAGCCCGCCCATGGTGAAGTGACAGGTGGGCGCGATGCGCATCGGGACGGAGTACGGGTCCTCGCCGGTGGCGTGTGAATACATGTCGAACAGGTTGCCGTAGCGTTCGGTGATCCGCTGCCGGCCGTCGCGGGCGAGGGAGTCCCGGAAGTCGAGGTACACCGAGTTGCGGCGGGGGCCCACCCCGCGGCCGTCTCGGATCTCCGCCGTGATCGCCCGTGAGGCCACGTCGCGGGGGACCAGGTTTCCGTAGGCCGGGTAGCGGCGCTCGAGGAAGAAATCGCGGTCGGCATCGGGGATGTCGCCCGGCGGTCGGTCGTCGCCCGCGCGCCGCGGCACCCAGATGCGGCCGTCGTTGCGGAGCGACTCGCTCATGAGGATGGTCTTGGCCTGCCAGGTCGTGTCCTTGGGCAGTGCGGTGGGGTGGAACTGTACGAACGACGGCGAGGCGAACAACGCCCCCCGCTGGTGAGCCCGCCACACGGCCGAGGCGTTGGAGTTCACCGCGAGCGTGGAGTCGTGGAATACGTTCCCGTAGCCGCCCGTCGCCAGCACCACGGCGTGGGCGGTCTCGGCGCGGATGTGTCCGGTGACGAGGTCGCGGACCACGACCCCGTGACATCCAGCGTCGTCGACGATCAGATCGAGCATCTCGTGGCGGGTGTGCAACCGCACCGTGCCCGCCCGGATCTGCCGCTGGAGGGCCTGGGTGCCGGCGATCTGGAGCTGCTGACCGGTCTGCCCGCGTGAGTAGTAGGTGCGTGAGACCTGGACACCGCCGAACGACCGCGTGGACAACACGCCCCCGTACTCCCGGGCGAACGGCGTGCCGATCGCCGAGAAGTGGTCGATGACGCGGACCGACTCCTCGCCGAGCCTGAACGCCTCGGCCTCCCTGCTCCGGAAATCACCGCCCTTGACGGTGTCCGCCACGAAGCGGTGCAGGGAGTCGCCGTCGACCCGCCTCGCGCGGGCGGCGTTGATCCCGCCCTGGGCCGCCACGGAGTGCGCGCGCCGCGGCGCGTCGTGATAGGTCAGCGCGGTGACCCGGTACCCCAGTTCGCCGAGTGCGGCCGCGGCTCCCGCACCGGCCAGGCCCGTGCCCACCACGACCACGTGGAAGCGGCGCCGGTTGCCGGGGGAGACCAGGGGATAGGTGTCCCGCCGCCGCGCCCAGGCCGTGGCGGGATCGCCGTCAGGGGCACCCGAGGACAGGACGGACCCGACCCGAGCGCCGGGGACCGTCACGGGCGGCGATTCGAAGGTGCCGGACGACCCCGGCGCGCGCGGGCCGGTCACGCGAGCCACCCGGCCTGTACCGCGATCGGGATCAGGGCGTTGCCCACCAGGACGGCGACGGCGGCGACACCGCCCACGACCGTCACCGCGGCACGGCTCCGGATACCCGTCACCCCGAGATCGCCCGCCGCCGTGCGGACGCCGTGCGCCACGTGCGCCGCCAGCAGGACCATCGTGATCCCGTAGAACGCGGCCACCCACGGCCTGGCGAAGCTGGCCACGAGATTCGCGTACGCCGAACCGGGGACGAACGAGTCACTGGCGGCGGGCGGTGTGCCGGTGGTCATGTCCAGGACGTGGAAGACCACGAACAGCAGCATCACCACGCCGGTCAGCATCATGGATCGCGCGCCGAAGGAACCGGCGGTCGGACGGGTGCGATGACGACGAGGGCCCGCCGACGCCCGGGACCGCCGCGCGAGCACCACCGAGCACCCGATGTGTGCCACCAGGCTCAGCACCAGCACCACCCGCAGGGCCCACAGCACGCCCTCGTGCGGCACCAAGGGGTGGAGCAGCGTCCGTAACCACTCGGCGTAGCCGTCGAAACCGGCCGCACCGCCGAACACCTTGAGGTTGCCGATCATGTGCACCACGACGAACGAGGTGAAGACCAGGCCCGTCACGGCCATGACCGTCTTGGCGGCCCAGGTCGGAAACGCGGGGACGCGGCGGAGGTGAGGTCTCCGGGCTCTGACCGGGACGTGCGGGGCAGCGACCTCGGTCACGCGCGGCCACCTCCTTACGGGAACGCGCGCCAGTCTAGGTCCGCCCACGCCGCCCGGGGCCGGGATGCCGGCGGGGGTCGTCGTCCATACTGGGCACCGTGAACACCACCTGGATCATCATCGCCGTCGTCGCCGTCCTGTTGCTCGCCGTACTCGCGCTGGTCGTGGGGCTGCAGCTCCGCAAAAAGCGACAGATCTCGCTGAGCAAGCCGGAGGAACGCAGGGAACTCACCCGTGAGGAACGCTCCGGCAACTACCAGGCGGGGACGGGTTTCTCGTTCACCGAGGCGGGCGGCACCGCCACCGCGGCACCCCCGAGGGAGCCCCTGCCGCGCGAGACGTCCCGGCCGGGCGACACAGCCCCGCCGGTCGACACACACCCGCCGGTCGGGACAGCCCCGCCGTCCGGCTCACCCCGCCCGGCCGACACGGTCGAGGAGCCCCGGCCGGTCGAGACGCCGGTCGTGCCCGAGCCGGACACCCGATCCGGTCCGAGCGACGACACGGTCGTCGTGGAACCCGCGCCCGTCGAACCAGTGGTGGTACCGCCGGAGGTCCCGGACGAGGAGGTCCCGGTCCCGACGACCGAGCTGATCACCGGGGCCCCCTCCCCGGTCGCCCCGGTCGAGCGGATCGACCCGTCCGAGGGACGCCTGGACCGCCTCCGCGGTCGACTGGCGCGCTCCCAGGGCGCCGTGGGTCAGGGGCTGCTCGGGCTCCTGGGCGCAGGTGATCTCGACGAGGACGCGTGGGAGGAGATCGAGGACACGCTGATCATGGCGGACCTGGGCACCACGGTCACCCAGCGCGTCGTGGACCGTTTGCGCCAGGACATCGCGACCAGACAGATCCGCACGGAGGCGGAGGTCCGGGACCTGCTGCGGCAGGCCCTCGTGGACAACCTGCACCCCGAGTACGACCGCTCGTTACGTGCGCTGCCGAACGACGGCACCCCCGCCGTGATCTTGGTCGTCGGGGTGAACGGCACCGGCAAGACCACCACCACCGGCAAGCTGGCCCGCGTCCTGGTGGCAGACGGGCGCCACATCCTCCTGGGAGCCGCCGACACCTTCCGGGCCGCGGCCGCAGACCAGCTTCAGACCTGGGCAGAACGGGTGGGAGCGGAGGTCGTGCGCGGCAAGGAGGGCGCGGACCCCGCGTCGGTGGCGTTCGACGCTGTCGCCCGGGGTGTCGAGACCGGGGTGGACGCCGTCCTGGTGGACACCGCCGGCCGCCTCCACACCAAGACCGGGCTCATGGACGAGCTCGGGAAGGTCAAGCGGGTCGTGGAGAAGAAGACCCCGGTCGACGAGGTGCTGCTGGTCATCGACGCGACGACCGGGCAGAACGGTCTCATGCAGGCGCGGGTGTTCAAGGAGGTCGTCGACATCACCGGCGTGGTGCTGACCAAGCTCGACGGCACCGCCAAGGGCGGCATCGTCTTCCAGGTCCAACACGAACTCGGGGTCCCGGTCAAGCTTGTCGGACTGGGCGAGGGAGCCGACGACCTGGCGCCCTTCACGGCGGATGCCTTCGTCGATGCCCTGCTCGGAACCTAGGACGCGCGAGCACCCAGGACACATGATCGGAACCGGAGGGCCGGCCACGTTACAGACCGGAAACACGGCCGCGCATCCACGGAAACAGCGGAAAGGAATTCTTCTGAACCGAGAGTGAGTGACAAACGCTCACCATGGAGACGAGGAGGACCTCACCGTGAGAGGTGACAGTGTCTTGTTGCTCGCCCAGGAGGCGGCGACGGAGATCGATACGGGAGACACGGCCTGGATGCTCATGGCGGCATCCCTGGTCCTGCTCATGACGCCCGCACTGGCGATGTTCTACGGCGGGATGTCCCGCCAGAAGTCAGTGCTCAACATGATGATGATGTCCTTCAGCGCGATGGGGGTCATCGGCATCGTCTACGTGCTGTGGGGCTGGTCGATGTCCTACGGCGAGCAGGACATCCTCGGGCTGTTCGCCAACCCCTTTGAGATGTTCGGCCTCGCCGGGGTGATCGGGGACGCCGAGAACTGGGTCATGTCGGGTGAGGGCCCGTACCCGCAGGTCGTCGACGTGGCGTTCCAGGTCACCTTCGCCATCATCACGGTCGCACTCATCTCGGGCGCCATCGCGGAGCGCGTGAAGTTCGGCACCTGGCTGACCTTCGCCGCCGTGTGGGTCACGCTGGCCTACTTCCCCATGGCCCACATGGTCTGGGGCGGCGGGCTCCTCTCGCATTCGGAGAACAGCCTCGCCGCGATGATCTTCGGCACCGTCGACGACGGTGAGGGCGGCCTCGTCGCAGCCGTCGCCCCGGTCGACTTCGCGGGTGGCACGGTGGTCCACATCAACGCCGGTATGGCAGCGCTGGTCCTCGTCCTCCTGATCGGCAAGCGCTACGACTTCGGCCGCACCGCGTTCCGCCCCCACAGCCTCCCGCTCGTCATGCTCGGCGCCGGTCTGCTGTGGTTCGGCTGGTTCGGCTTCAACGCGGGTTCGGCCTTCGGTGCCAACGGGGCCGCCGGCCTGGCCTGGATCAACACCACGGTCGCCACGGCCGCCGCGATGCTCGGCTGGCTCCTCACCGAGCGGATCAGGGACGGCCATCCCACCAGCCTCGGCGCGGCCTCGGGCGTCGTCGCCGGCCTGGTCGCCATCACCCCGGCCGCAGGGTCGGTCCACCCCCTCGGCGCGATCGCCCTCGGTGCCGTGTCCGGCGCCCTGTGTGCCCTCGCCGTGGGACTCAAGCACCGCTTCGGTTACGACGACTCGCTCGACGTCGTGGGCGTCCACCTCGTGGCGGGTCTCTGGGGCACCATCGCCATCGGCCTCCTGGCCACCGGCACCTTCGACACCGATGCCGGCGTGTTCTACTCGGCGGACGGGTGGAAGCTGCTCGTGGTCCAGATCGTGATCGCCGTGGCGGCGCTCGTCTTCACCGCCATCATGACCGCGATCGCCTACGTGATCTGCCGCCCGCTGGGATGGCGCATCAGCGAGACGGACGAGCAGTCCGGTATCGACGGCGCCGAGCACGCGGAGTCCGCGTACGAGGCCTCCACCAACGCGCTCATCCGTTGAGCCGACATCTGCGAAAGGAATCCCTGACATGAAGCTCGTCACCGCGATCGTCAAGCCGTTCACGCTGGACGACGTCAAGGCAGCACTCGAACAGGCGGGAATCCACGGACTCACCATCAGTGAGGTCCAGGGTTACGGCCGCCAGAAGGGTCACACCGAGGTCTATCGCGGTGCTGAGTACGCCGTGGACTTCGTTCCCAAGATCCGGGTCGAGGTGGTCGTCGACGACGAGACCGCCGACACCGTCGTCCAACTGGTCGTGGATGCCGCGCGTACCGGGAAGATCGGCGACGGAAAGGTCTGGGTGACCCCCGTCGAGAGCATCGTCCGGGTCCGCACGGGCGAGGCGGGCGACGCCGCGATCTGATCGACGACACCACGAGGCGCGGTCGACCCCGGACCCGGGGTCGACCGCGTTTCTCGGTGATTCCCCCTGCCTCACCGGGGATCTCGGTGGACGTGCACCGGCGTTCACCAAAGTGAAACACCGTGGCCGCTACGAGGTGACACGGGGCCGACAGTCTGGAGACACACTCATGAGGGAAAGAGGGACGACGTGAGCCTGACGGGGGACGGTGAGCGGGCCATGGCGCTGCGGGCCGGACGCGAGCAGATCCTCTCCGCCGCGACGGCCGACCTCCCCGCGGCGCACCTGCGGGACGCACTGTGCGAGCTGTACGAGATGGAACTCGGACGGCTCGCGGAGGAGGCGGGGATCGGCCCGGGATCCGGTTTCGCCCTCGTGGCCTTCGGCGGGCTCGGCCGGCGAGAGGTGCTCCCGTACTCCGACCTCGACCTGGTGCTCGTGCACGAGAGACGACCTGACCGCGACGTCGGTGAGCTCGCCGATGCCATGTGGTACCCCCTGTGGGACTCGGGCGTGGGCCTGGATCACAGTGTGCGGACCGTGGACCAGTGTCTCGCGGTGGCGGCTGCGGACGTCTCCGTGGGGTTGAGTCTGCTGGACGCCCGGGTGATCGCCGGGGACGCGGATCTGGGCGCGCTCGTGGTCGACGGTGCCCGGCGACAGTGGCGTGACCAGATCGCCTCCCGGTTCGACGATCTCGTGGCCGCCGCGGTGGCCCGGCGTCAGCGTTCCGGGGTGATCGCGCATCGGAGTGAACCCGATCTCAAGAACGGCGTGGGCGGGCTGCGGGATTCTCAGTTGGTCACCGCGCTCGCGGTGGCCCACCTCAGCGACGGACGACCGGTCGTCCCCGGAGGGCTGACGACCGCGCACCGGCTCGTGCTCGACGCGCGGACCGAGCTCCACCGGGTGAGCGGACGGCCCCGGGAGGTCCTGCACGCCGAATACGGAGACGACGTCGGTCAGGCGCTCGGGTTGGGGGATCGCTTCGACCTCGCCCGTGCGCTCAGCGACGCCTCGCGGACCATCGCGTTCACCGCGGACCAGGCCATCCGCGGATCGGTCGCGACGCTGTCCTCCCGTGGACTGACCGGGCTGCTCCGCAGATCGCCGGTCCGCAGACCGCTCGACGACGGCGTGGTGGAGCACGCGGGGGAGGTGGCGCTAGCCAGGAGCGCACGGGTCACCGAGGACCCCTGGCTTCCGCTTCGGGTGGCGGCGGCGGCAGCCCGCTACACGCTGCCGGTGGCGAGCTCGACGCTCGGGGTACTGGTGGAGCGTTCGCCGATCCCGGAGGGCCGATGGCCTGCGGAGGCGCTCTCGGACCTTCTCGTCTTGCTCGGATCGGGCGAGGCCCAGGTGGTCGTTCTCGAGGCGTTCGACCGGAGCGGGTTGTGGGAGAGGATCCTGCCGGAGTGGTCGGGGGTGAGGGACCTGCCGGCCCGGGACCGGGCGCACATCTACACGGTCGATCGTCACCTGGTCCAGACTGCGGTGGAGGCATCCCGACTCACCACCTCGGTCGCGCGGGCGGATCTGCTCCTGTTGTCGGCGCTGTTGCACGACCTCGGCAAGAGTCGCGAGGGCGACCACAGCGAGACGGGCGCCGTGATGGTCGAACCGATCGCCCGGCGCATGGGGCTGGGTCCGGCCGACGTCGACACCATCGTCCGCATCGTCCGGCACCACCTGCTGCTGGCCGCGACCGCGACCAGTCGCGACCCCTCGGACCCGGCGACGGCCGACTCGGTGCTGGCCACGCTCGACCAGGACGCGACCGCCTTCGACGTGCTCGCCACGCTCACCGAGGCCGATTCGCTGGCCACCGGGCCGACGGTCTGGACTCCGGGCAGGGCCAGGGCACACGCGATGCTGGTCGACGCGTGCCGGGACCGGATGGGATCGCAACCCGGCGCGGTGGAGGCGCCGACCGTCGACGCCAGCCGGCCGCACGGCCCCCCCGACGTCGTGGTGGACCTGCGCCCCGCCGGGACGGGGACCAACCACGAGCTCACCCTCGTGGTGCCCGGCTCGGGGAAGTCACTCGCGGTGACCGCGGAGGTCCTCGCCGCGCACCGGTTGGAGATCGTCGACGCGGAGATAGACCTGCGCCCGCCCGGTGGGGTACGCGCGAGGATGACTGTGTCGACCCGTTTCGGTGACCCCGTCGATCCGAAGGTGCTCCGCCAGGATCTGCGTCGGGCGGTCGACTCCGGGGTGTCGGCGTCGCTGAGGGCGGCGCTCGCCCGCAACGCCTCCCGCCTGATCGGCCCGCCTCAGGCCAGGTCGTCGGTCCTGGTCAACAGACGGACGGATGCCGACGGCATCCTGCTCGAGGTGCGGGCCGAGGACAGACCGGGTCTGTTCGCCAAGGTCATCGCGTCGATCCTGGGCAAGGGGGCGAGGATCGACTGGGTCGTGGTGCGCACGCGCGGCGCCGCGGTCGAGGACGTCTTCGCACTGTCCGGCCCCGGAGCGGTGCTCAGCACGGCCACGGAGGTGGAGTCCCTGCTTCCCCGGCGCGATCCCGCCACGCCCGGCGTCGGGCGTGCCGATACCCTGTGAGCAGTCGTCGTCGACGACGCCGGGGCCACCACGCCCCCGGCCCGCGACCCAGGGAGCTGTAACCGTGTTCGATTCCTTGTCCGATCGCCTGGCAGGTGCGCTCAAGGACCTGCGCGGGAAGGGGCGGCTCAGCGACGCCGACATCGATGCGACGGCGCGCGAGATCCGCCTCGCGCTGCTCGAGGCGGACGTCGCCCTCCCCGTCGTGCGCACGTTCATCTCGCGCGTCAAGGAGAGGGCCAAGGGATCCGAGGTGTCGGAGGCCCTCAACCCCGCGCAGCAGGTCGTCAAGATCGTCGACGCCGAACTCACCGCGATCCTGGGCGGAGAGGCGCGGCGCATCGAGTTCGCCAAGCAGCCCCCGACGGTGATCATGCTCGCCGGCCTGCAGGGTGCGGGTAAGACCACTTTGGCGGGCAAGCTCGCGTACTGGCTCAAGGGCCAGGGCCACACCCCGCTCCTCGTGGCGTGCGACCTCCAGCGGCCGGGTGCGGTCGACCAGCTCCGGATCGTCGGCGAGCGCGCCGGCGTGCAGGTCTTCGCACCCCATCCCGGCACGTCCGTCGGGGGAGACGGGGAGGTCGTCGGTGTGCAGGAGCCGGTGTCCGTCGCGCAGCGGGGCCTCGCGCACGCCCGTGCCAAGATGCACGACGTCGTGATCGTCGACACCGCCGGCCGATTGGGTATCGACGACGAGCTCATGGCCCAGGCCAGGGGCATCCGGGACGCGGTCCAGCCGGACGAGACCTTCTTCGTCCTCGACGCGATGATCGGCCAGGACGCCGTGATGACCGCGGAGGCCTTCCGCGAGGGGGTCGGTTTCACCGGCGTCGTCCTGACCAAGCTCGACGGCGACGCCCGTGGCGGCGCCGCACTGAGCGTCCGTGAGCTCACCGGCACGCCGATCATGTTCGCCTCCGACGGGGAGAAGCTCGAGGACTTCGACGTCTTCCACCCCGACCGCATGTCGAGCCGGATCCTCGGCATGGGCGACGTGCTCTCGCTCATCGAGCAGGCCGAGACCGTCTTCGATGCCAAGGACGCGGAGAAGACCGCGGCCAAGATCGGCTCGGGGGAGCTGACGCTCGAGGACTTCCTCGACCAGATGCTGATGATCCGCAAGATGGGCCCCATCGGAAACCTGCTGGGGATGCTCCCCGGGGGCAAGGAGATGAAGGCGGCCGTCGGCGACATCGACGAGAAGTATCTGGACCGTATCCAGGCGATCATCCGGGGGATGACGCCGGAGGAGCGCGCCGATCCCAAGATCATCAACGGCTCCCGCCGCCAGCGCATCGCCAAGGGTTCCGGTGTCACCGTCACCGACGTCAACCAGTTGGTGGACCGGTTCTTCGAGGCCCGCAAGATGATGAGCCGCATGGCGGGACAGATGGGCATGCCCGGAGCCGGCCGGAAGAACCAGCGCAAGGGCAAGAAGGGCAAGGGCAAGGGCCGCGGACCGACCCAGCCCAAGAACAGGGGCATGATGCCCGGTGGGATGCCGGGAATGCCTCCGGGGATGCCGGGGATGCCCCCCGGGGGGATGCCGGATCTGTCACAGATGCCGCCCGGACTCGACAAGCTCCCACCGGGACTCGAGGGCATTGACCTGAACGACCTGAAGTTCCCCAAGCGCTGACCTGGTCGGCCGGGCGGGCGCCGATTGGTACCAGGGGTGGCGGGGCGTTTAGACTGGTGCGCTGGACGCCGTCACCGGTGGGTCCGGTCGTGCTGGTCGCGACCCGGGGCCCGCGCCGAACGGCGGTCACCCGGAAGGCGAAACCGGGCCCCGCAACAGGTGCGGGAGTCGCTGAATCGCCACGTGACCCGCAAGAGAAAGCGAGACGCCACATGGCCGTCAAGATCAAGCTCACCCGCCTCGGCAAGATCCGTAACCCGCAGTACCGGGTGGTCGTGGCCGACGCCCGCACCCGCCGCGACGGGCGCGCCATCGAGACGATCGGGCTTTACCGCCCCAAGGAGGAGCCGAGCTTCATCCAGATCGACTCCGAGCGTGCGCAGTACTGGCTCGGCGTGGGCGCGCTGCCCACCGAGGCCGTCGAGGCGCTCCTCAAGATCACCGGCGACTGGCAGAAGTTCAAGGGCCTCGAGGGCGCCGAGGGCACTCTCCGGGTCGCCGAGCCCAAGCCCAGCAAGCTGGAGCTGTTCAACAAGGCGCTCGAGGAGGCCCAGGGCGAGCCGTCCGCCGAGGCCATCACCACCAAGCGCAAGGCCGAGAAGGCCAAGAAGGCCGAAGAGGCGAAGAAGGCCGAGGACGACGCGAAGAAGGCCGCCGCCGAGGCCTCCGAGACCGAGTCCGCCGAGGCCGGGTCGCCCGACGCCGAGAACGCCGAGGCCTGAGTCGGATGAGTGACATGGTCGTCGACGCCGTCGACCATCTCGTCCGCGGCATCGTGTCGGATCCCGACGCGGTGTCCGTCCGGTCGAGCGGCGGTCGGCGCGGCACCGTGATCCGCGTGACCGTGTCGCCCGAGGACCTCGGACGCGTCATCGGCCGCGGTGGCCGCACCGCCTCCGCGATCCGGACGATCGTCTCCGCCGTCGGCGGGCCGGACATCCGGGTCGACGTGGTCGACACCGACCGCTAGTCCCACTCGGATCTCACCCGCACCGGAAGGACACCATGGAACTCGTCGTGGGCCGCGTCGTCAAATCCCACGGAGTCCGCGGTGAACTGGTGGTGGATGTGCGGACCGACTCGCCCCGTGACCGTTTCGCGGTGGGCGAGCGCCTGCTGGGTCGCACCGGCAAAGGGAACAACGTCACCGACCGAGAGGTCACCGTAGAGGCCGCCCGGGATCATTCCGGGCGGCTTCTCGTGCGCCTGGCGGGCGTCTCGGACCGGGACTCCGCCGACGCGTTGCGCGGGATGCTGCTGCTCGTGGACTCCGAGTCGCTGCCGGAGACCGGGGATCCGGACGAGTTCCACGACCACCAACTGGTGGGGCTCCGGGCCCTGGACACCGATGGGGCTGAGCTCGGCGAGGTCACCGAGGTCGTCCACACGCCGGGTGGCGAACTGCTCGCGGTGCGCCTCGCGAACGGTGCGGACGCACTCGTGCCCTTCGTCACCCGGATCGTGCCCGAGGTGGACCTCGGTTCCGGTACGTGCGTGATCGACCCACCGGAGGGACTACTCGACCTGGGGACCTCGTGACGGGGATCGACGACACGGTTCCCGCGCCGCGACTGCGACTCGACGTCGTCACCGCGTTCCCGAACTATCTCGCCCCGCTCCGTCTGGCGCTGCCCGGGCGGGCGATCGATCGCGGAATCCTGGATCTCGAGGTCCACGACCTCCGGGCGTGGGCCCACGACGTGCACCGGTCCGTCGACGACACCCCGTTCGGTGGGGGCCCCGGCATGGTCATGAGGCCGACGGTCTGGGGAGAGGCCCTCGACGAGTTGGTACCCCCGTCCGCGGACGAGTCCGCGGAGCGGTCCCTCCTCATCGTGCCCACCCCCGCCGGCCGGCCCTTCACCCAGGACGACGCCCACCGGTACGCCCGGCGCGGTCACCTGCTCTTCGCGTGCGGCCGATACGAGGGAATCGACCAGCGGGTGATCGACGAGGCCTCCACACGGATGGACGTCGAAGAGGTGAGCATCGGCGACTACGTGCTGATCGGGGGAGAGGTGGCCGTCCTGGTGATGGCGGAGGCCGTCGTCAGGCTCCTGCCGGGAGTCCTGGGCAACCAGCGCAGCCACGAGGAGGACTCCTTCTCCGACGGCCTTCTCGAGGGACCGAGCTACACCCGACCCGAGGAGTGGCGGGGACGGCCGGTTCCCGCAGTGCTCAGGAGCGGTGACCACGCGAAGATCGCGCGGTGGCGGCGAGACGAGTCACTACGACGCACCGCGCAACGCCGACCCGAGCTACTCGACGACGCGGATCTCCGTCCGGCGGACCTGGAGACGCTCGCCTCAGTCGGCTGGACGCCCCGCGCCGGCTGATTTGGGGCGGGCAGGCAGGTAATGGCACACTAGCGAGGTTGATCATCCGGGCGCATCCGTGCGTCCGCGGACGGTCGCGCTGATCCGGGCACGAACCGGTCGTCCCGCCTGGAGGCGGGCGCCAGGGTCCTCTGTCCTCAATTCCTGACATCCGAGGAACACAATGAACACTCTCGACTTCATCGACAACAAGTCACTCCGCGACGACATTCCGGCGTTCCGCCCCGGCGACACGCTCGACGTGCACGTCAAGGTCATCGAGGGCTCCAAGGAGCGCGTCCAGGTCTTCAAGGGCGTCGTGATCCGCCGCCAGGGCGGTGGCGTCCGGGAGACCTTCACCGTCCGCAAGGTCTCCTTCGGCGTCGGCGTCGAGCGCACCTTCCCGGTCCACTCGCCCACCATCGACCACATCGACGTCCTGACCCGCGGAGACGTCCGTCGCGCCAAGCTGTACTACCTCCGCAACCTCCGCGGCAAGGCCGCGAAGATCAAGGAGAAGCGCTGAGCGCGTAGAGCGGGTCGGACTCGGCCGCCGTGTGCGGTGGCCGATCGACTACGCTCGTCCGGGTGAGCAGCACCGAATCACCTGGACAGAACCCCTCCGAGCCGGGCCCCCGAGAAGACGGGGACCCGGCTCGAGGCGTGGGTGGGCGTCGACGCGACGCGCGGACCACCGAGAAGAAGGGGCAGCCCTGGTACATCGAGATCCCCTTGTTGGTGGTGATCGCCCTGGTGCTGGTGTTCGTCTTCCAGACCTTCGTCGGTCGGGTCTACCAGATCCCCTCGGAGTCGATGGAGCCCACGTTGCACGGGTGTGCCGGCTGCACGGGTGATCGGATCTTCGTGGACAAGATCTCCTACCGGTTCGGCGATCCGAAGCCCGGGGACGTCGTGGTGTTCGAGGGGCCGGATTCCTGGAACCAGGGATACCAGTCCATCCGTTCGGACAACCCGGCGATACGCACCCTGCAGGACATCGGAGGGGTCATCGGCATAGTCCCACCCGACCAGAACGACATGGTCAAGCGCGTGGTCGCCGTGGGTGGTCAGACCGTGGGCGGGTGCTCGCCGGAGGGTGGCCTCCTCGTGGACGGCGAACCCCTGGACGAGCCTTACCTCAACGCGGACCCCGCCCTCGAACGCAACCCACTCAACTGCGCGTTCGGCCCGGTCACCGTTCCGGAGGGCAACTACTGGGTGATGGGTGACAACCGGGGCAATTCGGCCGACTCCCGCTATCACATGGGCGACGAGTTCCAGGGCACCGTCCCCGGGGCGAACATCATCGGCAAGGTGCAGGCCATCATCCTTCCGTTCAACCGGATCGGGTCCGTCCCCTCGCCGGACATCCACGCGGGGTGAGCCCGGTCCGACCGGGCCGGGTCAGGGTGACCCGGCGTGACGGACGGCTGGCACTCGAGGCGGCACTGGGACGGCGCGGCCTCGGGCCGGTCGCCGGGGTCGATGAAGCCGGACGCGGGTCGTGCGCGGGGCCGCTGGTGGTGGCGGCATGCGTGTTGGGGGACCGTCTCCCCCCGGACCTCGCCGACCTCGATGACTCCAAGAAGCTGTCCCCGCTCACTCGGGAACGGCTCCACGACGCCGTGCTGCGGAGGGCGACCGCAGTCTCCGTGGTGGTGATCGAGCCCGATCGCATCGACGAGCGGGGCGTGCACCGGTGCAACCTCGAGGGCATGCGTCGCGCGGTGGCCGCTCTCGACCCGGCACCGGGTTTCGTCCTCACCGACGGGTTCGCCGTGGACGGTCTCGGATGCCAGTCCACGGCGGTGATAGGCGGCGACGCGGTCGTCGCATCCATCGCCGCCGCGAGTGTCCTCGCAAAGGTCACCCGCGATCGGATTATGGTGGACCTCGACCCGAGGTACCCGGGCTACGGGTTCGCCGCCCACAAGGGGTACAGCACCCCGGGTCACGCCAGGGCGATCGAGCAGCTCGGTCCCACCGACATCCACCGGATGTCGTACGCCAACGTCCGTCGCGCCGCCCAGGCGCATTCGAGGAGCAGCACTAGATGAGCGCCGAGGATCTGGAGAACTACGAGACCGAGATGGAGCTCTCGCTGTACCGCGAGTACCGCGACATCGTCGGTCAGTTCACCTACGTCGTCGAGACGGAGCGGCGCTTCTATCTCGCGAACGCGGTCGAACTGATCCCGAGGTCCGCGGACGGCGAGGTCTACTTCGACGTCCGGATGTCCGACGCCTGGGTGTGGGATATGTACCGACCTGCACGTTTCGTGAAGTACGTGCGGGTCCTGACCTTCAAGGACGTCAACATCGAGGAACTCGACAAGCCCGAACTCCGCCTCCCGGAGTAGAACCCGGCGGCTGGTCCTCCACAGCCTCCCACGCCCCCACAGGGCGCTCCCGGCCCGGTCCGTGTCCAGCGGATCGGGCCGTCGTCGTGGTGCAGGGTGAGCCGCGGTGGACCGGACGGACCGGACTGCCGGGGAGGGGCTCGGGATGGCGGGGGACAGGGCGGGATCGGTCGCCGGCACGGACGGGGGTGACGGTCGCCGACGGACCGGGGCGATCGGGGAGGCCCATGCCGCGGGGTTGATCGAGGCGCGTGGGGGCGCGGTGATCAGCCGGAACTGGCGGAGCCGGACGGGGGAGCTCGACCTGGTCGCCCTGGACGCCGGGGGACGGTTGCGGTTCGTCGAGGTCCGCACGCGGACCGGCACCGGGTTCGGAACACCGGCCGAGTCGGTGACCGCGGTCAAGCGTCGCCGCCTGCGCACGCTGGCAGGGGAGTGGCTGGCGGCGAACCCGGGTCCCTGGCGACAGGTCTGTTTCGACGTGATCGGCGTGGACCTCGCGGACCCCTCCCGTCCGCGACTCGAGCTCTTCGAGGACGTGTTCTGAGGTGGCGCTCGGACGGACGTGGGCGGTGACCCTGTCGGGGATCGGTGGCCAACTCGTCGAGGTCGAGGCCGATGTCGGGCGCGGACTGCCCGGGGTGAGCATCGTCGGAATGGGCGACGGTGCGGTCATGCAGTCCAGGGAGCGGATGCGGGCGGCGGTACTCAATTCGGGCCTGTCCTGGCCGAGGGGGAAGGTGGTGCTCTCGCTGTCACCCGCGGCGCTGCCAAAGCGCGGATCGGGATTCGACGTGGCGCTCGCGATCGGAGCGCTCACCGCGTCGAACGAGCTGCCAGCCAGCGGGTTCGAGGGGACTCTGCTGGTCGGTGAGCTGGCGCTCGACGGCCGCGTCCGTCCGGTGCGTGGAGTGCTGCCGGCCGTGCTCGCGGCGCGGGACGCCGGTCTTCGGCGCGCGATCGTTCCGGCCGGGAACCTGGCCGAGGCGAGGCTGGTGGGCGACATCGACACGGCGGGGGTGGAGTCCCTGGCGATGCTGGCTGCCTGGAGTCGAGGCAGCGGTGACCTCGTCACCGAGGCCCCGGACCCGCCGGCTGCGAGTACGGACGACGGGGTGGACCTCGCCGAGGTCCACGGTCAGGACGACTGCCGCCGCGCGATCGAGGTCGCGGCGGCCGGGGGACACGCGATGCTCCTCCAGGGTGCTCCCGGGACGGGCAAGACGATGTTGGCCCGGCGTCTGCCCGGTCTGCTGCCGGATCTGGGGGAGCGGGCGGCCCTCGAGGCCACAGCGATCCACTCGGTCATGGGCCGACTGTCGGACCACGACCCGCTGCTTCGACGCCCGCCGTTCGTCGCCCCACATCACACCGCGTCGGCGGCAGCGCTCGTTGGCGGTGGGAACAACACCGCCAAGCCGGGTGCCGCGACTCTCGCGCATCGGGGTGTGCTCTTCCTGGACGAGTGTGCGGAGTTCTCGGGAAGGGTCCTGGACAGCCTGCGGACTCCGCTCGAGGACGGGGAGGTCCGGATCGCACGCCGGGACGGCGTCTCGGTGTTCCCCGCCCGGTTCCAGTTGGTGATGGCGGCGAACGACTGCCCGTGTGGCTCACCGCGACCCTCCGAATGCTCCTGCACCCCCGACGCGCGGCGCCGCTACGGGAGGTCGTTGACCGGGCCGCTGCGCGACCGGCTGGACATCCTGGCCCGGACTCTGCCGTTGGGGTCAGGACTGTTCGCGGTCGGGGACGAGGAGGACAGCGCTGTGGTCCGCGCCAGAGTGGCAACCGCCAGGGCGGCGGCCGCCGAGAGGTGGTCGGCGTGCCCCGGCACGGCGGGCGCCCGCACCAACGCTGACGTTCCGGGGAGAGTGCTGCGCACAGTGCGCGGACTGGACCCGCGAGCGTTGCGGCCGCTCAACCGGTCCCTGGCGCTCGGGGTGCTCTCGCCCCGGGGGGTGGACCGGTGCCTGCGCCTGGCCTGGACGGTCGCTGATCTCGACGGCGCCGGTGTTCCCGGGGAGGCGCACGTGTCCGAGGCACTCGTGTTGAGGGGGGAGGAATGATGGACGACCGTGACGATGTCGTGGTGGCACCGGAGGTCCGGCGGGCGTACGCGTACCTGGGGGCCGTGACGGAACGTCCGACGACGGAACTGTGGGATCTGGTGGACGAGGTCGGACCGATCGAGGCCTGCGACCGCATCAGGGTGGCGTGCGTACCGGAGGCGCTCGCGGAGCAGTCGGCGTCCCGTCGCGATCGCGTGGACGGCGCGGCACTCATGGATGCCGCCGGTGAGGTCGGAGCCCACCTGCTGGTTCCCGGGGACCCGGGGTGGCCGGCGCACGCCCTCGAACCGCTGGACCGACCGAGGTGGAGGCGGCGAGGCGGCCGGGGCGGTGTCGCCACCGCGCTGCGCCCGCTGGGTCTGTGGTGGCGGGGGACCGCCGATCCCGCCCTGTCGCTCGGGAGATCAGTCGCCGTGGTGGGCACCCGCGCGCCGACGCCGTACGGTCGTGCGGTGACCGCGGATCTGGCCTCGGGCGTCTGTGCCGAGGGGTTCACAGTGGTGTCGGGAGGCGCGTTCGGTATCGACGCGGCCGCCCACAGGGCGGTCCTCGGCGCTGGTGGATGCACGATCGCGGTGCTCGCCGGGGGCGTCGACCGGCTCTACCCCCGCGGCAACGACGGGATGCTGAGGGCGGTCACGGAGTCGGGGGCGGTGGTCTCGGCGCAGGCCCCGGGTACCGGGGTGACCCGATACCGGTTCCTCGACCGGAACCGGCTCATCGCGGCCCTGTCCCGCGCCACGGTGGTGGTCGAGGCGGCCGCCCGCAGCGGTGCGCTGAGCACGGCGGCATGGGCCTCGGCACTGGATCGCCCGGTGGGCGCCGTTCCCGGACCGGTCACGTCGGTCGCATCGGTGGGGTGCCACCTGCTCGTGAGGGACAGGGGAGCGGTCCTGGTCGGTAGGACTGCCGACGTTGTCGAGCTGGCCGGCGACATGGGGGAGACGGCCGCGCCGCCCACCGGGCACTCGAGTCCCTGGGACGGGTTGGACGACGTGACCCGTCGGATCCTCGAGGCGCTGCCCGTCACCGGCGGATCCGCACCGGCTGAGATCGCGGCGTCCGCGGGGACGGCGCCGACGGTCACGCGGGCGGTCCTGGGCAGGCTGCTGTCCGCGGGTGCGGCGGTCCGCGGCCCCGAGGGGTGGCGCAGATCGGGGGACGGTGGTGTCCAGCTGACCATCCCCGTGGCGTGAGGCCCGAGCGGCCGCAGACGGCACGGCCAGACACGGCCATCGGAGAGCGACGAGTCCGCGATCTGAGAGCGACGAGTCCGCGCCGGGCCAGACCGTCACAGGAGCGCCTGCAACCCGAGGTAGAACAGCGAGGGCCCCAGGAGGCAGCCGAGTCCCGTGTAGAAGGTGGCGGTCATCGCACCGTAGGGCACCAATCGCTCGTCGGTGGCCGCGAGGCCGCCCGCGACGCCCGAGGTGGTCCCCATCATCCCGCCGTACACCATCGCCGATTTCGCATTGTTCAAGCGGATCAGCGGTGCGATGAGCGGGGTGGCGACCATCACCAGCACCGCCTTGATCAGCCCGGCCGCGACCGAGAGCGCGATGACCTCCGAGGAGGCTCCCACGGCCGTGCCGGTGACCGGTCCGACGATGTACGTCGCGGCGCCGGCGCCGATGGTCGCGAGTGACTCAGGGTCGGTGTAGCCGAACGCCCACGCCAGCGCGGCGCCCACGAAGAACGAGACCCACACGCCGGCGAGGAGGGCGATCACCCCGGCGAGGCCGGCTTTGCGGATCTCGCGCAGGTCCACCCCGAACGCGGTGGAGACGATGGCGAAGTCGCGGATCATCGCGCCGCCCATGAGCCCGAGTCCGGAGAAGAGGGCGATGTCCGCAACACCCTTCTCACCGCCTGTGTGCTGCCCTGCCCAGTACGCCAGGGCGAGTCCGACCATGATCGCGATCGCCGAACCGTGCAGAACGCCTCGGGTCAGTGTTCTCGACAGCCAGCCTGACACCAGGATCGTCACACCGACCACGGCGAACGCGACCAGCAGGCCGTTCGCCTCCAGGACTTCGATGACGGTGTCCATGTCAGATCTCCTGAGCTGCGGCGTCGGGGTCGTTCAGCGGCGGTAGAGGCGCGGAGGGCGGCCCGATTCTGGCGAGAACCGGCACGAGGGCCGCGCCGACGAGCATCGCGGCGAGGCCCGCCGCGACCGCAGCGGCGCCGCCGGACACCGCTGCGGAGACGTTCTGCACCGAGGCCATCGCGACGACCACCGGGATGTACATCGCGCTCCAGAACAGGACGCCCTGTTCGGACGGTCGGGGAAGCCGCCCCTTCCGCCGCATCACGTCGGTGACGACGATGAGCATCAGCATCGCGAAGCCGACACCGCCGACGTTCGCGTCAACCCCCAACAGCTCGCCGAGCAGCTGTCCGATCACGGCGCCCGCGAGGGTGCACCCCGCGAGAATCGCCACTCCGTAGGTGACCATGATCTCTCTCCCAGCCCGGCCGTCAGGCGCAGGTGTCGGTGTCGGTGAACAGTTCGGCGTACCGCTTGCGCAGTTCGGCCTTCTGGACCTTGCCCATCACGTTCCGGGGCAGCGCGTCGACCACGCGGACCGCCTTCGGCTGCTTGAATCGCGCCAGCCGATCCGCCACCGCACCGATCAGGTCGGGCTCGACGGGCGTGTGCCCCGGCGCGGCGACCACCACGGCGACGACGGTTTCGCCCAGATCGGGGTGGGGCACCCCGATCACCGCGGACTCGGCGACGGAGGGATGAGCGTCGAGGAGTTCCTCGATCTCGACCGGATACACGTTGAACCCGCCCGAGATCACCATGTCCTTGTCGCGGCCGACGATGCTGAGATAGCCGTCGTCGTCGAACCGGCCGACGTCGCCCGTACGGAAGTAACCGTCGTCGCAGAACTCCGCCGCCGTCTTCTCGGGCATGTTCCAGTACCCGGAGAACACGTTGGGCCCGCGCACCTCGATCCCACCGACCTCGCCTCCGGTGAGCGGCGCCCCGGTCTCCCTGTCGGTGACCCGGACCTCGATCCCGGGCAGTGGCAGGCCCACGCTGCCGGGCCGTCGCTCGCCCTCGTATGGGTTGGAGGTGATCATGCCCGTTTCGGTCATCCCGTAGCGCTCCAGGATCCGGTGGCCGGAGCGCTTCTCGAACGCCACGTGGTCGGCGGCGAGCAGAGGTGCGGATCCGGAGACGAAGAGCCGCATCTCCGCGCAGAGTCCGGGGGTCACCCGGGCGTCGGCGGCGAGCCGCGTGTAGAACGTGGGCACCCCCATCAGCACCGTCGACCGCGGGATCAGGTCGACGATGGCATCCGCATCGAACTTGGGGAGGTAGTGCATGCGCGCACCGGTGGTGAGGGTCAGATTCGTGGCGACGAACAGGCCGTGGATGTGGAAGATCGGGAGTGCGTGGATCAACCGGTCCTCGGCTGTGTACCGCCAGTACTCGCGGAGAGCGTCGCAGTTCGACGCCAGGTTGCCGTGGGTGAGTACCGCACCCTTGGACCGTCCGGTGGTACCCGAGGTGTACAGGATCGAGGCCGGGGCGCCGGGGGTCGCCGGATGGACATCGCGGTCGGTGTCGCGGGACAGGAGCAGACTGCCGTCGCCCTCGGTGCCGAGCGTCTCGACCACCGTGGAGGCCGGCGTGCGGCCGCGGAACTCCGCCTCGCGTGCGGGGGTGCAGACGAGCACGCGCGGCGTCGCGTCGCCGAGAAAGTAATCGACCTCGCCGCCCGTATACGCGGTGTTGAGCGGCAGAAACACCCCGCCCAACTGCAGGGTCGCCAGGTACAGGGCGATCGCCTCGGGCGATTTGTCCACTTGCATCGCGACCCGATCGCCGGGCTGGACGCCGTCCGCTCGTAACCGAGCAGCGATGTGGTGCACGCTCTCGGCGGTAGCGCCGTAGCTGATGGTGGTGCCGTCGGGGAGGTCGAAGAGGACGGCGTCGGGCCGCCGCCGGGCGTGGCCGAGGAACGAGTCCAGAACCGATTCGAACGTGCTCACGGGTGGGGGTTTCCTTTCATCGGGCGGGGCCGCCGGGGAGCAGCTTCCGCGGGGGAATGAGGAGGTCGGAGACCGCGTCGCTCAGGGCGACGGTGCCGTGCCGCACGAATCCTTCATGCCGGCGTTCGAGGTCGGCCGGTTCGTAGCGGTAGTTGATCATCGCGCCGTAGGACTGGCTGACTCCGTTGGCAGAGGTGTCCGCCGGCCAGTTGAGTCGCCAGGCCTCGGCGCCGTTGCTGAGGTGGAACCGGGCCACCCGGTCGAGGGGCCTGCCGCGGTCGTCCTTGGCCAGGGAGATGTATTTCGCTGCTGCCGCCAACACGAGCGGTCGCAGCGCCTCCACCTCCGCCGAGCCGGTCCGGTCCCATCCCGGCGGCAGGTCGAGGCCTGTGAGGCGGTGCCGGAGCTCGCGGAGGTGGGGGTCGTCCTGGGCGTCGAGCCAGCGCCGGAATCCGGGAATCGGCGACAGGGTGACGAAGGTGGTCAGGTGGGGAAGGGCGGCTCCCACGTCGTCGATGACCTGTTTGATGAGCAGGTTGCCGAGGGAGACACCGGCCAGCCCGTCGAGGCAGTTGTTGATCGAGTAGAGCACCGCGGTGTCGGCCTCCGCCTCCGCGAGCGCGGGGCCGGGGCGCAGAATCGGCGTGATGTCGGCCGGGACGCCTCTGGTGAGGGCGACCTCGACGAAGATCAGCGGCCGGATGCCGGTGGCCGGATGGAAGAACGCGTAGATACGCCGATCGGCCGGCTGGAGTCGGCGACGGAGCTCGTCGAGCCCGGCCATGGGGTGCACCTGTTCGTAGCGGATCAGGTGATCGAGCAGTTCTCCGGGGGAGTCCCACGTGACCTCCTCCATGCGGAGGAATCCGCGGTTGAACCACGAGCCGAGCAGGTGGTGCAGGTCGTGGTCGAGCGCCCGCAGTTGTGGATGGTCGGGCAGGAGGGCCCGCAGGTCGTTCCGCAGCTCGGTGAGCGCATGGGTTGCCCCGGGAGCGTGGTTGATGCGGCGGAAGAGCCGCTGCCGGAGCGGCTCGACCGCATCGACGAGCTCGATCTCGGCGGCCGCGGCGCGCGCCTTGTCCGGCCCGGTCGCGCTCCATGCCGCGTACGCCGAGTCCACACGGTGCGGGTCGACGCCGTAGTCCTCGACCAGGTGGGAGAAGAACTCGACGCGACGATCCGCCGGGAGGTCCCGGTACGCCCGCAGCAGGCCGTCGCCGACGTTCCGCATCGACGCCTCACCGATGTCGCTCATGAGCTCTCTACAGGCCTCCCTGAGTCGCGCGAGTGCGGGCATGGCGTTCTCCTCAGTGGCGTCTGGTCTGGTAGGGCGCTATTTGTATTTCATGCGCTCTGTTATATACATCACAAGTGGTATCAGACTGTGAGCGCGATCACAAGGATCAGCCGGGATATTCTGGGGCGAAAGGAGGTGGCCGATGGCCCGAGTGACCGAGTCCCAGCGCGTGCGGGACACACTGGAGAACGCGGTGATCGACGGTCGGTACCGCCCGGGCGACCGTCTTGATCCTGTGCGGTTGGCGGAGGAGTTCGGTTGCTCCCGCACCCCGATCAGAGAGGCGTTGCAGGCGCTCGAGCGCTCCGGGCTGGTGCAGATCAGGCCGAAGCAGGGCACCTTCGTCACGCATTTCGGCGTCACCGATCTGGCGGAGCGGTTCGAGGTGATGGCGGAACTGGAGGGTATGGCGGCCCGCCTCGCCGCACGCCGGATCCAGCCGGAGTCAGTGCACGCCATGGAGATCGCCCTGACCGAATGCGAGGACCGGGCCGCCGCTGCGGACGCGGACGGCTACTACTACGCGAACGCGCGCTTCCACGGAGTGATCTACGAGTCCTGCGGCAACGAGTACCTCACCCGGCAATCGTTCGGCCTGAAGAAGGTGCTGCAGCCCTACCGGCGACTTCAGTTGCGGGTGCCGGACCGGATGCGGCGCTCACTCGCCGAACACCGGGCTATCGCCGACGCGATCGTGGCCGGCGATCAAGACACGGCCGAGAACGCCGCCCGCGACCACGTCCTGGTGCAGGTTCACGAGTTCAGCGAGCTCGTTCGCATCCAGCGCACGATCGCCTCGAACTGAACCGGCCTGAACCGGCCTGGTGCAATCGGAGGGTTCCGGTCGACAAACGAAGGCCGGGACCCATGGCGGCACCACCAGCCGACGCATGGCATGGGCGCACCTTGCGCCTGGTGGTGACACAAGTGACAATTGATACCATGGGAGGCAAGGGTGAGTCGGTGGTGCGCGGCCGGACCCTGTCGGCTCCGCTTGAGAATGTCATCGACGACTACGTCCAGGACCTGATAACCGGCCGGTCGCGCTCGGAGGCCACCGCTCGGTCGTACCGCTCCGATATCCGGGCGTTGGTCGCGCATCTGGGAGCGAACGGCGACGGGCCGGACACGGTGACCGATCTCGCGGCGGCGCTCACCCTGCCCGCGCTCAGGGGTTGGCTGGCCGCCCAGGTCAGAGCCGGCGCGGCCCGGTCGACCATCGCCCGGCGCGTGGCCGCCGCCCGATCGTTCAGCACGTGGGCCTGTCGTCGAGGTGTACTCCCCACGGACGTGGCGGCCCGGTTGGAGGCGCCCCGGGCGCGACGTCACCTGCCGCAGGTCCTCGATCGGACACAGGCCGCCGAGACGATCCGGACCGCTGAGCTCGGGGCGGCTGAGGGCGACCCGATCGCGCTGCGTGACCGCCTGGTCGTGGAGTTGCTCTACTCGTGCGGCATCCGCGTGGCCGAGCTCTGCGGTGTGGACGTGGACGACGTCGACACCGGGCGTCGACTCCTGCGGGTGACCGGCAAGGGCGACAGGGAGCGTGCGGTTCCCTACGGTCCGCCCGCCGAGCGCGCACTGCGCGCCTGGCTCGACGGAGGCAGGCCCGCACTGGCCACCTCCGTCTCGGGTCCGGCCCTGCTCCTGGGGGCGCGGGGAGGCCGTCTCGACCCCCGGGCGGCGCGACGGGTGGTCAACGAGGTCACGTCCGCCACTCCCGGATCGCCGCGGGTCTCCCCCCACGCACTGCGTCACAGCAGCGCCACACACCTGCTCGAAGGTGGAGCCGATCTCCGCCACGTCCAGGAACTCCTGGGTCACTCGACGCCGGCGACCACCCAGATCTATACGCACGTCTCAGCGGAGCGGCTCCGTGCGGCCTACCGGGGCGCCCATCCGAGAGCCTGACCGGTTCAGTGCGGGGAGGGGTCAGCCGAGCCCGTCCCCGGGAAGGGTCGGCTTGAGGCGGATCGGCCTGGCATCGGCCGACAACAGGCTCAGCGGATCGATGTAGTCGTCGTCTCCCGACGGCCCACCCGAGGCCAGGCGCGCGCCCCAGTGCAGGCACGAGTCGACGGGACACCCCGCGTGGCCGGTGAGAAGATGTCCCACCGCATCCCCGGTGGTGACGCTGTCCCCGGCGCGCACGGTGGCCCGCACCGGTTCGTAGGTCGTGCGGAGACCCGCGCCGTGGTCGATCGAGAGTACCGGCCGACCGCCGACAGGCCCCGCGAACAGCACCGTGCCGCCTGCGGGTGCGCGAATCGTCGTCAGGGGTGGCGCCGCCAGGTCCACCCCACGATGGCCGGGCAGCCAGCGCTCGGCGGGAGGGTCGAAGGGCGTCACCACCGAGACCGGACCGGGGAGCGGCCCCCTCAGGTCCCGGCGCGGGGGATCCGGGACGGCGGCGGCAGGTGGGACGGTGACGAGGGTCGCGAGCACGGCTGCGGCCGCCACCGCGACCATCACCGTCGGTCGTCGGCACGGCGACCCGGTGCTCGGTGTCGGGGGGCTCATGGATCGAGTACACCCGGAGGCGCGGTGGGAAACCCGATCGACGGACCCCGCTGTGGAAGGGGTCCACGACGTTCCACAGGGGCAGGACGGCTACCGATCGCGTGTTGGAGTGCGGGCGCGGGCGGGTTATGATTGCCGATGCGGTCGACTGATGTCGATTGACTTCGCGTGTCCTGCGCCTTCCACGGGAGGAGCATCCGGACCCGGGGCCGAAAAGCCCTGGCTTCACCGGACACCGGACCCGTAGGTGCCCCTGCTCGTCGGGGGTTCGGTCCGGCGCGGACACCAGGGCCTGAGACCACCCGGTTTCTCGGGCATAACCCGATACACACCAGAAAGCGAGGACGAGGGCCTCGCGGTCCGGCTGCTTCCAAGCCGGACGAGCCCCTCAACACTTCCATGGCAGTTATCTCCATGAAGCAGCTGCTCGACGCGGGCGCACACTTCGGTCACCAGACCCGTCGCTGGAACCCGAAGATGCGGCGGTTCATCTTCACCGACCGCAACGGCATCTACATCATCGACCTGCAGCAGACGCTCACGTACATCGACCAGGCGTACGAGTTCGTCAAGGAGACCGTCGCCCACGGCGGCACGGTCCTGTTCGTCGGCACCAAGAAGCAGGCCCAGGAAGCCATCGCCGAAGAGGCCGCCAAGGTCGGGATGCCCTATGTCAACCAGCGGTGGCTGGGTGGCATGCTCACCAACTTCCAGACCGTGCACCAGCGCCTCATCCGCCTCAAGGAGCTCGAGGCGATGGAGCAGTCGGGTGGGTTCGAAGGGCGCACCAAGAAGGAGATTCTCATGCTCACGCGTGAGATGACCAAGCTGGCGCGCACGCTCGGCGGCATGCGGGACATGACCAAGGTGCCGTCCGTCGTGTGGATCGTCGACACCAACAAGGAGCACATCGCCGTCGGCGAGGCACGAAAGCTCAACATCCCGGTCGTGGCGCTGCTCGACACGAACTGTGATCCCGACCTCGTGGACTACCCGATCCCGGCCAACGACGACGCGATCCGCTCGGTCAGCGTCCTGACCCGGGTCATCGCCTCTGCCGTCGCCGAGGGCCTCAAGGCCCGTTCGCAGGCGGGCAAGGCCACCGGCGAGGAGTCCGAGCCCCTCGCCGAGTGGGAGGCCGAGCAGCTCGACCAGGTGACCGGTGAGACCGCGGCACCCGAGGGCGAGAAGCCAGCCGAGGCCCCCGTCTCGGAGATCACGGGCACCGAGTCCCCCGTGGCCGAGGCCCCTGCGGCCGAGGCCGCTGCGACGGAGGCCCCCGCGGCCGAGTCCACCGAGGCCTGATCTCACACCACCAGCTCGAGCACGTCGGGCCCGGCCGCCCACGATCCCCACGCGGGATCTCCCGGGGGCCGGGCCCGACGTGTCGGTGAAGGTGGGCGAGGGTCCCCCGGCGCCGAGGCGTCTAGGGTGGAGTCGATCGCGCCCGCCGGCCGACGTCAACAACTTCCGACACATCACGAACTCTTTTTAGGAGGGTCGCCCCACCATGGCGAACTACACCGCTGCCGACGTCAAGCGTCTGCGTGAGCTCACCGGCTCCGGGATGATGGACTGCAAGAAGGCACTCGAGGAGACCGACGGCGACTTCGACAAGGCCGTCGAGGTCCTGCGCATCAAGGGCGCCAAGGATGTGGGCAAGCGTGCGGAGCGCACCACCGCCGAGGGCCTGGTCGCCGTCAAGGACGGCGTCATGATCGAACTCAACTCCGAGACCGACTTCGTGGCGAAGAGCGCCGAGTTCATCGCGCTGGCCGACAAGATCGTCAACGTGGCCGCCTCCCAGGGCATCTCCGACCTCGACGCGCTCAACGCCGCCGAGCTCGACGGGTCGACGGTCGCCGACGCGGTGGTGTCGTTCTCCGCCAAGTCGGGCGAGAAGCTGGTCCTGCGTCGCGTGGGCAAGCTCGACGGCCCCGTCGCCGTCTACCTCCACAAGCGTTCCTCCGACCTCCCGCCGGCGGTCGGCGTGATGGTGGCGTACCAGGGCGAGGGCGAGTCCGCCGAGGCCGCCGCGCGCTCGGCGGCCATGCAGATCGCCGCGCTCAAGGCGCAGTACGTCTCGCGCGACGAGGTGCCCGCCGACATCGTGGCCAAGGAGCGCGAGATCGCGGAGGCCACCGCCCGCGAGGAGGGCAAGCCCGAGCAGGCGCTCGTCAAGATCGTCGAGGGTCGTCTCAACGGCTTCTACAAGGACGTCGTCCTGCTGGACCAGCCGTCCGTCACCGACAGCAAGAAGACCGTCGGCGCGCTCCTCACCGAGGCCGGCGCCACGGTGACGGCCTTCCTCCGTTTCGAGGTCGGCCAGGCCTGATCCGCCCCTGGTATCCGCGGTCGCGGGTACTCCTCCGACGGCGGCACCCGGACTCCCGGGTGCCGCCGTCGGCGCATGTCCGACCGATCCCGAATGCAGGCGCGCGGGCTGCGGTGTGGCGGCGGTGGCGATAGGGCAGAATAGACGAGGTCCCACCAAGGGCCGTACGGCCTCTCGACGACGACGTCGGGGGGCGTTGACGCACGAGACGGGCGTGATCCGTCCGGGACGAGGAGAGCGATGACCGACCCGCGGGACGGCTACAAGCGTGTGATGCTCAAGCTGGGTGGAGAGATGTTCGGCGGGGGCGGCGTGGGGATCGACCCCGATGTGGTCCAGTCGGTCGCCAGGCAGATCGCCGAGGTGTCCCGCACGGGCGCGCAGATCGCGATCGTCATCGGCGGCGGGAACTTCTTCCGCGGCGCCCAATTGCAGCAGCGTGGCCTCGACCGTGCCCGAAGCGACTACATGGGGATGCTTGGCACCGTCATGAACTGCCTGGCGCTGCAGGACTTCCTCGAGCAGGAGGGCGTGTCCACCCGCGTGCAGACCGCCATCCACATGGGACAGGTCGCGGAACCGTACATCCCGCTTCGTGCCGAGAGGCATCTGGAGAAGGGGCGAGTGGTGATCTTCGGTGCGGGCATGGGAATGCCCTACTTCTCCACCGACACGACCGCCGCCCAACGCGCCCTCGAGATCAAGGCCGAGGTGCTGTTGATGGCCAAAGCCGTCGACGGGATCTACTCCGACGACCCGCGGACCAACCCCGACGCCGAACTGTTCGCCCGGATAGAGCACCGCGAGTGCCTGGAACGGGGACTGAAGGTCGCCGACACGACCGCGTTCAGCCTCTGCATGGACAACAAGATGCCCATCCTGGTCTTCAACCTCCTCACCGAGGGCAACATCGCGCGCGCCGTCGCCGGTGAGGAGATCGGGACCCTGGTCAGCAGCCCGGCCTGAGGCGCAGGATCCGCGACCCTCACTCACGTAGAGAACGGAAGGCAACACATGATCGACGACACCCTGCTCGAGGCCGAGGAGAAGATGGAGAAGGCCGTCGAGCACGTCCGTGACGAGCTCGCCGCAATCCGTACCGGTCGCGCCAACCCCGGCATGTTCAACCGGGTCCTCTGCGAGTACTACGGGACCCTGACCCCCATCACCCAGATGGCGAGTATCGCGGTGCCCGAGCCCCGGATGCTCATCATCAAGCCGTACGAGATGTCCCAGATCGGTCCGATCGAGAACGCGATCCGGAACTCCGATCTCGGCGTCAACCCGACCAACGACGGCCAGGTTCTGCGCGTGACGGTTCCGCAGCTCACCGAGGAGCGCCGGCGCGATCTGGTCAAGCAGGCCAAGTCGAAGGCCGAGGACGGGCGTATCGCGCTCCGTGGTGTCCGGCGCAAAGCGATGGACGAGCTCAAGCGCATCGTCAAGGACGGCGAGGCGGGCGAGGACGAGGTCAACGCCGCCGAGAAGGAACTCGACAAGCTCACCCATCGGTTCGTGGCCGACGTGGACGAGCTCGTCAAGACCAAGGAAGGCGAGTTGATGGAGGTCTGATCTCCCAGCCCCTACCGACCGACCCCGAGACTCGAGGAGAATGACGTGGACACCGCCCCGCCCGGCCCACCAGGGCCCACAGCCGCGGCCGCGGCTCCGCCGTCGCGGGCCGGCAGGGACCTGACCCGCGCCATCCCGGTGGGCGTCGGACTCGGGGCGCTGGTGATCGCGAGTATCGCGTTCAACCCCAGGGCCTGGTACCTGGTCGCCGCCGGCGCCGTGGCCATCGGGACCTGGGAGGTGTTCAAGCGGCTGCGGCAGGCGCAGTTCCGTCTGCCACTGGTGCCCCTGCTCCTCGGTGGACAGGCGATGGTCTGGGCCGGGTTCTTCGCCGAGGCCAAGGGCGCCTTCGCCGCGTTCGCCGCCACCACCGTCCTTGTCCTGGTCTGGCGCCTCCTGATGGCGGGGCTGACCACAGCTCCACAGAACTATCTCCGTGACGTCTCGGTCGCCCTGTTCGTCCTCGTGTGGATCGCGGTCCCGGGCGCTCTCGGCGCCATGCTCGCGGACGGTGACCACGGGGCGCAGCGTGTCGTCGCCCTGATCCTGTTGGTGGTGTGTTCGGACGTCGGGGGATACGTCACCGGCGTGTTGTTCGGCAGACATCCGATGGCGCCCGCGGTGAGTCCCAAGAAGTCGTGGGAGGGCTTCGCGGGATCGATGGTGTTCGCCATCATCGGCGGGGCGCTCGTGGTGGTGCTGCTGTTCGACGACAACTTCCTCAAAGGCGTTCTGCTCGGCGTCCTCACCGTCTTCACGGCGACCCTGGGCGACCTCATCGAGTCACAGGTCAAGCGGGATCTCGGCATCAAGGACATGGGCACGATGTTGCCCGGCCACGGTGGCTTCATGGACCGCCTGGACTCGGTGCTGCCCACCGCCGTCGTGGTGTGGATCATCTTCACCTACGTCGTCCCGACCTGACCGCGCGGCCGCGCGCACCGCGGCGGTCGGCCGTGGGGACGATACCTCTCAGTGGTGGCGGGCCGACACCTTGCGCGCCTTCCGGGCGCGCATCCGCAGCTGCAGGATCCGGACCCCGGCGAACAGAGCCATGATCAGTGCGCCGGCGATGGCGGCGAACAGGATCAGGACCCCCAGGGGGAGGCTGAACTCCAGCCCCAGATAACGCACGTCCGTTGACGTGGTGTTCTGCGCGATGAAGATCAACAACAGGATCGTCACCAGGGCGCCGAGGACCAGTCCCACCCAGGCCGACCCCAGCTTGCCGCCGTGGGTGTCCATGACGTCGTCGTGGGGTGCGCGTCCGCCGCGTGAGTCCTCGGCGGGGACCGTTGCGGGAGCCGAGGCGTGGGTGTCCTCGACTGGCGCGAGCTCCGCCGTTCCGGCGGTGTGGTCGGTGTGGTCGGGATCAACTGGTTCGTGCGAACGCGTGGCCATGGGAGGACTCTATTCCCTCACCGGCGCCGACGGCATCCGCTGGCGGTGTGTCGTGCGGTCCGGTTTCTGACACAATGGCAGCCATCATGGTTGAGCCACTACCCCTCGTCTTCGACGCCCCCCGCCGGGGCCTTCCGCCTCGTCACTTCGCCGACCTCAACGCAGAGGGCCGGGCTGTGGCGATGAGCGAACTCGGGGTCCCCGCGTTCCGGGGGAAGCAGCTCGCCAACCAGTACTTCGGACGGCTCGAGGCCGACCCCGCGGAGATGACGGACCTCCCGGTCGGTCTGCGTGACCAGATCGGTTCCGAGCTGTTCCCGCGCCTGGCCTCCTCGGTCCGGCACATCTCCGCCGACGGGGGCACCACGCGCAAGACCCTGTGGAAGCTGCACGACGGCTCACTGGTGGAGAGCGTGCTCATGCGCTACCCGGACCGGGCGACGCTGTGTATCTCCAGTCAGGCCGGATGCGGCATGGCCTGTCCGTTCTGCGCCACCGGCCAGGCCGGGCTCGACCGCAACCTCTCGGCCGCCGAGATTCTCGAACAGGTGCGGGAGGCCGCCCGGGCGATGCGGGACGGTGAGGTCCCCGGTGGCCCGGGCCGACTGTCCAACGTGGTGTTCATGGGGATGGGTGAGCCGCTCGCCAACTACAAGCGGGTCCTCACGGCCGTCCGGGGGATCGTCTCGCCGCCGCCGTCCGGCTTCGGGTTGTCCCAGCGGTCGGTCACGGTCTCGACGGTCGGAGTCGTCCCCGCGATCCATCGCCTCGCGGAGGAGGGACTCCAGGTGACCCTGGCGGTCTCGCTGCACACCCCTGACGACGAACTGCGTGACACCCTCGTGCCGGTCAACAACCGGTGGCCGGTCTCCGAGGTGATGGACGCGGCCCGGCACTACGCCGATGCCACGGGCCGGCGGGTGTCGATCGAGTACGCGCTGATCCGCGATGTGAACGACCAGACGTGGCGCGGGGAGATGCTCGGTCGGCTGCTCGTGCAGCGCCTCGGGCCCATGGCCCACGTCAACCTGATCCCTCTCAACCCGACTCCCGGCAGCGAATGGGACGCCAGCCCGAAGCCCCAGCAGGACGCGTTCGTCGCCGCGGTCCAGCAGTCCGGCGTCTCCTGCACGGTCCGGGACACCCGTGGGCAGGAGATCGCGGCCGCCTGCGGACAGCTCGCCGCCGAAGGCTGAGCTGCGACGAGGCCGCCGCCCGCGGAATCCGGGGGCGGCGGCCTTCGTCGTGCAGGGGCTCTCAGCGCTTGGCGGGAGCCGTCGCGACCGCGCCGGTCGCCGCAGCGCCGAACACCGAGTAGTGATCGGCGGGGACCTCGTAGACCCTGGCCTTCTTGAGGCTGTCGTCCTTCTTCGGTCGCAGCGACAGGAACATCCACACGGCGAGGAACACGGCGATGGCGACCACCCAGATGTCCTCGACCCTGCCCACGTGGTTGCCGAACAGCATGGCGAGGAGGAACAACACGAAGAAGCCGCCCACGACGAGGCCGACCTTCCTGCTGTGCTGGTGCCAGCCCCACTGGACCGAGGGCTCGTCGAGGGTGCTGATGCCCCCCACGACGATTTCCTTGCTGGTGTGGTGCCCGTCCGCGCTCATGCTCCCCGGTTCTCCTCACGGCTCGCTGGCAGCCCTGCGGGCCGCCGACATCCCGCTCAGTCTGGCACACGCCCGGCCGGGGCCGACGGGTAACCCGCCGGTGTCAGGCCCCCGACGCGTCACGCGATGCGGCACCCGGGCCTCCGGACGTGGACAATGACGGTGTGACCACGCGCGTTCTCATCCTCGGAAGCACCGGCTCGATCGGTACCCAGGCACTGGAGGTGACCTCCGAGGCCGGCCCCGGCCGGTTCGAGGTCGTGGGCCTGGCCGCGGGCGGCGGTCGGATGGACCTGCTCGGTGAGCAGATCGCCGCGACGGGAGCCGGCTACGTCGCCGTCTCGGATCCCGCCGGCGCCGCGCGGATCCGATCGGAGTTCCCCGAGGCGACCGTCTTCGACGGGCCGGGTGGTGCGGCCGAGTTGGTCGGGGCGGTGGAGGCGGACGTCGTCCTCAACGGCATCGACGGCTCGATCGGTCTCGGTCCCACCCTGGCCGCGCTGGCGACCGGCGCCCGGCTGGCGTTGGCCAACAAGGAGTCCCTCGTCGCCGGTGGTGCGCTGGTGACCGGCGCCGCCGCCCCGGGGCAGCTGGTGCCCGTGGACTCCGAGCACTCGGCCATGGCGCAGTGCCTGCGATCGGGCACCGCGGACGAGGTCGCCGGCCTCGTCCTTACCGCGTCCGGAGGTCCGTTCCGGGGCCGGACGCGCGCGCAGCTGGCGGACGTCACCGCGGAGCAGGCGTTGCGGCATCCCACGTGGGCGATGGGTCGGATGATCACACTCAACTCGGCCACCCTGGTCAACAAGGCGCTCGAGCTCATCGAGGCTCATCTGTTGTTCGGGGTGCCCTACGACAGGATCGAGGTGACCGTCCACCCCCAGTCGGTGGTCCATTCAGCCGTGACCTTCGTCGACGGTGCCACCATCGCCAAGGCCTCTCCTCCGTCGATGAAGCTGCCCATCGCACTGGCCCTGGGCTGGCCGGACCGGATCCCCGGGGCCACGACCCCTCTGGACTTCTCCCGGTCCCACACCTGGACGTTCGAACCCGTGGACGAGCAGACGTTCCCGGCGATCTCCGTGGCCCGTGCGGCGGGATCGGCCGGAGGGCTGCGCACGGCGGTGTTCAACGCCGCGAACGAGGAGGCCGCACCGGCCTTCCTCGACGGGAGGATCGGCTTCACCGAGATCGTCGACGTGGTGGCCGAGACGGTCGCCGCGGCGGACGAGTGGTCGTCCGATCCGCGCGACCTCGACGACGTGACGGCGGCGGAGTCGTGGGCACGGCGCCATGCCGCCGCGCTCGTCTCGGGCCGGGAGGGCTGAGTCGTGATGGTGCTCGGGATCGTGCTCTTCGCACTCGGGATCATGGTGTCGATCGTGCTCCACGAGTACGGGCACATGCGGGTGGCGCAGTGGTCGGGCATGAAGGTCCGTCGGTTCTTCGTCGGCTTCGGTCCGACACTGTGGTCCGTGCGCCGCGGCGGGATCGAGTACGGACTCAAGGCGGTCCCACTGGGTGGGTTCTGCGATATCGCGGGGATGACCGCGTACGACGAGCTGGCCCCGGAGGACGAACCCAGGGCCATGTGGCGTCAGGCGTGGTGGAAGCGCGTGGCGGTGCTGTTGGCCGGCCCGGCCATGAACATCGTCCTGGCGATAGCACTCTTCTACACGGTCGCGCTGGGCTGGGGGCTGGTCAACCGCGATGTCCAACCGATCCCGACCGACCGCGTCGCGGCGGTGGTGGGCGACACCTGCGCGGGGGCGGACCGGTGTGGAGTCGGTGTGGGCCCGGCTGGTGAGGCCGGCATCCTGGCCGGCGACCGGATCACCTCCGTCGACGGCCAGCCGGTCGGCAGCTGGGCCGATCTGTCCGAGGTGGTCTCCGCGCGTCCCGGCCAGACCGTCCCCGTCACGCTCGACCGGGCAGGGGAGACCGTGACGACGACGGCGAGCCTGACCTCGTCCTCCGTCGGGGGTCAGGAGAGGGGCGCGCTGGGGGTGCAACTGTCCGAGGACGGCATCCCCCCGGAGATCCTCGACGATCCCGCCTATCAGACGGTCAACACCTACGACGCGCTCGGTGCGGTCCCGGCGACCTTCGTGTTCACCGGGGAGATGATCGAGGCCACGATCCAGGGGCTCATCTCGTTCCCGTCCAAGATCCCGGCGGTGGCGGCGTCGATCTTCGGCGCCGAACGGGCCGATGACTCTCCGGTCTCCGTGGTGGGCGCGAGCCATATCGGTGGCCAGGCCGCCGAGGCGGGTGCCTGGTGGCTGTTCCTGCTCTTCCTCGCCGGGCTGAACCTGTTCCTCGGCGCGTTCAACCTGGTCCCGCTCACCCCGTTCGACGGCGGCCACATCGCGGTGGTGTTCTACGAGAAGATCCGCGACGCGTTGCGACGGCTCCGTGGCCTGGCTCCGGGTGGGCCGGCCGACTACGAGAAGCTCGCGCCGGTCACCATCGGGGTGTTCGTCCTGCTGATGGGCGTGTCCGCGATCGTCATCACCGCGGACTTCGTCAACCCCATACTGCTGACGGGATGAGCGTGCGGACTCCCGATCTCGCCCCCGCGCCCCGGAACGCGGATAATGGCGGACGGGATCCGCGAGCACCCGGCTGGCGACCCCTACGGAAGGCCCTGTTGTGAACGACTCCTCCTCCATCCCCGTCGGACTGGGTATGCCAGACGGTCCGCCGCCGGTCCTCGCACCGCGCCGGAAGACGCGGCAGCTGTTCGTGGGCCAGGTCGGTGTGGGCAGCGATCATCCGGTGTCGGTCCAGTCCATGACCACCACCAAGACCCACGACGTCAACGCCACGCTCCAACAGATCGCCGAACTCACGGCGTCGGGCTGCGACATCGTCCGCGTGGCGTGCCCCCGCCAGGAGGACGCCGACGCGCTGTCGACCATCGCCCGCAAGTCGCCGATCCCCGTCATCGCGGACATCCACTTCCAGCCGAAGTACATCTTCGCCGCGATCGACGCCGGGTGCGCGGCGGTGCGCGTCAACCCCGGCAACATCAAGGAGTTCGACGGACGGGTCGCCGAGGTCGCCAAGGCGGCCGGTGCGGCGGGGATCCCCATCCGGATCGGTGTCAACGCCGGGTCCCTCGATCCGCGTCTGCTCGCCAAGTACGGCAAGGCCACCCCGGAGGCGCTGGTGGAATCCGCGCTGTGGGAGGCCTCGCTGTTCGAGGAACACGGCTTCGGCGACATCAAGATCTCGGTCAAGCACAACGACCCCGTGATCATGGTGGAGGCCTACCGTCAGCTCGCGTCGAAGAGCGACTACCCCCTTCACCTCGGGGTCACCGAGGCCGGGCCCGCGTTCCAGGGCACCATCAAGTCCGCGGTCGCGTTCGGCGCCCTGCTGTCGGAGGGGATCGGCGACACCATCCGGGTCTCGCTCTCCGCGCCGCCGGTGGAGGAGATCAAGGTCGGCACGCAGATCCTGCAGTCGCTCAACCTGCGTCCGCGCAAGCTCGAGATCGTCTCCTGCCCGTCGTGTGGTCGTGCCCAGGTCGACGTTTACAAGCTCGCCGACGAGGTCACCGCCGGCCTCGAGGGGATGAGCGTCCCCCTGCGTGTGGCGGTCATGGGGTGCGTGGTCAATGGCCCCGGCGAGGCGCGTGAGGCCGACCTCGGCGTGGCCTCGGGCAACGGCAAGGGGCAGATCTTCGTCAAGGGCGAGGTCATCAAGACCGTGCCGGAGGCGATGATCGTCGAGACCCTGATCGAGGAGGCCATGCGGATCGCGGAGGAGATGGGCGAACCCGTCGGTGAGGCCGCACCGGGGCAGGGCCCCCAGGTCAAGGTCACGCGATAGGCCGATGACCGATACGGCTGCGCCGGAGGCAGCGACCGGCGGGTGCCGCGGGGTGGGCCCCGGGGAGGCCCGAGCGCTGCTCGGCGTCCTCGAATCCGACCCCCTGGTCTCGTGTCCCGCGGCGGAGAAGTTCGCCGCGTCCGGCGCGGTCCCCGGGCCGGAGGGGCGGTTCCTCACGCTGGGGGGCCCCGAGAGGTCGCTGGTGTTCGTGGGGAGTTCGGTGCTGCCGCTCCGTGGTGACGCGCACGATCACCACGAGCTCGGTCACGCCGTGGCGGGGCTGGGGTTCGGCCCCATGTCCGTCCACGGGCGGAGGGATCAGGTCTCCGCGCTGTGGGGCGCCCTCGGCTCCTGCTGGGGGTCTTCCAGGGAACACCGCGGAGCGCAGCACCTCATGGCTCTGCGTCGACCGGTGGACCGCTCGCTCGTGCTCGACGATATCCGGGCCGCGACCCTCCTCGAGTTCGAGCAGGTGCTCGCCGCCGCGGCGGCGATGTACCGCGAGGAGCTGGGCTCCGATCCGTTCGCCGTGGGGTCGGGGATACCGTTCCGCCGCCGGGTCGCGCGCTCCCTGGCGAGGGGGAGGACCTGGATCGGGGTCGACGACGGCGAGGTGTTCTTCAAGGCCGACGTCGCCGCCGTGTCTCCGTGGTCCGCGCAGATCCAGGGGGTGTGGGTCCGGCCGGGCAGGAGGGGCGCGGGGCTCGGGGCCGGCGGCATCGCCGCCGTGTGCGCAGCACTCCAGGCCGGTCGACTGACACCGTCCCTGGTGGTCAACGAGTCCAACACCGCCGCCCGCTCGGCGTATCGGCGGGTCGGGATGGTCGACGTGGTCGACTACGCGACCGTCCTGATGTGACCTGCCGGGCCACGGTGGCGGCGCCCGGGGACCCGCGGCCGGGGCCGGGTCGGGGCCGGGTCGGCGGCGAGCCCCTGAACGCACCTATCCTTGAGGCCATGACCACCTCAACCCGTCAGCCCCTCGTCCCCGGCGATCCCACCCCGATCCGGACGGTTCCCGAGTCGATCCCGCGGCCGGAGTACGTCTGGCGGGAGGAGGTCGACGAGGCCAACGGGGAGCCGTGGGTGCAGACGCCCGAGGTGATCGAGGCGATGCGCAGGGCGTGCACCATAGCGGCGGACGCCCTCGTCGAGGCGGGGCGCGCCGTCGCACCCGGGGTCACGACCGACGAGATCGACAGGATCGCCCACGAGTACCTGTGCGACCACGGCGCCTACCCGTCGACGCTGGGGTACAAGGCGTTCCCCAAGTCCAGCTGCGTGTCGCTCAACGAGGTGATCTGCCACGGCATCCCCGACACCACGGTCATCCTCGACGGGGACATCGTCAACATCGACGTCACCGCGTACATCGGGGGCGTCCACGGCGACACCAACTCCACGTTCCTGGCGGGCGACGTCGCCGAGGAGAACAGGCTCCTGGTCGAACGGACGCGAGAGGCCATGAACCGCGGGATCAAGGCCATCCGCCCCGGCCGGGAGATCAACGTGATCGGGCGTGTCATCGAGTCCTACGCGCGCAGGTTCGACTACACAGTCGTCCGGGAGTTCACCGGGCACGGGGTGGGGCCCACCTTCCACAACGGCCTGGTGGTGCTCCACTACGACGAGCCCTCACGGACCGAGGTCCTCGAGCCCGGGATGACGCTGACCGTCGAGCCGATGATCTCGCTGGGCGGTCCCGGGTTCGACGTCTGGGATGACGACTGGACCGTCACCACGGCGGACAAGGCGTGGACCGCACAGTTTGAGCACACCGTGCTGGTCACCGACGAGGGCTACGAGGTGTTGACGCTGCCGAGCGGGGGCTGAGTCCGCCCCCCCACCCTGCTCGCGGGGTCGGAGCTTGTCGCCGAGCCCCGCGGGGGGTGGTGGGTCAGAAACCGCGGTCCGGGAAATCCAGTCCGAGGAGGGCGTTCTCGACCACCTCGGCCATCGCAGGGTGGATCCAGTACTGGCGACGCGCGAGCTCGGGGACGGTGATCTCGAACTCCATGGCCTGGATAAGGATCTGGATGAGGGACGGCGCGTGGGCCCCCATGATGTGGGCGCCGAGGAGTAGTCCGGTCGCCCGGTCGGCGATGAGTTTGCAGCACCCGACCGAATCCTCCATGGCCCAGCCGTACGCCACGTCGCCGTAGTCCTGAACCTTGACCGTGATGTCGAATCCGGCCTCCCGGGCCTCTGCCTCGGTCAGTCCGACCGACGCGATCTGCGGCCAGGTGAACACCGCCCAGGGAACGTGTCGGTGGTTGACGGGGTGGAGGTCGTCAGGGCGCCGCAGGTTGTGCCCGACCACCCGCTGCTCGTGGTTGGCGACGTGCTTGAGCTGGTAGGGGGAACTCACGTCGCCGAGTGCCCACACGCCGTCCGCGGTCGTGCGGCCGTACTCGTCGACTCGGACGCGCTCGATGTCCATCTCCACCCCGGCCGCGTCGAGACCGAGCAGGTCGCCGTTGGGGATCCGGCCGGTCGCCACCAGCAGTGCGTCGCCGGAGCAGGTCGACCCGTCCTCGAAGGTGATGTCGACGCCGCGCCGGTCCGCGCCGGTCGCGGTCATCGTGGTGATCTGCTGTCCGAGGCGGACGTCCCATCTCCGCCGGGCCTGGTCGGTGAACCGCTCGGCCAGTTCCCGGTCCACGTGCTTGAGGAGCACGTCCGAGCGGCCGATCACGGTCACCTCGACGCCGAGGGCCGAGAACACATGGGCGAACTCACAGGCGATGAAGCCGGAGCCCTGGATCACCATCGACCTGGGGAGCTCGGGGATCCGCATGACGTCGTCGCTGGTGTAGTAGGCCACACCGGCGTCGGTGACGATCTGGGGGATCGACGGGCGGGCCCCTGCGGCGATCACCACGGAGTCGGCCGTAATGGTCTCCCCGGTCCCCGTGTCGATGGTGCGCGGACCCACGAAGGTCGCGTGACCGTCGTACACGGTGACGTTGTCGCAGCGTGTACGCCGGTAGTCCTCGCCGCTGGAGGAGATGGGATCGATCCGGCGGTCGAACACCCGGGAGACGATGTCGGGCCAGCGGACGCCGTCGAGCGTCGAGTCGATCCCGTACGTGCTCGAGTGCGCCACGGAGACGGCGGTGTCGGCGGCGTAGACGAACATCTTGGTGGGGATGCAGCCCACGTTGAGACACGTCCCGCCGAAGGATCCCTTCTCGCAGATCGCCACGGACTTGTCGGCGAACGACTCGTCGATCAACGAGTTACCGCTGCCGGTGCCGATCACGACGAGGTCGAAATGCCGGGAGGGGGTCTGGGTCATTGTCGTCAGGACTCCTTGATGTGGGGGGCGAGGACCTGGTCCAGCCAGTCGCCGAGGTGCCGGAAGACCACCTCGAGCACGTCCGCGCGGGAGAGGAACACGTCGTGTCGGGCGCCGTCGACGGGGACGTCCGTGACCCGGTCCGAGACCCGGTCGGCGAATCGCTCCATCGAGCGGACATCCAGGATCAGGTCGGTGTCGACGTCGAGCACCCCGCCCGCGCCACGCGCGCCCACGGAGGACGCCGTCGACCTCAGCAGGAGCACGGGCAGCGGAAGGTGGACCCCCGACTGTAGAGCTTTCTGCGCCCGGCGGACGGCCGCCAGCCATCCGGCCCGGACCCCGACCCCGCCCGGGGGTTTGAGTGCGGTGTCGAAGTGGAAGTCCCCGTCGTGATCGATGTGGGTACTCACTACGTACCGGTCCGAGGTCTTGAGGGGCAACCGGTAAAAGGGCCTGGCGGTACCCAGGGTGCGGATGACCGGGTCCAGCAGGGGTCGGGCACGGTCGGGGACGTCGAGCTGGAACCAGGGGGAGTTCAGGACCAGTCCCACAACGGGGTCCATCGAGCCCCGGTCGCGGCGCCGCCCGAGCCACAGCGGCACGACCAGCCCGCCGGTGGAGTGTGCGGCCACGATGACGGGCAGGCCGGGGTGTTCGGCGGCGATCACGTCCAGGGACTGGTCCAGCTCGTCGTCGTACCTCTTCAGGTCGGTGGTGAAGTGCGGCGTCAGGCCGTCCCGCCTGGAGCGTCCACACTTGCGCAGGTCCACGCCGTAGGTGGCGATGCCGCGATCGGCGAGGAACTCGGCGAGATGGGTGTGGAAGAAGTAGTCGGACAGACCGTGGACCACGAGCAGGGCGGCGACGGGCCGCGCGGGTGCGTCCTCGTGCCGCACGAGAGTGGCGGAGATCGGTCCCTCACCGTCCGGATCGGTACCGAGAGGGAGCTCGAGACGGCGGTAGGACGGGCCCAGCAGGTCCGGGGTCCACTGCGCACCGGATCCGGTGGGGGCGACGGCATCGGGGGAGGGCGGAGGCACGACGACCACCCTAGTCCGGTGTGCCGCGGGGGCAGGCCGGTGAGTAGTCTTGGGATCCGGTGGACGCGGGGTCGCCGGACGGTCCCGTGTCGATTCCGATTCGGGTCCACGACCAAATAGCGAGGGTAACCGGTGACTGCAGACCAGGTGGCAAAGCACGGAACGACTGATGTGGCGCTCATCGGCGCGGGCACCATGAGCGCGACGCTCGGGGCTCTGCTGCGTCGCCTCCAGCCCGACTGGCAGATCGAGATATTCGAGCGCCTCGAGGGCCCCGCGCTGGAGTCCTCCGACGCGTGGAACAACGCGGGTACCGGCCATTCCGCCCTCTGCGAGCTCAACTACTCGCCCAAGACCGCCGACGGTGACGTGGACATCACCAAGGCCGTGAGCGTCAACGAGAAGTTCCAGGTCTCCCGGCAGTTCTGGTCCTATGCCGTGGAGAACACGATCCTCGGCGACCCGACGGAGTGGATCCGCCCGGTCCCGCACATGAGCTTCGTGGCGGGCAAGGACGGCCAGGACTACCTGCGGAAGCGGTACGACAAGCTCGCCGGCCACCCCCTGTTTCCCGGGATGGGCCACACCACGGACTTCGGAGAGCTCGAGCGGCTCGTTCCACTCATGGCTCGTGGCCGGTCCGCCGAGCAGCCGTTCGCCCTCAGTCACTTCGAGAACGGCACCGACGTGAACTTCGGCGCACTCACCCGACAGTTCGTCAAGTACCTCACCCGGACGGGCACCGAGGTCCACTACCAGAACCAGGTCAAGGACCTGGAGCGCAACACCGACGGCACCTGGCGGCTCACCGTGGCCAACCGCCACACCGGTGACGAGCGCACGGTCGATGCGAAGTTCGTCTTCGTTGGAGCCGGCGGCGGTGCCCTCCACCTCCTGCAGAAGTCGGGCATCCCGGAGATCAAGGGCATCGGCGGGTTCCCCGTGGGGGGCCAGTGGCTGCGCTGCACCAACCCCGACCTCGTCGACCAGCACCAGGCCAAGGTGTACAGCCAGGCGTCGGTCGGCGCGCCGCCGATGTCGGTGCCGCACCTCGACACCCGCGTCATCGACGGCAAGAAGGGTCTGCTCTTCGGCCCATTCGCCGGCTGGACCCCCAAGTTCCTCAAGATGGGCAGCTTCATGGACCTGCCCTCGAGCATCCGCCCGGGCAATCTGCTGCCCATGGCCAACATCGGGCTCACCGAGATGGGCCTGGTCAAGTACCTCATCACCGAACTCGCCAAGAATCACGGCGCGCGAGTGGAGACCCTCCGGGACTTCGTGCCGTCCGCGCAGGACGGCGAGTGGGAGAAGGTCGTCGCCGGCCAACGTGTCCAGGTGATCAAGCCCAACGGGCGCGGTGGCACCCTCGAGTTCGGTACCGCCGTGGTCAACGCCGCAGACGGCTCGATCGCCGGCCTGCTCGGGGCGTCCCCCGGGGCGTCCACGGCGGTCGACGCGATGGTCGACGTGCTGCAGCGCTGTTTCCCGAGCCGGTTCGCGGACTGGAAGCCCGCGCTCGAGGAGATGATCCCGTCCCTCGGTCGCGACCTGGCCGCGGAACAGGGACTGTTCGCCGAGCAGTTCGAGCGCTCGACCCGCACCCTCAAGCTCGATCAGCGGGCCTGACAGCGGGCCGGACCCCGCCCAATCACCCCCTCATCCCCCGGTCGCCGCGACGCTGCGGCCGGGGGATGACGCGTATCACAGTGCCTCGGGGCCGAGGCGGTCGCGGCCACCGACGGCGGATAGGATCTGCGGCATGATCCGGCCCGTGAACCCGTACCCCGTCGGCTTGGACCTCGAAGGCCGCCGGGTCGTGGTGATCGGCGGCGGATCGGTGGCCCAGCGGCGGATCCCGGTCCTCCTCGAGTCGGGGGCCGTCGTCCACCTGGTGAGTCCGGAGATCACGCCCACGTTGCAGGGACTGGTCGACTCCGGTCGCATCCGGTGGGAGGCCCGTGAGTACCGGTCCGGCGACCTGGAGGGCGCCTGGTACGTGGTGGCGGCCACCAAGGACTCGCTCGTCAACGCCAGGGTCGCCGCCGAGGCCGAGCAGGACCGCACCTTCTGCGTGCGGTCGGACGCCGTCAACTCGGGCACCGCGGTGACGCCCGCCGTCGTCCGCCGCGACGAGATGGTGGTGGCGGTACTCACCGGGGACCGCGCACGGACCGCCGAGGCCCGCGATGTGGTCGCCCGCGCTCTCAGCGACGCCGGCGCCGAGGCGCCGGAGGTCGAGGAGAGGCTGCGGGGGACGGTCGCGCTGGTCGGCGGGGGGCCGGGCGCCGACGATCTCATGACCGTGAGGGGCAGGCGTCTGCTCGCGCGCGCCGACGTCGTGGTGGCCGACCGGCTCGCGCCGCAGCGGCCACTGGGCGAACTGCGCTCGGACGTCGAGATCGTCGATGCCGCCAAGATCCCGTACGGCCGCTCCATGGCCCAGGACGCCATCAACCAGGTCCTCGTGGACCGGGCGAGGGAGGGCAAGTTCGTCGTCCGGCTCAAGGGCGGCGACCCGTTCCTCTACGGGCGCGGTTACGAGGAGGCCCACGCCTGCGCCGAGGCCGGGATCCCCTGCACCGTCGTCCCCGGGGTGTCCAGCGCGCTCAGCGTTCCCGCGCTCGCGGGGATCCCCGTGAGCAACCGAGGCATGACGCACGAGGTCACCATCGTCTCGGGTCACCTCCCGCCGGGACACCCGGGCTCCCTCGTCGACTGGGAGGCCCTGGCCCGGATGCGCGGGACGCTGGTCGTGCTGATGGGCGTCAAGAACTCCCCGGCCATCGCAGACTCGCTCATGGCCGGCGGCCGATCGGAGGACACCCCCGCCGCGATCATCGTGGACGGCAGCCTCGACGGTCAGGTCACCCACCGGTGCACGGTCGGCACTCTGGCCACCACGCTCGCCGACCGCGGGGTCAGGCCGCCTGCGATAGTCGTGGTCGGTGAGGTCGCCGGACTCCCGCAGGTGTTGACCCGGGCCTGAGTCCAGTCTTCAGAGGCCCTGGTCCTGTCCTCAGGGGCCCGCTGTCCCCCTCAGGGTTCGGTCACCATCGTCAGGGTGGAGGGTGAGCTGTGCTCGAGGGTGTGCCCAGCCCGGCGGGCCACCCGCAGGAGCGCCTGCACGTCCGCCATCTCCGCCCGTGAGGTCGCCAGCGTCCTGGCGAGCAGGCCCTTGTGGTGCTTGGAGAAATGGGACACCACCTTGCGGGTGCCGTCCGGGTACTCCGTGACCACGTCGACGGTGACGGCCCCCGGGACCGGCCCCAACTGGTGGTAGCCGCCCGAGCGGAGGTCCACAACGAGGTCGTCGGCCCATCCCGAGGTGGCGTCGGTGAGCGAGGGCTTCCACACCGCGCGGAGCGTTCCCAGGCCGGGCAGTCGCGTCCCCGCGGAGAGTCGGTAGTGGGGGATGGGGTCGGCGGCGGCGAGCAGACCGAACAGCGCTGACCCGATCCACAGCCGGGATTCGGCGCGCGCCCGGGTGGCCCGCGTGAAGGAGGACTGGTCCAGCGCGTCGTAGAGCACCCCGGTGTACCGGCTCAGTGCGGGGGCGGTGGGGGAGCACCACAGGTGTGCGTCGTGCGTCACCTCGTCGGCGAGCGCCTCGCTCAGGCCCAGCACGCGACGTGCACCCGGCGGGTCGTCGACACACATCGCGACCAGGGCCCCGGCCACCGACTCCCGGGTGTCGGAGAGCGCGGGCAGAGACAGCGCGGCCAGATCGAGGGGGTCGCCCGACCCGCCGACGGACTTGGTCTCGGAGGGCGAGAGGAGGATGCGCACCCGGCTGAGGCTACCGTCGCTCCGGTGGCGGCTCCCCGGGCGGCTACGCTTGACCACCGTGATCACGCGTCTGTCCCACCTCTTCCTGCGCACGCTCCGCGACGACCCGGCCGATGCCGAGGTCCTGAGCCACAAACTGCTGGTCCGTGCCGGCTACGTCCGGCGCGTCGCGCCCGGCGTGTACTCGTGGCTGCCGCTCGGCCTGCGCACCCTCCGGCGGATCGAGCAGGTGGTGCGAGAGGAGATGAACGCCTCCGGCGCCCAGGAGATCAGCCTGCCCTCGCTCCTGCCCCGCGAGCCCTACGAGACGACGGGCCGGTGGACCGAGTACGGATCGGCGTTGTTCCGTCTCAAGGACCGCAAGGGCAACGACATGCTCCTCGGCCCCACCCACGAGGAGCTGTTCACACTCACGGTGCAGGGCGAGTACTCCTCGTACAAGGACCTGCCCGTCACCCTCTACCAGATCCAGTCCAAGTACCGGGACGAGGAGCGGCCCCGTGCCGGGATCCTCCGGGGCCGAGAGTTCACCATGAAGGACTCGTACTCCTTCGACCTCGACGACGCCGGTCTCGCACGCTCATACCAGGTGCACCGGGAGACCTACCAGCGCATCTTCGACCGCCTGGGCATCGAGTACGTGATCTGCGCCGCCACCTCGGGAGCGATGGGCGGATCGGCGTCCGAGGAGTTCCTGGCGATCTCCGCGGCGGGGGAGGACACCTTCGTCCGGTCGACGGACGGGGAGTACGCGGCCAACGTCGAGGCCGTGGTGACCCCGGTTCCGCCCGCCCGTCCGCTCGAGGGACTCCCCGATCCCGTCGTCCACGACACCCCCGGGACGCCCACGATCGCGACGCTGGTCGACTGGGCCAACGGAGCGGGCCTCGGACGCCGGGTCACGGCGGCGGACACGCTCAAGAACGTGTTGTTCAAGGTCCGTGAGCCCGGAAAGGACTGGGAACTGCTGGGCGTGGGGCTGCCCGGGGACCGCGAGGTCGACATGAAGCGCGTCGAGGCGGCACTCGAGCCCGCCGAGGTGGTCGCGCTGGGCGAGGACGACTTCACGGCCAACCCGTTCCTCGTCAAGGGCTACATCGGTCCCGGGTCCCTGCTCGCGGGCGGGGTCCGGTACCTGGTGGACCCGAGGGTGGTCGACGGGACAGCCTGGATCACCGGGGCGGACGAGCCGGGCAGACACGTCGTGGACCTGGTCTGTGGCCGCGACTTCACCCCCGACGGCACGATCGAGGCAGCCGAGGTCAGGGAGGGTGACGAGGCCCCCGACGGCCACGGCACGCTCACCCTCGCGCGAGGGATCGAGATCGGCCACATCTTCCAACTCGGCCGCAAGTACACCGACGCCTTCGGATTCGACGTCCTCGGCGAGAACGGGAAGCCCGCCCGGGTGACGATGGGCTCCTACGGAATCGGGGTGTCCCGGCTCGTCGCGGTGTTGGCCGAGCAGTACGCCGACGCCAAGGGCCTGGTGTGGCCGGCGGCCGCGGCTCCTGCCGATGTCCACGTGGTGATAGCCAACAAGGACGAGGCGGCGACCAGCGGAGCCGCGACGCTCGTCGAGGCTCTCGACCGGGCCCGCCTCGAGGTGCTGTTCGACGACCGCAAGGCCTCGCCGGGGGTGAAGTTCAAGGACGCCGAGTTGATCGGCGTCCCGTGGGTCGTCGTCGTGGGTCGGGGATGGTCGGAGGGGACGGTGGAACTCCGCGAGCGCGCCACCGGGGAGATCACCCAGGTGCCGGTGGACGGAGCCGCGGACGAGATCATCCGGCTCATCGGGGCCGGCCGCTAGTCAGTCAGGGCGGGGGAGGGAACCCGGGCAGCGCCTCGAACGGCGCGCCCGGCACCAGCGTCCGCCAGCGCTCGAGTTGAATCGAGGCGGCCGTGAGGGCGTCGAGGCAGAACCTCCGGATCTCGGTCGACCGCGCCGCCGCGATCTCCGTCCGCCACGCCACGCAGCAGTCCGATTCGAGACGGATCGCCAGGAGCACGGGCGAGGTCGGGGTGTCGGGGGTCGTCAGATAGCCGACAGGCGCGGGCGGGGAACCGGGCCACAGGGCCTCCGCGGCATCCCGGCGGGCGCGGTGGGCGGCGAGCTCCCGTCGGACCGCCGCCTGGATACCGCTGTCCGCCCCGGCCAGTACGAGGCCGTAGCCGAAGACGGCGGCGTCCTCGGACGCCAGCCCGGGTGGGGTCGTCATGCGAGCACCACCTCGACCGCCGTCGTGCAGGCCGCCGACACCGCGGCCGCGAGTGCGGCGCGCTCACCTCGAGAGGCCACGGCGACCTCCCCGGCTCGTCGGGCGTCGTCACGCAGTCGCGTGCGGACCTCCCCGATGGGTGGGCAGACGGCGGGCGGGCCCGCCGCGGCCCCGTTCGAGGGTGTCTCCCCGGTATCGGTGGGTCCGATCTCGGCGGAGAGCCGCTCGGCGTGCGTGCGGCGGGCGTCGGCCATCCGGTGGAGACGGGCGACGTCGTCCCCGTGAGAGGCATCCGCGGCGGCGAACTCGCGGGCGTCGCGGGCAGCGGCCGCGGCCAACGGCACCAGGGGGTCCGGCTCGTCGTCGACCAGCGGTAGGGCGCAACCCCCGGCCGCCGCCACTCCGGTGGCGACCGCGGTCATCGCGACGAACCGTCGGCGCGACACGGGGGTGGTGGAGGAAACGGGCACCCCGACATCCTGCCAGGGCCCGTCGGCCGCCGGACCGGGGGCGGTACAGTGATCCGGCCCGTCCGCAATCCGGATCGGCACCCACCAGCAGCGACGCCAGGAGCAACGTGATCGTCCCCGAGCCCGACAGGGCCCATATCCGTAGAGCGGTCGCCGACCGTGGACTCGAACTCGAGGAGATCCGGGAGGATTCACGGGCCGCCGACTGGCACGTGACCGTGGTCGTCGACGGCGACTCCGGTGTCACACTGGACGATCTCGCGAGACTGTCCACCGAGCTCGACGCCGTCGCCGAACAGTGGGGTGGGCCCGAGCGGGCCGTGACGTTCGAGGTGACGAGCCGCGGTGTGGACGCCCCGCTCGAGGCCCCCCGGCACTGGAGGCGGGCGCGAGGTCGCCAGGTCGACGTGAGTTATGTCGACGGTGTCACCGGCCCGGCCCGTGGGCGGATCGGAGACCTCGACGAGGCGACGGGAACCGTACGTCTGGTCTGCAGGTCGGGTCGTGGGATGCGTGTCGACTCGGTACCGTTGGACGACGTGGCACGCGCTGTGATCCGGGTCGAGTTCCGGCCCGCCCCGGAGGACGAACTCGCCCTCCTGTCGGAGCCCGCGAACCCCGGACGTGGCGTGCGAGAAGGAGAAGACAGTTGAACATCGACATGGCGGCGCTGAACATGTTGTCCCAGGAGCGGGAGATCCCCCTGGACGACCTGGTGAGGACCCTGGAGAACGCACTGCTCACCGCGTACAAGCGCACCGATGACGCGCACCGGGTCGCACGGATTCAACTCGACCGGAAGGCCGGGACCGTCGCGGTCATGGCGGCCGAGGTCGACGACGAGGGCAACCGGATCGGCGAGTTCGACGCCACCCCGTCCGATTTCGGCCGGGTGGCCGCGGCGACCGCCAGGCAGATCATCCTGCAACGCCTCCGCGAGGCCGAGACCGAGCGGATCTACGGTGACCTGGTCGCCCGGGAGGGCGAGGTGGTCAGCGGGGTCATCCAATCGGATTCCCGTGCGAACGCGCGGGGGATCGTCGTGGTGCACATCGGGCCCGAGAACGGCGGGACCGAGGGCACCATCGCACCGGCGGAGCAGGTCCCGGGCGAGACCTACCAGCACGGTGACCGCATCAAGTGCCACGTCGTGGGGGTTCACAAGGGGCCACACGGTGCCTCCGTCTCCCTGTCGCGCACCCACCCCGACCTCGTCCGTGGTCTGTTCGCCCTGGAGGTGCCGGAGATCGGTGACGGATCCGTCCGGATCTCGGCGATCGCCCGCGAGGCCGGCCATCGGACCAAGATCGCCGTGGAGACGACGGTGTCGGGCCTCAATGCCAAGGGAGCCTGCATCGGGCCGAACGGCGCCCGGGTCCGGGCGGTGATGGCGGAGCTCAACGGGGAGAAGATCGACATCGTCGACTTCGACGAGGACCCCACGGTGTTCGTCGGTAACGCGCTCTCTCCGGCGAAGGTCATCTCCGTGACCGTCGCGGACGCCGAGACGAGGGCTGCGCGCGTCGTGGTTCCCGATTACCAGCTCTCGCTCGCGATCGGCAAGGAGGGGCAGAACGCCCGCCTGGCCCACCGGCTGACGCAGTGGCGGATCGACATCCACAGCGACGCCGAGTGACGTCCGGCACGGGCGCGGTCCACGCGGTCGGGCGCGCCGTTAGTGTCGATAGTCAACGACCTGTAGACTCGGCTGATGTCACAGTGACTTCACGTCCACCCACTCGCGTGGGAGGGACGGCGAGAAACCGAGGCGGCCTCATGCGGGTGCATCACGACCAGCAGAAGGGCTCGGCCGAGGTGCCGGGTCCGGTAAGGACCTGCGTCGGCTGTCGCCGCCGGGATTCCGATTCCCGGTTACTGCGGATCGTTCACGATCCGCGGGCGTCAGCGCTCTCGCCGGACCCCGACCGGCGAGCGGTCGGGCGGGGAGCCTGGGTGCACCGTGATGAGCGGTGCATCGCGACAGCACTCGACCGCAGGGCCTTCACCAGGTCCCTGCGGGTCGCCGGGAACGTGTCCCAGGATGCGATCTCGGAGGTGCTCGGGACGCTATCGTCGTGAGCACGAGACCACCCGTCGGCCGCATGGGCCGACCGGGGGAGCACAAGAGAAGGAACGGACCAGACACGATGAGCACACCGTGAAGTTCCAGCGATGAACGTCCATCGAATGTAGACCGAGGTCGCGCGGCCAGCCCTGCCGTGAAGACCTCGCAGTGAGGAGAGCAGTGGCAGGCAAGCCCCGGGTACACGAACTGGCAAAAGAGTTCGGTATCACCAGTAAAGAACTTCTGACGAAACTCCGCGATCAGGGAGAGTTCGTCAAATCCGCATCGTCGACCCTCGAGGCCCCGGTGGTCCGGCGTCTCCGTGCGTCGCACGCACCGTCCGACGGTGGGAACGCTTCCGCACCGCCGACCCCCGGCTCCGGTGGACCCGCGGCGCCGAAGCCCGGCGCGGCGCCCACGCCGGCACCGGGCCCCCGACCGGGGGCGGATCCCCGCAAGGCGGCTCCGAAGCCCGCGGCCGATCGGCCCACCCCGGGCGCCAAGCCCGCGGCACCGGCCCCCAGGCCCGCGGCTGATCGGCCCACCCCGGGCGCCAAGCCCGCGGCACCGGCCCCCAAACCGGCGCCAGAGCGTCCGGCCCCGGAGGCCTCTCCCGAGGCCCCGGCCGCGCCTGCGGCCTCCCGCCCGGCGCCCGGCCCGCGTCCCGCGGGCCCGAAGCCGGGTCCGAAGGCCCCACGCGTCGGCAACAACCCGTTCTCGAGCGGCACCACTCCGGCGCCGCGTCCGCAGGGCGGTCCCCGTCCCGGTGGGCAGCGTCCGGCTCCCGGACAGGGCGGTCCCCGTCCGGCTCCCGGCCAGGGTGGTCCCCGTCCGGCTCCCGGGCAGGGCGGTCCCCGTCCGGCACAGCGCCCGGGCGCAGCGGGTCCGGGCGGTCCCCGTCCCAGCCCCGGCCAGATGCCCGGGCAGGTCGCACGTCCCGCCGCGGGCCGCGGTAGGCCGGGAGGCCCCGGTGGTCGTCCGGGTGGCGGAGGCTTCCGTCCCGGTGGCGGCGGCGCCGGTGCACCCGCAGCGGGTGGCGGCGGTTTCCGCGGTCGTCCCGGCGGCGGCGGAGGCAACCGTGGCCGCAGCGGTGCGGCCGGTGCGTTCGGCCGCCCCGGAGGCGCGCCCCGCAGGGGCCGCAAGTCCAAGCGGCAGAAGCGTCAGGAATACGACTCGATGCGGGCCCCCGAGGTCGGCGGCGTCCGGCTCCCCGACGGTCGTGGGCAGGTCCTGCGGCTGGCACAGGGTGCCTCGCTGAGCGATTTCGCGGACAAGATCGACGTCAACCCGTCGCAGCTGGTCCAGGCGCTGTTCAACCTGGGCGAGATGGTGACGGCCACGCAGTCCGTCACCCCGGAGACCCTTCAGCTCCTCGGCGAGGAGATGGGTTTCAAGGTCCAGGTCGTCAGCCCCGAGGACGAGGACCGCGAACTGCTCGACTCGTTCGATCTGTCCTTCGGTGAGGACGAGGGCGGCGAGGACGATCTCGAGATCCGTCCCGCGGTCGTCACCGTCATGGGTCACGTCGACCACGGCAAGACCAGGTTGCTCGACAGCATCCGGTCCGCGAAGGTCGGCGAGGGCGAGGCCGGCGGCATCACCCAGCACATCGGTGCCTACCAGGTCACCGTGCCGGTCGACGACATCGACCGGACGATCACCTTCATCGACACCCCGGGTCACGAGGCGTTCACCGCCATGCGTGCCCGTGGCGCCAAGTCGACGGACATCGCGATCATCGTGGTCGCGGCGGACGACGGCGTGATGCCGCAGACGGTCGAGGCGATCAACCACGCGCAGGCGGCCGACGTGCCGATCGTCGTGGCGGTCAACAAGATCGACAAGGAGGGCGCACAGCCCGACAAGATCCGTGGCCAGATGACCGAGTACGGGCTCGTCCCGGAGGAGTACGGCGGCGACACCATGTTCGTCGACATCTCCGCGAAGCAGGGGCTCAACATCGAGTCGCTCCTCGAGGCGGTCGTCCTCACCGCGGACGCGTCGCTGGACCTGCGGGCCAACCCGGACATGGACGCGCAGGGCGTGGCCATCGAGGCGCACCTCGACCGCGGACGCGGTCCGGTCGCCACGGTGCTCATCCAGCGCGGAACGCTGCGGGTCGGCGACTCGATCGTGGCGGGCGACGCGTACGGCCGGGTTCGTCGCATGGTGGACGAGCACGGGGAGGACGTCGTGGAGGCGACCCCGTCCCGTCCGGTCCAGGTGATCGGCCTGACCAGCGTCTGTGGCGCAGGCGACACCCTGATGGTGGTCGAGGAGGATCGCACCGCACGGCAGATCGCGGACAAGCGAAACGCGCGCAAGCGCAACGCGCTCGCCGCTCGGTCCCGCCGTCGGATCAGCCTCGAGGACCTGGATTCGCATCTCAAGGAGACGAGTCAGCTCAACCTCATCATCAAGGGCGACAACTCCGGTACGGTCGAGGCCCTCGAAGAGGCCCTCATGGGCATCGAGATCGACGACGAGGTGCAGTTGCGTGTAATCGACCGCGGTGTCGGTGCGGTCACCGAGACGAACGTCAACCTGGCGGCCGCATCCGACGCCGTGATCATCGGGTTCAACGTCCGCGCGGAGGGCAAGTCGACTGAGCTGGCCAACCGCGAGGGCGTGGACATCCGGTACTACTCGATCATCTACCAGGCGATCGACGAGATCGAGAGTGCGCTCAAGGGCATGCTCAAGCCGATCTACGAGGAGAAGAAGCTCGGTCAGGCGGAGATCCGCCAGCTGTTCCGCTCCTCCAAGCTCGGCAACATCGCGGGTTGCATGGTCCTCGACGGGATCATCCGACGCAACGCGAAGGCCCGTCTCATCCGCGACGGCAAGGTCGTCGTCGAGGAGATGACCGTCTCCTCGCTGCGGCGCGAGAAGGACGACGCGACCGAGGTCCGCGAGGGCTTCGAGTGTGGTCTGACCGTGACGTACTCCGACATCAAGATCGGCGACGTCATCGAGACCTACGAGCTCGTCGAGAAGCCGCGCGACTGACGTCGACGGCGACACCCGTGGGGGCAGGTTCCGTGGTCTGCGGGCCTGCCCCCGCGGCATTCTGGGTATCGAGCGGCTGCCAGGCGGCCGCACCACGTCAAGGAGGATCGCCATGGCCGGAAAGGGACGGGCCGGACGGCTCGGCAAACGGATCGGGGAGATCGTCGCGACGGCGATCGAGCACGAGATCAAGGATCCGCGTCTCGAGTTCATCACCATCACGGATTCGCGCATCACGGCGGACCTGAGGGTGGCCACCCTCTACTACACGGTCCGGGGGAGGACGCTCGACGAGGAGCCCGACATCGCTGACGCGGGCGAGGCCCTGGCGAACGCACGGGGCCGGCTGCGCACGATGGTGGGTAAGCAGACGGGGGTCAAGTTCACTCCCGAGCTGACCTTCCGGCTGGACTCCGTGCCGGATGCGGCGCGCCAGATGGAGGAGTTGCTCGCCAAGGCCCGCGCTCAGGACGAGGAGGTCCGCCGCGTGGCGGAGGGCGCGCGTCCCGCCGGGGACGAGGACCCCTACCGCAAGGACGACGAGGTGGGGCTACCGGAGGACGACGACCGGTGACCACCCTGGTGGACGCGGGTGGCGCGGCCGAGGTGCTCGCGCGGCACCGTGAGGTGACCGTGCTGTGCCACGTCCGCCCCGACGCCGACGCCCTCGGGAGTTCCGCGGGCCTGGCCCGTGCACTGCGGGCGATCGGCGTCGTCGTCCACCAGTCGTTCGACCCGGGCACGGTCCCGGAGGCGCTCCGGGTGATCCCGGGCACGGAACACGTGGTGCCGATCGGCGAGGTGCCGGAGCACGACGGCCTGGTGGTGACGGTGGACTGTGCCAGCCCGGACCGGGTGGGCGACTGGGGACGGCTGGCCCGCTCGGCGACCGAGGTCCTCGTGGTGGACCATCACCGTTCCAACCCGGGATTCGGGACGCACCTGCTGTTGGATCCCGAGGCCGCCTCCACCGCGACCCTCGTACTCGACGTCCTCGAGGCCGGTCGCTACCCGGTCGACCCGGACCTCGCCACCAGCCTCTACGCCGGTCTCGTCACCGACACCGGGTCCTTCCGGTGGGGTGGGGCGGGTTCGCACGACACGGCCCGCCGACTGCTGGCGGCCGGGGCGGAGTCGAGGGAGCTCGGTTTCGCGCTCCTCGACGCCCACCCGTTCTCCTGGCTGCGGGTGCTGGGGGATCTCCTGCGTACCGCCCGCCTCGACACGGACGCGGCGGGAGGGCGGGGCGCGGTGTGGTTGACGGTCCCGCACGATGTCGTCGCGTCGGTCGGCGAGGCCGACCTCGAGTCACTCGTATCCCACCTGCAGGGGGTCCGGGAGGCGGAGGTGGCGGTCCTCGTCAAGGAGATCCGGCCGGGCGAGTGCGCGGTCTCGCTCCGCTCCCGCGGTGGCGACGCCGTGGACGTCTCGGCCGTGGCGTCGACGCTCGGTGGGGGCGGACACCCGGCGGCGGCCGGGTGCACCGTGAGCGGCGACCTCGGACTCGTCACGGCGAGGCTCAGTGAGCTCCTCGCCTGACCCGGGGCGCCGGTCCACTGCTCCGGACGTCGGAGTGGGTGAGATCGGTCGCCGTCTGTGGTCGATCGCGCTGCCCGTGCTGCCGGTGCTCGCGGCCGAACCGATCTACCTGCTCGTCGACGGGATCGTCGTGGGCCGGCAGGGCCCCGAGGATCTCGCGGCGCTCGGGGTCGGCGCGCTCGTCCTGTTGGTGCTCGGAACCCAGATGAACTTCCTCTCGTACGGCACGACCGCCCGGGCGGCGCGACTCCACGGAGCCGGGCGACGTCCCGAGGCGGTGGCGGAGGGGGTGCAGGCGACCTGGATCGCGCTGTCGGTCGGGGTGGTCGTGGTGGCGGGTGTGCACGCGTCGCTGGGGCCCCTGACGCGCGTGCTGGCCGCGGACGCCGAGGTGGCGGCGGGCGCCGCGGACTGGCTGAGGGTGGCGGTGTGGGGAATCCCCTGCATCCTGGTCGCGTCCGCCGGACACGGGTGGATGCGGGGGGTGCAGCGATTCAGGACGCCTCTGGTCCTGGTGGCCGCGGGGATCGGTGTCTCCACCGTCGGCTGTGTGGTGCTGGTGCCCGGTCTCGGTCCCGCGCCCGCACTGGGTCTGGTGGGGAGCGCCTGGTCCAACCTGGCCGGCCAGATGATCATGGCCGGTGGGTTCCTCGGCGCACTGGTGATGGAGCACCGCGGCTCCCTACGTCCGCGGTGGACCGTGATCGCCGACCAGCTCCGTCTCGGGGTGGACCTGGTCATCCGCACCGCGTCCTTCCAGGTCACCTTCGCCGTGGCCACCACGGCCGCGGCGGCGGCGGGGGTCGACTCGCTCGCCGCGCACCATCTGGCCCAGCAGCTGTGGGCTCTGTACACCCTCGTCCTCGATTCGGTGGCGATCGCGGCGCAGTCGCTCGTCGGTGCGGCGCTGGGAGCCGGGCTGGCAGCCCACGGCCGCGCCCTGGCCCGTGCGGTGGTCGTGTGGTCGGTGGGCCTGGGTGTCGGGGTCGCGGTGGTCACGGTGCTCTTCCGCTCACCGATGTCCACCCTCCTGTCCGGTGACGCCGAGGTCGCGGGCCGACTCGTCGTGGCGTTGACCGGGATGGCGATCGTGGTGGTCCCGGCAGCCCTGGTGTTCGGGCTCGACGGAGTCCTCCTGGGCGCGGGGGACGCCGCGTACCTCCGCACCAGCACGGTGGTCGCGGCGCTCTTCGGCTTCCTCCCGGTTCTCCTGGCGACGAGGCACTTCGGGTGGGGACTCGCCGGCATCTGGTGGGGGATGGGCGTGTTCGTGGCGATGCGCCTCATCGCGGTCGTCGCGCGGGTCCGCGGCGACCGCTGGATGGTCCTGGGCGCGCAGACCCCGGCCCGTCGTGCCTCCGAGGGGGCTCCGGCGTGACGGGCCGACCGAGTCTGCGCGCGGTGTCCGACCTGCACGTCGGCCACCGGGGCAACGCGCACGTCATCGACGACATCCGGCCCGCACATCCGGGGGACTGGCTGATCGTGGCCGGAGACGTCGCGGAGAAGACCGACCACGTGGTCGGCGCGCTGGAACGCCTGGCCGACCGGTTCGAGCGGGTGATCTGGGTGCCGGGGAACCACGAGTTGTGGATCGCCTCCGACGACGACGGGATCACCTCCACCACCAAGTACGACCGCCTGGTGGACGCCTGTCGGTCGATCGGGGTGGACACCCCCGAGGACCCCTACCCGCTGTGGACCGGTCCGGGAGGCCCGGCGTGGGTCGTGCCGATGTTCCTGCTCTACGACTACTCGTGGACCCGCTCACCGGGCCAGTCCCGGGCATCGGCACTCGCGGGGGCGAGGGAGCGACGGGTGGTGGCGTCCGACGAGTTCCTCATCGATACCGCCCCGTACCCGGACGCCGCCTCCTGGTGTTCCGCTCGCCTGGTGGCCACGACCACCAGACTGGCGGCCCTGGACCCGGCGCACCCGACCGTGTTGGTGAACCACTGGCCCCTGCTGCGCGCACCCACGGAGGTCCTGCGGCACCCCGACTTCGCGCTGTGGTGCGGGACCGACCAGACCGCGGACTGGCACCGCCGGTACCGAGCGGTGGCGAGCGTCTACGGGCACCTGCACATCCCGCGCACCACCGTCCACGACTCGGTCCGGTTCGAGGAGGTCTCGCTGGGTTACCCGCGCGAGTGGGCGGCCCGCGGCCGCCCCGACCCACTCACCCGTCAGATCCTCCCCGCCCCCGACCACCCTCAGGTGAGGTGGATCCGGGACCGGGACGGGCTTCCGAGGATCGCCCGGCCCGGCGAGGACGGCCCCGACCTCGAGGAGGAACGGTGATCAGGGACGTACTGCCGGACGACGTGGTGGCCGTGGCGTTCGACGAACTCGGCATGACCGATGCGGCGGCGCTGGCCGCCATGTACCCCGTCGAGGTCGAGCAGATCGGCAGGGCGGTCGAGAGCCGCCGGATCGAGTTCGCCGCGGCGCGGGCCTGTGCGCGCGAGGCGATGAGCCGCCTGGGCGTGCCCCCCGGGCCGATCACCCGGGGTGGCAGGGGGATGCCGGTGTGGCCCCCGGGGGTGGTGGGCACGCTCACCCACACCGGCGGCCTGCGGGCGGCGGCGGTGGCGCCGGCCGAGCGGGTCCGGTCGCTCGGACTCGACGTCGAACCACACGGGCCGCTGTCGGAAGGGGTGCTCGAGGCGGTCTCGTTGCCCGAGGAGGCGGCGTGGGTGCGCGCGGCCCGCGGGGAGGAGGGGTCGGTCCACTGGGACCGGCTGCTGTTCACGGCCAAGGAGGCCACCTACAAGGCGTGGTTCCCCCTCACCCGGAGGTGGCTGGGATTCGCCGACGCCCACATCACCCTCACACCCACGGACGTCGACGGCGCGTCCTCCTCGGGCGTGCTGAGGTCGCGGATCCTCGTCGACCCGCGGGCCGCGGACGGCGGACCCGACCTGGTGGAGCTCCGCGGCCGGTGGGCGGTGCGGGACGGCTACGTCGCCTCGGCGATCGTGCTCCGTCCGGGCCGTGGGGGATAGCGTGTCCGGCGTGACCCCGCGCAGACCCGACCCCCGCCCCGCCCCCGCCCCGGGACTCGTCATCGTGGATAAACCGGGCGGCATGACCAGTCACGACGTCGTCGGGCGTCTGCGCCGGTACTTCGGCACCCGCAAGGTGGGGCACGCCGGCACCCTCGACCCGATGGCGACCGGCGTCCTGGTGGTGGGGATCGAGAGGGCCACCAAGCTCCTGGGCCTGCTCGCGTTGGAGACCAAGACCTATGAGGCCGCCATCCGGCTCGGCGAGACCACCACCACCGACGACGCGGAGGGCGAGACCACCGCGCGGGTCGACGCCTCCGCCGTCACCGACGCGGCGATCGACGCCGGGGTCACCGCGCTGACCGGGGAGATCGACCAGGTCCCGTCCTCGGTGAGCGCGATCAAGGTGGACGGTCGACGCGCCTACGACCGGGTGCGGGCCGGGGAGGACGTCCGGCTCGACGCGAGGACGGTGACCGTGTCGCGATTCGAGGTCCTCGAGCGCACGCGCTCCGGGGAGGTGGTGGACCTCGTCGTCGTCGTCGACTGTTCGACCGGCACCTACATCCGGGCGCTGGCACGCGACCTCGGCGCCGCACTCGGCGTGGGGGGTCATCTCACCGCGCTGCGGCGCACGTGCGTCGGCCCGTTCGGACTGGAGGTCGCCCGGACACTCGCAGAGCTCGAGGAGGACCCACGGTTGTCCATGGACCTCGACGCCGCCGCGCTGACCGCCTTCCCCCGCCGGGACGTCGACGCTGACGAGGCCGAGGGGTTGCGACACGGACGGTGGCTGGCGGCCCGCGGCGACGACGGGGTGGTCGCCGCCGTGGGACCGGACGGACGGGTCGCCGCCCTGGTCTCCGAGTCCGGGCAGCGCGCGGCTCCGGTCGTGGTCATGCGCCCGGCGGGCCTGTGAGACCCGGGCGTAAGGTGGTCGCCGTGCAGCTGTGGCGGACGTTCGACGAGATCGTGATCCCCGACGGCGGGACCTCCGTCGCACTCGGGGTGTTCGACGGACTCCATCGAGGTCACCGGGGTCTGGTGGAGCACGCGGTGGGTACCGGACGCCGGTCGGGGGCGAGCCCGGTGCTGGTGACGTTCGACCCGCACCCCGTCGAGGTGATCAGACCCGGTACGCATCCGCTCGTCCTCACCCCTCTGGAGCGGCGCGCGGAACTGGCCGGCGACCTCGGGGTCAATGCCGTCTTCGCCCTGCCCTTCGACACCGACATGGCCTCGTGGGAACCCGACGAGTTCATCGACCGCGTGCTGGTGCGGGGGCTGCGGAGTCGCTCCGTCACCGTGGGGAGCAACTTCTCGTTCGGCCGACGCGCGGCGGGCACCCCGGAGACGCTGCGCGAGCTGGGTGCCGAGCGGGGCATCGACGTCCGGGTGATGGATCTGCTGGAATCCGGGGGGGAGCCCGTCTCCTCCTCCCGGATCCGGCGTCTGCTCGCGGAGTCCGACGTCGCCGGCGCGGCGGCGATCCTCGGCCGTCCCCATCGCGTGTCCGGGGTCGTCGTGCACGGTGCCGGACGGGGTGGACGCGACCTCGGGTACCCGACGGCCAACCTGGACCTGCCGGAATACACGGCCGTCCCCGTCGACGGCGTCTACGCGGGGTGGTTCACCCTCCTCGACGATCACGAGGTCGACGGGTCGATCCGGCCCGGTCGGCGCTACCCGGCGGCGATCTCCGTGGGCACCAACCCGACGTTCGGGGACGCGGCGCGCAGCGTCGAGGCGTTCGTCCTGGACGAGTCGGCGGACCTCTACGGCCGGGTGGCGGCCGTCGACTTCGTCGACCACGTCCGCGACATGGAGAAGTTCTCCTCGGTCGACGAGCTCCTCGTGGCCATGGACCGCGACGTCGCCAGGACCAGGGCCGTTCTCGACGTGGACGCACGCCGCCGCTGATCATCGATTGGGGCGCCGGGGCCCTCCGCTGGTAACGTCTCCTGTCGGCCCTCCTGCGGTCCGCGGCGGCGGGGTCATTCATTTTCGCGGACTGGAACAACCAGGAGACACCCATGGCGATGACCACCGAAGAGAAGAAGGCCGTACTGGCCGAGTACGGGATCCACGAGACCGACACCGGTTCGCCCGAGGCCCAGGTCGCGCTGCTCACCAAGCGGATCAGCCAGCTGACCGAGCACCTCAAGAGCCACCAGCACGACCACCACTCGCGTCGCGGTCTGCTCCTGATGGTCGGGCGTCGTCGTCGCCTCCTCAAGTACATCGCCAAGGTCGACATCGCGCGCTACCGCTCGCTGATCGAGCGCCTCGGCCTGCGTCGCTGAGCGGAACCCGCCCGCACCTCCACTGTTCCCCGTCCTCGAAGAGGGCGGGGAACAGTGCTGTACGGGGGCGATGTCAGCGCGTCCCCCGGTGACCCGGTGTGTTCTCCCTGGTAGCCTGATCACGGCCGGTGCGCACGTACCGGGTGTCGACAGGTCCGATTGACGGTCCTCGGTAGTGGCTGCCGGAACCGCGGGTGCCCCGGGACGGGGCGCCGGTTCCGGCCGCTTCGATCGAAGACCGAAGTCGAACCGGGATTCCCTGACGTGTGACCCGGCGGGCCCGGCGGAGACGTCTCCGCCGTGAGGCCCCCAGTCACCGACAGAACAGGACTACACATGCCAGAGATCACGGCCGTCGAGGTCGAAGACGGAGTCTTCGAGACCGTCGCGACCATCGACAACGGCGACTTCGGTCGCCGCGAGGTGCGATTCGAGACCGGACGCCTTGCCAAGCAGGCCGCCGGGGCCGTCGTCGCGTACCTCGACGACGACACCATGATGCTGTCCGCCACCACGGCGGGCAAGCACCCCAAGGAGCATTTCGACTTCTTCCCCCTGACGGTGGACGTCGAGGAGCGGATGTACGCCGCGGGCCGCATCCCGGGCTCGTTCTTCCGCCGTGAGGGTCGTCCGAGCACCGACGCCATCCTCACGTGTCGCCTGATCGACCGGCCGCTGCGCCCCACCTTCGCGGACGGTGTCCGCAACGAGGTCCAGGTCGTGGTGACCATCATGAGCCTGGACCCCAAGGACCTCTACGACGTGGTGGCGATCAACGCCGCGTCCGCCTCCACGCAGCTGTCCGGCCTCCCGTTCTCGGGCCCGGTCGGAGGCGTGCGGATCGCGCTCATCCCGACGGCCGTCCGCCCCGAGGGGCAGTGGGTCGCCTTCCCGACCGTCGAGCAGCTCTCCGAGGCGGTCTTCGACATGGTCGTGGCCGGCCGCGTCGTGGGCTCCGGTGACACCGCCGACGTCGCTATCATGATGGTCGAGGCCGAGGCCACCGACACCGTCATCGAGAAGATCGCGGGCGGTGCCCAGGCGCCCACCGAGGACGTCGTGGCGCAGGGACTCGAGGCGGCCAAGCCGTTCATCTCCGAGCTGTGCGCCGCGCAGCAGGCACTGGCCACCGCGGCCCCGTCCGAGGCCCGGGAGTTCCCGCTCTTCCCGCCGTACCAGGAGGACGCGTTCACCGCGGTCTCCGAGGTGGCCGAGGCCAGGCTCGGTGAGATCATGTCGATCGCGGACAAGCAGGAGCGCGACGGGGCGACCGACCAGCTCAAGGCCGAGGTGCTCGACTCGCTCTCGGAGCGGTTCTCCGATCGCGTCGGCGAGCTCGGTGCCGCGTTCAAGTCGCTCACCAAGAAGATCGTCCGGAAGCGGATCCTCACGGACCACTTCCGCATCGACGGCCGCGGCATCCGGGACATCCGCGCGTTGTCCGCCGAGGTCGAGGTCATCCCGCGGGCCCACGGTTCCGCCCTGTTCGAGCGGGGTGAGACCCAGATCCTCGGCGTCACCACGCTCGACATGGTCAAGATGGCCCAGCAGATCGACTCGCTCGGTCCGGAGACCAGCAAGCGCTACATGCACCACTACAACTTCCCGCCGTACTCCACCGGCGAGACCGGTCGTGTGGGCTCGCCCAAGCGTCGCGAGATCGGCCACGGGGCGCTCGCCGAGCGTGCGCTCATGCCGGTCCTGCCGAGCGTCGAGGAGTTCCCGTACGCGATCCGGCAGGTCTCCGAGGCGCTCAGCTCCAACGGCTCCACCTCGATGGGGTCCGTCTGCGCCTCCACCCTGTCGCTGCTCAACGCCGGTGTGCCGCTCAAGGCCCCCGTCGCGGGTATCGCGATGGGCCTGGTGTCCGACGAGGTCGACGGCGAGACCCGCTACGTCGCCCTCACCGACATCCTCGGTGCCGAGGACGCGTTCGGCGACATGGACTTCAAGGTCGCCGGAACGGGCATGTTCGTCACCGCGCTGCAGCTCGACACCAAGCTCGACGGCATCCCGTCCGAGGTCCTCGCCGGCGCGCTCACCCAGGCCCGCGAGGCCCGGTTGACCATCCTCGACGTGATGGCCGAGGCGATCGACGAGCCGGACGAGCTCAGCCCGTTCGCGCCCCGCATCATCGCGATCAAGGTCCCGGTCGACAAGATCGGCGAGGTCATCGGGCCCAAGGGCAAGATGATCAACTCGATCACCGAGGAGACCGGCGCGTCCGTCTCGATCGAGGACGACGGCACCGTGTACATCGGGGCCACGGACGGCGAGTCCGCTCAGGCCGCGATCGACAAGATCAACGCGATCGCCAACCCGCAGCTGCCCAAGGTCGGCGAGCGGTTCCTCGGCACGGTCGTCAAGACCGCCCCGTTCGGCGCCTTCCTCTCGCTGCTCCCCGGTCGCGACGGGCTGGTGCACATCTCCAAGCTGGGCCAGGGCAAGCGGGTCGGCAAGGTCGAGGACGTCGTCAACGTGGGCGACAAGATGCAGGTCGAGATCGCGGATATCGACAACCGCGGCAAGATCAGCCTCGTTCCCGTCGGCGACGAGTCCGCGGCGGCGGACTCGACTGCCGACGCCGAGGGCGACGACAACTGATACACCGCCGGGGCGCGAACGCGCACCCCGGCACCTCACGAGGCACGCACCCCGGATCGCGGGGTGCGTGCCTCGTATCGCTGGAAGGGAGAGTCGACGTGGATCCGACGATCAGGGTGGACCGATCGATCCCCGGGCTCCGGGTGGTCACCGAGAACCTCCCGTGGTGCCACACCGCGGCGGTCGGGGTATGGATCGCGGCGGGTTCCGCCGACGAGGCCCCCGAGGAACACGGTGCCGCGCACTTCCTCGAGCACGTCCTGTTCAAACGGACCGCCACGGCGTCGGGTAGGGAACTCTCCGAGCGGATCGACCTCCTCGGGGGTGACCTCAACGCCTACACGGGCCGGGAGCACACCTGCTACCACGTCCACGTCCCGGCGGAGGGTCTGGCGACGGCCGTGGACGTGCTGGTGGACGTGGTGGCACGCGGGTCGTGCGACCCGGAGGACGTGGAGATCGAGCGGGACGTGGTGCTCGACGAGCTCGCCGGCCGGGCCGACGATCCCGAGGACCTCGCCTGCGAGCTCGCCACCGGCGCCGTGTTGGGCGATGACCCGCTCGCGCGCCCGATCATCGGGACCGAGGAGTCGGTGGTGGCCCTGGACGCTCAGACGCTGCGGTCGTTCCACCGCAGGGTCCTGCGTGCGGGTGACGTCGTGGTGGCCGCGGCCGGGCGCGTCGACCACGAGGAACTGGTCAGGCGCATCGCCGACGGCCCGCTGGCCGCCGTGGTCGCCGAGGGCCCGGCGGAAGCCGCGGCGGTCGGGTCCGCCGCACCCACCTCCGGCCGGGCGGCCGGGCACCCGGGCTGGGCTCCGTCGTCGGTGCTGGTGGGGGAGGACGACGACTCCGAACAGGTGCTCCTGGCGCTGTCACGGAGGACCCCCTCCCGCGATCACCGGGACCGCGCCGCCGCACAGGTCGCGACGGCGGTCCTCGGTGGCGGACTGAGTTCCCGACTGTTCCAGCGGGTCCGCGAAGAGCTCGGGCTGGCCTACACCGTGTACGCGTCGATGGACCAGTTCCGTGCGACCGGACTCGTCTCGGTCGTCGCCGGCAGTCCCGTCGGGCGGGTGGACGCCCTGAGCGGTGCGCTGGCCGAGGTCGTCGCGGGGATGGTCCACGATCCCCCGTCCGGCGACGAGGTCGACCGTGCGATCGGGCACCTCACCGGATCGATCAGGCTCGGGCTGGACGACCCCCTGTCGCGGATGACGCGGATCGGCCGCCACCTGTTGGACCGCGACACGGTGGTGACCGTCGGGGAGTCGCTCCACAGGCTCCGCACCGTGCACCGCGACCACGTGGCGGACTACTGGACGGGCGAGACCGCGCCCTGGTGTCTGGCGGCCGTGGGGCCGGGCATGCCCGATGCCGGCGGCGCGGCTGGGCTGCTCGCCGGCGTGGGCGGATAGGCTGGTGGGCGGTGTGACGACCCATGAGGAGACGATGACGGTGACGAAGGTCGGAGTGCTCGGTGCACGCGGCAAGGTGGGCACGGCGATCTGCGAGGCGGTTCGCGCGGCGGAGGACATGGAACTCGTCGCCGAGGTGGACCAGGGCGACCGGCTGCAGATGCTCACCGACGCCGGCGCGGAGGTGGTCGTGGACTTCACCCACCCCGATGTGGTGATGGACAACCTCGAATACTGCATCACGCACGGCATCCACGCCGTGGTCGGCACGACGGGCTTCACCGACGAGCGGTTGGAGACGCTGCGCGGACTGCTCTCGTCCCACCCGGACACCGGGGTGCTCGTGGCGCCCAACTTCGCGATCGGGGCCATCCTCATGATGCGCTTCGCGGTCCAGGCGGCGAGGTACTTCCCCTCGGCCGAGATCGTGGAACTGCATCACCCGAACAAGGCCGACGCTCCCTCGGGTACGGCACACCGCACCGCGGAGATGATGGCCGCCGCCCGCGCTGAAGCCGGGATGAGGCCCTGCCCGGACGCGACCTCCACCGAGCTGGAGGGAGCGCGGGGCGCCGACGTCGGTGGGGTGAGGGTGCACTCGGTCCGCGTGACCGGCCTGATCGCGCACCAGGAGGTCCTCCTGGGTACCCAGGGGGAGACCCTGACCATCAGGCACGATTCCCTCGATCGCTCCTCCTTCGCCCCCGGTGTGCTCCTGGGCGTGCGGTCGATCGCGGGCGCCCCGGGACTCACCGTCGGGCTCGACGCCTTCATGGATCTGTAGGCCGGCCCGTGGACAGAGTCGTCAAGCCGCTGGTCATGGCCCTCACGGCGGTGGGTCTGGTGGTGGCGTTCGGTTACCTGCTCTACCTCGGGTGGTCCATGATCAGCCGGTCCGAGTACCTCGCCATGCGTGGACTCGGCGTCGGGATCGTCCTGCTGACCGTCGTCGGGGCGTGGGCGATGTGGGCGATCCTGCGGAACGGATTCGAACTGCAGCGGATCTCCGCGGCGGCAGCCCAGGAGGGGATCGAACTCGACGTCTCCGACCTGGACCATCGCCCGTCCGGTCGACTCGAGCACGCCGCCGCAGACGACCTGTTCGACCGCGTCAGCGCGGAATACCAGGCGTCCCCGGATGACTGGCGCACCAATTACCGGTTGGCCCGCGCCTACGACCACGCCGGCGACCGCCTCCGTGCCCGTGAGGTGATGCGGGCGGCCATCGCGCTGCGGGAGGCGGAGTCCTCCGGGACTCCGGATCCGCGATGAGCACCGTCCTCGTGGTCCACCACGCGCCGTCGCCGCGACTGCGCCGGATCCTCGAGGCGCTCCTGGGAGGGCTCGCGCATCCCGACCTCGAGGGGATCGAGGTCGAATCGGTGCCGGCGCTGGCCACCACCGACGACCACGTTCTCCGCGCGGACGGCTACGTCCTGCTCACCCCGGCGAACTTCGGCTACATGTCCGGTGCACTCAAGCACTTCTTCGACCGCACGTACTACACCTGCGAGGGTGCGGTGGCCGGTCGGCCCTACGCACTCTGTGTGCACGGGGACAACGACACCTCGGGAGCGGTGACCTCGGTCGAACGGATCACCACCGGGTGGGACCTGCGCCAGGTCGCCCCGGCCCTTCAGCTCACCGGCGAGCCCGGTCGTGAGGAACTCGACACCGCGTCCGAGGTCGCCGCGACGGTCGCCGCACACCTTCTCGGCTGACCCGCCGGGCGACACGACACCAGAGGGAGTCCCACCATGTCCGAGCTCGTCCGGCGGCAGGTCCGCATGGTCGCGCACACCGCGTTCACCCCACCCGACGAGATCGGTTGGGAGACGGATGCGGACGGCGGTTCCGCCCTGGCCGAGTTCGCCGGCCGCGCCTGCTACCAGAGCTGGGACAAACCCAACCCGCGCACCGCGTCGAACGCCGGGTACCTGAGGCACATCCTCGAAGTGGGACACCTCTCGGTGTTCGAGCACGCGAGCGTGACGTTCTACATCACCGGTATCTCCAGGTCGTGCACCCACGAGCTCATCAGGCACCGCCACTTCTCCTACAGTCAGCTGTCGCAGCGGTTCGTCCCGGAGCATGATTCCAAGGTCGTGCCCCCGCCGGCGATCGCCGACGACCCGGAACTGGTGGAGATCTTCCGCCGCGCCACCGACGCGTCGCGAGAGGCCTATGCGGAGATGCTCTCCAAGTTGGAGGAGAGGTTCGCCGACGTCCCCAACCCGATGCTGCGCCACAAGCAGGCCCGGCAGGCCGCGCGTTCGGTCCTGCCCAACGCGACCGAGACCCGAATCGTGGTGACCGGCAACTACAGGTCGTGGCGGCACTTCATCGGAATGCGGGCGACCGAGCACGCGGACACCGAGATCCGAGGACTGGCGATCGACGTCCTGCGTCAGTTGCGGGAGGCGGCGCCGGCGGTGTTCTCCGATTTCGAGATCACCGCGCTGGAGGACGGCTCCGAGATCGCGGTGAGCCCCTACGTCCTGGAGGGATGAGCCGGTTCGCCGGGTCGGAATCGGGACTTCCCGTGGTCTGCGGGTAGTCTGGGAGGCCATGACACACGTGACCACTGGGGGCCCGACGTCGGCGGACGGTCGGCCGGACCCCGCCCGACCCGGACGCCCCGCGCCGTTCGGCACGGTGCTCACGGCGATGGTCACCCCATTCGGGTCCGACGGTTACGTCGACCTGAAGGCCGTCGCACGTGTCGCGGAACACCTCGTGGATTCGGGGTGCGACGGTCTTGTCGTATCCGGGACCACGGGAGAGTCACCCACCACCACGGACGCGGAGAAGATCGCGGTTCTCGAGGCCGTTCTGGCCGCGGTGGGGGACAGGGCGACGGTAGTGGCCGGAGTCGGGACCTACGACACCGCACACTCCGTGCACCTCGCACGCCAGGCGGCGTCCGTCGGTGCCCACGGCATGCTCGTGGTGACCCCGTATTACTCCAAACCCACCCAGGCCGGACTCGACGCCCACTTCCGGGCGATCGCCGACGCCACCGACCGACCGGTGATGCTCTACGACATCCCACCGCGGTCGGTGGTCCCGATCCAGGCGGAGACGCTCATCGGACTGTCGTCCCACCCGAACATCGTCGCCGTCAAGGATGCGAAGGGTGACTTCCATGACGCGGTCACGGTGATGTCCCACTGCGACCTCGTCTACTACTCGGGCGACGACCAACTCAACCTCCCGTGGCTGGCCGTGGGAGCGAGCGGTTTCGTCAGCGTGATCGGCCACGTGGCCGCCGGGCGCCTCGTCGAACTGCGCCGCGCCTTCCTCGCGGGCGATATCGACACCGCGCGACACATCAACCTCGGACTCCTCCCGCTCTTCGACGCCCAACGGGCGCTCGGCGGCGTGTCGATGTCCAAAGCAGCACTAGAACTTCTCGGGATCCCGGCCGGAGTGCCGCGACTCCCGCAGTTACCACCGACCACCGAGCAGCGGGACGCACTGGCGTCGCTGTTGCACAGAGCAGGAGTCATCAGATGACGGAGAACCCGACCAACAGCCGCGGACGCGGCCGGACCCGCCGCGCTGCCGGCCGCCCCACCGGCGAGCCCGCACCGGCGACCGCCGTGCAGTTCACGGAGCCCAAGCCCGTCTCGACCGCGCCCGCGGCGGACGGTGGAGACGACCACCCGGCCCGAGAACAGGGCAAGCAAGACCAGGCAAAGCAGGGTCAGAACAAGCAGGGTCAGAACAAGCAGGACCAGGAGCGACAGGGCGGCGGCCAGCAGGGCAGGAGCCAGTCCAAGGGACAGCAGAACAAGGGTCAGCAGGACCAGAGGCAGGACGCCCCCAAGGGCGCCTCACGTGGTCGCGGGCGCGGAGCGTCCTCCGACGGCGGCCAGAGCGGCGGCAACCAGGGCGGTGGCAACCAGGGTGGCGGCAACCAGAGCGGCGGCAACCAGGGTGGTGGCCAGAACGGTGGCGGCCGGGGCCGTGGTGGCCGGGGCCGGGGCCGGGGTAACGGGACCACCTCCACCGCCGAGTTCGGCGGCGTCAAGACCATGCAGGGCGGGGACATGACCGTCCGGCTGCCCAGCCCGCCCAAGCCTCGCAAGGGCGCGATGCGTCTGGTCGCGCTCGGCGGGATCACGGAGATCGGCCGCAACATGATGACCTTCGAGTACGACTCGAAGCTGCTGATCGTGGACTGCGGTGTCCTGTTCCCGAGTTCGACTGAGCCCGGTGTCGACCTGATCCTCCCGGACTTCGGCCACATCGAAGATCGTCTCGACCAGGTCGAGGCCCTCGTGCTCACGCACGCCCACGAGGACCACATCGGTGCGATCCCGTTCCTCCTCAAGCTGCGCCCGAACATCCCGGTCGTCGGATCCAGGTTCACCCTGGCGCTGGTGGCGGCCAAGTGCCGGGAGCACCGGATCAAGCCGGTCTTCCAGCAGGTGGACGAGTCGAGCGTGAGTTCCTTCGGCCCGTTCGAGGTCCGCTACTTCGACGTCAACCACTCGATCCCCGAGTGCCTGGGCGTGGTCGTCCGTGCGGGCGGCAACTCCGTGATGATGTCGGGCGACATCAAACTCGACCAGCTCCCCACCGACAAGCGGCCCACCGACCTGGCCAAGATGGCACGGTTCGGCGACGAGGGTATCGACCTGCTGCTGTTGGACTCCACCAACGCCACCACCCCTGGCGTCAGCCGCTCGGAGTCCGAGGTCGGGCCCGCTCTGCAGCGGCTCATCAGTGACGCCCGCAGACTCGTCGTGGTGGCCTGCTTCGCCTCCAACGTGTACCGCGTGCAGTCCGTCATCGCCGCCGCCGAGGCCTGTGGCCGGAAGGTCGCGCTCACCGGTCGGTCCATGATCCGCAACATGGAGATCGCGCTCGAACTGGGTCTGCTCACGGACCCGAAGGGCGTCCTGATCGACATGGACGCCGCCGCGAAGCTCCCCTCCGAGAAGGTCCTCGTGATGACCACCGGCACCCAGGGGGAGTCGATGGCCGGGTTGTCCCGGATGGCCCGCCGTGAACACCGGCAGATCAACCTCTCCGAGGGCGACACCGTCCTGTTCTCCTCGTCGATCGTCCCGGGCAACGAGGAGCCGGTCTTCAGCGTGCAGAACAGCCTGTCCCAGATGGGCGTGAACGTGGTGACCAGCCGCGATGCCAACATCCACGTCTCCGGACACGGGGACGCGGGCGAGCTGCTCTTCGTCTACAACGCCGTTCGGCCGAAGAACGCCATGCCCGTCCACGGTGAGTGGCGGCACCTGCGGGCCAACCGGGCCCTGGCGGTCGCGACCGGTGTCCCGCCGGAGAACGTGGTGCTCGCGCAGAACGGCGTGGTGGTGGACCTCGTCGACGGCAAGGCGTCCACCGTCGGCCAGATCCCGGTCGGCCACCTGTACGTGGACGGTCTGTCCACGGGCGACGTCGGCGACACCGTGCTGGCGGACCGCACCGCGCTCTCCGAGGACGGCTTCATCGTCGCCACGGTGGTGGTGGACCCCCGCACCGGTCGACCGGTGAGCAAGCCCCAGATCATCGCCAAGGGTTTCACCGACGAGCCGGGTGCGTTGGCGCCGGTCGTCGAGCTGGTCGAGAACGCACTGTGGGACCTGGCAGGGGAGGGCGAGACCGACCCCTACCGACTCGCGCAGGCGGTCCGCCGCACCGTGGGCACCTGGGTGTCCGACAAGTGGCGCCGTAAGCCGATGATCGTGCCCACCGTCATCACCTCCGTGGCAGCGCAGGACTGAGTCCGGTGGCCTCCGACCGGCGGACACTGGCGCAACGGGAGCGCAGCGCTCTCGTCGAGACGATGCGCGCCGCCGGGCCGGAGGCACCGACGCTGTGCGCCGGGTGGACGACCCGGGATCTCGCGGCACACCTGGTCGTGCGGGAGGCACGCCCCGACGCCGCCGCGGGAATCGTCCTGCCGGCGCTCGCCTCGCGGATGGAGGAGCTGCGCCTCCGTGAGGCGGAGCATCCGTGGGACGAGCTGCTCGAGAAGATCGCGGCGGGTGCGCCGTGGTACTCGCCGCTCCGCTACGCGGACCGGGTGGCCAACGCCGCGGAGTACCTCGTCCACCACGAGGACGTCCGCCGGGCCGGTGGCGAATGGACGACGCGGGAGTTCGACGTCGAGGACCTCGATCGCATCTGGGCGCTGGGCACCACGGTGGCCAGGACGTTCCTCCGGCGGGTGTCCGCCCGGGTCGACCTGCGCACCCCACCGGGGATCACGTTGACCAAGTCCGGTGCGGTGTCCACGGGCGCCGCGTTGGCCCCGGTGGTCAGCGTGACGGCCGCCCCTGTCGAGTTGATCCTGTGGGCGTTCGGCAGGGACGCGGTGGACGTGGACATCTCCGGAGCCCAGCAGGGCATCGACGCGGTCGACGCGGTCCCGAGGGGCTTCTGACCGACTCTTGCCCGTGTGGCTGCTGTTACCAATGGGGTCCGAGAAGATAGAGTGACCCCCATGGCACCCAGCTCGAACACGCGATCCACCCGTGCCCCCGGTGGACGACGCCCGGCCTCGACGGCCGGCGCACAGCGATCCACCGCGTCCACCTCGTCGTCGTCCCGGGGAGGCGGTTCCCGTCGCGGCGCCGTCGTCTCCACCCCGAAGTCGGGTACCCGCGGTGCTTCCCGCGCGGTCTCCGCACCTCCGGAGCGGACGTCCGGAGCCTTCGGCGCCGTCGGCCGAGGTCTGCGGGGCGGGTGGTCGGGTATGGCGAAGGGGGTCGGTTACGGGGTGCGCGGGCTGCGAGGCGGAACCGACGACGACCGTGTGGCACCGCCCCACCGACGTGACGGGCTCGGGTTGATCCTCGTCGGCATCGCGATCGTCTTCGCGGGAGCGGTGTGGTTCGGTGCGGCGGGGCCGGTGGGGGAGTGGTTCGACACCGGGATCCGCACAGTGGTCGGGACGCCGGGTGCCCTCCTGCCGTTGCTGCTCGGGGGCTGGGGGGTCCTCGTGATGGCACGGGAGCCACGTCCCGACGTCCAGTCCAGGTGGGTGGTCGGGACCACCGTGACCTCACTGGGGGTGCTGGGTCTCTGGCATCTGGGCTCGGGGTCGCCCTCGGACCCGGAGGGGGTCCGCGCGGGAGCCGGCGTCCTCGGGAGGATCGTCGGGGGCACGCTCGAGGCGGGTCTGTCCGTCTTCGTCGCCGTCCCGCTGCTCGTGTTGCTCGTGGCGTTCGGTGTCCTGGTGCTGGTGGGGCGCCCGGCGAGGGAGATCCCGGGCATCGTGCGCGGATTCTTCGGCTGGGACGGGAGCGGGGACATCGTGGACCACGACGACCCGGCGTCGGACTGGGACGACCCGGACGCCACCACCGCCTACCCGATCGCCGATACCGGGACACCGGTCGACCGGGAGCGAACCGCACCGCGGCGTCCGGCACGCCGCCGGGTGGCCGCCTGGACGGACACCCCGACCACCGGGGAGACGGTCGAGATGCCGGCAGCCGCAGTGGCATCCGCGGACCCGGCCGACGGGCCGGAAGACGCCCCCCCCGCCGGCGTTCGGCGCAGGGTCCGGAAACCGGCCGCGGCCACCGCGGTACTTCCGACGACCGGACCGGACGCCGCCGCAGCGGGTGCCGGAGCGCCGGTCGGGGACGCCACCAACGGGGCCACCGTCCGCCCGACGGAGGCGCGCGGTGCCGTCGACACGGCCGTGGTGCCGCAGACCAACACCCCGTCCACCCACACCGCGGCGGACAGCGACGTCGAGCGGCTCGACTCCCAGAAGCAGCTGCTCAACGGGGTCGAGTACTCCCTGCCTCCCGTCAGCCTGCTGACCGCGGGCGACCCGCCCAAGGAGCGCAGCGAGTCCAACGACCAGATGATCGACGCAATCCAGGGCGTCCTCGAGCAGTTCAAGATCGACGCCGCGGTCACCGGGTTCACCCGCGGGCCGACGGTCACGCGCTACGAGGTCGAGCTCGGCCCCGGCGTCAAGGTCGAGAAGATCACGGCGCTGCACCGGAACATCGCCTACGCGGTGGCCACGGACAACGTCCGTCTCCTCGCCCCGATCCCCGGCAAGTCCGCGGTGGGCATCGAGGTCCCCAACCTCGACCGTGAGCTGGTCAGGCTCGCCGACGTGCTCACCGATCCCAAGACCGCCACCAAGCACAACCCGATGCTCATCGGACTCGGCAAGGACATCGAGGGGGACTTCGTCACCGCCGACCTGTCCAAGATGCCGCACCTCCTGGTGGCCGGCTCGACCGGTTCGGGTAAGTCCAGCTTCGTCAACTCGATGCTCGTGTCGCTGCTCACCCGCGCGACACCGGACGAGGTGCGCCTGATCCTCGTGGACCCCAAGATGGTCGAACTGACGCCGTACGAGGGGATCCCCCACCTGATCACCCCGATCATCACGCAGCCCAAGAAGGCGGCCGCCGCGCTGGCGTGGCTGGTCGAGGAGATGGAACAGCGTTACCAGGACATGAAGTCCACGCGCGTGCGCCACATCACCGACTTCAACGAGCGGGTCAAGTCCGGTGCCATCACGACCCCGCCCGGCAGTGAGCGGGTGTACCGCCCGTATCCGTACATCGTCGCGGTGGTGGACGAACTCGCCGACCTCATGATGACCGCGCCGCGCGACATCGAGGACGCGATCGTGCGCATCACCCAGAAGGCCCGTGCCGCCGGGATCCACCTGGTACTGGCCACGCAGCGTCCGTCCGTCGACGTGGTGACCGGGCTCATCAAGACCAACGTGCCGTCGCGTCTGGCCTTCGCCACGTCCTCGCTCACCGACTCGAGAGTCATCCTGGACCAGGCGGGGGCGGAGAAGCTGATCGGGATGGGCGACGGACTCTTCATCCCCATGGGCGCGTCACGGCCCGTCCGCATGCAGGGTGCGTTCATCACCGACGAGGAGATCCACGAGGTCGTGGACTACGCCAAGAACCAGGCGGAGCCCGATTACGACGACACCGTCACCGCCGCCAAGGAGGAGTCCAAGAAGGACATCGACGGAGACATCGGGGACGACCTCGACGATCTGCTCGCGGCCGTCGAGCTCGTGGTCTCCAGCCAGTTCGGGTCCACCTCCATGCTGCAGCGCAAGCTCCGCGTCGGGTTCGCCAAGGCGGGTCGGCTCATGGACCTGATGGAATCCCGCGACATCGTCGGCCCCTCGGAGGGGTCGAAGGCCCGCGACGTCCTGGTCAAGCCGGAAGAGCTGGGGTCGGTCATCTGGATGATCAAGGGTGGCGCCCCTCCCGAGGAGGACCCGGGTGACCTGCCCGCCGGGAGCGAGAGTCTGGACGAGGCGCCGGTGGGCTGAGCCGCGCGGGGTCAGGCCAGCGCGCCGTACACCGGCTTCCACTCCCGGACGATGACCTCGGAGACCATTCCGCGCAGGCAGTGGGGGTCCTCCGCCACGAGCGCGCGCGCGGCGCCGGAATCCGCGGCCTCGACGACGAGCAGGGCGCCCGAGCCGTCCGTGTACGGACCCACTGATCGGATCGACCCCGCGTCGACCCGGGCGGAGAGCCACTCACGATGGGCGGGCTTGTTCGCCTCCCGGTCCTCGGTCTGATCTGGCTCGTACCGGTAGCTGACTGCGAAGAGCGGCATCGGTGTGGTCCTTCCTGGTCGCGGCGGGGGTGTTGTCGGATCAAGGGTATTCGGCCGGGTCTCGCTAAGGTGAGGGGGTGACACTTCCCATCACCGATGACGGACGCCCCGGCGCCGAGGTCCCCGTACTCAACATCGCCAACGTGCTCACCGTGCTGCGGATCGTGCTGGTCCCGGTGTTCGTGGTCCTCTTCTTCGTGGCCGACGCACAGGACCCGTGGTGGCGGGTGGGTGCGTTCGTCGTGTTCGCGCTCGCGATGGCGACCGACTACGTGGACGGGTACCTCGCGCGGCGACTGGGTCTGGTGACGGACTTCGGCAAGATCGCCGACCCGATCGCGGACAAGGCCCTCATGGCGGCGGCGATGATCTCGCTGTCGCTGGTCGACGAGCTGTTCTGGTGGGTGACGATCGTGATCCTCGTCCGTGAGGTGGGGATCACCCTCTGGCGACTGTTCGGTGTCGACCACGTGGTGGCCGCCAGTAAGGGTGGGAAGCTCAAGACCGTCACCCAGACCCTGGGGCTGGGCATGCTGATCCTTCCGTTGCCGCACTGGATCTGGCCCCTCGAGTGGGCGGTGATCGGCGTGGCGCTGGTCCTGACCGTCTATACGGGGATCGACTACCTGGTCAAGGCGCGTCAGGCCGCCAGGGCCGGGTACTGAGCCTCGGTTCCGGATTCCCATGATCTCCGGTGATCTCCCCGATCCGGGTGCCGTGGCCGCGGTGGCCGCGCTCGGCGGCCGCGGGTGGACCCTGGCGACCGCGGAGTCGCTGACCGCGGGTCTGCTCGCCGCCACGGTGGCGGGGGTTCCGGGCGCGAGCGCGGTACTCCGGGGCGGCCTGGTGGTCTACGCCACCGATCTCAAGCACGCCCTCGCGGGCGTCCCCGAGGACGTTCTCCGGGGGCACGGGGCCGTGTCGGGGGAGACGGCGCGCGCGCTCGCCGTGGGCGCGGCCCGGCGGTGCCGCGCCGACGTCGGAGTCGGTCTAACCGGTGTGGCGGGACCCGACCGGCAGGAGGGGCGGGCCGTGGGGACCGTTCACGTGGGGATCTGCGCGCCGGGAGTCGCGGCGCGGTCGACGGAGCTCTCCCTGAGCGGAGGTCGCGCCGAGATCCGTCGGGCGGCCTGTGCCGCCGCCCTCGATCTCCTGGTGGGGATCGTCGACGAGGTCGGGAACGAATCGGCGACGTGAGGCGTTGTACCCCGTGATGCCGAACATCCAGATGACCACGCTGCCCGGACCGGACCACAGGAGCGGACCCCCGCTGCTGCGTGAGACCCTCGGGACGGTCCTGCGCGGCCTGCGGGGCGATTCGGGGCGGACCCTGCGGGACGTCGCCGACGCGGCCCGGGTGAGCCCCGGGTACCTCTCCGAGATCGAACGTGGTCGCAAGGAGGCCTCGAGCGAGTTGCTCGCCTCCATCTCGGGTGCTCTCGACGTCTCGCTCGGCGAGATCCTCATCCGCGCGGCCCTCAAGGTCTCGCCCCCGGGTACCGTCTCGCTCCCGGGCACCGTCGCGGAGCCCGTCCTCGCGGCCTGAGCCCCACCCCGGCAGCGCCCGGTGGTCCCCCCCCGACCTTGTTCGGTACCGTGGTACCGACCAGTCGTCCGAATCGGCAGAAGGACACTACGCAGCGATGGCCAATCCGTTCACCAAGGCATGGCGCTACCTCATGGCGTTGTTCGATTCGAAGATCGACGAGAATGCTGACCCCAAGGTCCAGATCCAGCAAGCCATCTCGGACGCCCAGCGGCAGCACCAGCAGCTGTCCCAGCAGGCGGCTGCCGTCATCGGCAATCAGCGGCAGCTGGAGATGAAGCTCAACCGGCAGCTCGCCGACATCGAGAAGCTGCAGGGCTCCACCCGGCAGGCACTGCAGATGTCCGAGCAGGCCCATCAGAACGGCGACACCCAGAAGGCGACCGAGTACGAGAACGCCGCGGAGGCCTTCGCCGCACAGCTGGTCACCGCCGAGCAGAACGTCGAGGACCTCAAGGGACTCCACGACCAGTCGCTGCAGGCCGCCGCCCAGGCCAAGAAGGCCGTGGAGCAGAACGCGATGGTGCTCCAGCAGAAGGTCGCCGAGCGGACCAAGCTGCTCAGCCAGCTGGAGCAGGCCAAGATGCAGGAGCAGGTCAGCGCGTCTCTGCAGTCCATGTCCGAGGTCTCGTCGGGCGGGAACACCCCGAACCTCGACCAGGTCCGCGACAAGATCGAGCGGCGGTACGCCAACGCCCTCGGGTCTGCGGAGCTAGCCCAGAACTCCGTCCAGGGTCGGATGCTCGAGGTCGAGCAGGCCTCGACCCAGATGGCCGGGCACAGTCGTCTCGAGCAGATCAGGGCGTCGATGAAGGCCGAGGGTGGTCAGCTCGGACAGGGGACCGGCTCGGCATCCCAGCTCCCCGAGGGGCAGCCGCAGTCCGCCACCCCGCCTCAGCAGCAGGCGCAGACCGAACAGCAGTGAGTCGTCCGAGGACGGGCCGCCGGTGAACTGACCGGCGGCCCGTCCTCGTCCGTGGTGAAGGGGGCACACGTGACACTGACCGAGTTCAGGGCCCGGACCGTCGAGGCCTTCGGGGACCTGCGGGCCGATCATCTCGTGAGGTCCCATCATCTGGCCGAATTCGACGGGCGCACCGCCGGTGAGGCCATCGACGCCGGTGCCTCCGTCAAGCAGGTCTGGTTGGCGCTGTGTGCGGAGTTCGAGGTTCCCGACTCGCTACGCTGACGCCGTGGCGGCGTGTCGTTCGATCTCGAACACCCGTTCGTCTACACTCGGGTCATGTGATGACGGGATGACCCGTCCACAGGGCGACATCCCTCCACAGTGAAGGGTTGCCGGGCTCGTGCGAGACGTATCTGTCGTACCCGACCCGTAGCGTCCGCGAGCGAGCAGACCACACAGACCGTCCGGCACGACACCGGAGGTCGAGCACGAACGGAGAGCATCATGGCCCCCAAGACCACCGCCAAGTCAGGTACCAGGACGGGCGTGGCCCAGAACCGCGAGCAGGCGCTTGAGTTGGCGCTCGCGCAGATCGACAAGGCCTACGGCAAGGGATCGGTCATGCGGCTCGGAGACGACACCCGGCCGCCGGTCCAGGTCATCCCGTCCGGTGCCCTGTCCCTTGACGTGGCACTCGGGATCGGCGGGTTCCCGCGGGGACGCGTCGTGGAGATCTACGGTCCGGAGTCGTCCGGCAAGACCACCGTCGCGCTCCACGCGGTGGCCAACGCGCAGGCCGCCGGCGGGATCGCCGCGTTCATCGACGCGGAGCACGCGTTGGACCCGGAATACGCCCGCAAGCTCGGCGTGGACACGGACAACCTCATCGTCTCCCAGCCGGACACCGGCGAGCAGGCGCTCGAGATCGCGGACATGCTGGTCAGGTCAGGGTCCATCGACATCCTGGTGGTCGACTCCGTCGCGGCGTTGGTGCCGCGGGCGGAGATCGAGGGCGAGATGGGGGACAGCCACGTGGGTCTGCAGGCGCGACTGATGAGTCAGGCGCTCCGCAAGATGACCGGTGCGCTGCACAACACCAACACCACAGCGATCTTCATCAACCAGCTGCGCGAGAAGATCGGGGTGATGTTCGGCTCGCCCGAGACCACCACGGGCGGCAAGGCGCTCAAGTTCTACGCCTCGGTTCGCCTGGACGTGCGCCGGATCGAGACCCTGAAGGACGGCGCGGATGCGGTGGGTAACCGCACCAAGGTCAAGGTCGTCAAAAACAAGATCGCGCCGCCGTTCAAGATCGCGGAGTTCGACATCCTCTACGGCGAGGGCATCAGTCGCGAGGGATCCCTCATCGACATGGGTGTGGAGAACGGCTTCGTCAAGAAGTCGGGTTCCTGGTTCACCTACGGGGCGGACCAGTTGGGCCAGGGCAAGGAGAACGCCCGCCGGTACCTCAAAGAGAACCCCTCGGTTCGCGACGAGATCGAGCGGAAGATCCTCGACAAACTCAATATCGGGGCGGGCGCGGAGATCGCGGAGATCGAGGCGGAGTCCGATGAGGACGCGCCTATCGACGTGGTGCCCGTCGAGTTCTGATGAGCGCGCAGGACCCGCGTGCGGCCGAGCGGGGGCAGTGTGTCGACACGGACGACCTCCGCACCGCGATCGCGGCGGTGGAGGCGCGGCCGTCCAGTAGCTCGGACCTGCCTCCGTTGGCTCCCGAGGCCCACGATGCCGCGACGGCGGCTCTCCGGCTTCTCCGCCACCGACCACGGAGCCGACACGAATTGCGGGAGCGGCTCCTGGGTAAGGACCACGCGCCGGACGCGGTGGACGAGGCGCTGGACAGGGTTCGCGCCTGGGGTCTGCTCGATGACGCGGACTTCGCCTCGGAATGGGTCAGGGGTCGACGGCGTCGACGCGGACGGTCGCGGGGTGCACTCGAACGTGAGCTCCGCGAGAAGGGTGTCGCCGAGGTGCACATCGCGGGGGCGGTGGCCGACATCGACGAGGCCGATGACCGACAGCAGGCCACCGAACTCGTGCGCGCGCGGCTAGGTCGCAGCCCGGTCGACTCCGGTCCCGGGGCGGATCTCCAGGGAGAACGGCGCAGGCTGGTGGCGTTCCTCGCCCGCCGGGGCTATCCGACGGGGTTGGCGATGACGGTGGTCGACGCCGAATTGGCGGCCCAGGTGTCGCCCTGAGTACCCTGGCCTGCGTGGATTCTCTCGTGACCGACCTGCAGGCGACGGCCGGAGACACCGGTGTCGAGCGCGTCGAGGGGCGCACCTACCAGGTGCGGACCTTCGGGTGCCAGATGAACGTCCATGACTCCGAGCGGCTCTCTGGTGTGCTCGACGCGGCCGGGTACGTGCCGTTCGAGGGGGAAGCCGATCCTGCCCGGGGTGATCTGCCGGACCTCGTGGTGTTCAACACCTGCGCGGTCCGCGAGAACGCGGACAACCGCCTCTACGGCACGCTCGGCCACCTGCGGCCGTGGAAGGACGCCAATCCCCGACTGCAGATCGCGGTCGGGGGATGCCTGGCACAGAAGGACAAGGACGTCGTGGTCTCGCGGGCCCCGTGGGTCGACGTCGTATTCGGCACCCACAATCTCGGGCACCTGCCCACCCTGCTCCAACGCTCCCGGCACAACGAGCGGGCCGAGGTGGAGATCGCCGACTCGCTGCAGCACTTCCCCTCGACCCTTCCCGCCACCCGGGAGTCCGCCTACGCCGGCTGGGTCTCGGTGTCCGTCGGCTGCAACAACACCTGCACGTTCTGCATCGTCCCGTCCCTCCGCGGTAAAGAGGTGGACCGGAGACCCGGCGAGGTCCTGGCCGAGATGAAGGCACTGGCGGACGAGGGTGTCCTTGAGGTCACCCTGCTCGGACAGAACGTCAACGCCTACGGGCGGTCGTTCCACGATCCCGCCGAGCCATCCGACAGGGGCGCCTTCGCGAAGTTGCTGCGCGCCGCCGGTCGGGTCGAGGGTATCGAGAGGATCCGGTTCACCTCACCACATCCCGCGGAGTTCACCGATGACGTGATCGAGGCGATGGCCGACACCCCCGCCGTGTGCCCGCAACTTCACATGCCCCTGCAGTCCGGCTCGGACCGTATCCTGCGTGCGATGCGCCGTTCGTACAGGTCGGAGCGCTTCCTGGGCATCCTGGACCGGGTGCGTGCCGCGATGCCGCACGCAGCCATCACCACGGACATCATCGTCGGTTTCCCCGGGGAGACCGAGGAGGACTTCCAGGCCACCCTCGACGTCGTCGAGAAAGCGCGGTTCACGAGCGCGTTCACCTTCCAGTACTCGCCGCGACCGGGGACTCCGGCGGCCACGATGGGCCACCAGATCCCCAAGTCGGTCGTGCAGGAGCGCTACGAGAGGCTGATCGACCTGCAGGAGCGGATCACCCTCGAGGAGAACCGGAAGCAGGTCGGTCGCGAGGTCGAACTGCTCGTCACCGCCGACCAGGGCCGGAAGGACGCCGCCACCGCCCGGATGACCGGCAGGGCCCGGGACGGCCGTCTGGTGCACTTCGCCCCGGTGGGGGAGCACGCCGGGCGGGTCCGACCCGGCGACGTGGTCACCACCCGAATCAGCTCGGCCGCCCCGCACCACCTGCTCGCCGACGACGGCGTGCTGACGTGTCGGGCCACCAGGGCGGGCGACAGGCACGAGGCCGGTGAGAAGCCGGAGACCCCACCGATCGGCGTGGGGCTCGGACTGCCCACGCTGCGACGTGATGCCCTCGCCTCCGACACCACCCAGAAGGGATGCCTCAAGTGAACACCGCTGACCGCCCGGACCCCATCCAGGGGATCATGGAATCCAGCAGGACGGTGGATTCCGAGTTCCGACGCAGGGACAGGATGCTGGGCCACACCCTCGTCATCGGCAAGGCCTATCTTGCGTCGGCTCTCCTGATCGTGTTGCTCGCCGCCGCTCTCGCGCTTCCCCACAGCGACGGGGTGCGTGGCCTGGACGTGCTCTTCTTCACCGAGGCGGCCCGGGACCAACAGACCTCGCTGCCCTCCCACGTGTTCGTCCTGCTCTACTCGGTCGGCGCCATCCTGTTCGGTGCGCTCATGATCATCACCCAGAAGTGGTGGGCGGCGGGGATCGCCTGGGGCGCCAGTTGTGTGGCCACGGTGTACGGGATGCTGGCGATCTGGCTGCGGCAGTCCGGACGGGGCCCGAACCCCGACTTCCAGGACTTCGGTGCTCCAGGGATCGGCTTGTACGTCAGCGTGATCCTGGTGTTACTCCTGGTGATGACCCTGGCCGGCGTGCTGTGGGCGCGCACCCCCGAGCAGCGCGAGCTCGAGGACTCCGTCCGTCACCGCGACTGAACCGGGTCGCCGCACACCCCGGATCCACACCATGCAACAGGGCCCCACCGTGTCGGTGGGGCCCTGTCGGCGTGGTCAGCGGGTGTCGACCGCGTTCTCGGCGGCCTCGGCCCATTCCTTCCACTGCATTGCCTGCGCGCGGGCCTTCTCGGCGTCCTTCGACTTGCCCGCGGCGTCGGCCTTCGCCGCCTGTACCTCGAAATCGTCCACCCGCACCCAGAACTGGGCGGCGCGGGCCTTGGCCTCCGGGTCGGTACGCCGCCATTCGGCGTCGGCCGCGTCGGAGACGGACTTCTCCAGGGCCCGGATCCGTCCCTCGAGCTGCCCCATCCGCTCCCGCGGGACCTTGCCGATCTCCTCCCAGCGGGTCTGTAGCTCCCGGAGCGCGGAACGGGCCGCCTCGAGGTTCTTGTCCGGGTCGATCCGGCCCGAGAACTCGGTGAGCAGCGCCTCCTTGGCGTCCGCGTTGCCCTCGAACTCAGCGTCACGCTCGGCGGCCGCGGCGTGGCGGGCATCGAAGAACGTGTCCTGGGCCGCCTTGAAGCGCTTCCACAGGGCGTCGTCGGCCTCGCGGGGAGCGCGGCCCGCGGCTTTCCACTCGTCCATGAGGCGCCTGAACGCGGTGGCCGTGTCGTTCCAGTCGGTCGAGTCCGAGATCGCTTCGGCTCGTTCGACCAGCTCCTCCTTGACCCGCTTGACCGAGGCGCGGGTGCGGTCGAGTTCCGCGAAGTGGGAACCACGGCGTCGGTTGAACGCCTCGCGGGCCTTGGAGAAGCGCTTCCACAGGGCGTCGTCGGTCTTGCGGTCGATGCCGCGAATGGTCTTCCACTCGTCGAGGATCTCCCGGAGACGATCGCCGGCGGCCTTCCACTGGGTGGACGACTCACCTATCTCCTCCGCCTCGACGGCCAGCGCCTCCTTGCGGGCGATCGCGGTGGCGCGCTCCTCGTCCTTGCGCTGGCGTGCCTCGACCTCGACCGCGCCGGAGCGCTCGACCACAGTGGCGAGGCGGGCCGCGAGGGCGTCGAGATCTCCCACGGCCGCCGCGGACGGGAGCTGCTCGGCGAGGGCCTCGGCGGAGGCGCGGGTCTTCCGCGCGTCCTGCGGGTGCGAGTCGAGTCGCGCCTCGAGGAGCGAGACCTCCGCGACCAGGTCGTCGTACCGGAGACCGAAGTGGGCCAGGCCTTCCTCAGGCGCACCCGCCTGCCAGGAGCCGACCTGGCGTTCGCCCTCGGAGGTCCTCACGAACACGGCGCCGGAGTCGTCGACCCGGCCCCACTCGGACGGATCCGACGCCCGGACGATGCGTGACTCGGGGGCCGCCACCGGTCGAGGTGCCACCTTCCGGGCCAGCGCGGCGGGGGACGGTGCACCGGGACGCGGGCCCGGGGTCGGCGTGGGGGTCGGTGCGGAGGTTCCGGGGTTCGCCTCCCCGGGGGTGGTCGGTGACTGGTCGCTCATCTGGTCCTCGTTTCGTCCTGCCGCGTGACACGGCACCATCGCCGGAATCCCACCGGTCGTCGCCTCGCCGTCCCGGTGAGGGGTCGGCATCCTCCTAGTGTGTACCAACCGCCGCCCGGACGCCGGGGTATCCCCAGCGAGTCCGACAGAGTCCCGGGACGGTGCTCCTGCGGAGGTCAGTAAGGTGCTCCGTGTGAGCACCCCTGTCGTCCTGGTACCCGGCGCGCCGGTTCTGGTGCCCGAACTGTCCGGACAGGCGGCCGCGGAGAGCGCCGTCCAGGTCGACGCCGCGCTGGATCTCCTCCGGACGGCCTCGTCCGGCTGTGACCGGGTGTTCGTTCTCGGCTCGGATCCTGCGGGGCGGTCGGTGGGTGACGTCCGTTCCTCGCTGTCGAGGTGGGGGTCGGCGGTGCAGGTCGGGCGTTCCGGCGCGGTGGAGGCCGGGTACGAGGATGTCCCCGACGCGGCCCTGATCGCGTGGTGGCTACTCGACCGGGCCGGGATCGACACACCCCGGTCGTTCGCCGACGTCAGCGGCGGTGGCCGGGTCTCCCTCCCCCTTGGGCGCGACACCCTCGTGGTCGTCGTGGCGGACGGTCCCGCCTCTCTCACCCCCCGGGCACCCGTGCCCGAGGACCCGCGCGGCGTCGCCCTCGACTCGGATCTCACCGAGTGGCTGCGGCGCGGTGGCCCACTGCCTGATCCCGGTGAAGCGGTGGCGGAGGCCGTGGGGTGGTGGAGCCGACCCGCGTGGCTCGAGCTGGCCGGGATGGTCGAGCAGAGGTCTGCGGTGGAGTCGGTGTCCTGGGCGCCGTTCGGGGTGGGGTACCACTGCGCTCGCTGGGACCTCTCGTCGTCGTCGGAGGGCCAGGGTCAGGGAGGTCACGGGTGAGCGGCCCCGCACCGGTCGCGGTGGTGGGCCCGACCGGCACCGGGAAGTCCGACCTCGCCCTCGATCTGGCGCAGCGGCTGGGCGGGGAGGTGGTCAATTGTGACGCCATGCAGCAGTACCGTGGCATGGACATCGGCACCGCTAAACTCCCGCCGTCCCTCCGACGTGGGATCCCGCACCACAGGCTCGACGTCCTCGAGGTGACCGAGACCGCGAGCGTCGCCGACTTCCGTCGTGAGGCCGAACGCGAGATAGCAGAGATCCGGGGGCGAGGTCTCGTGCCGATCCTGTGCGGCGGGTCGATGATGTACATCCAGGCCCTGGTCGACGGTTGGTCCATCCCCGACACGGATCCCCTGGTCAGGGCACGCTACGAACGGCGCCTCGAGGAGATCGGGGTCCAGGCTTTGCACGCCGAGCTCGCCCGCGCGGATCCCGAGGCCGCTCGGACGATCTTGCCGACAGATCCCCGCCGGACTGTTCGGGCCCTGGAGGTGGTGGAGCTGACCGGACAGCCGTTCTCCGCCTCGAGACCGACGATCGGCGCACCTCGGTGGGGCACGCGGCTGCTGGGACTGCGGTGCGCGCTTCCCGAGCTCGATGACCGACTGGACGCCCGCACGGGGCGGATGTTCGCCGACGGGCTGATCGACGAGGTGCGTGGGCTCGTCGCGCTCGGACTGCTCGAGGGCGTGACGGCCCGGCGCGCCATCGGGTACGCGCAGGTTCTCGACGAGATGGACGACGAGCTCAGGATCGACGACGAGGGGGTGGCCCGCGCCCGGGAGCGCACCGTGATCGGCACCCGCAGGTACGTGCGCAGGCAGCGGTCGTGGTTCGGGCGTGATCACCGCATCAGGTGGATCGACACCGACACCCGCCGGGTCGACGGCACGCCCCGCTTTGGACGGACCCCTGTGGAGACCGCACTCGAACTCCTCGGTGAGGCTCCGCGATGAGCGCGTCGAACCCTGGCCGCGGCCGCGTCCAGTCGGTCGACCGGGCGTTCGCACTCCTCGACTCGTTGGCCCGCCGGGGCGGCCGCGCGTCCCTCGGGGAGTTGTGCGCCGACACGGGGCTGGCCGCGGCCACCGTGCACCGGCTGTGCGGGACCCTCGCCGAGTCGGGTCACCTCCGCCGGGATGCGCGCCGCGACTATCTGCTCGGCCCCCGGTTGCAGCGGATCGGCGAGATCGCGGGGCGGGCCACGTGGTCGTGGGTCCAGCCGGTGCTCGCGGCCGTGGTCGACGGGACCGGCGAGACCGCCAACCTCGCCGTTCGTGAGGGGGACGGTGTCGTGTACCTCGCCCAGGTCCCGTCGCCGCACTCGATGCGGATGTTCACCGAGGTGGGTCGTCGGGTGCACGTGCACTGCACGGCGGTGGGGAAGGCGTTGATCGCCCGGGACGACGACGACGAGGTCCGCGCGATGCTGGAACGGACCGGCATGCCCGGGTACACCGATGCCACGATCGTCGACCCGGGCCGGTTGCTCGACGAGCTCGCCCACATACGCCGGGTGGGGTTCGCCACCGACGAGTCGGAGCAGGAGGAGGGCGTCCGCTGTGTCGCGATCACGGTGGGGGTCGGGGACGCCGCGGTCGCGGTGTCCGCGTCGGGGCCCGAGGCGAGGTTCACCGAGGAGCGCCGCGACGCCGCCGTCGGTGTCCTCAGGGCGGCCGTCGCGGACCTGCACCCCTGACGCCGGGCGGCACCAGGGTCAGACGCCGGGCGGTACCAGGGACGACGGAATCCGCTACCCACCGTCCGGATTCGCTACCCTTCGACGGGTAGCGGATGCCGCACGTGGGTAGCGGATTCGGTTCTAGGGGAGGCCGGACTCCTACAGTCCGTTGGCGGCCTTGAACTCGCGGCGGCGGCGGTGCAGGATCGGCTCGGTGTAGCCCGAGGGCTGCCCGGTGCCCTCGAGGATGAGCTCGCGGGCGGCCTGCCAGGCGATGGACGAGTCGAAGTCCGGCGCCATGTTCCGGTACGCCTCGTCACCGGCGTTCTGCTGGTCGACGATCTCCGCCATCCGACGCAGCGAGTCCTCGACGTCCTCGGCCGTGATGATGTCGTGACGGATCCAGTTGGCGAGCATCTGCGAGGAGATCCGCAGGGTGGCGCGGTCCTCCATCAGGTTGACGTCGTGGATGTCCGGCACCTTCGAGACCCCGATGCCCTGTTCGACCCACCGGACGACGTAACCGAGGATGGTCTGGCACGAGTTGTCGACCTCCTCCTTCTTCTCGGCGTCGGTCCAGTTCGTGTCAGTCGCGAGGGGGACGCTGAGGATGTCGTCGACGCTCGCGCGCGGTCCGCCGGCGAGGAGCTCCTCTTGTCGGGACATCACGTTGACCCGGTGGTAGTGGGTCGCGTGGAGGGTCGCGCCGGTCGGGGACGGCACCCACGCGGTGTTGGCACCGGCCCTCGGCTGCCCGATCTTCTCGGCGAGCATCTCGGCCATGAGGTCGGTCTTGGCCCACATGCCCTTCCCGATCTGCGCGCGACCGCGCAGACCGCAGGCCAGGCCGGTGTCGACGTTGAAGTCCTCGTAGGCGGTCATCCAGCGGGCGGACTTCATCTCACCCTTGCGGATCATCGGGCCGGCCTCCATGGAGGTGTGGATCTCGTCCCCGGTCCGGTCGAGGAAACCGGTGTTGATGAAGACGACCCGATCGGTGGCCTCGGCGATGCAGGCGGCGAGGTTGACCGAGGTGCGGCGCTCCTCGTCCATGATGCCCACCTTGAGGGTGTTCTCCGGTAGCCCGAGGAGCGCCTCGACCCGGCCGAACAGCTCGGTGGTGAAGGCCACCTCGGCCGGGCCGTGCTGCTTGGGCTTGACGATGTAGATGGACCCGGTGCGGCTGTTGCCGCGCTCGTTGCCCGCGGCGATCCCGTGAATGCCGGCAAGCGAGGTGATCAGGGCGTCCAGGATGCCCTCGGGCAACTCGTTCCCCTCCGCGTCGAGGACCGCGGGGGTGGTCATCAGATGCCCCACATTGCGGACGAAGAGCATCGAGCGGCCATGGAGCCGGACTTCGCCGGACCCGTCGGGCGCGGTGAAGACCCGGTCGTCGTGGAGGACGCGGGTGAAGGTCTTGTCGCCCTTGCTGATCTCCTCGGAGAGGTCGCCCTTCATCAGGCCCAGCCAGTTGCGGTAGCCGTGGGTCTTGTCCTCGGCGTCGACGGCGGCGACGGAGTCCTCGAAGTCCATGATGGTGGAGACGGCGGACTCCAGGACCACGTCCTTGACGCCGGCGGTGTCGGTCGATCCGATCGGTGAGTCGGCGTCGATCTGGATCTCCACGTGGAGGCCGTTGTTGCGCAGGAGGACCGAGGTCGGGGCGGTGCCGTCGCCGAGGTAGCCGACGAACTGTGCGGGGTCGGCAAGGCCTGAGGTCGCCCCGTCGGCGAGTGTCACCTGCAGTCGGCCGTCGACCACGGTGTAGCCGGTGGTGCCGTCGTGACTGCCGGAGTCGAGCGGCGCGGCGTCGTCGAGGAACTCGCGGGCCCAGGCGATGACGCGGTCCCCGCGGACCTTGTTGTAGGACGACCCCTGCTCGGCCCCGCCGGACTCCGGGATCGCGTCGGTGCCGTACAGCGCGTCGTACAACGAACCCCACCGGGCGTTGGCGGCGTTGATCGCGAAACGCGCGTTCATGATCGGCACGACCAACTGGGGGCCGGCGACCGTGGCGATCTCGTCGTCCACGTTCCGGGTGCTGACCTGGACGGAGTCCGGCTCCGGGACCAGGTAGCCGATCTCCTGCAGGAACGCCCGGTAGGTGGCGGGGTCGATCGGGGCGGGGTTCTCGTGGTGCCAGGCGTCGATCCTCGACTGCAGATCGTCGCGGATGCCGAGCAGTTCGCGGTTGCGCGGGGCCAGGTCGGTGAAGATCTCGGAGACTCCCGCCCAGAACGCGTCGGGATCGACCCCGGTGCCCGGGATCGCCTGGGTGTTGACGAAGTCGTACAGGACCTCGTCGACCTGGACGTCGCCGACGGTGATGCGTTCGGACATCGATGCTCTCCTCAGATAGGGACCGTTCTCAGCTCCGACTCTAGTGCCCCCCTGCCGAGGGATCATCCGGGTTTTCCGCAGCGTGGAACGACGGTCGGGTTGGCTAGGATCTGGTGGCATGACCCCCGCACCTCCGACCGCTGCTCTCGACGGCCTCGCCTTTATCAAGGGGCACGGAACGCTCAATGACTTCGTGGTCCTGCCCGACGACCACGCAGAGGTGCACCTCGACGAGGAACTGGTGCGGGCCGTCTGCGACAGACGGGCCGGCCTCGGCGCCGACGGCGTGTTGCGCATCGCCACCGCCGGCGCACTTCTCGACCAGGGTGTCCTCGCCGTCCTCCCGGAGGGCGTCGACCCCGCGGACTGGTTCATGGACTACCGGAACGCAGACGGATCGATCGCGGAGATGTGCGGGAACGGGGTGAGGGTGTTCGCCCACGCCCTGGTGGCGACCGGCAGGGTCGGGGCCGGCCGGATCCCCGTGGGCACGCGATCAGGTCCCCGGCCCGCCGACGTCCTGGTCCATGACGGGAACCACGCCGAGGTCCGCGTGGACATGGGTGAGCCCGGCCTTCTCGGGGTCTCGTCAGTTGAACTCGGTGGCCGGGTGTACGCCGGCCTCGCCGTCGACGTGGGTAACCCCCACCTCGCGTGCGTGGTCCCGGGACTGGGGGTCGACGAGTTGCGCGAACTGCCGGTGCACGAGGCGCCGGTGTTCGACACCGGCTTCTTTCCCGCCGGCGTCAACGTGGAGATCGCGACCCCGCTCGCCGACGGACGGGTGTCGATGCGCGTCCATGAACGAGGATCCGGGGAGACGATGTCCTGCGGTACCGGGATCGTCGCCGCTGCCGTCGCGGCCCTCGCTGACGCCGGAGAGGCCACCGGGGACGTGGTGGTGTCCGTCCCCGGGGGAGAGGTCGCGGTGACCCTGACCGGCGCCGGTTCCACGCTGACGGGACCCTCCGCGATCGTCGCGGAAGGGTGGTACCGGCGTCCGGCACCCGTCCGCCGCACGGAGGCGTCCCGACCGGAATTGTGAGATGATGCCGGTGAATGACTATCGATGACACCGCCCCTGACCGGGCCACACGAGACCATGACCCTTCGGTCGGAGAATTCCAGCTCGAGGAGCGCTCCTCCCTGCGCCGGGTCGTCGGGTTGTCGACCGAACTCCAGGACGTCAACGACGCCGAGTACCGCCAACTCCGCCTTGAGCGGGTCGTTCTTGTCGGGGTCTGGACCGAGGGTACCGCCGCCCAGGCGGAGGCCGCGATGGCCGAGTTGGCGCAGCTCGCCGAGACCGCAGGCTCCGAGGTCTGCGACGCGCTGATCCAGCGCCGCGACAAGCCGGACCCCGCCACCTACATAGGTTCGGGGAAGGCCAAGACCCTGAAGGACGTGATCCTCGCGACGGGCGCGGACACGGTGATCTGCGACGGAGAACTCACGCCGGGTCAGCTCATCGCGCTCGAGAAGGTCGTCAACGTCAAGGTGATCGACCGCACCGCGTTGATCCTCGACATCTTCGCCCAACACGCGACCAGTCGTGAGGGCAAGGCCCAGGTGTCCCTGGCGCAGATGGAGTACATGCTCCCTCGCCTGCGCGGCTGGGGTGAGGCGCTCTCCCGGCAGGCGGGTGGCCGGGCCGGCAGCAACGGAGGCGTCGGACTCCGTGGTCCCGGTGAGACCAAGATCGAGACGGACCGCCGCCGGATCAGGGAGCGCACGGCGAGGCTGCGCCGTGAGATCAAGGGCATGAAGCAGGCCCGTGACACCAAGCGGCATCGGCGTCGCGCCACCCCTGTGCCGTCGATCGCGATCGCCGGGTACACGAACGCCGGGAAGTCGAGCCTGCTCAACCGCTTGACCGGCGCCGGCGTACTGGTCCAGAACGCGCTGTTCGCCACACTGGACCCCACCACCCGGCGTGCCGAGCTCCCCGACGGGCGGGTCGTGGTCTTCACGGATACCGTCGGATTCGTCCGACACCTCCCGACCCAGCTCGTCGAGGCGTTCCGGTCGACGTTGGAGGAGGTCGTCGACTCCGAGCTCCTCCTGCACGTGGTCGACGGTTCGGACGCCTTCCCTCTGCGCCAGATCGAGGCCGTCCGCACTGTCATCAACGACGTCGTGGAAGAGCAGAAGGCCGAGAGGCCGCGCGAACTCGTGGTGATCAACAAGGTCGATGTCGCTGACCCGGTGGTGTTGACGGAACTGCACCACGCACTGCCGGACGCGGTCTTCGTCTCGGCGGCGACAGGGGAGGGTTTCGACGAGCTCCTCGAACGAATAATGCGGGTGATCGCCTCCGAGGACACGGAGGTCACTCTCGAGATCCCGTTCACCAGAGGTGATGTGGTCTCCCGTGTCCACGCGGAGGGCGCCGTGGTGGACGAGGATCACACGAAGGACGGCACGAGGATCGTTGCACGGCTTCCGTCCTCCGTGGCGGGGGAGCTCGGGGAGTATCGGGTCCCCGGATCTCGTGACGGTGTCGCCTGACCCTCTCGACGGATCAGGCGACACCCGGTTCCGGCTGGCTCAGAGCTTGCGGAAGACCGTGACGACCTTTCCGAGGATCGTCGCGTGCTCCCCCGGAATCGGACTGAACGACGGATTGTGGGGCAGGAGCCACACCCCACTCGAATCCCTGCGGAAGGTCTTGACCGTGGCCTCCCCGTCGATCATCGCCGCCACGATTTCGCCGTTGTCCGCGACGTTCTGACGACGCACAACCACGTAGTCCCCGTCACAGATCGCGGCGTCGATCATCGACTCGCCGACCACTCTGAGCATGAACAGGTCCCCTGAACCCACCAGGTCGGAGGGGAGGGGGAAGACCTCTTCCACCGCCTGTTCGGCGAGGATCGGGCCGCCGGCCGCGATCCGCCCCAGGACCGGGACGTAGACGGGTTCCACGGCCCCGCTGGGTCGCGTCTCCTCCTGGGCGGGCGCACGTCGACCCCGGGACCGCTGCCCCGGGACGCCGTGGACGTCGACCGCCCGCGGCTTGTGCGGATCACGGGTCAGGAAGCCCTTCTTCTCCAGCGTCCGCAACTGGTGGGCGACGGAGGAGGTCGACTGCAGCCCGACGGCGTCACCGATCTCGCGGATGCTGGGGGGATAACCCCGGTCCTTGACCGTGTCGTGGATGTGCAACAGAACGCTCTTCTGGCGAGTCGTCAGGGCCTCGAAGTCGGGCTTGGGCATGTGGGGGTCCCTTCAGCGAATGGGTGTTCGACGTCGTCATCTGTGTACACCCTACTGCCCGTGGGGCGTGAGCGCCACACAGGTGTTCGAAGAAATGTCGCCGTGAATGTCGACTCTGTCGGACCCGCGTGATACAACTCTAGTCAGGTTCGGGTTCGAACAGATGTGCACAACAAGGCACACGGACGTGCGAACGATGTTCGCACACCGTATCGAGTTGGGAGTTCTCATGACCGTTATGGAGATGCAGCCACGATCGCGTCCCTCAGTGCCCTGGACGGAGGTCTGCGTGACCGATCATGACCGGCCCGTCTCGTCCAGGGTGCGACCCTGCCCTGACGCCGAGTTCCGCCCCGTCACCCGCACGCTCGACCGGCGGCGTCAGCCGGCCACGCGGTCGGTGGCGCCGGGGCGGCGAGTGCTCGTCAACCCCGCGTCCGCGGGAAGTGTCAGGGCATGCGGTAGCGAGGCGAGGTCGAGTGTGCCGGTGGTGGACGATGTGCCGACATGGGCATTGGTGGTCTGCGGAATCGTCTTCGGGATCCTGATGCTGCTGGCATTGGCACTCCTGGGCGGGCCCGCCTACGCGTGACCCTCGGTGTCGCCTCCTAGAATGAACCCGGGACGGCGGCCCGTCGCCCCCGCACCCCTGTCGGCTCCGGCCGGCAGACCGGTTCGGACCAGGTCGACGAATGGCGAAGCTGGAATGTACTGCCCCATATGTCACCACGAGGACTCACGGGTAATCGACTCCCGGTCGGTCGACGAAGGGCAGGCGATTCGGCGTCGACGCGAGTGCCCCGACTGCGGACACCGGTTCACCACTCTGGAGACCCCGTTGTTGACCGTTCTCAAACGCAACGGCGTGACCGAGCGTTTCAGCCGCGACAAAGTAGTCCGCGGTGTGCGCCGCGCGTGCCAGGGGAGGTCGGTCGACGAGGACGCGCTCCGGCGGCTCGCCCAGCAGGTCGAAGACGCCGTCCGGGCCGGCGGCGCATCTGAAGTCCCCGCTCACGAGATCGGACTGGCGATCCTGGGCCCTCTGCAGGATCTCGACGAGGTCGCATATCTGCGGTTCGCCTCGGTATACAAGCAGTTCAGTTCCGCTGCCGACTTCGAGAGCGAGATCATCGCCCTTCGCGAACGTCACGCCGCGCACTAGTGCACCCGAGAGTCTCACCTCGTCAGGCTCTGCGGACTATCCACGCGGTATTCCGCGGCACGGCGTTCGCCTAGCCTCAGTTCCATGCTTCGCGTAGTTCCGAGCGCCCTGCTCCTGGTGCTGTTCGTGTTCAGCGGGGCTGGTCATCGGACCGCATCACCCCGCGTTCGCGTGGGTGTTCTCAGTCGGTGTCGTCGGCATCCTGGGCGTCTCCGGCCACTGGCCTCAATCGATGGTCCCCCGGTGGGTGACCGCGACCACGCAGCGGACTATCGACCGTGGCGAGTCTTTGGGTATCCCTGGCTTACTTCGCACTCTGGATCGGGCGGGGTGGAACCGCGCCCTCGGGCGACGTGGCAGCGGGGTTCGCGGTCGAGCCGGCCTAGCGGTGATCCGCAAGGAGGCTACGCAGAGCCTTATCGCCCACGGGGTGGGCGCGGTTCTCCACCTGCTGGTGGCCATCGCGGTCGCCGTCGTGGGCGCCTGGTGGAATGCGGTGATCGTGCTGTCACTCGGTGTGCTGCTGCACCAGATCCCTGTCGCGATGCAACGGTACATAGTGGCGAGGATTGACCGGGTGGACCGAATGACACAGGCTCGGCGAGGAGAGAGCTGTCGGGATTCGTGACCGGTGCGGTGACTGGCTGCTCCCACGAATGGTCACTTCGTGTGGGCTCACCGCCCGGTCCGGCGGGCGAGCGCTGCGGCCACCGCCTTCTCGATCCTCTCGGCGGAGACCGGGCGCGCGGTTCCCAGAGACTGCGCGAAGAGGCCGACACGGTATTCGGCCAACATCCACCGGAGATCCCGGGAGGCCCGCGCCCCGCCCGGTCGGCGGCGGAGCGCCGCCGTCGCCTCCGCGACAGTGGCCTCCGACTTCTCCAACCGGGCGGCGAGCTCTCTGTACCTCGACGGCGATTTCTCCGCCAGGTCCAGCCTGAGGTCGATCGCCCTCACGTGACGCTCCAGTTGAGGGAGAACCTCCGCCGGGTGGCGGGCGAGGAATCCCTTGCCCACGAGGAAATCCAGAGCGGGCCGGACGTCGTCTGCGAGATCGCGTGGTACCTGGTCCAGCCGGGCGGAGACCGATTGTGCGGCGACCAGTGCCGGAAGAGCGGCGGAGATCGAGGCCGTGATGGCGGCCGGCGCCTCGGATCGGGCTCGCGCGAGCAACTCGTCGAAGTCGCGCACGGTGAGTACCGGAACTCCCTTCCGTCCGGCGATCAGCCGGCCGCACGCCGCCAGCGCCGCGTCCGAGACCAGTCCATCGGCACCCCCGTGGGGATACTGGGTGAGCGCGAGGCGTTGCTCGACCGGACGGCCCCGGACTATCGATGCCGCCGAGATCAGGTCCGCTGAGATCAGGGTCAGTACCGCGGTCGTCTGCGCGGCTCGCCGTTCTGCCTCGGTCGCACACGCGATCCGGTGGATGCCGTCGGGGCGGACCTGCAGCGCCGGGTAGACCGTCACCTCCACACCGTCGACCGTGCCGGTGATCGAGGGCGCCAGATCGCCTATCGTGTCCGCGGTCCACGCCCGATGAGGTCCGTCATCGGGAACGAGTCGGGAGTTGAGTGTGGCACGGACCTTGTCCACCAACTGACTGCGTAGTGCCCCCAGGTCCGTACCAGCCGCGACGACCTCCTCTCCGTCCACGACCTCGAATCGCATGCGCAGGTGGTCGGGAAGCTGTTCGGGGTGGAACTCGCGGGGTTCGACGGTCGTGCCGATGCGGGCCGAGAGCGCGGCGGCGAGCGCCACCGGGAGCGGTGCCGACCGCGGGGTGAGGTCGCCGGCCAGTAGCGCGGCGTACTCGGCGGGCGGGGAGCACAGACGTCTCAGGTACTTGGGGAGCGTCCGGAGCATCTCCGTGTACAGCTCCTCACGCAGGCCCGGTACGAGCCACTCGAAGCCGGACGTCGCGACCGAGGACAACTGGGGGAGAGGGATCCGCACTGTGATCCCGTCGGAGTCGACCCCCGGGTCGAATGAGTATCTGAGCTCGAATGTCCGCTCTCCCTGACGCCAGATCGGCGGGAACTCGGATGCGGCCGGAGCGGTGTCCGACGTGCGGATCTGCTCGGGGCGAAGACGCAGGTGGTCCGGATCCTCCCGGCCCTGCTTCCGCCACCACGATTCCAGGTGGCGACCGGAGGTGATGTCCGCGGGGAGCCGGTCGAGATAGAACCCGACCAGGGCGTCGTCGTCGATGACGAGGTCGCGGCGCCTGCTGCGGGTCTCCAGTTCCCGAGCCTGCTCCACGGCCACCGCGTTCTCCATGATCACCGGGATGCGGGTGGTCCATCGTCCCTCGACGATCCCGTGCCGGACGAGCATCTCCCGCGCGAGCGGTGCGTCGACCCGGGAGAGGAGGATGCGGCGCGCCTCGACCACGGGCAGCCCCAGGAGCAGCACCTTCTCATAGGCCATCGCCGCTCCCTGGGCGTCGGACCAGTGCGGCTCGGAGTACTGGGTGCGGACGAGGTGCCCCCCGAGTTGTTCGATCCACACCGGGTCGATGCGCGCGACGTCCCGGGCCCACAGTCTGGAGGTCTCGACCAACTCGGAGGCCATGATCCAGCGCGGCGGCTTGCGGGCGAGATCGGAACCGGGGAACACCTGGAAGCGGATACCGCGGGTGCCGCGGAACTCCCTGGTCTCCTCGTCCTTCATCCCGACGTTGGTGAGCAGTCCGGACAGGATCGCCTTGTGGAGGTCGTCCTCCGCGGCGTGGCCGGACGGCGGGTGCCAGCCCCGCTCGCGGCACATGCTGGTCAACTGCGCGGTGAGGTCCTGCCATTCACGGATCCGCAGCCAGTGCAGGTACTCGGCCTTGCACATCTTGCGGAACGCGCTTCCGGAGAGCTCGCGGCGCTGTTCGGTGAGGTAGCGCCACAGGTTGAGGTAACCCAGGAAGTCGGAGGACTTGTCGGCGAAGCGTCGGTGGAGCTGGTCCGCCTTGTCGCGCTCCTCTGCGGGCCGCTCGCGGACATCTTGCACCGTCAGGGCCGCGACCACCACCAGGACATCCCCCAGAGCGCCGTTTCGGTGGCCCTCCACCACCATCCGCGCCAGGCGCGGGTCGAGGGGGAGGGACGCCATGTCGCGGCCCACCCTGGTCAGGTGGGGCCGCTCGTCGTGGTCGAACCGGAGCGCCCCCAGCTCGGTGAGCAACGTCATGCCGTCTCGGACGGCCTTGCGGTCGGGCGGTTCGACAAACGGGAAGTCGTCCACGGCCCCCAGGTCGAGGTCGGCCATCGACAGGATGACCGACGCCAGGTTGGTGCGGAGGATCTCCGGGTCGGTGAACTCCGGCCGGGAATCGAAGTCGCCCTCCGAGTACAGGCGGATGCAGATGCCGTCGGCCACGCGGCCGCAGCGGCCGGCGCGCTGTGCGGCGGAAGCCTGTGAGATCGGTTCGATCGGCAGCCGCTGGACCTTGGTGCGGGTCGAATAGCGGGAGATCCGGGCGAGGCCGGTGTCCACGACGTAGCGGATCCCCGGGACCGTCACCGAGGTCTCCGCGATGTTGGTCGACAGGACCACGCGCCGTGTCGAGTGCTGACGGAACGCCCGTTGCTGCTCGGCGGCGGTGAGCCGGGCGAAGAGCGGGAAGATCTCGGTGCTCCTGAACCTCCGCCCCCGGAGCACCTCTTCGGCGTCGCGGATCTCGCGCTCCCCGGAGAGGAAGACGAGTACGTCACCGTCCCCCTCGGCCAGGAGCTCGCCGACCGCATCGGCGAGGGCGTCCAGGGGGTCGAGGTCGATGGTGCGGTCCGCGTGGTCGGCCTGGAGCGGCCGGTACCGGATCTCCACGGGGAAGGTGCGACCGGAGACCTCGATGACGGGGGCGGGGCGGCCCGCGGGATCCGCGAAGTGGCGGGCGAAACGGTCGGGGTCGATCGTGGCGGAGGTGATGATGAGTTTGAGGTCCGGCCGCCGGGGCAGGATCTGCCGGAGGTAACCGAGCAGGAAGTCGATGTTGAGACTGCGTTCATGGGCCTCGTCGATGATGATCGTGTCGTAGGCGCGCAGCAGCCTGTCCCGACGGATCTCGGCCAGCAGGATTCCGTCGGTCATCAGCTTGACCGCGGTGTCGGCGCCGGTACGGTCGTCGAAACGCACGGCCGAGCCCACCAGTCGGCCGGACTCCACCCCGAGCTCCTCGGCGATGCGCTCGGCGACGGACCGGGCCGCCAACCGGCGGGGCTGGGTGTGCCCGATCATCCCGCGCACCCCGCGGCCGAGTTCCAGACAGATCTTGGGGATCTGGGTGGTCTTCCCGGATCCGGTCTCACCGGCGATCACCACGACCTGGTTGTCGCGGATCGCCGCCGCGATCTCGTCCTTACGGGCGCTGACCGGCAGTTGTTCCGGGTACTCCGGGGTGGGAACCGACTCCGCGCGCCGACGCAGGCGAGCGGCGGCGGCGTCGATCTGCCCGCCCAGATCGTCCAGTTGGTCGGCGCGGGCCTTGCGGATCCGCGACCGGAGACGGTGGGCGTCGAGGATGCCGACGTCGTCGAGCCGGACCAGGAGATCGTGCCGGGCCCGGCGCAGTTCGGGGGCGGGCGCGGGAGACGTCGACATGGTGTCCGCCAGCGTATCGGGACCCGGTGTGGGGATCGATCCGGGTGTCAGGCCGGGCCACCCTCCCGGCGGGACTGGATGCGGGTGTAGCGCTGGTGCAGACGCTCCCGGATCTCCTCCGGCTCGTACGACTGCCGCCGACGTTCGGTCCGTGCGGCGAGGATCCCGGTCGCGGCCACACCGACAACCCCGGCCGCGCCGACCATCTTGAGCCACTGCCGTCCGCGGGGTGCCATGGCGTCAAGGGTAGATCCTCTCGGCGGGGCACCTGGCAGGATCGCACCATGAGTCTCGACACCGTCCCGCTGGCCGCCGCGGCCCACCGCACCAGGACAGGGGACCTGTGGTTGTTCCGTGGGCGCACGACCGCCGACCGCTTGATCCAGACCCTGACCAATTCCCCCGTGAACCACGTGGGGGTGGCGGTGGTCCTGGACGACCTGCCCCCGCTGCTCTGGCACGCGGAGATGGGCCGGGCGTTGACCGACGTGTGGACGGGGCGTCGGCAACGGGGAGTCCAACTCCACGACCTCGAGGCGGCGGTGCGTCAGTGGACGGGGCCCTACGGACAACGCGCGTGGTTCCGCCAGCTCTCCCCGGAGACCGGGTCCCCGCAGGAGGACGCGATCCTGGAGACGATCGCCCGCCTCAACGGCGTGTCGTTCCCGTCCGCGGGGCGGCTGACCGCACGGTGGGCCCGGGGTCGGTGGGCGGCCCGGGGACGCCACGCGCCCGATCGCGACGCCGACGCTGGGCCCGGGGCGGGACGGGGCGGCGGTGCCGGGGTGGGCAGCGGCGCCGGCGTCCCGAGGCTCCGGGGCGCCGGCCTCCCGTGGCGCCGACGTGCGGACACCGGGCCCGCACTCCGGGTGGAGGCCGCCTACTGCGCGGAGGTGGTCGGGATGACACTCGAGGCGATGGGTGTCCTGCTGCCGGCCGGCGACGCCAGTTGGTATGACCCCGGCCGATTCTGGAGCGGGGACGCGCTGCCGCTCGCCCCGGGATGGGACTACGGGCGGGAGGTCGCCGTCACCGTTCCCGGTGGAGAGAGCCGGGTTCGGTGAGCGGGAATCAACCGCCGAGGACCGCGGTGCTCAGGTCCTCCTCCGCGGCCTCGGGCGCCACGACCAGCAACTCGTCGCCGGGTTCGAACGGCACGTCGGGTTCGGGGGCGATCACCCTTCCCCCGCGGAGGATCGCCACCAGCGCCGCGTCACGGGGGAAGCGGACGCGCGAGACGGGTCTGCCCGCGAGGGGGGTCTGGTCCGGCAGCGTCACGCTCACCAGGTTGGCACCGCCGCGACGCAGGGTCATCAACCGCACGACGTCCCCGACGGAGACCGCCTCCTCGACGACGGAGACCATGAGTCGGGGGGTGGAGACGGCCACGTCGACGCCCCAGCGGTCGTCGAACAGCCACTCGTTCCGGGGGTCGTTCACGCGGGCGACCACGCGGGGCACGGCGAATTCCGTCTTGGCCAACAGGCTCACGACCAGGTTCGCCTTGTCGTCACCGGTGGCCGCGACCACCACGTCGGACTCCTCCGCCCGGAGTCGTTCGAGGAAGCTCAGTTCGCACGCGTCTCCGACGAGTTGCCGGGCACCGGTCACCCCGTCGCGGTCGAAGACGGCCGCGCGTTTGTCGACGAGCGTCACGGTGTGGTCGTTGGCCAGGAGTTCGCGAGCGATCGATCGTCCCACCACGCCGGCCCCGGCCACCAGGACCCGCATGGTGGAGGCGTGGAACGTGCGGGCGGGGGCGCGGCCCAGCAGGCCGGCCCCGTCGGCGTAGTCGGGGACCGAGCCGTCGGGGACGGGGTCGCCGGGTACGGGTCGGTCAGTCATCAGATGGTCCTCGCTCCAGGATGTCGTCGAGACCGTCGACCAGTCCCGAGGGGACGGCGAGGTGGATCAGGTCGTCGGCCTGCACGAGAGTGTTGCCGCCGGGTACCTTGCACTCCCCGAAGCGGGTGAGCGCGACCACGGTGCCACCGACCAGAGAGGCGAGAGAGGCCAGAGCGACCCCGACCCACACGGACGGAGGGACGACGGCGACAACCGACACCTCGCCGGTCTGATCCCGCCACACCACCGGGCTCGACCCGGAGGTGATGTACCGGATGAGGCGGCCGGTGACCCAGGGCACCGTGGCGACGGTGGGAATGCCCAGTCGCTCGTAGACCTCGGCGCGTCCGGCGTCGTAGATCCGGGCGATCACCCGCTCGACGCCGAAGGTCTCGCGGGCCACCCTCGCGGCGATGATGTTGGAGTTGTCCCCGGAGGAGACCGCCGCGAACGCGTCCGCCCCGTGGAGCCCGGCGTCCACGAGGACCTCGCGATCGAACCCGAGCCCGGTGACCGTACGTCCGTCGAACTGCTCCGCCAACCTGGCGAACGCGGCGGGGTCGCGGTCGATCACCACCACCTCGTGACCGCCCTCGTCGAGTTCGGTCGCGAGCGCCGCCCCGACACGCCCACAGCCCATGATGATGACCCTCATGGCGAGTACCGCTCCTCACGGTCCGCGACGCGCGGACCCGTGCGATCACGCTACCCTCGTCCGCCGCGCTGTCCCTGCGGCACGCGGAGCCCTACGATGTGTCGGTGTCCAGGATCTCCCGGGTCTCCGTAGGAACCAAGCGCCTGTTGTTGGGGCGCCCCTTCCGCAGCGACACCACCGGGGACACCCCGCTGCGCAAGCGGATCGCGTTGCCGGTCTTCGCCTCGGACGCGTTGTCCTCGGTCGCCTACGCCCCCGAGGAGATCTTCCTCATCCTGTCGTTGGCCGGGGTGTCGGCCCTGGCGTTCACCCCGTGGGTCGGGCTCGCGGTGGCGGTGGTCATGGTGGTCGTGATCGCCTGCTACCGGCAGAACGTCCGCGCGTATCCGTCGGGCGGGGGTGACTACGAGGTCGCCACCGTCAATCTCGGGCCGAACGCCGGACTCGGTGTGGGAGCGGCCCTGCTCATCGACTACGTGCTCACCGTGGCGGTGTCGATCTCGGCGGCGGCCGCCAACATCGGCTCCGCGATCCCGTTCGTGTACTCGAACGAGGTGGTGTTCGCCGTCATCGCGATCGTCCTGCTCACCGCGATCAACCTCCGGGGCATCCGGGAGTCCCGCGCGACGTTCGCCATCCCCGTCTACGCGTTCATGGCGGCCATGACCGCGCTGGTGGTGTGGGGGCTGTTCCAGGTCGGCGTCCTGGGTCGTGAGCTGAGGGCGGAGTCCGCGGACTTCGAGCTCGTCACACCCGACGGAGTGGCGGTCGCCGGGCTCGCGCTCGCGTTCGTGGTGGCCAAGTCCTTCGCCTCGGGCTGTGCCGCGCTGACCGGGGTCGAGGCCATCCACAACGGCGTGCCCGCGTTCCGTAGTCCCCGGGCCAGGAACGCCGCGACGACCCTGGTCATGCTCGGGGTGGTGTCCATCTCGTTCCTGCTCGGGCTCATCGTGCTGGCCAACCAGCTCGGGGTGCAGGTCGCGGAGGACCCGGCCGCGCAACTGATCGGTGCGCCGGAGGACTACCAGCAGAAGACGATGATCGCGCAGTTGGCCTACCCGGTCTTCGCGGGTCTCCCTGTCGCCTTCTACGTGATCATGACCATCACCGCCCTCATCCTGGTGCTCGCGGCGAACACCGCGTTCAACGGTTTCCCCGTGCTCGCCTCGGTGCTCGCGCGCGACAAGTACCTGCCGAGACAGCTCGCCACGCGCGGGGACCGGCTCGCGTTCTCCAACGGGATCGTCCTGCTCGCCGTGGCGGCGATCGTCCTGGTGGTGGCGTTCGACGCGCAGGTCACCGTGCTCATCCAGCTCTACATCGTCGGGGTCTTCGTGGCCTTCACCCTGAGCCAGCTCGGGATGGTCCGCCACTGGACCCGGCGACTGGGCAACGAGCAGATCCCCGCCGTCCGGCGGCGGGTGCAGCGCGCGCGGGCGGTCAACGCGGTCGGCTTCGTCCTCACCTCGGGTGTGCTCGTGATCGTCATGGGCACGAAGTTCTTCGCGGGTGCCTACATCGCGGTGCTGGCGATGCTGGCCGTGTTCGGGGTCATGAAACTCATCCACCGTCACTACGAGTCGGTCGCGCGCGAACTCGAGGACTCGTCCTGGGAGGTCGTCCTCCCGAGCCGCACCCACTGTGTGGTGCTGGTCTCCAAACTGCACCTGCCCACCCTCCGGGCCCTGGCCTACGCGCGGGCGACCCGACCGGACACCATCGAGGCGCTCACGGTGAACATCGAGACGGCGGAGACCCGGGTCCTGGTCCGCGAGTGGGAGAAGAGGCGGATCTCCGTGCCGCTCAAGGTGGTGGAGTCGCCGTACCGGGAGATCAACCGGCCGGTGGTCGACTACGTGAAGCGGTTGCGGGACCAGTCGCCCCGGGACGTCGTGATCGTGTACATCCCGGAGTACGTGGTGGGCCACTGGTGGGAGCAGCTCCTGCACAACCAGAGCGCGCTGCGACTGAAGACCCGCCTGCTGTACGAGAGGGGTGTCATGGTGACCAGCGTCCCGTGGCAGCTGTCGTCCTCGGACGGCCGCGCGGACCAGGCGCGCGACGAACCCATCATCGGGCGCTGGGGCGGACCGGAGGACCGATGACCCGGACGGAGAGAACCGACTGGACCGGGCGTGTGCTCCGGCTGCGCATCGAGGGCCCCGCGCAGGGGGGCGAGTTCGTGGCCCGGCACTCCGGACGCGTGGTGTTCTGCCGGGGCGGGATCACGGGCGAACTGGTCGAGGTCGTGGTCGAGGACGACCCGGGCCGAGCCTTCTGTCGCGGCACCGTGACCCGCGTACTCGAGAGGTCGGGGGATCGGATCGACCCTCTCTGCCCGGCTGCGGCGGCGGGGGCGGGGTGCTGCGACTGGAGCCACATCGACCCGGTGGCCGCCCGGGCGTTCTCGGGAACCATCCTGGCCGACCAGGCCCGCCGTATCGGACGGATCCACTCCACCCCCGATCGCGTTCCGGTCGAGGTTCCCGCCGCCGACGGCGCGAGCACCGGGTGGCGGACGGTGGCCCGGTGGGTGACGGGCGCCGACGGCGTGCCGGGCGTCCGACGGTCGCGGTCGCGCGAGGTGGTGACCGAACCCTGCGTCCAGGCGGACCCACGGATCACGGAGGCGGTCCGGACCGCGGGCGTGGGCCCGCACCGGGAGGTCCTCGGGGTCCTGGGGGACGACGGGGAGATCCACCTCGCTCACCGACCGGTCACCGAACCGGCGGGACGGGGGCGCGATCGCGGGTCCCGGAGGGGTGCGGCGACCCGGGCGCGGGCCCGGTCCTCCCGCGCCGGGGCATGGGAGCCCGTGACGGGTCCCCCCGTGGTCTCACGACGGGTGGGCGAGCGCACCTGGCAGTTGCCGGTCGACGCGTTCTGGCAGGCGCACAGATCCGCTGCCGCGCACTACTCCGATCTCGTCCGCCGCGCGGTGTCCGGTACCGCCGGGCTGCCGGCCGCGCCGGTGGTCTGGGATCTCTACGGGGGAGCGGGCCTGTTCTCCGCAGCGGTCCTCGACGTCGCCCCTCGCGCGCGACTGACCATCGTGGAGTCCTCACGTCCGTCTCTCGATGCGGTGGGGACCGCCCTCGACGTCGGCCCGGGGGTCGTCCCGGTGGGCGCGCGGGTCGAGACGTTCCTCGACCGGACGGGCGGGGGTCCCGAGCGGAACGGTGATCCCGATCTCGTCATCCTGGACCCGCCGAGGGGTGGCGCAGGGATCGACGTGATGGCCGCGCTCGCGGGCGGAACGGCGTCACGGATCATCCACGTGGGGTGCGATCCGGCCAGTCTGGCCCGTGACGTCGGGGTCCTGGTGACGGCCGGGTGGACGCTGACGGACCTGCGGGGGGTGGCCGCGTTCCCCGCGACGCACCACGTGGAGGGTCTCGCCGTCCTCGATTCCCCCCGTGCGCGCTGACCGACTCGGTGGCGCGCCCCGGCCGGTCGAGGCGCCGGCGGGGTCTCGCGCCGATTGCCCGTAGACTGGTGGTTCGACCCTGAGGGGTGCGGCCAGGGAAGGGGCAGTCGACGGCAATGAGTGTGCTCGATCAGGTGAACGGCCCCTCCGACCTCCGTGCACTCGGACCCGACGAGATGGTCAGGCTCTGCGGTGAGATCAGGGAGTTCCTCATCAGGAAGGTCTCCGCCACCGGCGGGCACCTCGGCCCCAATCTCGGAGTGGTGGAGTTGACGATCGCGCTGCACCGGGTCTTCGACTCCCCACGCGACCCCATCGTCTTCGACACCGGACACCAGTCATACGTCCACAAGATCGTCACCGGTCGGCGCGACCAGTTCGACGGGCTCCGCACCCGCGGCGGACTGTCGGGGTACCCGTGCCGTGCGGAGAGTGACCACGACGTCGTCGAGTCCTCGCACGCCACCTCGTCGCTGTCCTACGCCGACGGTCTCGCCAAGGCGTTCTCCCTGCGCGGGGAGACCGACCGCACCGTCGTGGCCGTGATCGGCGACGGCGCGATGACCGGCGGGATGGCCTGGGAGGCGCTCAACAACATCGCGGCCGGCAAGGACCGGCCCATGGTGATCGTCGTCAACGACAACGGACGGTCGTATTCCCCCACGATCGGAGGCCTGGCCGAACGACTCGGGGTCCTGAGGCTGCAACCCGCCTACGAGAAGGCGATGGATCACACTAAGCGCACCCTGGGCGCGCGCAAGGACATCGTCGGCAAGGCCGTCTACTCGATCCTGCACGGGATCAAGACCGGCCTGAAGGACGTGGTGTCCCCGCAGGAACTGTTCGCCGACCTGGGGCTGAAGTACATGGGGCCGGTCGACGGGCACAACCTCGCCGCCACCGAGGCGGCGCTGCGGCTGGCCAAGGACTTCGGCGGCCCGGTGGTGGTCCACGTGGTCACGCGCAAGGGTATGGGTTACGTCCACGCGGAGAACAACGTCGCCGACCTCATGCACGCGACCGGGGTCATCGACCCCGACACCGGGCGACCGCTCTCGGCGTCGTCCGCGGTCGACTGGACGTCGGTCTTCTCCGACGAACTGTGCGAGATCGGTGCCGAGCGGGACGACGTCGTGGCCATCACCGCGGCCATGGCCGGGCCGACCGGACTGACGGCGTTCGGTGACCGTTTCCCGGACCGCATGTTCGACGTGGGCATCGCCGAGCAGCACGCCGTGGCCTCGGCCGCCGGACTGGCGCTCGGGGGGATGCACCCCGTGGTGGCCGTGTACTCCACCTTCCTCAACCGTGCGTTCGACCAGCTGCTCATGGACGTCGCGCTCCTCGGGCAGCCGGTCACCCTGGTGCTCGACCGATCCGGTGTGACCGGCCCCGACGGCGCCAGCCACAACGGGATGTGGGACCTGTCGTTGACGGGGATCGTCCCCGGTGTCCGGGTGGCCGCACCGCGCGACGCCGAGACCCTGCGCGCGGAACTCCGGGAGGCCGTCGAGGTGACCGACGGGCCCACCGTCGTGCGCTTCCCCAAGGGGTCGGTCGGTGAGCCCGTCCCGGCACTCGCGACCAGTACCGACGGCGTCGACCGGGTGCACGGGTCCGGCGACGCCGACGTCCTGGTGGTGGGCGTCGGGTCGATGGTCGCGCCGTCGTTGGCCGCGGCGCGGGAGCTCGAGACCGCAGGTGTCACGGTCGACGTGGTCGATCCGCGCTGGGTCTATCCGGTCCCGCACTCGATCGTCGACTCCGCCCGGGGTCGTCAGCTAGTGGTGACCGTCGAGGACAACGGGCTCCACGGGGGCGTCGGGTCGGCGGTCTCGGCGAGTCTGGAGCGCGCCGGTGTCAAGGTCGACCGACTCGCCCTGGGTATTCCCCAGGAGTTCCTCGACCACGCCTCCCGCGGTGAGATCCTCGCCGACGCCGGGTTGACCGCGGAGGGTATCGCCCGCGGGATCCGCCAGCGCCTCGGCGACCGGGTCGAGAGCGGCGACCGGGTCGAGAGCTGAGTCCGCTCGCCCTCAGCTGTCCGCCCTGAACTCGTGTACGGCGTCCAGCAACGGGGTCTCCGTCAATTCGATCTGCCAGCGGCGGGCACCCTCGGCCTGCAGGACCCGGTGCAGTAGCGCCGCGTCGTCGGCGGTGTCGGTGGTGGCCGCCCGCCAGGCCCACAGTCGGAGAGTCGACGCCTTGAGCAGCAGGCCCTGTTCGATACCCAGCTCCTCGGCGAGCTCACCGAGCGCCTCGCGCGCGGAGTCCAGGAGCGCCGCGGCCCCCGGGTCGGTCCGCCTCCAGGCGGTGTGCGGGGGGTGCTCCCCGCGCGGCGCCTGGCGGGAGGGCAGGTCGCCACGCCCGAGTTCGGCGGCCCACTCCAGCGCCGCCAGCCACTCGTCCGCCAGGCGCCTGCGGTGCGGGCCGTCGAACCCCTCGATCGCGAGCAGTTCGGTGCGGTTCGCCGGCGCGGTGCGTGCCGCCTCGATGATCGCCGCGTCCGTGAGCAACCTCTTGGGGGCGATGTCGCGCTCCGCGGCCACCCGGTCACGCGCCATCCACAACTCCCGTGCCCGGGCGAGTTGGCGGGCGTCGCGCAGGGAGGTCAGGCGGGCCAGCCTGCGCCAGGGATCCTGGGTGGGGGCGGGCGGGTCGGAGTCGACGAGGTGGCGACACTCGGCCTCGAACCAGTCCCGGCGGCCGAGCTCGTCGAGCCGGGGGAGTACCGCGTCCGCCAGGTCGTGGAGGAAGAGCACGTCGTAGGCGGCGTAGTCGAGCCAGGATGCGGGCAACGGGCGTCGCGACCAGTCCGCCGCCGAGTGGGCCTTGGCCAACCCGATGCCCAGGTGCTCCGAGATCATCGCACCGAGGTTCACCCGTTCCATGCCCAGGAACCGGCCGGCCAGTTCGGTGTCGATGACAGACGTCGGCCTGATCCCGAGTTCACGGAGTGACGGCAGATCCTGGCTCGCGGCATGCAGGAGCAGGGGGCGCCCGGAGAGGACGCCCGCGAGCGGCCCGACCGTCTGGCCCGGCGTCTCGGGGTCCACCAGCAGCGCGGGTCCGCCGGCGGGGCGTAGTTGCAGGAGGAAGGCGCGCTCGGAGTAGCGGATCCCGGACGCGCGCTCGACGTCCACCGCGACCGGTCCGGCCGAGGACTCCACGACGGAGGCGACCGACCCGATGCCGGAGGCGTCGTCCACGAACTCGTACTCGGCCGGGGGCGGCGGCGCCCCGGGCGGGGTCTCTCCGCGTCGTCGGCCGCTCACGCCCGACGATGGAGGGAGGTCACGCCGACCGGCGGGAGTCCGGCGGCCAGGGAGAGCGTCTTGCAGAATGCAGAGGCGTGACCGGTCAGGTTCGACTCGAGGGCGGTCCACGACGCGCGCAACTCGAGCTGGTGGGCCTGGGGCGGTCCGGAGATATCGCCGTAGCGGACCGACGCGGTGCTGGTGACGGTTCCGCCCAGCGACGTGTACGGACCGGCGTCCTCGTCGAGCGCCTCGGTGAGCCAACTCCAGGCGACCTGGGGCAGCAGGGGATCGCCCGCGAGTGAGGCCTCCATGTCGGCCTGGATGTAGGCGACCAGCCGCAGCGTGCCGTTCCACGCGTCGTCCCCGGAGGGGTCGTGGAGGAGGATCAGCCGACCGAACGCGTCCCCGTCGGAGAACTCGGGCACGTCGTCCCCGGTCGGCGGGATGATCTCCACCCCGAGCGCGTGACTGTACGGCGCCAGTCTCTGCGGCGGACGGATCGGGCCGACGGAGATCTCAGGGCGGACCTCGAGCCGGGACAGCGACTCGACCGCTTCCCGGAAGACCTCGGGCTCGCCGTCATTGACCGATGTGCTCACGGGTCGTCACGCTAGCCACCACCCGGCGGCGCCCCGAGGAGGCGCGCCGTCGCCCACCGGGGTGGGGTGGAGCGCCCCGGTGGCGCACTCGTGGGACCATGGGGAGGTGCTGAACTCCGATGTGCCCTCGAATCCCAGGTCCGTTGACACCCAGGGCGCCGGCGGTGCGACCGCGCGCCGGGCCGGGACCGGCCCCTACCTCGACGAAGTCCGAGGCACCGGCGCCGCGCACACGCCGGTGTGGTTCATGCGTCAGGCGGGTCGCTCGCTTCCCGAGTACCGCGAACTCCGCGCCGGGAGCACCATGCTCGAGGCCTGTTTCGACCCCGAGATGACCTGCGAGGTCACCCTGCAGCCGGTCCGCCGTCACGGGGTGGACGCCGCGATCTTCTTCTCCGACATCGTCATCCCGCTGGCGGCGGCGGGTGTGGACATCGACATCGTGCCGGGCACCGGGCCCGTGGTGGCCGCGCCGATCCGCGACGAGGCCGGGGTCGCCGCGCTTCCCGATCTCACCCCGGACCGTCTCGAGAAGATCGGCGAGGCGGTCCGCATGGTGGTGGCGGAGCTCGACCCGCAGGTCGCGCTCATCGGCTTCGCCGGCGCCCCCTTCACCCTGGCTTCCTACCTCATCGAGGGCGGCCCCAGCCGCAACCACGAGCACACCAAGTCACTGATGTACTCCCGTCCCGACGTCTGGCATGCACTGATGTCCAAGTTGGCGGACCTGACCACGGTGTTCCTGCGCGCGCAGATCGACGCCGGCGTGGACGCCGTCCAGTTGTTCGACTCGTGGGCCGGGGCGCTGAGCCTGCGCGACTACCGCTCGATGGTGCTCCCGCACTCCACCGGGATCTTCGCCGACGAGGTGATCTCCACGGTTCCCCGCACCCACTTCGGCGTGGGCACCGGAGAACTGCTCGGGGCGATGGGCGAGGCCGGCCCCGAGGTCGTCGGTGTGGACTGGCGCATCCCGCTCGACGACGCCGCGGTGCGGGCGCCGGGCAAGGTGCTCCAGGGCAACCTCGACCCCGCCATGCTCTTCGCCGACCGTCCGGCGCTCGACTCCGAGGTCCGCAGGATCCTCGACGAGGGGGCGCGGGCACGAGAGCTGGGCGCCCGCGGACACGTGTTCAACCTCGGGCACGGTGTCCTGCCCGCCACCGACCCGGGTGCCGTGACCCACGTGGTCGAGCTGGTCCACGAGTTGACCGGGACTTAAGGGATGCCCCCACGTATCGCCGTGGTCGGTGGCGGTCTCAGCGGACTCACCGCCGCCTACCAGCTCTCCCTCGACCTGCCCGGCGCACGGATCACGGTCCTCGAGGCGTCGGACTCCCTCGGCGGGGCGTTGCACACCGTCGACTTCCCGTCCGGCCCCATGGAGCTGGGGGCCGAGGCATTCATCGGCCGCCGGCCCGAGGCCTCCGAGCTCGTCGCCGAGCTGGGGCTGACCGACACCCTGCGGCACCCCGGACCGCTCGGCCCGGCGATCCTCACCGACGGTCGACTGGTCCCGATGCCGGTCGGCACCCTCATGGGGCTGCCGTCCGACGTGGCCGGCCTGTCGGGTGTCCTGAGCCCCGCGGAGTCGGCCGTCGCCGCCCGTGAGACGGACGCGCCCCTGGAGTGGGAACCCGGCGGAGACGTCTCGCTGGGTCGGCTCGTTGCCGACCGGTTCGGCGAGGCGGTGGTCTCGCGGCTCGTCGATCCCATGCTCGGCGGGGTGTACGCCGCCCCCAGCTCGGGACTCGGCCTTCGGCAGGTCATCCCCGGTCTCGCCGAGGCGCTGGACCGGGGCGCGCCCACGCTGACCGCCGCGATCGGTGAGCTCGTGGGCAACCGGGTGCCGGGGCCCGTCTTCGCCACCCTCGACGGCGGGTACCGGGGGCTCGTGGCCGCGCTGGCCGAGGCCTCGGGTGCCACGGTGCGCTGTCACGCCACCTGCACCGCGATCCATCGCGAGACCTCCGGTTACGCCCTGACGGTCACCGGCGCCCGCGGATCGTGGGTGGAGGACGCGGACCTCGTCGTCGTCGCCGTCCCCGTTCCCCACGCCGCACCGCTCCTGGCCGCCGCCGGTGGGGTCGACGGCGCGGTGTCCGGCCTGTCCGGGATCCGGACCGCCTCGTCCGCCGTGGTGGCGATGGAGGTGGACCGGGGGCTCGACCTGCCCGAACTCTCCGGGGTGTTGGTGGCCACCGACGAGCCGGTCCCGTTCAAGGCGATGACCTTCACCAGTCGCAAATGGCCTCACCTCGACACCCGACCGGGTCACCTGGTGCGGGTGTCGTTCGGTCGGCTCGACGACGACGACGTGCTCACCGCAGACGACATCGCACTGGCCCGGATGGCCGAATCCGCCCTGGCCGGGGTGTGCGGATCCGCACCGACGATCCTGTACTCGCGTGTCCGCCGCTGGGAGGACGCGCTCGCCGAGATCGGTCCGGGACACGCCGACCGGATCGCGGGAGTTCGGGCCGAACTGGCGGACCGGTTGCCCGGGGTCGAGGTGGTCGGAGGTGCGACCGAGGGGGTCGGGGTGCCCGCGTGCATCGGTTCCGCACGGGCCGCGGCCCGGCGCCTGGCCGCAGGGTGGCAGGATTGACCCATGGCACGCCTTGACTACAAGAAGCTCAACTCGACGCTCCGCTACCTGATGTTCTCGGTCTTCACCGTGACGCCCGGGGAGCTGGGGGAGGACCGGGCCGCGGTCACCGCGGACCTGGAGCAGTTCCTCGCCCGGTTCGACGGCACCGACGTGGTGGTCCGCGGACTGTACGACGTGTCGGGGCTCCGCGCCGAGGCCGACTTCATGATCTGGACCCACGCCGAGCACATCGAGGAACTGCAGCGGTTCTACAACGAGTTCCGGCGCACCACCATCCTGGGCCGGGCCAGCACGGCCCACTGGTCCAACACCGCTCTGCACCGCCCCGCGGAGTTCAACAAGAGCCACATCCCGGCGTTCCTCGCCGAGGAGGAGCCGGGCGCGTACATCTCGGTGTACCCCTTCGTCCGCTCCTACGAGTGGTACCTGCTCCCCGACGAGGAGCGTCGCCAGATCCTCGCCGAGCACGGGCGCGCCGCCCGAGAGTATCCGGACGTCCGCGCCAACACCGTGCCGTCGTTCTCGTTGGGCGACTACGAATGGCTCCTGGCCTTCGAGGCCCCGCAGCTGGATCGGATCGTCGACCTGATGCGCGTCATGCGCAGCACCGAGGCGCGGCGTCACGTCCGCGAGGAGGTCCCGTTCTTCACCGGGCCCCGGGTCAGCGCCGAGCAGCTGGCCACCACGATGCCCTGAGGCAGCCCACCGCCGCGGGGATGAGCGAGGGGCCGGCCGGGACGACTGCGTCCCCGCCGGCCCCTCTGCCGTGCGATCAGTCCTCGGCGGGCTCGAGCGTCATGCTCAGAGAGTTGATGCAGTACCGCAGATCGGTGGGGGTGGGGTAGCCCTCGCCGGAGAAGACGTGACCGAGATGTCCGTGGCAGTTCGCACACACCACCTCGGTGCGGGTCATCCCGAGGGTCGTGTCGGTCCGCTCGATGACCGCCCCACCGGCCAGTGGCGTGAAGAACGAGGGCCAGCCGCAGTGGGAGTCGAACTTGGCGTCACTGCGGAACAGCTCGGCCCCGCAGCCGCGGCAGCGGTAGACCCCTTCGGTCTTGGTGTCGGTGTACTCCCCGGTATACGGCCGCTCGGTGCCGGCCCGGCGCAGGACCCGGTACTCCTCGGGGGTCAGCCTGCGGCGCCATTCCGCATCGTCGAGGGTGAAGTCCGGTTGTGGAGTGCTGGAGGGGGTGTCAATGCGCTCACTCATGTCCGCAGGTTACGCCGCCGCGGCGGCCGGTGCGATCCGCTCGTGCCGGCGCGGGTCCGTGCGCCGCCACAGCAGGATCACCAACACCGTGCCCAGCAGCAACAGCCATCCGAGCGTGGGATGGGCGAATTCCAGCAGGCGCCCGTAGTACGGCCACCGGGCCGACTCCCAGAAGTCCAGGGTGAAGAACCCGTACGCCGCCAGCCAGGCGGGCCAGTTGCGCACGAAGGACTTGTCCAGGACCACGGTGAGCATGATCGGGATGAGCATCATCGAGTAGTACATCTGCCCGAGGCTGGAGACCAGGAACACACCGGACAGGATGACACCGGAGGTGGTGGCCAACCACAGCACCTCGTGGTTGTGCCGGTAGTCCAGCAGGAGCCACACGGCCACCAGGGTGGCCACGACGACGAGGATCCGGGACACCAGGATGAGTGGTTCGGGGACGCCGTAATACAGGCCGAGGCCGGCGATGGAGCTGTTGTAGTAGTCGCGGACCTCGCTCATGTAGGGCGCGGTCACCTCGAGGTACCGCGCGGCGTCCACGGTGAGCGCCCAGCCCGCGGCCATGGCGGCGGCGGGGATCGCCACGGCGGCGACGAAGGGTTGCCACTGTCGGCGGATCAACGGGAGGACCAGTAGCGGGGCGAGCATCGGTTTGATCGCCAGGGACAGGCCCATGGCCACCCCGGCCCACCAGAGTCGCCTGCGGTGGAGGAGGTACAGGAATGCCACCTGGCACAGGAAGATCACACCGTTGACGTTGGTGAAGACCAGGGTGTTGGTGACCGCCTCGGTACAGAAGGCCCCCAGGAGGATCGCCGGGGCCGCGAACGACCGCACGTCGAGGTCGAACAATCTCATGAGCAGCCACAGGGCGCCGATGATCGCCGCGGTGTTGACGAGGATGAACAACCACCGCGCGACGGTGTAGTTGTCGATGACTCCGAAGGGGGCCAGCAGGAAGGTGCCGCTCGGGGCGTAGAGGTAGTGCGGCTGCACCGTGAGCAGATTCTCGCTGTACACGGGCTCGCCGGCGAGGAAGCGCCTGGTCGCCGCGTAGACGGTCCCGAAGTCGTTGGTGATCGACCCGTTGACGGCCTTGATCAGCACGCGATGGATCACGGTCATGATCGCCAGCGGCCACAGGATGTGGTTCAGCAGGCGGGGCACGGAGTCAGTGCTTCGGGTCGGCAATGGCACGGTGTGCAGGGTACCGGCCCGGGTCGCGTCCCCCACGCAGGCGCCCCGGTCAGGAGGGACAGGCCACGGATCGTTCGACGGTGGCCGGGTCGGCCAGGAACTCCGCGACGGTGGATCTGGCGCACGCGGAGTGGAGGACCACCCGCGATCCGGGTGCACCCCAGGTGAGGACGCGGATGTCCCCGGCCCCGGCGGCCGACAGCATCCCCGCAGTGGGTTCCAGCGCGGCGGCACCGGCGACGGGGTCCGCGATCCCACCCAGCAGGAGCACGGGAGCGGCGCCCGGCAACTCGAGGGGGGTCTGTACCGGGACGGGCCAGGTCGAACACGCGGACAGTTGGGCGGCGAGGATCTCCCCGAAGGGTGCGTTGTCCGTCCATTCGGCGGCGAGTTCCGGTACGCGGTTCACCGGCACCCGCCGGGGAAGGTCGGAGCACCCCGCGACGTAGGGCAGTGACGAGCTCGTCAACGCCTCCGCCCGGGCACGCACCGGGGATCCGAGGGAGTCCGTGCCCGGGCGCGCAGCCGCGATGTCGCCGAGGATCACGTCCCCCTCGGACGCCTCGGATGCGGACGCACCGGACAGGTCGGCGAGTGCGGAGCGGATGACGTCGGACAGGAGCGCGGCCGGCACGCGGGCACCCGGGTCCCGGGCCGCGTCGAGGGCGCGGGAGACCGCCTCGACCCTCTCGTCAGCGCCGCCCGGCCCGCACTCGGCACGGCTACAGGACGCGGCCCACAGACGCAGCGCGGCATCGGAACCGTCGAGCGCGGACCGCGCCGAGGACTCCTGGTCTCCGTCCCACGGTGCGGGGGAGTCCAGGACCAACAACGACACCCGGCCGGGGTGCGTCCCGGCGTACTCCAGTGCGGTACGTGCGCCCACCCCCACCGCGAGAACCGCGAGCCCCGGCACCTCCCACGACTGCCGGAGCACCTCGAGATCCTCCGCGGCGCCGGCGGCGCCGAAGTCGAGTTCCCGACCGGCCAGCTGGTCCGTGCAGGACTGGGCGGTCTGGGCGAGGTCGCCGCGGAGTTCCGGTGAGCCGGGGTCCGCGCCCCTCTCGGCGAGTCCGTCCAGGGTGCGACGAGCCGCGGGGGTCAGGCAGGTGCCGGCGGGTCCGGTCCGCCCCTTGTGGTCCACGATCACGACCGGATGCGACCCCGTGATCTCGGATCCGGCCGAGGCGAACCGGATGGCGAGCTCGTCTGCGGGACTGTCGGGACCGGCCACCACGACGAGGGGAGCCGAGTCGCCCGGTGTGTCCGCGGTGGTGAGCCGGAGGACCGGTGTCTCCCCGAGCAGGCCGCACTCGACCCGGGCGTCCTGCGGAAGACCGCGGGTCCCACCGTCCGCGCAGGGGATCCAGTCGAGCTCGGACCGCGGCGCGACCCAGTCGGGAAGTTCCGGGACGTCGCCCTGCGCGCCGGGTCCGGGCGAGCCACCGGGACCGTCGCCCGTGGCGAGCCGCGGTCCGGTGGCGGGCAGGGGCGCGCATCCGGCAACCGCCACGGCCAGAGCCGCGGCGACGGCCGCGAGCACGGTTCCGGCGGTCCGGGCGGGTCGTGCCGGGGTCAACGGAGGCCCTCGCCGACCGCCCAGCGGGTGTACAGACCCCCGCGCGGGCAGGTGAACGCCGAGACCACCCGCATGGGAACCCGGGTGCTGCCGGGGCCGGGGGCGAGGGTGGAGTCGTCACCTCCGACGATGAGCTCCGGCGCCACCGAGAGGACGAGATCGTCCACAGCCCCCTCCGAGAGCAGTGTCCCGAGGAGGCGTGGGCCGCCCTCGAAGTCCACCTCGCGGGCGTGGAGGCGGGACGCCAGCGCGCGCACCGCGGCGCCGGTCGGACCCGGGTCGAGTACGTGTACGGTCACGCCCCGCGCCCGCGCGGCCTCGATGCGCCGACGGCTCACCTCGTGTGCAGCGGCGATCCGGACCCGGTCGTCGGTGTCGGCGCAGAGGTCGATGAGTTGGTCGGGTAGCGACCTGGTGAGGACCAGGACGGGGGGCGGGGGTCCGCTGCGCCGGTCCGCCCAGACCGGGCTCACCTCGGCGGGGCCGTAGTGCTCGGCCAACGCCGTCCCGGACCCCACCAGGACGAGGTCGGCGCGGGCACGCATGGCGTCATAGACCAGGCGGTCGGTGGGCGTGCCCAGGCCCCCGCTCCGGCCGTCGACGGTGGTGGTCCCGTCGATGGAGGAGATCATGACGGCACGGATCACCAGCCCTCCGGAGGGCTGGTCCGGCTGGAGGGCGGCCCAGATCGCGTGGAGCGAAGCCGGGCCGTCGTCGAGCGCGGGGGGTCGGGTCGACAGCACCTGGGGCTCCTTCCGTTCTGACGCCTGTCGCCCCACGATAGGCTCATCGCATGGTCTCTCGCCTCGTTGACGTCACCCCGGTGGTCCCCGCCGACCAACTCGTGGCACAGATGGTCCCGCCGTCGATGTTCGATGACGTGAGTTTCGATTCCTACATCCCGGACCCCGCCGAGCCCTCCCAGGCCGCCGCGGTCAAGGCGTGTCGGGAGTTCGCCGAGGGCGTCGTGACCCGTCGTTCGCCCAAGAAGGGACTGTTCGGGCGTCGACCCAAGTCGGTGGAGGGGGCGGGCATCTATCTCGACGGCGGATTCGGTGTGGGCAAGACCCACCTGTTGACCTCGATCTACCACACCTGTCCCGAGCCCAAGGCGTTCGGCACGTTCGTCGAACTGACCCACGTGGTGGGTGCCCTCGGCTTCAACCGTGCGGTCGAGGAGCTGTCCGGACACTCGGTCCTGTGTATCGACGAGTTCGAGCTGGACGACCCGGGCGACACCATGCTGGTGTCCCGGCTCCTCGCGGAGCTCACCACGGCGGGCGTCAGCGTGGCCGCCACCTCCAACACCCTTCCCGAACAGCTCGGTGAGGGGCGGTTCGCGGCCAAGGATTTCATGCGCGAGATCCGCAAGATGTCGGGGATCTTCGAGTCGATCCGGGTCGACGGTCCCGACTACCGTCACCGGAATCTCCCTCCGGCGCCGGACCCGATGTCTGAGGCGGAGCTCGAGGCGGACGCCGGCGCGGACCCCGGGGCGACGCTGGACGACTTCGACGCGCTGTGTGGACACCTGGCCACCCTCCACCCGTCCAAGTACAACCGGCTCGTCGACGGGGTGACCAGGGTGTGCCTGCGCGACGTCGCACCGTTGCCCGACCAGGCCATCGCCCTGCGCCTGGTCGTCCTGGCGGACCGCCTGTACGACGCCGGGATCCCCGTCCGTAACTCGGGGGAGAAGCTGGACGCGATCTTCACCGAGGAGATGATCGCCGGCGGCTACCGCAAGAAATATCTTCGGGCCACGTCCCGCCTCCTCGCGCTCTCACGGTTCGAGAAGGTCGGCGGCTGAACGCTCAGCTCGGACGGTTGGACGCTCAGCCCGGACCCGCGGCCGTCCCGCTGAGCGCCCTCTCGTACACGACGTCGGTGTTGGATACGCCACCCACGTCGAACGTGCGGGTTCCCCGTTCGACGAACCCCTGCCTGGCGTAGAACCGCCGCGCCCTGATGTTGGCCACGTTGGTGGCGAGCCACAGACCGCGCACACCCCTGCCGACGCACCTCCGGACGACGTCGTCGAGCACCAGGGCCGCGAAGCCCGAACCGTGGTGGCCGGGGTCGACGTACAACTTGCTGATCCCGACGGTGGGTCGGTGGAGGATCTGATCGGCGCAGGTCGGGTCCATCTCGATCCCGTCCACGAGGAGGGCGTATCCGACGAGTCGCCCATCCGGCGTCCTGGCCGCGAGGAGGTCGTGCCCGGGGGTGTCCAGATGGACCCTCAGTGCCCCGGCGGAGAGGTGTCGGTCGATGAAGGCGTCGATCGAGGCCCGTGGGAGATCCGGGGGACACGCCAGCGGGAACGTGCGGGCCGCCAGCTCGGCTATCGGGCCGAGATCGGCCGCGACGGCCGGGTCGACTGTGGGTCCGAGGCTGGCGATCACCCCGTGAGACTAGCGGGGCGCGGGGATCAGGAATGCAGGTGCAGGTTCTCGGTCCCACCCACCCCGGACACCACCAGCCGTTCCGAATCGTCCCCGCCTCCGAGGACCATCGTGACCTCGTAGGTGTCCGTGGCCGTGCGGCGCAGATCGACCAGGATGCCTGTGGTGTGGCGGAGGTCGACGACCCGCCCCCGGACGTCCTCCAGAGCTATCGAGTCGACCGTCGTCGTGTGTGGAAGCCTGTGCGCGGTGGACATACTCTGATGATGAGTGATCCTCATCACGCGGCGAGCACAGTGCGGTACCGAACGGGGAGCGATACCGGCGAAATGCACGACGCCCCGGCGGTCAGCCGGGGCGTGTGTCGTGGTGCGCGATACTGGGATTGAACCAGTGACCTCTTCCGTGTCAGGGAAGCGCTCTCCCGCTGAGCTAATCGCGCGGGATTCACCGACCGGATCTCTCCGGCGTGGAGGTGGAGACGGGAATCGAACCCGTGTTGACGGCTTTGCAGGCCGCTGCCTCACCACTCGGCCACTCCACCGAAAAGGTATCGAGCCCGGTGAGGACTCCTGGCTCCTCGATCCCTCCGAGCGGATGACGGGATTCGAACCCGCGACCCTCACCTTGGCAAGGTGATGCGCTACCAGCTGCGCCACATCCGCACTGCTCCCCGGCTCGCTGTTGCTCACCGCGTTGCGAGAATGAACATTAGCCGAACCCGATCTTGGAACACAAATCGGGGGTCGGAAATGCACTCCACCTGCGTGGACACCCTGATTCGGGGTTCCGCGAGCCCGCGCGAACCGGCCCTCGGGAGGTGCGTCGGCGCCGCGCTGACGCGGCACCGGCATCTCGCCGACCCCGAATTGGGGCCACGGGCCCGGCTTGCTACAGTATTCCGGTGCCGATCGAGATCAGGCCACGCGCGGTCCTATAGCTCAGTGGAAGAGCGCTCCGTTCACACCGGAGAGGTCACTGGTTCGAACCCAGTTAGGACCACAACACACACGCAGCCCCCGCCCCGGTGACCGCCGGGCGGGGGCTGCGTCAGTATCCGGGCAGCCCGCCGCGTCGGGTCAGGCCTCTCGTGCGGCGAGGGCCTGTTCCAGGGCCTGTTCGAACACCTCGACGGGCTGCGCACCGCTGACGGCCAGCCTGCCGTCGAAGACGAAGAACGGCACCCCGTTCACGCCGATCCCGCGGGCCGCCTCGATGTCCTCACGGACCCGCTCGCCGTACCCGTCCCCGGACAGCAACCGGCCGACGGCGTCGGCGGGCAGCCCCGCTCCGACGCCGAGGCGCCCGAGAACCTCCGGGTCGGAGAGTCGCTCGCCGTCGGTGAAGTAGGCGCGGCGCAACGCCTCGTCGACCTCGTCCGCCTTCCCGTGGTCTGCGGCCAGCGCCGCCAGCCGATGGGCGTCGAAGGTCGAGGAGATCGTGGCGGACCGCCAGTCGAACTCCAACCCGAGTTCCCGGAACCGTCCCGCCATCTTTTCCTGCGCGGCCTCGGCCTCCGCCAGCGTCATGCCGTACTTGCGCGAGAGCATCTGCGCGCCGGACTCGTCGACGCCGCTCTCGCCGTGCCGCGGCGCCGAGGGGTCGAGTTCGAAGGCCCGCCAGGCCACGTCGACCTCCATGTCGGGATGGTCTACCCGGAAGGCCGCCAGCGCGGCCTCCAGGTGGCGTTTGCCTATCCAGCAGAACGGACAGACCACGTCTGACCAGATGTCTATGCGCATGGCGGGTACAACGGCTCGAGGCGGTCCGGGATTCCGCGGGCCGCCGGGTAGCATGGACCGGCCCAGGTCCGTCGCCGGAGCTGGTGCGCCCGTCACGGGTGGCCCACGGCCACCCGTCGTCCACTGCCGAGGAGATCTCCCCCCGTGTCCGAGAACCGCATGCCGGAAACCGACGTCGATGCGACGGGTGCGGGCACCGTGACCACCACCGTCATCCCGGCGGGGGAGCCGGCGGGCAAGATCCTCGCCGAGCGTGAGCTCCAGTCGAGGAGCGGCCCGGATACCGTCGTGGTGGTGCGCGACCCCGGGGGCGCGTTACGCGACCTGTCGTGGGCGCCCGAGGCGGACACCGAGGTCGAGCTCGTCCGCGCGGACACCGAGGACGGCAGGTCCGTGATCAGGCACTCCTGCGCCCACGTGTTGGCGCAGGCCGTCCAGGACAAGTTCCCCGAGGCCAAGCTGGGGATCGGCCCGCCGATCGAGAACGGCTTCTACTACGACTTCGACGTGGCCGAGCCGTTCACACCCGAGGACCTCAAGGACCTCGAGAAGCGGATGAAGAAGATCATCAAGTCGGGCCAGCGTTTCGCCCGGCGCGAATACGCCTCACTGGACGAGGCCCGCGCCGAGCTCGCCGGTGAGCCGTACAAGCTCGAGCTGGTGGAGGACAAGGGACGGGCGGACTCCGGCGACGCCGGGGGCGCCGAGGCCCTCGAGGACGCGGAGATCATGGAGGTCGGGGCCGGCGCACTGACCGCGTACGACAATCTCAACCCGCGCACTGGCGAGGTGGTCTGGTCGGATCTGTGCCGGGGGCCCCACACCCCCACCACCAAGTTCATCCCCGCGTTCACCCTCACCCGTTCCTCCGCGGCGTACTGGCGCGGGGACCAGAAGAACGCCGGCCTCCAGCGCGTCTACGGCACGGCGTGGGAGAGCACCGAGGCGATGGACGCCTACCTCGATCGCCTCGCCGAGGCGGAGAAGCGGGACCACCGCCGGTTGGGCACGGAGCTCGACCTGTTCAGCTTCCCGGACGAGATCGGCTCCGGCTTCCCGGTGTTCCACCCCCGTGGCGGGATCATCCGCAACGAGATGGAGCAGCACTCCCTCAAGCGGCACCTGTCCGCCGGGTACTCGCTGGTCAACACCCCGCACGTGACCAAGGGCGACCTCTTCCGCAAATCGCAGCACCTGAGCTGGTACTCGGAGGGCATGTTCCCCCCCATGGTCCTGGACGCGGAGTACGACGCCGACGGCAAGGAGACCAAGCCGGGGCAGGACTACTACGTCAAGCCCATGAACTGCCCCATGCACAACCTGGTCTTCGACTCCCGCGGCCGGTCGTACCGTGAACTGCCGCTGCGGATGTTCGAGTTCGGCACGGTGTACCGGTACGAGAAGTCGGGCGTGATCCACGGACTCACCCGCGCGCGCGGTTTCACCCAGGACGACGCCCACATCTACTGCACCGAGGATCAGATGGAGGGCGAGATCGCCTCCGTGCTGTCCTTCATCATCTCGCTGCTGCGCGACTACGGCCTCGAGGACTTCTACCTCGAGCTGTCGACCAAGGACCCCGAGAAGTATGTCGGCGGTGACGAGATCTGGGAGCGGGCCACCGAGACGCTCGAGCGGGTCGCCACCAACTCGGGCCTCGAGCTGGTCCCGGACCCGGGCGGGGCGGCCTTCTACGGACCCAAGATCTCGGTCCAGGCTCGCGACGCGATCGGCCGCACCTGGCAGATGTCCACGGTGCAGCTCGACTTCAACCTCCCCGAGCTGTTCGACCTCACCTACAACGCCGCCGACGGCACCAAGAAGCGCCCGGTGATGATCCACCGCGCGCTCTTCGGGTCCATCGAACGGTTCTTCGCCGTCCTGCTCGAGCACTACGCCGGGCTGTTCCCGGCGTGGCTCGCGCCCGTGCAGGTGGTGGGGATCCCGGTGGCCGAGGCGCACGAGAAGCATCTCGAGGACGTGATCGACGAGCTCCGCGGCCGGGGTATTCGCGCCGAACTCGATCTGGCCGACGAGCGGATGCAGAAGAAGATCCGCAACCACACGACCGGCAAGGTGCCGTTCATGCTGCTCGCCGGCGACCGGGACGTGGAGGCGGGCGCGGTGAGCTTCCGATTCCCCGACGGCACCCAGCTCAACGGGGTGTCCCGGAACGCCGCGATGGACAAGATCGTCTACTGGGTCAACTCGCGGCGCAACGACGTGCCCACGGCGGAGCGGGTGTGACGCCCCGGGAGCCGACCCCGACGGACGGGTACCGCCAGTACGGGGTGGGGGAGGACCGTCTGCAGCTGCTGTGGACCCCGTACCGGATGTCGTACATCGCGGAGTCCTCGCCCGAGCCCGCCGAGGGTATGACCGGGGAGCCCTTCCTCGACATTCCCCGGATGAGCGACGAGGACGGCCTGATGGTCGCCCGTGGCGCCCATGTCTACGTGGTACTCAACCTGTACCCGTACAACCCGGGACATGCCATGGTGGTGCCGTACCGCAAGGTGGCCGACCTGGAGGATCTCGACGACGACGAGGCGCGCGAGCTCATGTCGTACACCCAGCAGTTGATCCGGGTCGTCAAGGTCGTATCCCGACCCGATTCGTTCAACGTGGGGCTCAACCTGGGCAGTGCCGCGGGGGGTTCGCTGTCGGATCATCTGCACCAACACGTCGTGCCACGCTGGATCGGCGACGCCAACTTCATTACGGTGACCGGCGGAACCAAGGTGCTGCCTCAGTTGCTCCGTCAGACCAGACAACTGCTGGCCGAGGCGTGGTCGACGGTGCCCGGGCCCGACCACACCTGAAAAGCGGGGGAACAGATGCTGAGCGAGTTCGGAAGGTCGGGTGTCACCAAGGTGGCACACCCCTTCGCGACGTTCCTGGTCCGGATCGGGGTCACCGCGAACGGCATCACCCTGGCCGGGCTACTGCTGACCTGTGCGGCTGCGGTCGCGCTCTTCGGCAACGGCCATCTGGTCGCCGGGGCGATCGTGATCGCCCTGTGCACCCTGCTCGACCTGGTCGACGGCGCGGTCGCCCGGGCGGGTGACGGCGGGTCCCCGTACGGCGCGCTGGTCGACGCGGTCTCGGACCGGGTGGCCGACGGTGTGATCCTCGCGTCCCTGCTGTGGTGGCTGGTGGACGCCGAGCCGGACAACAAGTACGCGCTCGGCATGCTGTTGGCGTGCCTCGTGCTCTCCCAGGTCGTGTCCTACTCCAAGGCCCGCGCGGACGCCGGGGGGCTGCGCACGCCCGGCGGTCTCATGGAACGCGCCGACCGCCTGGTCCTGATCCTGCTGGGTGCCGGCCTGGAGGGACTCGGTGTGCCCTGGGCCCTCGAGGTGGCGATCACGGTGGTCGCGGTGGGCAGTCTCATCACGGTCCTCCAGAGGGTGTGGGGCGGACGTGCCGACCACCTCGGGCGGCTCGACCGGCTCGGTTCACCGACGGCGGGCGACCGATGACCCGGCTGGGCCAGCGGGCCTCGGACCTCGGGTACGCCGCGGGGTGGGCTCTTGTGCGCGCGCTTCCCGAACCGGTGGCACGGGCCCTGTTCCGGACCGGCGCCGACGTCGCCGCCCGACGTCAGGGGGAGGACTCCCAGCTGCGCAAGAACCTGTCCCGGGTCCTCGGGGTCACCCCGGCGGAGGTCCCCGACGACCTCGTCCGCGACTCCTTCCGGTCCTACGCACGCTACTGGCGTGAGGCGTTCCGTCTGCCCTCGATGGACCGCGAGGCCGTGGCCAGGGAGATGGACCGAACCATCGAGGGCGTCGACCACCTCGACGCGGCGCTGGCCCGGGGGCGCGGGGTGATCGTGGCCCTTCCGCACTCGGCCAACTGGGATCTCGGCGGGACATGGCTGGCACGGCGGTACGGCACCTTCGCGACGGTCGCCGAGAGGTTGGAGCCGGAATCCCTCTACCAGCGTTTCCTCGAGTACCGGGAGAGCCTGGGGTTCACCATCTATCCGCACACCGGTGGCGCGACGCCGCCGCTCGAGGCACTCCGCGAGTTCCTCGCCGGGGGCGGCATCGTGTGCCTGCCCGGCGAGCGGGACCTCCGTCGGACCGGCGTCCCGGTGACCTTCTTCGGTGAGACCACCCGCATGCCCGCAGGGGCTGCCAGGCTCGCCGTCGAGACCGGGGCGCCGTTCCTCGTGGCGCAGTTCTGGTATTCCGACGAGGAGACGATGCGGGTGCGGATCACCCCGCCCATCGACGTCTCCGGCGGCGTGGAAGCGTCCGTGCAGGCCATGGCCGACCTCTTCGCCGAGGGGATCGCCCGCCACCCGGCGGACTGGCACATGCTCCAACCCCTGTGGCTGGCCGACCTGTCCGCCGACCGACGCGCGCGGATCGAGGGCTGATCGACTCGTGCGCATCGGCATGATCTGCCCCTACTCCTTCGATGCGCCGGGCGGCGTCCAGGCCCATGTGGTGGATCTGACCGAGGAGTTGCGTCGCCGCGGTCACACGGTCCGGGTGCTCGCCCCCGGCCGCCCCGAGAACGCACCGGTCTCCGGGATGACGCTGACCGGCCCGGGGGTCCCGATCCCGTACAACGGGTCCGTGGCCCGGTTGAGCTTCGGCCCCGCGGCCTGGCGGACCACCCGCCACTGGTTGCGCAGCGAGCCGTTGGACGTGTTGCACATCCACGAACCCAACGCGCCGGGAGTCGGGATGTTCGCCCTGGCCATGTCCTCGGGACCCATCACGGCCACCTTCCACACATCCACATCCGGCTCGATGATCCTCGGTGCCGCGGACGGCGCCCTCGCACCGCTCCTGGAGAAGATCCGCGGTCGGATCGCGGTGTCGACCCTCGCCCGGCGATGGCAGATGGAGGCCCTCGGATCCGGCGCGGTCGAGATCCCCAACGGGGTGGACGTCGCGGCGTTCCGCGGGGTCGACGCCACGGCCGAGCGATCCGGTTCACCCACCGTGGCGTTCCTGGGACGCTACGACGAACCGCGAAAGGGAATGGACGTCCTGGTCTCCGCGCTCCCGGCTGTGCTGGAGGCCGTACCCGACCTCCGGTTGCGCATCATGGGTGACGGCGACGAGCGGGCACTGCGGGACCGGTTGCCGTCGGGTCTCGACGTGGACTTCCTCGGTCGTGTCGACGACACCCGCAAGGCCGCGGTGCTCGCGGCCGCGGACGTCTACTGCGCACCCAACACGGGCGGGGAGAGTTTCGGGATCGTCCTGGTGGAGGCGATGGCGTCCGGCACCGCCGTCGTGGCCTCCGATCTCGACGCGTTCCGCCGGGTCCTGGGAGACGGGGACTGTGGGGAGCTCGCCCCGGTGGGGGACCCCGATGGCCTGGCCACCGCCCTCGTCCGCGTGCTCGGCGACGACGGCCACCGGGCCCATCTCTGCGCGCGCGCCTCCGAGGCGGTCCGGGAGTTCGACTGGCCGGTCGTGGCGGAGCGGGTGATCCGCGTGTACGAGACGGTCCGTGGACCGGGGGAGACGATTCGTGTCCGCTGAAGCGATCGTCCTCGTCGTCGCCCTCGTCATCCTGGCGGTGACCGCCCTGCTCGCCGCCTACCTCACCGCACACCGTCTCGACAGACTCCACATCAGGACGGACCTGGCACGGTCGGCACTGATCGGCGCCCTGGAGCGCCGCCACACGGTGACGGCGGCGATCATCGCCGAGCTGGGCGGCCGGGACCCCGCATCGGCGCAGCGGTTGTCGCACGCCCTGGCGCTGGCCCGCGCCCATCCGACCGGTTCGGTCACCGGGACCGACCCCCGGCCTGAACCGGACCCGGCCCGGCCCGACCCGACAGTGGACGGCGGTGCACCGGACGTCGAGAGGGCGGAGAACACCCTCGGCACCCTGCTGTCCGGGCTGGACGTCGCCGTGCTGCCGGTCGACCTGGCCGCCGAACTCGAGGACGTGTCCGACAGGGTCGCGATGGCGCGGAGTTTCTACAACGACGCGGTCCGCGATACCAGGACCCTGCGCGAGAAGGGGACCGTCAGGGCGCTCCGACTCGCGGGGCGCGCCCCGATGCCCGACTACGTCGAACTCGTCGACCACCCACACGCGGGAGGCTGACCCGGCGCGGTGGGGCGGCGGTTGGGGAACCGAGGTCAGGGCGACCTACACTGGACGCCTACCACGAGTCATCGACGCCAGGAAAGGCCTATTTCGTGAGCGAGCCGCAGTCCACCGAGAACACCACCGGAACCGCACGCGTCAAGCGAGGTATGGCCGAGATGCTCAAAGGTGGCGTCATCATGGACGTCGTGACCGCCGAGCAGGCGAAGATCGCCGAGGACGCCGGCGCCGTGGCCGTCATGGCCCTCGAGCGGGTCCCCGCGGACATCCGCGCGCAGGGTGGCGTCGCCCGGATGAGCGACCCGGACCTCATCGACGGGATCATCGAGGCCGTCTCCATCCCCGTGATGGCCAAGGCCCGCATCGGCCACTTCGTCGAGGCCCAGATCCTCCAGGCGCTCGGCGTGGACTACGTCGACGAGTCCGAGGTCCTCACCCCGGCCGACTACGCCAACCACATCGACAAGTTCGAGTTCACCGTGCCGTTCGTCTGTGGCGCCACCAACCTCGGCGAGGCGCTGCGCCGCATCACCGAGGGCGCGGCGATGATCCGCTCCAAGGGCGAGGCCGGTACGGGTGACGTGTCCAACGCCACCACGCACATGCGCAAGATCCGCCAGGAGATCCGCCGCCTGCAGAACCTGCCCGAGGACGAGCTCTACGTGGCCGCCAAGGAGCTCCAGGCGCCGTACGACCTGGTCAAGGAGGTGGCGCGCAACGGCAAGCTCCCCGTGGTGTTGTTCACCGCCGGCGGCATCGCCACCCCCGCCGACGCCGCGATGATGATGCAACTCGGCGCCGAAGGCGTGTTCGTCGGCTCGGGCATCTTCAAGTCCGGCAACCCGTCCGAGCGCGCGAAGGCGATCGTCAAGGCCACCACCTTCCACGACGACCCGGAGACCCTGGCGAACATCTCCCGCGGTCTGGGCGAGGCCATGGTGGGCATCAACGTGGACGACATCCCGGAGCCGCACCGGCTCGCCGAGCGGGGCTGGTGACCCGCCGGTGGCCAAGATCGAGGACATCCTCGCGATCGAGCGCATCGACCGGGATCTCTACCGTGGTCACCCGATCGAGACCCACCTGCAGCGCACCTTCGGCGGCCAGGTCGCCGGTCAGACCCTGACCGCCGCGGTCAGCACCGTCGACGACGACAAGCACGTCCATTCGCTCCACGGCTATTTCATCCGGCCCGGGATCCCGTCGGCTCCCACCGTCTTCCAGGTGGACCGGCTGCGGGACGGTCGGAGCTTCGCCACCCGGCGGGTCACCGCGATCCAGGAGGGCGAGCCCATCTTCTCGATGTCGGCCTCCTTCCACCTCCGCGACCAGGAGGGGATCGAGCACCAGGATCCGATTCCGGACGTGATCGACGCCGAGGAGATCCCCGCGCCGCGGTACGAGGACCTGGACGAGACCCACCGTGTCTTCGTGGACGAGTGGGCGCAGTGGGACATCCGGATGGTGCCGCCCGAGAAGCTCCGCGGATCCTCGCAGATCGCCTCGCAGCAGCGGGTGTGGTTCCGGTGCGTCGACGAACTGCCGGACGACCCCAACTTCCACGTGTGCACGCTCGCCTACATGTCGGACATGACACTGCTCAGCTCGGCCAAGGTCATCCACCCGGATGAGCCCACCCAGGACGCCTCCCTGGACCACGCCATGTGGTTCCTGCGCCCGTTCCGGGCCGACGACTGGCTGCTGTACGACCAGACGTCCCCCTCCGCCTTCGGCGGCCGCGCCCTCACCCAGGGTCGCATCTTCGACCGGACGGGGCGCCTCGTCGCGGCGGTCACCCAGGAGGGGTTGTCGCGTCGCCTCCGGGAGGGTGCGCAGCCCTTCCCAGTGGACCTGTCGGGCAGCGAGACCGACCGCACCGGTGCCGCCCGCGGGGACGCCGGTTCCCGCGGGGGCCACAGGTGAGCGCGGCGAATCGCCCCCGGATCGGCGTGCTCGCCCTCCAGGGCGACGTCGCCGAACACCTTCGCCACCTGGAGACCGTCGGGGCGGAGGCCGTCACCGTGCGCCGCCGATCGGAGCTGGACACGGTCGACGGGCTGGTGCTGCCCGGCGGGGAGTCGACCGCGATGAGCCGTCTGCTCGACGTGTACGACATGTACCAGCCGGTGTCCGAGCGGATCTCGGGCGGGATGCCCGTGTACGGCTCGTGCGCGGGGATGATCCTGCTGGCCTCCGTGGTGCTCGACACCCGCCCGGACGCCACGTGGTTCTCCGCCATCGACATGACCGTCCGCCGCAACGCCTTCGGCCGGCAGGTCGACTCGTTCGAGGCGGACCTCGTCGTCGACGCCCTCGGCCCCGACCCGTTTCGGACGGTGTTCATCCGGGCACCGTGGGTGGAGACGGTGGGTCCGGACGTCGAGGTACTCGCCGGCGTACGCGCCTCGGACGGCGAGGATCACGTCGTCGCGGTGCGCCAGGGCAACGCGCTGGCCACCTCGTTCCACCCCGAGGTCACCGACGACGTGCGCGTCCATGGGTACTTCCTCGACATGGTCAGGGCCGCGACCTCGTAGAGTGGGCCGTCAGCGACACCCGTAAGTCACCCGGAGGTCATCCAGGCCTCTCCCCAGACACCCCGGAGGGCGGAACTCCCCATGTCAGGCCATTCCAAGTGGGCCACCACCAAGCACAAGAAGGCGGCGATCGACTCCAAGCGCGGCAAGCTCTTCGCCAAACTCGTCAAGAACATCGAGGTGGCGGCCCGCACGGGTGGCGGCGACCCCGACGGCAACCCGACGCTGTTCGACGCCATCCAGAAGGCCAAGAAGAACTCGGTCCCGGGCGACAACGTCGAGCGCGCGCGGCGGCGCGGCGCGGGCGAGGAGGCCGGCGGCGCCGACTGGGAGACCATCATGTACGAGGGCTACGGCCCGAACGGCGTGGCGATGCTCATCGAGTGTCTGACGGACAACCGCAACCGCGCGGCCATGGAGGTCCGGACGGCCATGACCCGCAACGGTGGCAGCCTCGCCGACCCGGGCTCCGTGGCCTACCTCTTCGCCCGGAAGGGTGAGATCGTCCTGGACAAGGGCGAGCTCGAGGAGGACGACGTCCTGATGGCGGTGCTCGAGGCGGGGGCCGAGGAGGTCAACGACCTCGGCGATCGCTTCGAGGTCATCTGCGAACCCACCGACCTCGTCCAGGTCCGCACGGCGCTCCAGGAGGCCGGGATCGACTACGACTCGGCCGAGTCGGGCTTCCGGGCCTCCGTCGAGGTCACCGTCGACTCCGAGGGGGCGGGGAAGATCTTCCGCCTGATCGACGCGCTCGAGGACTCCGACGACGTCCAGAACGTCTACTCGAACGTGGATATCCCCGACGACGTGCTGGCGGCCCTGGACTCCTGACGTCCGCGTCGCTGGTAGGGTCTCGAACGTAGGTTCTACCACTGGTCGGCGGAGGTTCGATGCGCGTCATGGGAGTGGACCCCGGGCTCACCCGGTGCGGTCTGGCGTTGATCGAGACCGCACCGGGTCGCGCCGTCACCGCTCTCGACGTGGACGTGGTGCGGACGAGTGCGGACGAACCGCTCGAGCGTCGCCTGCGGGCGGTGCACGAGGTGGCCGACGAGTGGATGGCCGTTCACCGCCCCGACGTGGTGGCCATCGAGCGCGTGTTCGCCCAGAACCAGGTGTCCACCGCGATGGGGACGGCGCAGGCGGCCGGGGTCGTGGCCATGGCCGCGGCGTACCGGGACATCCCGGTGGCGTTCCACACCCCCTCCGAGGTCAAGGCCGCCGTCACCGGCAGCGGCCGCGCCGACAAGAAGCAGATGACCCTGATGATCACGCGGATCCTCGGCCTCCAGAAGCCCCCGAGCCCGGCGGACGCCGCGGACGCCCTCGCGCTGGCGGTCTGCCACAGCTGGCGGGCGCCCATGCAGGGCAGGGTGGCCGCGCTCGACGCCCAGGTCTCGAGGTCACGGGCGGGGTTCCAGGCCAAGGTCGTCAAAGGCAGGGCGGCGGCGACCGAGGCCGCCGACGCCGGCCGGACCCGGGGCGGGAGCGGTTCCGCCGATCAGGAACGCGCCCGGGCAGCGGCACGGGCGATGGCACGAACGAAGGGAGTGCGCTGGTGATCGCCTCGATCAGGGGGAGAGTGGCCGAGATCGGTCTGGACCGCTGCGTGGTGGAGGCCGGCGGTGTCGGCGTCCTGGTCCACGCGACGCCGGCCGCGCTCGCGGGCCTGCGGCGGGGAGACGAGGGAACCCTGCACACCGAGCTGGTGGTGCGCGAGGACTCCCTGACCCTCTACGGCTTCGATTCCGTGGATGCACGTCGCCTCTTCTCGACGGTCCAGACGGTCTCCGGTGTCGGCCCGCGTCTGGCGCTGGCCATCCTGGCCACTCTCGAACCCGACCAACTGGTCAGAGCGCTGGGAACCGAGGACGTGAAGGCGCTCACGCGGGTTCCCGGGGTGGGCAAGCGCACCGCCGAGCGGATGGTGCTCGAACTCAAGGACAAGGTCGGCCCCGTGCACGACACCGCGGGCGGCGGCGACGGCCCGGGGATGCCGGGTGGCCCTGCGGCGACCGAGGTCGCCGGCGCGCTCGAGGGACTGGGCTTCTCCGTCACGGAGGCGGAGAAGGCCGCCACCGCCGTCCTGTCGACGGATCCGGACCTCGGCCCGGCGGAGGCCCTGCGGTTGGCGCTGCGTTCGCTCGGTAGGCGCTGATGACGGGGCCGTACGGGCACGGGGACGAGGAGCCGTACACGCCGGGGGCCGGTGACGGGGTGGACGTCGAGTTGTCCGCGACGTCGACCCCGTTCGACTCCGATGTCGAGGGCGCCCTGCGCCCGCGGAACCTGGGTGAGTTCATCGGGCAGGAGACGGTCCGCGAGCAGCTCGAACTGGTGCTCACCGCGGCGACCCGACGCGGTGTGGTCCCTGATCACCTGCTGTTCTCCGGGCCTCCGGGCCTGGGAAAGACCAGCCTCGCCATGATCGTGGCGGCCGAGCTCGGCGGGTCGCTCCGCATCACCTCCGGGCCCGCTCTCGAGCGACCGGGGGATCTCGCCGCGATGCTCTCCAACCTCATCGAGGGCGATGTCCTGTTCATCGACGAGATCCACCGCATCGCGCGCCCGGCGGAGGAGATGCTGTACCTCGCGATGGAGGACTTCCGCATAGACATCATGGTGGGCAAGGGTCCCGGTGCCACCTCGATCCCCCTCGAGATCTCCCCGTTCACGCTGGTCGGTGCCACCACGCGGTCCGGAGCGCTCACCGGCCCGTTGCGGGATCGTTTCGGGTTCACCGCGCACATGGACTTCTACTCGGACGCGGACCTGGCCAGGATCGTGGCCCGGGCGGCCGAGATCCTGGAGATCCCCGTGGAGCCGGAGGCGGCGATGGAGATCGCCGGGCGCTCCCGCGGGACGCCCCGGATAGCCAATCGCCTGCTCCGTCGCGTCCGCGACTACGCGGAGGTCCGGGCGGACGGGCGGGTCACGGTCCCCGTCGCGCGCGCAGCACTCCGCGTCTACGAGGTCGACGAATTGGGCCTGGACCGGCTCGACCGTGCGGTCCTGCGTGCGCTGCTGGTCCAGCACGAGGGCGGGCCTGTCGGTCTGAGCACGCTCGCGGTGGCCGTGGGGGAGGAGTCGAGCACTCTGGAAGAGGTCTGTGAACCGTTCCTCGTCCGTGCCGGGTTGCTCGCCCGCACCCCCCGGGGTCGGGTGGCCACCGCGGCGGCGTGGGAGCACCTGGGGCTGCGGCGCGCGAATCGTGACGCGGAAGAACCGATGCTGCCGGTGGAGACAGAGACGGGACCCGGCCCGCGCGGGTGACCACGTAGGTGGCATCCTCGAACGAGATCGGTCCGCTGCCCGGACCCGACACCTTCGGACCCCGAATCGACGGGTCCTGAACCGAGAGGACGCCGCATGGGACTGGAACTACTGCTGCCCGTGATGATCCTGGCGCTCGTCGCGCTGATGTTCTTCCAGAGTTCCAAGCAGCGACGGGCGATGAAGGAACTGCAGGAGATGCAGGCCTCCCTCTCGGTCGGCGATCAGGTGCTCACCACCTCGGGTCTGCACGCGACCGTGGTGTCGGTGGCCGAGGAGAGCCTGGTCCTGGAGATCGCTCCCGGCGTCCGGACGCAGTGGGACCGCAGGGTGATCCGCGAGAAGCTCGACTCCGGTACCTCCTCCGGGTCGACCGCCGGGACGGACGGCGCTGGTTCCTGACGACCGCCTACCGGCGAGTAGTGTGATGGGGCCGTCCAGCCGGAGGCCTCTGCTGAAGACCGAGAGAGATCACCTGTGTCACCAGTCCGTTCTCGACGCGTAGATGCCCGCCCCAGGCCCTGGGCACTGCTGTCCGTCTTCTCCCTGGTGTTTTTCATCCTCTTCCTCGCCGCGTTCGCCGTGGCCGAGAGAGGCCTCACACCCAAGCTCGGTATCGACCTGCAGGGCGGCACCCGGGTCACGCTGATCCCCATCGGGCAGCCGGACGAGCAGGACCTGCGCCTGGCCCAGGACATCATTCGCGATCGCGTCGACGGGCTCGGCGTGGCCGGGACCTCGGTCGTCATCGAGGGCAGCAACATCGTCCTCACGGTGCCCGGCGAGGACTCGAGCCAGGCCCGTGACCTCGGGACCACCTCGCAGCTGACGATCCGCCCCGTGCTCGAGGTCCAGCCGGTCGCCGAGGGGGACGTCGAACCCGTCGACGCCGCGGTCGGTGACCGGGAGGCGGTGGCGCGGGCGGTCGAGGAGGCCCTCGAGGTCCGGCAGGGCGATCCCCAGGAACTCGCCCAGCGCCTCCCGGAGTTCCGGTGCCCCGAGAGGGAGATCACCGCGGGCTTCGAGGACCAGGCGCAGGCGTTGATCGCGTGCGGCGAGGGCGCCAAGTACGTACTCGGCCCCGTGCCGTTGCTCGTCGGTGAACCGGAGGACGGGGAGCGCCTCGACGGCCAGCAGATCGTCAAGGACTCGGTGAGCTCCGGGTTCAGTCAGCAGGCCGGCCAGAACGAGGTCTCGTTCCGCTTCAACGCCGGCCCCGGCCAGCAGGGGAGCGCCACCTGGTCGCGACTGACCCAGGAGTACCTGCAGCGTCAGATCGCCATCCTCCTCGATGGTGAGGTCATCAGCGCCCCGGTGGTCCAGGGCGTGACACCGGTCGGATCGGCCACCTCGATCACCGGCAGTTTCACCATGGACGAGGCGGCGACTCTCGCCGGGAATCTCCGATTCGGTGCGCTGCCGATCTCCTTCGAGGACCCGAACGTCGACAACGTGCCCGCCTCGTTGGGTCTGGCCTCCCTCGAGGCCGGACTGCTCGCCGGCGCGATCGGTTTCCTCCTCGTGTTCCTCTATACGGTCCTGTATTACCGGCTCCTCGGCGTGATCGCCTTCTTCTCCCTGGCCGTCTCGTTCCTCGTCACCTACGTGATGCTCGTGTTCCTCGGGTACACGGTGGACTACAGCCTCGATCTCGCCGGCGTCGCCGGCCTCATCATCGGCATCGGGATGACCGCCGACTCCTACGTGGTCTTCTTCGAACGGATCAAGGACGAACTCAGGGACGGTCACCGGTTCAGATCCTCGGTTCCCAGGGCGTGGAAGAGCGCCAGTCGCACGATCATCACCGGGAACGTGGTGAGTCTGATCGGCGCCGTCGTGCTGTACCTCCTGGCCACCGGAGAGGTCCGGGGCTTCGCCTTCACCCTCGCCCTGAGCACGGTCATGGACGTCCTGGTGGCCTTCACGCTGCTCTGGCCCCTGGTCTACCTGGCCTCCACCAAACAGTTGTTCACCGCACCGTGGGCCAACGGCCTCGGGAGGATGGAGGCCCTGCGGGCCGACTCCGCCGAGCGCCGCCGTCTCGAGCAGGAGGCCGAGAAGGCCGAAGCCGATTCGGGTTCGGGTGGTCCCCGGGGTGTGTCGCCGACCGTGCGTGGTCCGGATGGGCCGCCCTCGGACCAGGGACCGGCAACCCCGGGCGTGACGATGATCCTGCCGCGCCGCGACGACTCCGAGGAGGAGGGCCGATGAGCGCTCCGGGAACGACCGACACCACGGACATGACGGGACCCGACCAGCCGGAGAGTCTGTTCAACCGCCTCTACACCGGCACCGGCGCGTTCCCAATCGTCCAGAAGCGCCGTCTGTACTTCCTCCTCACCGGCGCCATCGTCGCGATCTGCCTGGCGAGCATCATCTTCCGTGGGTTCACCTTCGGGATCGACTTCACCGGCGGCACCAAGTTGACGATGCCGGCGGGTGATGCGGATAAAGACCGGGTGGCCGTCGTCGTCGAGGAGACGATCGGTCAGGAGCCCCAGACGGTCCAGGTCGTCGGCGCCGGGGCCGCGCGCATCGTCGAGGTGGAGACCGGGTTCCTCACCAGTGACGAGATCTACGCGACCAAGCTCGCACTCCTCGAGGAGTTCCAGCCCGTCGCGGCGAGCGGCGAGGTCTCGATCGAGGCGATCGGGGATTCGGCCCGCAGCGAGAGCTGGGGCGGGCAGGTCACCGAGAAGGCGATCATCGCCCTCGTGGTGTTCATCGTGATCGTGTTCGGTTACATGGCGTTCCGCTTCGAATGGCGCATGTCGGTCGCCGGCGTGGTCGCGCTGTTCTTCGACGTCATCACCACGGCGGGGATCTATTCACTCCTGGGATTCGAGGTCTCGCCCGCCACGGTCATCGGCCTGCTCACCATCCTCGGTTTCTCCCTCTACGACACGGTCATCGTGTTCGACAAGGTGGAGGAGAACACCCGCGGAGCCAAACACTCGTCGACCAGCACCTATGCGGAAGAGGCCAACCTGGCCGTCAACCAGACGCTCATGCGATCGATCCACACCACCATCATCGGCATCCTGCCGCTGCTGGCCCTGCTCGTGATCGCGGTGTGGATCCTCGGGGTGGGCACACTGCTGGACCTGGCCATCGTCCAGGTGGTCGGGATCATCACGGGGACGTTCTCGTCGATCTTCCTCGCGACACCGTTGCTGGTGCTCCTCAAGGAACGCGACCCCGCCACGAAGCGCCAGACCGCCAAGGTCCTGGCCCGTCGGGAAAAGGTCGGGGCCACCGCATGACGGACTCCGCGGCCACAGGGGTGACGCCGGCGATCGTCGCCGCCGTCGAGAGACTGATGCGCAGGGTGGAGAACTTCCCGGCGGCCGGGGTGCAGTTCTGCGACCTGACACCGGTTCTGGCCGACCCCGACGGTTTCGACGCGGTTGTGGCGGGGCTCGTCGCGGGCCACGAGATCGGCTCGGTGGACTACGTGGCGGGGCTGGACGCCCGCGGCTTCCTGCTCGCCGGCGCGGTCGCGGTGCAGCTGCACACCGGAGTGCTGGCCATCCGCAAGGCGGGCAAGCTCCCCCCACCCGTGCACTCACGCTCGTACGAGCTCGAGTACGGGGCGGCGACGTTGGAGCTCCCCGCCGACGGTCTGGACCTCCGCGGCAAAAGGGTGCTCGTGGTGGACGACGTCCTGGCCACGGGAGGCACTCTCGGGGCGGCCGTCGGTCTCCTCGATGACTGCGGCGCCGTGGTGGCGGGGCTGTCCGTGGTGCTCGAGGTCCCCGGCCTCGGGGGTAGGGATAGACTGGCCGGCACACCGCTGACCTGCCTCACGGTCGCGTGACCACCGCCCGTCGTTGACGGATCGGACCCGGAGGGAGGAGCCGGCATGACCAATCGGCAGGATCCCGCCGCGAACGTCGGCGCCGGCCCGCAGCCGGTGCCCGCGGAGCAGCCCCAGCCCAACACGCAGCCGCTCCCCGTGATCCCGGGTGCGCGGCCCTCCGCCGGCAGGCGCGTCCGGGCCAGGTGGGCGCGCCGACTCACCTCCGGGTTGACGGTGACGTCCACGCCCGCCGTTCTCGAACCCCTCGTCCGAGTGCACCGGATCCACCACGCCAAGGCCGACGTGGGGCTGCTGGCACGGGCCTATGCTCTCGCCGAACGCCAGCACGAGGGCGTGTTCCGCAAGTCGGGCGACCCGTACATCACCCATCCACTGGCGGTCGCGACCATCTGCGCCGAGATGGGCATGGACACCACCACCCTCGTGGCGGCGCTGCTGCACGACACCGTGGAGGACACCGACTACTCCCTCGAGACCCTCGCGTCGGATTTCGGCGACGAGGTCGCCCATCTGGTCAATGGGGTCACCAAGCTGGACAAGGTCGACTTCGGCGAGGCGGCCGAGGCGGAGACGATCCGCAAGATGATCATCGCGATGGCGCATGACCCGCGGGTCCTGGTGATCAAGGTCGCCGACCGCCTGCACAACATGCGGACGATGCGCTTCCTGCCTCCGGAGAAGCAGGTCAAGAAGGCTCGCGAGACGCTCGAGGTGATCGCGCCGTTGGCCCACCGCCTCGGCATGGCCACCGTGAAGTGGGAGCTCGAGGACCTCGCGTTCGCGATCCTGGAGCCCAAGAAGTACCAGGAGATCGTGCGACTGGTCGCCGACCGGGCGCCCAGTCGGGACGTGTACCTGGGCACGGTGATCAACCGGGTCAGAGCCGAGCTGGAGAACGCCCACATCCAGGCCCGGGTCGAGGGACGCCCCAAGCACTACTGGTCGATCTACCAGAAGATGATCGTCCGGGGTCGCGAGTTCGACGAGATCCACGACCTGGTCGGCATCCGCGTGCTGTGCGAGGACGTGCGGGACTGCTACGCCGCGATCGGCGTGGTGCACTCCACGTGGAAGCCCATGCCGGGGAGGTTCAAGGACTACATCGCCCAGCCCAGGTTCGGCGTCTACCGCTCACTCCACACCACCGTGATCGGCCCCGACGGCAAGCCGTTGGAGATCCAGATCCGGACCCACGAGATGCACCGCAACGCCGAGTACGGGATCGCGGCGCACTGGCGGTACAAGGAGACCCGCGGCAAGCACCACGGCGACCCCGCCGAGGTGGACGAGATGGCGTGGATGCGCCAGCTGCTGAGCTGGCAGCGTGAGGCCGCCGACCCGGGGGAGTTCCTCGACTCGCTGCGGTTCGAGATGACCAGCAAGGAGATCTTCGTCTTCACGCCGAAGGGCGACGTGATCAACCTCCCCGTCGGCGCGACCCCCGTGGACTTCGCCTACGCCGTCCACACGGAGGTCGGCCACCGGTGCATCGGCGCGCGCGTCAACGGCAAACTCGTCGCGCTCGAGAAGCCGCTGGAGAACGGCGAGGTCGTCGAGGTCTTCACCTCCAAGGACCCCAACGCGGGCCCCAGCCTGGACTGGCAGAAGTTCGTCGTGTCGGGCAGGGCCAAGAGCTCGATCCGCCAGTGGTTCGCCAAGGAGCGGCGCGAGGAGGCCCTCGAACGCGGCAAGGACCTCATCACCCGCGAAGTGCGGCGCGGGGGGGTGCCCGTCCACCGGGTCTTCTCCAACGAGTCACTCGCCGGTGTCGCACGGGAGCTGGGATTCGCCGACGTCACCGCGCTCTACACGGCGATCGGGGAGAACCACGTCTCCGCCAAGCAGATCGTGGGTCGGCTCGTCGCCGCCCACGGGGGGGTCGACGAGGTCACCGAGGAGCTGGCGGACCGTTCGCGAGACAAGAACATCACCTCGAACCGGCCCGCGCCGGCGGGTCCCGGGATCCTCGTGGGCGGGGTCAAGGACGTGCACGCCAAACTCGCCCGCTGCTGCATGCCGGTACCCGGCGACGAGGTCCTCGGGTTCATCACCCGCGGCGGCACGGTGAGCGTCCACCGCACCGACTGCACCAACGCCTCCGACCTGCACCGCGAGCCCGAGCGACTGGTCAAGGTCGAGTGGGCACCCCAGCCGGGTGCGGTGTTCCTGGTGGCGATCCAGGTGGAGGCGCTCGACAGACACCGGCTCCTGTCGGACGTGACCAAGGTTCTGGCAGACGAGAAGGTCAACATCCTGTCCGCGTCCGTCCAGACGGCGGGAGACGATCGGGTGGCGATCTCGCGGTTCACCTTCGAGATGGCCGACCCCAAACACCTCGGACACGTCCTGCAGACGGTCCGAGGTGTCGAGGGGGTCTTCGACGTCAACCGGATGACGTCGAACTGAGCCGGGTGATCCGGCCCGCGGGTCACCTCTCGGGGAGCCCCGACTGGGCATCGACGACCACGGTCTCGATCGTGACGGGGCGCCGCGGCACCTGGTTGTTCCGGTCGGTCGGGTCGTCACTCTTCACACCGGTCTCGGCGATGTCGTCGAGGACCTCGAGGCCCGATTCCCCGACCGTTCCCATGACGGTGTACTCCGGCGGGAGGGCGGAGTCCTCGTAGACTAGGAAGAACTGGCTCCCGGCACTGTCGGGGGCCTGTGACTTGGCCATCGCCACGGTTCCACGGGGGTAGATGGCGGCGCCCGAACCGTCGTCGGCGAGCTCGAGGGCGTCGGCCGCGGGCGGCTCGTCGACCACGGAATAGCCGGGACCGGACAGGCCGGTCCCCGTGGGGTCACCGCACTGCAGGACCGACAGACCGGGCTCCTCCTCCGAGACGGTGAGGCGGTGGCACTCTGTGTCGTCGAAGTACTGCTGCTCGGCCAGGTGGACGAAGCTCGCGACATTGCAGGGGGCGCCGGACCGGTCGAGCGTGATCGGGATCTCACCGCGGTCGGTGGTGATGGTGATCTCCGCGAGGCCCTGCCTGGCCTGGTCGCCCGACGGCGGCTCGGCGTCACGCTTGGTGTCGTTGACGGTCTCGACCTGCTCGTTGAACTCCTCGACCTCCGCCACGACCTCGGCACCCTGGTCCTCGAACTCCGCGGGATCGAGCGGCTCGGGGGTCTCGGTGTCGGTGGGGTACTCGCAGGTCAGCCAGTTGGCGGCGTACTCTTCCGCGCGCTTGCGGTCGTAGTTGATCCAGGCGACCACCCCGACGATCCCCAGCAGGACCGCGACGACGACCGACGCCGCGACGATCTTGAGCTGCTTCTCACGACGGGCCTGCGCCTCCATCTGCTCGCGCAGGCGCCTGCGCGCCTCTGCTCGGCGTTCCTGGTTGGTGGACACTGACCCTCCTGGGTACCTGGACTAGGCTGGAACAGTCGGCTGACGCCGCGGTGGGGACTCACAGAGCAGACCACAGCGCTCCAGCCCAGGGGTCTTGTCTACCAGGTCGGGCCGAGACGGCTGAACACCACTCCGGTGTACCGCCCAGTCGGACCGGCAGTTCGCGACGGACGTCGTGGGCGATCGAGAAGAGGAGTTCAGGACGTGCAGATCATCGGGTTCCCAGCCGGGATGTTCCAGACCAACTGCTACATCGTGTCCGACGCCGCGGGGGACTGCGTGATCGTCGACCCGGGCCAGGACGCCGAGGAACAGGTGCGGCGGCAGGTCTCCGAAGCGGGACTCAGGCCCCGGGCGGTGCTGTTGACCCACGGCCACCTGGATCACATCTGGAACGCCCGGCAGGTCGCGGACCACTACGGCGTGCCGACGTACATCCACCCGGACGACCGCGCGATGCTCTCCGATCCGGGCAAGGGGCTGTCCCTCGACCTGTCGGCGATGCTCAAGGGCATGACCTTCACCGAGCCCGCCGAGGTGATCGAGGTCTTCGACGGCGACACTCTGAGATTCGGGTCGATGACCTTCGACGTGGACCACGTACCGGGACACAGCCCGGGGTCGGTGTCCTTCCGGATCGTGGTCGACACCGAGGAGGGCCGGCGAACGGTCGTGCTCGGGGGAGACGTGCTGTTCCAGGACGGGGTCGGCCGGACCGACCTGCCCGCGGGTGACACCGATGTGCTCATGCAGTCGATCGCCAAGAAGTTCCTCACGCTGGACGACGACGCGGTGGTGCTCCCCGGGCACGGACCCTCGACCACCGTCGGCCGGGAACGGCGGTCCAACCCGTTCCTCCGTGACCTCTAGAACTCCTTCCCCGAACCACCCATCGACAGACGCAAGGATCCACCACACGTGACCGGCACCCAGAAGATGACCGCGCTCAAGGCACCGAAGGGGGTGCCCGACTACGTCCCCCCGACCTCCGCCGCGTTCGTCGCGGTCCGGGACGCGATCACCACCGCCGCCCGGAGGGCGGGCTACGGGCACATCGAGTTGCCGATCTTCGAGGACACGGCGTTGTTCGCCCGCGGTGTGGGGGAGTCCACCGACGTCGTCTCCAAGGAGATGTACTCGTTCGAAGATCGTGGCGGCCGGAGCGTCACCCTCCGACCCGAGGGAACCGCCGGCGTCATGCGTTCGGTCATCGAGAACGGCCTGGACCGCGGTCAGCTCCCCGTCAAGCTCTGCTACGCCGGCCCGTTCTTCCGCTACGAGCGTCCCCAGGCCGGGCGGTACCGGCAGTTGCAGCAGGTCGGCATCGAGGCGATCGGGATCGACGACCCCGCCCTCGACGCCGAGGTGATCGCGGTGGCGGACGAGGCCTTCCGTTCCCTCGGGTTGACGGGGTTCCGGTTGGAGCTCACCTCGCTCGGGGACGACTCCTGCCGACCCGCGTACCGGGAACGACTACAGGCGTTCCTCGCCGGGCTGGATCTCGACGAGGCCACGCGGGAACGTGCACGGGTCAACCCGCTGCGTGTCCTCGACGACAAGCGCCCGGAGGTCCGTGCGCAGCTCTCGGGCGCCCCGCTGATGATCGACCACCTCTCCGAGGAGAGCGCCGCGCACTTCGCCGAGGTCCGGTCGCACCTCGACGCGCTCGGCGTGGCCTACGAGGTCAACCCCCGGATGGTCCGCGGCCTGGACTACTACACCAAGACCACGTTCGAGTTCGTCCACGACGGCCTCGGCGCCCAGTCCGGGATCGGTGGTGGCGGGCGCTACGACGGACTGATGGAGCAGCTCGGGGGACAGGCGCTGTCCGGCATCGGGTTCGGTATCGGCGTCGACCGCACGATGCTCGCGCTGCAGGCGGAGGGGATCGACCACGCCCCGGGCGGTCGGGTGGACGTCTACGGCGTCGCGCTCGGCGCGCCGGCCAGGGCCGCGCTGGTGCCCGTGCTGGCCGAGTTCCGTCGCGCCGGACTCCGCGCCGACATGGCCTACGGAGACCGCGGAATGAAGGGTGCGTTCAAGGCCGCCGACCGGTCGGGGGCCGCCGTCACCCTCGTCGTGGGCGAGAACGAGCTGGCGTCGGGCACCGTCGTGGTCAAGACGATGTCCACGGGTGAGCAGACCCCGGTCCCGCTGGACTCGGTCGTGCCCCACGTCACGGGTCTCGTCACTCCCTGATCCGCCCGCGCGGGGTCACACCGGCGCGCCGAAGGTGTCGCAGGCTTCCACGGACCCCTGTTCGTACCCGGTCAGGAACCACTGGCGCCGCATCTCCGACGAGCCGTGGGTCCACGAGTCGGGGTCGACCCGGGCGCCTCCGGACCGCTGGATGTGGTCGTCACCGATCGCCTCGGCGGTCCGGATGATCGCGTCGACGTCACTCGGTGTCAGGCTCTCCAACAGCGGCTCCCCGCCGTCGGGAGCGGGGGTCGAGGTGGCGTAGTGGGCCCACAGCCCGGCGTAGCAGTCGGCCTGGAGCTCGACCCGGACCGCGCCCGAGGACGCGCCCCGCGGATCCTGCTGGGAGCGGCGGATGTCACCGAGCATCGTCTGCAGGTGGTGCCCGAACTCGTGCGCGACGACGTACATCTGGGCCGCGCCGGCGGGTGAGCCCCCGAGCCGACCGACCAGGACCTCGTCGAAGAAGGCCGGGTCGATGTAGACATCCTGGTCCGCCGGGCAGTAGAACGGCCCGACGTCGGAGGAGGCCGCGCCGCAGGCGGTGTCGACGCCGCCGGTGAAGATGGTGGTGTGTGGCTGGACCCACCGCATCCCGACCTGGTCGGGGAGTTGGGTGCCCCAGACGTCCTCGAGGCTCTCAGTGGTGGCGACGATCCGGCAGATTGTATCCGCATTGGCCTGCCGGAGGTCGCACTGGTCGATGTGGGTCTGGAACCGCTGTGCCGAGTCGGAGGTCGGTCCCCGGCCGCCGTCGCCCTGGTCCAGACCGAGCAGTCCCGGGTCGACCCCGAGGAACAGCGCGACCAGGACGACGGCGAGGCCGCCGACACCTCCGCCGACCGCCACCCCCCGGCGACCCCCTCGACCACCGCGGCCCCCGCCGGAGACCCCGCTGGTGTCCAGGCTCCCGCCCTGCCGGAACGTCATGACCGCCGCCCTCCCGTCCACGGGGTCCCGTCCCGCCCGTGCGCTCCGCGTCACCCCGATCCGGAAGGGCACTGTAGTGGTCGACACTCTATTGGTCGCGGGAGGTCGGCCGCAGCCGACACCGGGAACGGCGACGGGTGGACGTAGACTGTCCGTCGTCCGAACCCGGGACCGACCGCACGATCCGCGGTGGGTCCGATCGCCGTTCGCCGACCACCCCGCTTTTCCGACGAGAGGACCACCGCAGTGCTGCGCACCCATTCCGCCGGCCAGCTCCGAGCCGCCGACGCCGGTGACACCGTCACCCTGGCCGGCTGGGTCGCGCGTCGCCGGGATCACGGCGGGGTCATCTTCGTCGATCTGCGAGACTCCACCGGTGTATGCCAGGTGGTGTTCCGCTCCGAGGAGATCGCGGAGCGTGCGCACCGTCTGCGGAACGAGTTCTGCGTCTCCGTCACCGGTGTCGTGGACCGCCGCCCCGAGGGGTCGGAGAACCCGAACCTCGCCTCCGGTGAGGTCGAGGTCGACGTGGTCTCGTTCGAGGTGCTCGGCGAGGCCGCGGCCCTGCCGTTCCAGCTCGACGACGAGGTGGGGGAGGAGGCGCGTCTCCGTCACCGTTACCTCGACCTCCGTCGCGAAGGGCCCGGTGCGGCACTGCGACTGCGGTCGAAGGTCAACTCCGCCGCCCGCGGCGTCATGGCCCGCCACGACTTCGTGGAGATCGAGACCCCGACCCTGACCCGGTCGACCCCCGAGGGCGCGCGCGACTTCCTCGTCCCCGCGCGCCTACAGCCGGGCACCTTCTACGCCCTCCCGCAGTCGCCCCAGCTGTTCAAGCAGCTCCTCATGGTGGCCGGGATGGAGAAGTACTACCAGATCGCCCGCTGCTACCGGGACGAGGATTTCCGTGCGGACCGGCAGCCGGAGTTCACCCAGCTGGACGTGGAGATGAGCTTCGTCGACCAGGACGACGTGATCGCGATCGCGGAGGAGATCCTCACCGAGGTGTGGGCCACGGCCGGGTACCGGATCTCGACCCCCATCGCGCGGATCACCTACGACGAGGCGATGCGTCGTTTCGGCTCGGACAAGCCGGATCTGCGGTTCGACATCGAGCTGGTCGAGTGCACCGAATTCTTCGCCGACACCCCGTTCCGGGTCTTCAAGGCTCCCTACGTCGGCGCGGTCGTCATGAAGGGCGGGGCATCGCAGCCGCGGCGCCAGCTCGATGCCTGGCAGGAGTGGGCGAAGCAGCGCGGAGCGAAGGGCCTGGCCTACATCCTCATCGGACAGGACGGCGAGCTGGGCGGCCCCGTCGCCAAAAACCTGTCGGACGCGGAGCGCGCCGGGATCGCCGCGCACGTCGGCGCGGAGCCGGGCGACTGCATCTTCTTCGGCGCCGGGGGGGTCAAGTCCACCCGTGCGCTCCTCGGTGCGGCCCGCGGCGAGATCGCGGACAAGCTCGGACTGATCGATCCGGAGGCGTGGGCGTTCACCTGGGTGGTGGACGCGCCCATGTTCGAGCCCGCCGACGACGCCACGGCCGCCGGTGACGTGGCGGTGGGCTCGGGGGCGTGGACCGCCGTGCACCACGCGTTCACCTCGCCCAAGCCGGAGCACCTCGACACCTTCGACACCGATCCGGGTTCGGCCCTGGCGTACGCCTACGACATCGTGTGCAACGGAAACGAGATCGGGGGCGGGTCCATCCGCATCCACCGCAAGGACGTCCAGGAGCGGGTGTTCGGCGTCATGGGTATCTCGCAGGAGGAGGCGCAGGAGAAGTTCGGCTTCCTGCTCGACGCGTTCTCCTACGGCGCCCCGCCGCACGGGGGCATCGCGTTCGGGTGGGACCGCATCTGTGCGCTGCTGGCCCACACCGACTCCATCCGCGACGTCATCGCCTTCCCCAAATCCGGCGGCGGTGTCGACCCGCTCACCGACGCCCCCGCGCCCATCACCACGCAGCAGCGCAAGGAGTCGGGAATCGACGCCAAGCCCGTGACCCGCGGCCAGGGGACCCAGGCGGAGCCCGCGTCAGCCGGGTAGGTCCCTCGGCGTCAGAGGTGGAAGGCCTCGAGCGCCGGGCGGCCGTCCATCCCGGCGTGGTCGAGGCCGAACAGCCGGGCGACCGTCGGTGCCACGTCGAGGGTGCGGACCGGGCGGTCGACGGTGCCACCCCGACGCACTATCCGGTGCCCGCCGCCGATGAAGAACGGGATCCCCAGGGTGACCTCGTGCCCGTGGTTGCCGGGGATCGGGTTGGAGAACGGGGTGGGGTCGGAGAAGCGCCAGCCGGGATGGCACGTGGCCACCAGGTCCCCGCCGCGTCGACCCAGTGAGAGCTCGGCCGGATCGTAGAGGCGGTTGACGCCCGGCAGTGCGCCGACGACCTCGCGCAGTCGTCGCAGCGAGGCGTCGCGCTCGTCCGCGGGCCCGAGGTAGGCGAACGTGTCCGCCCCGCCGTTCTGGGCGATCCCGAACCGCCCGCGGATCGCCGCGTCCGCCTCGATCGCGCCGGACGCGCTGATCAGGCTCAGCGGCTCCGACCAGTCCATCCCGTGATCGGCCAGGACGATGACCACCGAGCGCTCCCAGCGGCCGGTCGTGCGGAGGAACTGCTCGAAGTCCCAGAGCTTGTGGTCGGAGTTGGCGACCGCCTGGTTGCGCGCCAGTCGCAGTGAGGTCCCCGACAGGTCCATGTGTCCGAAGCGGTCCATGTCGCCGAGGTTGACGAAGGTCATCCGGGGGGCGTGGTCGGTGATGGTCTGCTTGAGAGCCTCGATGGTGAACCAGTCGAGGGAGTGGTCGGTGATGGGCACGAGCGGGAACGGCGCCCACTGGACGCTCGCGCGCCCGCCGAACAGTCCATGGAGGTAGTCCTTGCTCAGCACGCTCGCTGTGGTCAGGCCGGCCTCGGTGCGGATGCGGTCGAGCACGGTGGGAGCGCGGAGATCGTCCGGCCTGTCGAGAGTCCTGTCGGTGCCGGCGGCGTGGTCCCAGACCGAGTTGGCGGGAACCCCGTTGCGCTCGGGCAGCACCCCGGTGACCATGGCCGCGTGGTTGGGGAGCGTCTCGGCGATCATCACCGACGACGCGTCGGTGAACCTGGTCCCCTCCGCGGCCCACCGGTGCAGGGTGGGGGCCTGCACGGGGTTGAGTTCGTCGGGCCGCATGCCGTCGGTGACCAGGACATAGACGTCGAGGTCGTCGGCGACCGGTCGCGTGGGAGTGGCCCAGACCGGAGCCGGGTCGGCGAGGAGGGTGACCCCCACCGCGCCCGCGGCGGCGACCACACCGGCCCCGGCCAGCGCCTCCCGGCGGGTCAGGGTGGGGCCGTGGCAGGGGTCGTGGTGGCGGCTCATCGGGCGGGGCTCCTCGGGTCGGGACGTGACTGGTCACAGGTCTACCCCGTCGAGGCGGGGCACAGGCGGGTTCCAGACAACTCGACGGAGACGAACCGGGCCACCCCGACGGCCCGTTCGTCTCCTGATGTTCACCCGGGGGTGGTGTCAGGGGCCGTCGGTAGCCTGGGGCGCGTGAGTGATGACGCAGGGCTGTTCGCGGCCGGGGACGCGGGACCGGGCCCGGGGGAGGGGTCGGCACCGCCGCCGGCCGACCCGTCGGCCCCGCTGGCCGTGCGGATGAGGCCGCGCACGCTGGACGAGGTGGTCGGACAGCAGCACCTCCTCCGGGCCAACTCGCCGTTGCGACGACTGGTCGAGGGCCGGGGAGGGTCCTCGGTGATCCTCTACGGGCCGCCCGGGACGGGCAAGACGACGCTGGCCAATCTCGTGGCCACCTCGTCCGGCCGGCACTTCGTGGCGCTGTCCGCCCTGAGCGCCGGGGTCAAGGACGTGCGGGCGGTGATCGAGGACGCGCGGACACGCCAGATCCACGGCCGGCGCACGGTGCTGTTCATCGACGAGGTCCACAGGTTCTCCAAGAGCCAGCAGGACGCGCTTCTCGCCGCGGTGGAGAACGGCATCGTGCTCCTGGTGGCCGCGACGACGGAGAACCCGCATTTCTCGGTGATCGCCCCGCTGCTGAGCCGTTCACTCATCGCCGAACTGCAGGGATTGGACCAGGCGGGGGTGGCCACGGTTATCCGGCGGGCCGTGGCGGATGAGCGGGGTTACGCGGGGGCGCTCGAGGTGACCGATGCCGCGGTGGAGGACATCGTCCGGCTCTCCGGCGGGGACGCCCGCCGGAGCCTGACGATCCTGGAGGCCGCAGCGGGAGCCGCCGAGGACGACGTGGTGACCCCGGAGACGGTCGAGCTCAGCCTGGACGCGGCACCGGTCCGCTATGACCGGGACGGGGATCAGCACTACGACGTCACCAGTGCGTTCATCAAGTCGATCCGCGGGTCGGACGCCGACGCGGCACTGCACTACCTCGCGCGGATGCTGGTGGCGGGGGAGGACCCCCGGTTCATCGCGCGACGCCTGGTGGTGCACGCGAGCGAGGACATCGGGATGGCGGATCCCACCGCGCTGCTCGCCGCCTCCGCCGCGGCGGAAGTCGTGCAGAAGGTGGGACTCCCCGAATGTCGGCTCGCCCTGGCCCAGGCCACCATCCATCTGGCGACAGCGCCCAAGTCCAACGCGGTGATCTCCGCGATAGACGCGGCGATGGCGGATGTCCGCGCCGGGGGAGTCGGTGAGGTCCCCCGTCACCTCCGGGACGGTCACTACGCCGGGGCCAAGGGGTTGGGCAACGGAGTCGGCTACCTCTACGCGCACCAGTCCCCGGCCGGAGTGGTCACTCAGCAGTATCCTCCCGACGAGCTCGTGGGTCGGGACTACTACTCACCCGCCGGCCACGGGCACGAACGAGAACTGGCCGCCAGACTGACACGATTGCGGACGATCATCCGGGGGAAGACCTAGCCGCTCCCGCCCGAGTATGTGAAACTCATGAGGCCTGTATGAACACGAGCAACATCCAGGTATCCATGGACGCAAGCACTCTCGGAGGAATCATGAGCGGAATCGCGAGCATTTTCTCGACCCTGGTCGGCGTGGCCACCTCGGTCGGCGTGTGGGGGACCGGTGCCCACAGCCTGGGGCTGCTTCCCCAGGAGGCGTTCATCACCGCGGCCAACTTCGGCATCATCCTGCCCCCGATGCCGCGCTGACACACCACCTCATCTCGAACCGGACCACGGGCACGCACCCCACACTCGGGGTCCGTGCCCGTGTCGTCTGCGGACTCCTGCGGTCCGTTCCTCGACCCCCGGGGGCGCGCCGGTAGGCTGGGCAGTCGTCCGACCACCTCCTCAAGCCCACCAGTGAGGCCCCCTGTGCAGACCCATGAGATCCGGCGCCGATTCCTCGACCACTTCGTCAGGGCCGGTCACGCCGAGGTCCCCAGCGCATCACTGGTCCTGGACGACCCGAACCTGTTGTTCGTCAACGCCGGGATGGTCCCCTTCAAGCCCTACTTCCTCGGCCAGGAGACCCCGGAGCACGCCACCGCGACCTCCATCCAGAAGTGCGTGCGCACCCTCGACATCGAGGAGGTGGGCATCACCACGCGCCACAACACCTTCTTCCAGATGGCGGGCAACTTCTCTTTCGGTGACTACTTCAAGGAGGGGGCGATCCGCCACGCGTGGTCGCTGCTCACCTCGTCCGTGGACGACGGGGGTTTCGGTATCGACCCGGGGCTGCTGTGGGTCACCGTGTATCTCGACGACGACGAGGCCTACGGCATCTGGCGCGACGTGGTCGGCGTCCCCGAGGGTCGCATCCAACGTCGCGGCATGGCGGACAACTATTGGTCGATGGGCGTTCCCGGGCCCTGCGGTCCGTGCTCGGAGATCTTCTACGACCGCGGCCCGGCGTACGGTGTCGAGGGCGGACCGGAGGCCGACGAGGACCGCTACATCGAGATCTGGAACCTCGTGTTCATGCAGAACGAGCGCGGCGAGGGCACCGGCAAGGACGCGTTCGAGATCCTGGGCCCGCTTCCCAAGCAGAACATCGACACCGGGATGGGGATCGAGCGCGTCGCATTCCTGCTCCAGGGGGTCGAGAACGTCTACGAGACGGATCTGCTCCGCCCGGTGATCGACACCGCCGAGCGGCTCTCCGGCACCAGCTACGGGGTGGACAACGCCTCCGACGTGCGCTTCCGCGTGATCGCCGACCACGCGCGGACGGCGTACATGCTCATCTCCGACGGCGTGACCCCCGGCAACGAGGGGCGCGGGTACATCCTGCGGCGTCTGCTGCGGCGCATCGTCCGGTCCGTCCGGCTCCTGGGCGCGAGCGGGGACACGATGGCCGAGTTCATGACCACCGTGAAGGAGGCGATCGGCCCGTCCTTCCCCGAGACGGTCGCCGGGTACGAACGCATCGAGCGCATCGCCGTGGCCGAGGAGGTCGCCTTCCTCAAGACCCTCGAGTCGGGGACCCAGCTCTTCGAGCGTGCCGCCGAGGACGCGAGGGAATCGGGCGCGGCCACCCTGTCAGGCCGCCAGGCCTTCGCCCTCCACGACACCCACGGGTTCCCGATCGACCTGACGCTGGAAATGGCCGCCGAGGCCGGGCTGCAGGTGGACGAGGCGGGCTTCCGGTCGCTCATGTCCGAGCAGCGCGCCAGGGCCAAGGCCGACTCGCGATCCAAGAAGCACGCCCACGCCGATCTGTCGGTGTACCGCGATTTCCTCGACGCCGGCGAGACCGTCTTCACCGGCTTCACCGAACTCACCGACGAGTCCACCCTCCTCGGCATCGTGTCCGGCGGCGAGTCCGTGCCGGTCGCCCGCGACGGCGACACCGTCGAGTTCGTCCTCGACCGCACGCCGTTCTACGCCGAGTCCGGTGGGCAGCTCGGTGACCGCGGGATGATCTCCACCGCCGGTTTCCAGATGCAGGTCGACGACGTGCAGAAGATCGGCAAGAAGCTCTGGATCCACAAGGGCGTCCTCACGGGCGGCGAGGTCGAGGCCGGCCAGCTGGTCACCGCGGCCGTCGACCCGGAGTGGCGCAAGGGGGCCACGCAGGGCCACTCGGCCACCCACCTCGTGCACGCCGCCCTTCGTCAGATCCTCGGACCGGAGGCCGTCCAGGCCGGCTCGCTCAACAAGCCGGGGTACATGCGGTTCGACTTCAACTGGTCGGGTTCCATCCCGGCGGACGTCCTCGCACAGGTCGAGGAGATCACCAACGCAGCCGTCGACGCCGACTACGGCGTGAACACTATAGAGACCAGCCTCGACGAGGCCCGGCGGATGGGAGCCATGGCGCTGTTCGGCGAGAACTACGGGTCGCTGGTCCGGGTGGTGGAGATCGGCGGACCGTTCTCGATGGAACTGTGCGGAGGCACCCACGTGGCCAGTTCCGCGCAGATCGGCCCGGTGAGTCTGCTGGGCGAGGCCTCCGTCGGGTCGGGTATCCGTCGCGTGGAGGCGTATGTCGGGATGGACGCCTACCGGCACCAGGCCCGCGAGCGCGCTCTCGTGTCGGGCCTGGCCACCTCGCTCAAGGCGCCCGCCGACGAGCTGCCCGACCGGGTGGCCGCACTGACCGCGAAGCTACGGGAGGCGGAGAAGGCGCTGGAGTCCATGCGCGCCGCCCAGCTCGCCTCCCGGGCCGGGGATCTGCTGTCGTCGGCCGAGGATCTCGACGGGATCCGGTTCCTCGCCCACGACGACCCGGGGGGAGCGGCGGGCGACCTGCGCACCCTCGCCTCCGACCTCAAGGGCCGACTCGGCGGGAATGCCGGCGTCATCTTCCTCACCGCCGCGGGCTCGGAAAAGGTGCCGTTCGTCATCGCGGTGAGCCCCGCCGCCCAGGAGCGCGGCCTGCGCGCGGGCGATCTGGTCAAGGCCGTCGCACCGGCGCTCGGGGCGAGGGGTGGCGGCAAGCCGGACATGGCACAGGGGGCGGGCACCGACCCGGCCGGGATCGATGCGGCCGTATCTACGCTGCGCGACGCCGTCAGGGACGCCGGGTGACGGATTCGACCCCCGAGGTGCCCGGCTGGATCCGTGGGCGGCGGCTCGGCCTGGACGTGGGAACGGCACGGATCGGGGTCGCCACCTGCGATCCCGACGGGATCCTCGCGACACCTGTCGAGACGATCCGCGTCACCAGCGGTGATCCCGAGTGGACGGCGGAGGTGAAACGCCTGGGGGACCTGGTCGAGGAGTACGACGCCGTCGGTGTGATCGTCGGACTGCCCACTTCGCTGAGAGGCCGGGACACCGCCTCCACGGCGATGGCGCGGTCGTTCGCCGCCGCGCTCGGAGCCTCCGCGCCCGACCTCGATGTCGAATTCGTGGACGAGCGACTCACCACGGTGACGGCGGGAGCAGCGCTCCACGGCGCGGGCAGGAACACCCGACAGCAGCGGGGCGTGATCGACCAGGCCGCCGCCGTGGTGCTCCTGCAGGCGTGGCTCGACTCGCGGCGCGCCCGCCGATGATGGGCGTGTCGACCGGCGCGGCTGGATAAACTGCCCGTCAAGCACGATGCTGTCCGGCGGGCAGCTCCCTGAACCCCTGGCTAAGGAGCACGATGTCTGCGGCACGAGGACGCTCACGAACGAGTGGCACCACCCGGTTCATACTCCTTGCGGCCGTGGTCGGGGTGGTCCTGGCCTTCGCCGTGATGGTCTACCGCAACTCGGGCAACGAGGTCTCCGCCGCGCCCGACTTCGAGGGCGAGGGCTCCGGCAACGCGCTGTTGCACGTCGAGCCCGGGGACACCCTCGGCGTCGTCGGGGACCGCCTGTACGACATCGGCACCGTGGCCAGCACCCGGGCCTTCACGGGAGCGGCGGCCGGGACGTCGGTCGAGGGCATCCAGCCCGGCTACTACCAGGTCCGGGAGGAGATGAGCGCCGCGTCGGCGGTGGAGGCCCTGGCCGATCCCCGGAACAGGGTCGGCTTCATGGACGTCAAACCCGGCGGGCGACTCCTCGACACGGTCGTCGTCGGCGGCGGGACCGAGAAGGGCATCTTCACCCTGATCGCGGACGCGACCTGTCTCCGGGACCTGGACGACCCGGAGGCCCCACCCACGTGCCGCCTGCCGCAGGAGATCGTCGACGCGGCCGTGCAGGCCGACCCCGCCGAACTCGGGGTGCCGGACTGGGCCATCAACGAGGTGCGGGACGCACCGGACCCGGTTCGTCGACTCGAGGGCCTGATCGCGCCCGGAGTGCACAACGTCAGCCCCCAGTCCGAGCCCCTGGAGATCCTCCGTCAGCTCATCGACTCGTCGACCGACGCCTACGACTCCACCGGTCTCGTGCCCTCGGCCGAGAGGATCGGGTTGACGCCGTACCAGGTGGTCACCGCCGCGTCCCTGGTGGAGAAGGAGGGCACCCTGGAGGACTTCGACAAGATCGCCAGGGTGATCCTCAACCGGCTCGACGAGCCGATGCGCCTCCAGTTCGACTCGACGGTCAACTACGCCCTCGCCGACCAGGAGATCGCCACCACCGACGCCGATCGCGCAGCGGTCACGCCGTGGAACACCTACGCCATGGACGGACTGCCCTACGGTCCGATCGGCTCTCCCGGGCTCGATGCACTCCGGGCGATGGAGAACCCCGCCGAGGGGCGGTGGAAGTACTTCGTCACCGTCGACATGCAGGGCACCACCCGCTTCGCCGACGAGTACCCGGAGCACGAGCGGTACCAGAGTGAGGCGATAGCCAACGGGGTCCTGTCCAGTGGGCGTTAGCACCGCGGGTGCTGGTTCGGCCGGCGCTGGTCGGGATGTCGCTGGTCCGGATCGCGCTCCCTCCGACGGCCTCGCGGCCACAGCACCCCGCTCCGCGGCGGTGCTGGGCCATCCGGTCGACCATTCGCTCTCCCCGGTTCTGCACGGTGCGGCGTACCGGGCGCTCGGGCTCGAGGGATGGACATACGAGCGTATCGACTGCGATGCCGAACGTCTGCCCTTCGTGGTCGACTCCTCACCCCGACACCGGGTGGGTTATTCGGTGACGATGCCGGGCAAGTTCGCCGCCCTGGGGTACGCGACCGTGGTGAGCGACCGGGCCCGGATCGTCGGCAGTGCCAACACCCTCGTCCGGCGGGGGGACGGCTGGTTCGCCGACTGCACCGATGTGGACGGGGTGACCGGAGCACTCGCCGAGTTCGACGGACTGCCCCCGGAGCCTACGGCGGTCGTGCTGGGCGTCGGAGGGACCGCACGGCCGGTGCTGGCCGGGCTCGCCGGGGCCGGTGCGAGGCGGGTGGTGCTGGCGTCCCGCCGGGACAACGCCGGGCCCGCGGCCGAGTGCGGGCGGGCTCTGGGCCTGGAGATCCGCACCGTCCTGCTGTCCGATGAGTCCCTGGCCGATGAGATCTCGCGGTCGGACGTCCTCGTCAACACCGTCCCCGAGCCGGGGATCGGCGACCTCACCGGCCTCGTGGCCCGCGCCAACCGGGTCTTCGACGTCCTGTACGACCCCTGGCCCACCGCGGCGGGGTCGGTCGCGCTGGCCGCCGGGATCCCCGTCGTCGGCGGCGACGTGATGCTGTTGCATCAGGCCTTCGGTCAGGTGGAGCTGTTCACCGGACGCCCCGCGCCCCGCCGGGCCATGGCCTCGGCACTGGCGGCGGCGCTCGGTCGCTGAGAGCCGGGGACGACGGCGCCACCGGGCGCCCGGTGGGCGATCAGACCGCCGCCGACTCCTCCGAGCGGCGCGGCGCGACGGTCTCGTAGTCTTCCGTGTCCGCGGTGCGGGTCCGACGCTGGTACTCGTGGACCAACCCGGGCCAGTTGGTGGTCACCCTTCCGGAGTCCGCCCTGTACCAGGAGTCGCACCCGCTCCAGACCGAGTCGTCGAGGCGACGCAGGATCTCCGCGTCGTAGGCGTCGTCGACCTCGCGTCGGACCTCGAGGGCCACGGGCCGCTCAGCGCGAGCCAGATCCTCGACGATCTGGCGGATGTACCGGGCCTGCTGTTCCATCATGAGGATGATCGAGCTGCTCCCGAGGTTGGTGTTGGGGCCGTAGACCAGGAACATGTTGGGAAAACCCGGAACGGCCATCCCGAGGTACGCCCGCGCGCCCTCGCGCCACTGCTCGTGCAGGTCCCGTCCCCCGCGCCCTCGCACGGTGATGGGCGCCAGGAACTCGGTGGCCTTGAAGCCGGTCCCGTAGACGATGACGTCGGCGGGGTGCAGTCGTCCGTCGGTGGTGATGATCCCGTCGGGGACCACCTCGGAGACGCCGTCGGTCACCACGTCGACGTCCGGTTGCGCGAGCGCGGGGTACCACTCATTGCTGAAGAGCATCCGCTTGCACCCGATCGGTTCCGTCGGGGTGAGCGCGGCGCGCAACTGCGGATCGCGGACGGTCAGCCTGAGGTTGGCCCTGGCCAGCCCGCTGAGGATGCGGGCCAGGGGCCGCGCCGAGGTCAGGGCCAGGCCGATGGCCTCCGTGGCCTCCCAGATCGCCCCGCGCATCGCGGGGACGAGGCCGGGGACGCGGGCGAACGCGGTGCGGTGCGCATCGGTGTAGGCCCGGTCGGGCTTCGGCACCACCCACGGTGCCGAGCGTTGGTAGACGGTCACGTGGGACGCGGCCTCACGGATCCGGGGGACGAACTGGATCGCCGACGCCCCGGTACCGAGCACCGCGACCCGCTTGCCGGTGAGGTCCACATCGTGCCGCCACCGGGCGGAGTGGAACGACGGGCCCGCGAAGGACTCCAGCCCTGGGATGTCCGGGTAGGCCGGCCTGGACAGCTGGCCGATCGCGGGGACCAGCACGTCGGCCTCGAACGACTCGCCGGAGGCGGTGAGCACCGTCCACGTGGCGGTGTCCTCGTCGAAGGTGGCCGAGGTCACCTCCACTCCAGTGCGCACCTTGTCCCGTAGGCCGTACCGGTCCGCCGTCTCGCGGATGTAGGACAGGATGTCCGGCTGCTCGGCGTAGCGGCGGCCCCAGTCGGTCTTGCGGTGGAACGAGTACGAGTACAGGTTCGACGGCACGTCACAGGCCGCTCCCGGGTAGGTGTTGTCCCGCCACACCCCGCCCACGTCGTCGGCCTTCTCCAGGATCGTCACGTCCGCGAGGTCGTCACGGGTGAGTTCGTAGGCGGCGCCCAGGCCACCGAATCCGGCGCCGATGATGAGGACGCGGGGGCGCCGTCGGGTGCTGTTCGCGGGTGAGGCGGAGGAAGTCATGGTGCGACCGTATGGGGTCGGCCCGGCGTGGCCACAGACTTTCCCGGACGGATAATCCATAATTCCGGCCATGACCTCCTGGGACCGCCCCGCGGTAGCGCACTGGGACTTCCCGCGCTCCGCCACCGGGATCGGTGTGCTCGTCGAGGCCGGGGGCACCCTCGGCGTGGAGGCGGGGACCATCCTGCGCGGGGTGGGTCTCAGCCCCGCCGAGCTCGCGACCCCCGATCTGCTGGTGGCCCCGGCGCAGGAGCTCGCCGCGATCCGGAACCTGTGTGCTGCCGCGGGCGACCGCCCCGCCCTCGCCGCGGAGGTCGGCGCCGCCTATCGGTTGACGACCTTCGGGATCCTCGGCTACGCCCTGCTCTCCAGCCCCACGCTCCGCGACGTGATCGCCATGACCCTGCGCTTCATCGACCTCAGCTACATCTTCAGCGCGCTCGGTGTGGAGGCGACCGGTGACCGGATCGTCGTCCGGCTGGGGGGAGCGGCACTCCCGGAGGACGTCCGCGAGTTCCTCGTGGATCGGGATCTCTTCGCGATCGATTCCGTTCTCCGGGATCTCGTCCCCGGCGGCCTGCCCTTCACCGAGGTCACGTTCGCCGGCGGGCGCACCGACGAGACACTCGCCGCCTACGGCGAGCGCCTGGGCACGGTGCCGTCGTCGCCCGTCCGCGGCGACGGGGTCACGGCGGTCTTCGACGCCGTCCACCTCGACCGCCCCCTCCCGCAGGGCAGTGCAGGCGCGGTGGCGATGGCCGAGGCGCTCTGCCGGGACCTCGCCGCCGCCCGCCGGACCCGCGGGCCGGTGAGCAGCCGTGTCCGCGTCGAGATCACCGGGAGTCTCTCCCAGGGGGCACCCATGCCCTCCGTGGCCGCCGCACTGGGCGTGAGTCCCCGGACGCTGCGGAGGCGGCTGGCGGACGAGGGCACCTCGTACCAGCGCCTGCTGGACGACGTCCGGGTCGAGTTGGCGGAGCGGATGCTGGCCACCGGTCTGCTCTCGGTCGAGGACGTCGCGATCCGCCTGGGCTACGCCGAGGCGTCGAGTTTCATCCACGCGTTCCGGCGCCTCACCGGCACCACGCCGCACCAGGCCTCCGTCGCCTCACGGACCCGGACCTCGGCGGCGCCGCGGGCCTGATGTGCCGGGTGATAGCCGGACGTGGGATGATCGGCGGCGTGCTGAAGTGGACCACCGCCGGAGAATCGCATGGCCAGGCCCTAGTGACGATCGTCGAGGGCGTCATCGCGGGGGTCGAGGTGACGAGCGAGCAGATCGCCTCGCAACTCGCCCGCCGCCGCCTGGGCTACGGCCGCGGTGCCCGGATGAAGTTCGAGGCGGACGCGGTCAGGGTGCTCGCGGGCGTCCGGCACGGTCACACCATGGGCTCGCCCATCGCGATCGAGGTCGGTAACACCGAGTGGCCCAAGTGGGAACAGATCATGTCGGCGGATCCCGTCGAGCCCGACGCGATCGAGGACAAGGCCCGCGCGGCCGTGCTCACCCGACCCCGCCCGGGACACGCCGACTTCGCCGGCATGCTGAAATACGACTTCGACGACGCCCGGATGGTCCTGGAGCGCGCGAGCGCCCGCGAGACCGCTGCCAGGGTCGCCGCGGGGACGGTCGCCCGGGCGCTGCTGCGTGAAGTCCTGGGAGTGGAGGTCCTCTCGCACGTGATCTCGATCGGCGCCTCAGAGCCCTACACCGGTCCCGAGCCCACGTTCGCCGACCTGCCGGCCATCGACGAGAGTCCCGTGCGCGCGTTCGACGCCGCGAGCGGGGACCTGATGATCGCCGAGATCGAGGCGGCCAAGAAGGCCGGCGACACGCTCGGAGGGGTGGTCGAGGTGGTGGTCCACGGTCTGCCCATCGGACTCGGCTCTCACGTGTCCGGCGAGGAGCGCCTCGACGCCCAACTGGCGGGGGCCCTCATGGGGATCCAGGCGATCAAGGGGGTCGAGGTCGGCGACGGTTTCGAGACCGCCCGTCGCCGGGGCAGCGTGGCTCACGACGAGATGGTGCGCGGAGCGGACGGTGTGGGACGCCGGAGCAACCGTGCGGGTGGACTCGAAGGGGGGATGACCAACGGTCAGGCCCTCCGGGTCCGCGCCGCCATGAAGCCCATCTCCACGGTCCCCCGCGCACTGAGCACCGTCGACATGGCGGACGGCTCCGGTGCCACCGCCATCCACCAGCGCTCCGACGTGTGCGCGGTCCCCGCTGCGGGGGTGGTCGCGGAATCCATGGTCGCGCTGGTCCTGGCACGGTCGGTCCTGCAGAAATTCGGCGGGGACTCGGTGTCGGAGACCCGACGCAACGTACAGGGTTACCTCGACGCCGTCGCGGCGAGACTGGACTGGGACTCGGATCCGGTATGAGCGATCCGGCACGGCCGGTCGCCGTCCTGGTCGGTCCGCCGGGTGCCGGCAAGACGACGATCGGACGCAAGCTCGCCCGGAGACTCGACGTACCGTTCCGTGACGCCGATCAGATGATCGAGGAGTCCGAGGGGCGATCGATCCCCGAGATCTTCGCGGACGACGGTGAACCCGCGTTCCGCGCGATCGAGGAGAAGGTCGTGGGGGAGGCGCTCGCGTCCTTCGACGGTGTCCTGTCGCTGGGGGGCGGGGCGGTGCTCTCGGCCACCACCCGCGCCCGGCTGCGCGGTCACCGCGTGATCCATCTGACGATCGGGGTGGCCGAGGGTGTTCGTCGGTCGCGCGGTCCCGGCCGCCCTCTCCTCGCGGGCGGGGACGTGACGGCGCGCTACCAGGCGTTGCTGACCGAGCGGTCACCGCTGTACCGGGAGGTGGCGTGGTCGACCGTGAGCACGGAACGCCGGAGTTCGGGCAAGGTGGTGACGGAGATCGTCGACAGGCTCGAGTCCGGTGACCCGCACGCCCGGGGCGCAGCGGATCGATCGTGAGTCGGGCGAGAGTCGGGGTACGAGCGTGAGTAGTCGAGCGATGAGTGGGAGTCCATCATGAACCGAGACCGGAACGAAGCCGACCCCGTGGTGGTGGACGTGCGGTCCGCCGATCCGTACCCGGTGGTGATCGGCCGCGGACTGCTGCCGGAGATCCTCGAGGCGTGTTCGACGTCGCGCACTCTGGCGATCTTCCACCAGCCGCCGTTGACCCAGACCGCCGAGGCCCTGCGCGAGCAGCTCGCCGAGGCCGGCGTCAACGCGCACCGCGTGGAGATCCCCGACGCCGAGGCCGGCAAGGATCTGGCCGTGGCGGGGTACTGCTGGGACGTTCTCGGCAAGATCGGACTGGGCCGCAAGGACACCGTGGTGAGCCTGGGCGGCGGGGCGGCGACGGACCTCGCCGGCTTCGTGGCCGCCACCTGGATGCGCGGGGTGCGCGTGATCCACATCCCCACCACGCTGCTCGCCATGGTGGACGCCGCCGTGGGTGGTAAGACCGGGATCAACACCGACGCGGGCAAGAACCTCGTGGGCAGCTTCCACGAGCCGGCCGCGGTCTTCGTCGACACGGCGACACTCGAATCGGTTCCGCGTAACGAGCTGATCTCCGGGATGGCGGAGGTGGTCAAGTGCGGCTTCATCGCGGACCCGGTGATCCTCGATCTCATCGAGGCCGACCCGCAGGCGGCGCTCGACCCGACCGGGGAGACGATCGTCGAGCTCATCCGCCGGAGCATCCAGGTCAAGGCCGATGTGGTGGGCCGGGACCTCAGGGAGTCCGGTCCCCGGGAGAACCTCAACTACGGACACACCCTCGGCCACGCGGTCGAGCGGCGTGAGCAGTACCGCTGGCGGCACGGGGCGGCCGTGAGCGTGGGCATGTGCTTCGTGGCCGAGCTGGCCCGCCTGGCCGGTCGTCTGGACGACGCGACGGCCGACCGGCACGCGTCGATCCTGTCCTCTCTCGGCCTACCCACCGGGTACCACGACGACGCGTTCCCGCGGTTGCTCGAGCTGATGGCGGGGGACAAGAAGAACCACTCCGGCTTCCTCCGGTTGGTGGTCCTCGACGGACTGGCCCGGCCGGCACGCATGGAGGCCCCCGACCCGTCCCTGATGACCGCGGCCTACGCCGCGATCTCGGAGGGGAACAAGCCCGGCGGCGGCGGGGTCCTGCTGTGAACGACCGTCTGGCGGCCCGTCGACGTGCTGTCGCCTCCGCGACCGCCGAGGCGGGAGCCGGTGCGCTCCTGGTCACCGACCCCCGGAACATCGCCTATCTCACCGGGTTCCGCGGATCCGGCGGGGCCGTCCTCGTGGAGGACGGCGGCGAGGCGGTCCTGTGCACGGACTCGCGGTACGAGCTCCAGGTTGTCGAGCAGGCCCCGGATGTCGGTCACGTGATCTCGCGTGACTACGTCGCCGGGGTCCTCGGACGTCGCCGGGGTCCCGCGGACGCCCCACTCGCGGTGGAGGCGGACGACCTGACCCTGTCCGCGGCGTCCGCCCTGCGCCGCGTTCTCGAGGAGATCGGGGCCTCCGGGACACAGGTCGTCGAGACCAGCGGGCTGGTGGAGCAGGTCAGGCGGGCGAAGGACCCGGTCGAGATCGGACTCATCGAGCGTGCCTGCCGGGTCGTGGACGAATCCTGGGACCATCTGCTGGCCCACGGCCTGCTCGCCGAGGGCCGCAGCGAGCGGGAGGTCGCCGCCGATCTCGAGCACGCGATGCGTCGAGCGGGCTCCGACGGCGTGGCCTTCGAGACCATCGTCGCCTCGGGTCCCAACGGTGCGCACCCGCACCATGTCCCGGGGGACAGGCTTCTCGCCGCCGGGGATCTCGTCGTGGTGGACTTCGGAGCGACGGTGTCGGGCTACGCCTCCGACTGCACCCGCACCGTCGCCCTGGGCGACGCGGCCGACCGACTCCTCGACGCCTACGAGGTCGTCAGACGCGCCCAACTCGCCGGGGTGGCGGCGGTCCGGGAGGGACTGGCCTGCTGGGAACTCGACGGGGTGAGTCGCGGCATCATCGCCGACGCCGGGTTCGACGGATACTTCGGCCATTCGCTGGGACACGGGGTGGGGTTGGACGTCCATGAAGCGCCCGCGGTGTCGAGCAGGTCCGCGAGTACACTGTCCGACGGCGATGTGATCACCATCGAGCCGGGAATCTACCTCCCCGGCCTCGGAGGGATCCGAATCGAGGACACCGTGGCCGTCACCGGCGGGGGCGGTAGGTCCCTGACCACCACGTCGACGGCGCTCAGCGTGCTCTGAGCAGCCGTCCCACAGAACATGCGCGCGGCGCCGGTCCCCGGCCGCCCGCCGACGACTCGCGAAGGAGAACCGACCATGGCGTCCACCGCCGACTTCAAGAACGGCCTCGTCCTCAAGGAGGAGGGAAACCTGTGGCAGATCCAGGAGTTCCAGCACGTCAAGCCGGGTAAGGGTCCCGCCTTCGTCCGCACCAAGATCAAGAACGTCGTCTCCGGCAAGATCGTCGACAAGACCTACAACGCCGGCGTCAAGGTCGAGACCGCCACGGTGGACCGCCGCGACATGACCTTCCTCTACCGCGACGGTGAGGACTACGTGCTCATGGACGAGAAGGACTTCGAGCAGATCAACGTCTCGCCCACCGTGATGGGGGACGGTGCCCGGTTCCTGCTGGAGAACACCAGCGTCCAGGTGTCGATGCACGAGGGCGTGGCGCTCTTCGCCGAGATGCCCGTCGCCGTCGACCTGGTGGTCCAGCACACCGACCCGGGCCTGCAGGGGGACCGGTCGACCGGCGGCACCAAGCCCGCCACCCTCGAGACCGGCGCCGAGGTCCACGTGCCGCTGTTCATCAACACGGGCGACAAGCTGCGGATCGACACCCGCGACGGCCGGTACCTCAGCCGGGTGAACGCCTGACCATGGCGGATGACGCAGAACACCGGCGCCGGGGATCGAGGTTCCGGGCCCGCAAGCGCGCGGTGGCCCTGCTGTTCGAGGCGGAGCTACGTGACGCCGACGTGGTGGCACTCGCCGAGGAGCGCCGCCGGATGGGCGAGGAGTCGCAGGAGTTCCACGACGTCGCGTCCTACACCATGGACATCGTCACGGGTGTGGCGGAGCGGTTGGACCGGCTCGACACCATGATCGCCGAGCACCTGCGGGAATGGACGCTTGAGCGCCTCCCTGCAGTGGACCGGGCTGTGCTGCGCGCGGGAGCGTGGGAGCTGCTGTTCGGCACCGAGGACGTGGACTCGGCCATCGTGATCGACCAGTCGGTGCTGCTGGTCGCCGACCTGTCCGCCGAGAAGTCGGTGCCCTACGTCAACGCCGTCCTCGACCGCATCGCCGGGCTCGCCGAGCACATCCGGGCGGCCGAACGCGCGGTGTCCTCACTGGACCCGGCGCCGGCCGCAGACGTGTCGGAGGCCACCCCCGACCCGTCGGAGGCCGGAACCGAGGACTGATAGAGTTCGGTCCGAAAGCTATCCCTTTAACGAGCCGTCCAGCGAGGCGGACAAGGAGGTGGTGATCGGTGAGCGCTGACGGTTCGGAGACGACCTCGGTATCACTCTTCACGTCTGACGACGTCGCCAGGACCATATCCCGCCTGGCACACCAGATCATCGAACGCACGGCCGCGGACGCACCGGACTCGGGTCCGGTCGTCCTGCTCGGCATCCCCACCCGCGGCGTCCCGCTCGCGCACCGTCTGGCCGAGCGCATCAGGGAGTTCAGCGGAGCCGCCGTACACGCCGGTTCACTCGATGTGACCCTGTACCGCGACGACCTCGCCGGTGGCCCCCATCGCCCGATGAGCCCGACCACGGTCCCGGCGGAGGGCATCGACGGAGCGACCGTCATCCTGGTCGACGACGTCCTGTTCTCCGGCCGCACCATCCGGGCCGCCTTCGACGCGCTGCGGGACCTCGGCAGACCCGCACGAGTCCAGCTCGCGGTCCTGGTCGACCGCGGGCACCGCGAACTCCCGATCCGCGCGGACTACGTCGGGAAGAACGTCCCCACCTCGCGCGAGGAGGGCGTCTCGGTGCAGCTCACGGAGACGGACGACGTCGACGCCGTGGTCCTCAGAAGGCCGACACCGGAGGACGCCAGGTGAAGCATCTGCTCTCCGCCGCCGATCTGGACCGCGACGCGGCGCTGTCGATCCTGGACGAGGCGAGCCGTCTCAAGGAGACGCTCCTCGGGCGCGAGGTCCGCAAACTGCCCACCCTCCGGGGCAAGACCGTCCTGACGGTGTTCTACGAGAACTCCACGCGCACGAGGGTCTCCTTCGAGACCGCCGGCAAGTGGATGAGTGCCGACGTCATCAACGTCTCCGCGAGCGCATCCTCGGTGCAGAAGGGGGAGTCGCTGCGGGACACGGCCATGACACTGACCGCGGTCGGCGCGGACGCGCTCATCGTGCGTCATCCGGCCTCGGGGTCCGCCCTCCAGATCGCCGGCTGGGTCGCCCCCGGCGGTGCCGGTCCCTCGGTCATCAACGCCGGTGACGGCATGCACGAGCACCCGACCCAGGCGTTGCTGGACGCGATGACCATCCGCGAACGACTGGGGGGGATCGAGGGCCGCCGAGTGGTGATCGTCGGCGACATCCTGCACTCGCGGGTGGCCCGGTCGAACGCGCTGCTGCTGTCGACGCTCGGCGCCGAGGTCGTGTTGGTCGCGCCACCCACCCTGCTGCCGGTGGGGGTCGGGGACTGGCCGGTCCGGGCCTCGACGGACCTCGACGCCGAGCTCGCCGGCGCGGATGCGGTGATGATGCTGCGTGTCCAGGCCGAGCGGATGAACGGCGGGTTCTTCCCGTCCGCCCGCGAGTACGCGGTGCGGTACGGCCTGGGGCCCGCGCGTGCGTCCCGGTTGCCCGAGAACGCGGTCGTCCTTCATCCCGGACCGATGGTCCGGGGGATGGAGATCGGGTTCGACACGGCCGACGCCCCGTCGTCGGCGATTCTCCAGCAGGTCACCAACGGCGTCCACGTGCGCATGTCGGTCCTGCTCCACACCCTTGTCGGAACGGAAGGAAACCCCGAGTGAGCGCCCTCGAACCCCCGACCCTGCTGCTGCGCCGGGTCCGGCCCTACGGGGAGGGCGATCCCGTCGACGTGCTCGTCAGGGACGGGCTCATCGCCGCGATCGGACCGGACGCCGGTGACGATCTCCCTGACGACGCCGAGACCCACGACATGGCCGGCGCCGTCCTGCTGCCCGGGTTCGTCGACCTCCACACCCACTTGCGCGAGCCCGGACGGGAGGACACCGAGACGGTGGCCACCGGGTCGGCGGCGGCGGCGCGCGGCGGGTACACCGCGGTGTTCGCCATGGCCAACACCCAGCCTCCGCAGGACAACCAGACCGTCACCGACTCCGTGTGGCGGATCGGCCGGTCCGTGGGGCTGTGCGACATCCACCCGGTGGGAGCGGTCACCGTCGGACTCAAGGGGGAGCAGCTCACCGAGATGGGCCAGATGGCCTCCGGCGAGGCCCGGGTCAGGATCTTCTCGGACGACGGCATGTGCGTCTACGACCCGCTGGTGATGCGCCGCGCCCTCGAGTACTCGGCGGGCCTCGGCGTGCTGATCGCACAGCACGCGGAGGAGCCACGCCTGACCAAGGGTGCGGTGGCACACGAGGGGCCCACCGCCGCCCGCCTCGGACTGACCGGATGGCCGCGTTCGGCGGAGGAGTCCATCGTCGCGCGCGACGCGATCCTGGCCCGGGACGCCGGCGCGCGCGTCCACATCTGCCACGCCTCCACCACGGGCACGGTGGAGCTGCTGAAGTGGGCGAAGGCGCAGGGGATCTCGATCACCGCGGAGGTCACCCCCCACCACCTACTGCTCGACGACACGAGGCTCGAGTCGTACGACGGGGTGTACAGGGTCAACCCGCCGCTGCGCGAAGCCCACGACACTCTCGCCCTGCGTGACGCGCTCGTGTCCGGGGTGATCGACTGCGTCGCCACCGACCACGCCCCCCACGCCGCCCAGGAGAAGTGCTGCGAGTTCGCGGCCGCCCGCCCGGGCATGCTCGGGTTGGAGACCGCGTTGCCCATCGTGGCGGCCCTCCTGGTCGAGTCGGGGGAGATGGGCTGGCGCGATCTGGCCCGCGTGATGAGCACGCGGCCCGCCGAGATCGCCGGTCTCACCGACCAGGGACGACCGATCGAGGTCGGGGAACCCGCCAACCTCGCCGTCGTCGATCCCGACTCCCCGTGGACCGTCGTCGGGGAGGAGCTCGCAAGTCTGTCCGCCAACACCCCCTACGAGGGGATGACGTTCGCCGCCCGGGTCGTGGGCACCGTATACCGGGGCCGCATGACCAGCCGCGACGGAGAGGTACTCGCATGACACAGGACGTCTGGACCCTGGTGGCCGTGATCGTCGTCTTTCTCGGCCTGCTCGGGTTGATGGCATGGGGCTGGCGGAACCGCAGCCGCTCCCAGGCCGGCCTCTTCGACACCCTGCCGGAGGTTCCCGCCGAGACCGGTGACGTGGTGCTGGGACCGCTGACCGGCGTGTACATCGGCAGCACAGTGGCGGGTGACTGGCAGGCGAGGATCGCCCGGGCACCGCTCGGGCACCGCTCGGCCGCCACCCTCACCGCGTTCACCGGGGGACTCCGGCTCGACCTCGCCGACGCCACAGTATGGATCCCCCGCGCCGACCTGGTGGACGTGCGACGCGCGTCCGCCCTCGCCAACAAGACCGTGCCCGGTGGCGGGATCCTCGTCGCCCGATGGCAGGTCGACGGCCACGACGGCCCCACACTGATCGACTCCGGCTTCCGGGCCGACGACAAGGACTCGTACCCCCGCTGGGAGGCCCTGCGCGGCGACGCCACGCCGCCCACCCGGCCGGACACCCCCCGCAACACCTCCGAGGAGAAGAAGTGACACCGCACAACGGAACCACAGTCGCACCGGGGGGCCGCGCACCCGCCGCCCTCGTCCTCGAGGACGGCCGCATCCACCGCGGCACCGCGTTCGGGGCGACCGGGACCACCCTCGGGGAGGCGGTCTTCACCACGGGGATGTCGGGGTACCAGGAGACCCTCACCGACCCGTCCTACCACCGGCAGATCGTCGTCAGCACCGCTCCGCAGATCGGCAACACCGGGTGGAACGACGAGGACGGTGAGTCGCTGCTCGTCGGCCGGAACGGCGGCGGTCGGATCTGGGTGTCGGGTCTGGTGATCCGGGACCTGTCACGCCGCGCCTCCAACCACCGGTCCGAGCGCACGCTCGAGGACGAGTTGCTCGCCCAGGGCATCGTGGGGATCGCCGGGGTGGACACCCGGGCGGTCGTCCGCCACATCCGGGATCTCGGGGCCATGAAGGCCGGCATCTTCTCCGGCGAGGACCTGGTGGACGACGAGTCGATGCTCATGACCGTCCGGGCCCAGGAACCCATGGCCGGCGCGTCGCTGGCCGAGGCCGTCTCGACCGACACCGCCTACGTCGTCGAGCCCGAGGGGCGGGCACGCTATTCGGTGGCCGCGCTCGACCTGGGCATCAAGACCAACACCCCCCGCATGCTCACCGCGCGCGGCGTGCGGGTCCACGTGCTCCCGTCGGACGCGACCCTGCAGGACGTGCTCGACCTCGATGTGGACGGGGTCTTCCTGTCCAACGGCCCCGGGGATCCGGCCACCGCCGACGCCGCCGTACACCTGACCAAGGAGGTCCTGAGCCAGGGGATCCCGTTCTTCGGGATCTGCTTCGGCAACCAGATCCTGGGCAGGGCGCTCGGGCTCGAGACCTACAAGATGAGGTTCGGCCACCGCGGGATCAACATCCCGGTGGTCGAGAAGGCGACCGGGAGGGTCGCCATCACCTCCCAGAACCACGGATTCGCGCTCCGCGCCCCGGAGGCCGAGACCTGGGAGACACCCTGGGGTACCGCCACGGTCACGCACGTGTGCGCGAACGACGGGACCGTCGAGGGGGTCGCCCTCACCGACGGCTCCGCCTTCTCCGTCCAGTACCACCCCGAGGCCGCGGCGGGTCCCCGTGACGCCGCCGACCTCTTCGACCGCTTCGTCAGCCTGCTCGACTCAGCAACCGGTGACACCTCCGACAACGGTTCCGCAGACTCCAGAAAGGGCTCGAACTGATGCCCCGCCGCACAGACATCAACCACGTCCTCGTGATCGGTTCCGGCCCGATCGTCATCGGTCAGGCCTGTGAGTTCGACTACTCGGGCACCCAGGCGTGCCGGGTGCTCCGTGCCGAGGGACTGCGCGTGACGCTGGTCAACTCCAACCCGGCCACGATCATGACCGACCCGGAGTTCGCCGACAGCACCTACGTCGAGCCGATCACGCCCGAGTACATCGACAAGATCTTCGTCAAGGAGGCGGCGGACGGACACCCCGTCGACGCCGTCCTCGCCACGCTGGGAGGCCAGACGGCGCTCAACGCCGCCATGCAACTCGACGCGCAGGGGATCCTGACCAAGCACGGCGTGGAGCTGATCGGCGCCGACATCCCCGCGATCAACCGCGGTGAGGACCGACAGACCTTCAAGGACATCGTGGCCAGCGTCGGCGGCGACTCTGCACGCAGCGCCGTCTGCCACACCATGGACGAGGTCCACGCGACCGTCTCGGAACTGGGTCTGCCCGTCGTGGTCCGTCCGTCGTTCACCATGGGCGGTCTCGGCTCCGGCCTGGCCTACACCACCGAGGACCTCGAGCGGATCGCCGGCGGCGGGCTCTCCGCCTCGCCCACCGCGAACGTCCTCATCGAGGAATCGATCCTCGGGTGGAAGGAATATGAGCTCGAGCTCATGCGCGACAACAAGGACAACGTCGTGGTGGTGTGCTCGATCGAGAACGTCGACGCACTGGGCGTCCACACCGGCGACTCGGTCACCGTCGCCCCGTCGATGACGCTGACGGACCGCGAGTACCAGGACATGCGCGACCTCGGGATCGCGATCATCCGCGAAGTCGGCGTCGACACCGGCGGCTGCAACATCCAGTTCGCCATCAACCCCGTCGACGGTCGCCTCGTGGTGATCGAGATGAACCCACGCGTCTCACGGTCCTCTGCGCTGGCGTCCAAGGCCACCGGGTTCCCCATCGCCAAGATCGCCGCCCGGCTCGCCATCGGCTACTCGCTCGACGAGATCACCAACGACATCACCGGCGAGACCCCGGCGTGCTTCGAGCCGACCCTGGACTACGTGGTGGTCAAGGCCCCCCGCTTCGCGTTCGAGAAGTTCCCGGGTGCCGACGACACACTCACCACCACCATGAAGTCGGTGGGCGAGGCGATGAGCCTGGGCCGCAACTATCGCGAGGCGCTGGGCAAGGTGATGCGCTCGCTGGAGACCAAGGCGGCCGGCTTCTGGACCCTGCCCGACGAGACGATCGCTCCCGGTCGGTCGACCGACGTCGACGCCGTCCTCGCGGACCTCGTGCGCCCGACCGAGGGCCGGATGTACGACGTGGAACTGGCGCTCCGCCTCGGCGCGACCGTCGAGCAGGTCCACGAGGCCTCGGGGATCGACCCGTGGTTCCTCGAGGAGGTCGCCGCGCTGGTCGAGCTCCGACAGGAGATCGTCGACGCACCGGTGGTCGACGAGGCGCTGCTGCGCCGCGCGAAGCACAACGGACTGTCCGACGCCCAGGTGGCGGCTCTGCGGCCCGAGTTCGCGGGCGCCGAGGGCGTCCGGCGTCTACGTCACCGGCTCGGCGTGCGGCCCGTCTACAAGACGGTCGACACCTGCGCCGCGGAGTTCGAGGCAAAGACCCCGTACCACTACTCGACCTACGAACTCGACCCCGCGGCCGAGTCCGAGGTCGCCGCCCAGACCGAGCGCGAGAAGGTCATCATCCTGGGCTCCGGACCCAACCGGATCGGGCAGGGCATCGAGTTCGACTACTCGTGCGTCCACGCCGCGCTCACGTTGTCCGAGGCCGGGTACGAGACCGTGATGGTCAACTGCAACCCGGAGACCGTCTCGACCGACTACGACACGGCGGACCGTCTGTACTTCGAGCCGCTGACGTTCGAGGACGTCATGGAGGTCTACCACGCCGAGTCCGAGTCGGGAACCGTCGCAGGAGTCCTGGTCCAACTCGGCGGCCAGACCCCGCTCGGCCTGGCGGCACAGCTGGAGGAGGCCGGCGTCCCGATCGTGGGCACCAGCCCGTCGGCCATCGACCTCGCGGAGGACCGGCGTGAGTTCGGCGAGGTCCTGGTGAGGGCCGGTCTGCCCGCACCCGCGTTCGGGACGGCCATCAACGCCACGGAGGCCACGGAGATCGCGGCGCGCATCGGCTACCCCGTCCTCGTCCGACCCTCGTACGTGCTGGGCGGGCGGGGGATGGAGATCGTGTACGACGAGTCGTCGCTGCGGTCGTACATCGAGCGCGCCACCGAGATCAGCCCGGACCGTCCGGTCCTGGTCGACCGTTTCCTCGACGACGCGGTCGAGATCGACGTCGACGTGTTGTGCGACGGTACCGAGGTCTATCTGGGTGGGGTCATGGAGCACATCGAGGAGGCCGGCATCCACTCCGGGGACTCCGCGTGCGCGCTCCCGCCCATCACCCTGGGACAGGACGACATCGACCGCGTCCGCCGCTCCAGCGAGGCACTGGCGTTCGGCATCGGCGTCAAGGGATTGATGAACGTCCAGTACGCGATCAAGGACGACGTCCTGTACGTGCTCGAGGCGAACCCCCGGGCCAGTCGCACCGTGCCGTTCGTGTCCAAGGCGACCGGAGTGCACCTCGCCAAGGCGTGCGCCCGCATCATGATGGGTGAGACGATCGCCGAGCTCAAGGCCGAGGGGCTCCTCCCGTCCGACCGGGACGGCGGCTCGCTCCCGGCGGACGCGCCGGTCGCCGTCAAGGAGGCGGTCCTCCCGTTCAACCGTTTCCGCACCCCCGAGGGCAACCCCGTGGACTCGCTGCTCAGCCCGGAGATGAAGTCGACCGGTGAGGTCATGGGCATCGGACCCAACTTCGCCGTCGCCTTCGCCAAGGGTCAACTCGCGGCCGAGGGCGTGCTCCCGACGTCGGGGACCGTGTTCGTCTCGGTCGCGAACCGGGACAAGCGGTCCATGGTGTTCCCGGCACAACGCCTCGCCGCGCTCGGGTTCACGGTCCTTGCCACCGAGGGCACCGCGCTCATGCTGCGGCGCTACGGGATCGCGTGCGAGACCGTGGCGAAGCTGACCGAGGCCGGGGGCGGGCCGGTCGACGAACAGGGCGACCCGGTCCGGACGATCGTCGACCGGATCAACGCCGACGAGGTCGACCTGATCCTGAACATCGCCTCGTCCACCGGGGGTACCCGCGCCGACGGGCACGAGATCCGCTCGGCCGCGATCACCCGGAGGGTCCCGTGTATCACCACCGTGCAGGGCGCGACGGCGGCGGTGCACGGTATCGAGGCAATCCGGCGCGGTGACGTCACGGTGAGCCCCCTCCAGGAGCTGCACAGCGGGTTCGCCGCCCGATGACCGGGGGCACGCCCCGAGACCCCTTCGGTGCGCGGCTCCACTCGGCCGTCTCCGCACGCGGGAACCTCTGCGTGGGCATCGATCCCCACCCGGCGCTCCTCGAGTCCTGGGGGCTGGGGGTGGACGCCGCGGGGGTGCGCGAGTTCTCCCGCCGGTCCCTCGAGGCGTTCGGGGATCTCGTGCCGGCGGTCAAGCCCCAGGTGGCGTTCTTCGAGGAGCACGGTTCCGCGGGTTTCGCGGTCCTCGAGGAGGTCCTGGCGTCGATCGCCGAGTCGGGAGCGCTGTCGATCGCGGACGCCAAGCGCGGGGACATCGGTTCCACCATGGCCGGGTACGCCCGGGCGTGGTTGGCATCGGACTCGCCACTGGCCTGCGACGCCCTGACCGTGTCCCCGTACCTGGGGGTGGGCTCGCTGGAGGCCGCCTTCGACACCGCATCGGCGAACAACCGGGGGCTGTTCGTCCTGGCCCGCACCTCCAACCCCGAGGCGGGGGGGTTGCAGGCGGCCACCGGACCCTCCGGAACGGTCGCGCAGTCGGTCGTGGACGAGGTGGGCCACCGGAACACCGCGTCGGGGCCCGGCACGCCGGGTTCGTTCGGTGTCGTCGTGGGCGCGACGGTCGCCGACCCTCCGCGACTGGACGGGCTCTGCGGCCCGGTCCTCATGCCGGGAGTGGGGGAGCAGGGGGGGACGCTCGCGGACGTCCGGAGGATCGCCGGGCCCGCGTTGGCCCACACCCTCGTCAACGTCTCCAGGCACGTCCTGCGGTCGGGCCCGGACGTCCGGGCGATGCGGGCGGTGGTCCGCGATCTGGCCGGGACCTACCGTTTCGTCGGGTCCGCGTGAGCGGTCCGACGCCCCGGCGGAACGCTGGCGTCACACGGGACGGCTGGCGTCACAGGGGCCACGTCGCCGGGGGCACATGCCGTGACCCGGTCGCCCCATTTAGGGCGGTTCGGTTCGCGGGAGCGCGCGACCGGCGTTAGTCTTCTCCTCACCTCACACGTCAATCCGCAGTTCAGGCGGGGTGCCACGCCGGGCCCCGCGCGACGACGAGGCCATTCGGCCGCGTACTGTTGCTGAGGTCATCAGGCCCGACGCCGTGCCGGTCTCCCGCGAGGGGGGCGGAATCGCCCGGGTACGGTGAGCACGAGGGAGCGCCCGCTCCCGGCATGAGCCGCAGCCCGCGGACGCGCCGGGGTCGGTCACCGCACACCACACGTGGATGTCCTACGGTGGACACCCGCGTGAGTCATGAGACACACACGAACGAGACGGAGGAATTGTGGCCCTTCCCCAGTTGACCGATGAGCAGCGTGCCGCTGCTCTGGAGAAGGCGGCTGCCGCCCGTCGCGCCCGGGCTGAGCTCAAGGAGCGCCTGAAGCGTGGTGGCACCGACCTCAAGCAGGTGCTCAAGGATGCCGAGAGCGACGAGATCCTCGGCAAGATGAAGGTCTCGGCGCTGCTCGAGGCCCTGCCCAAGGTCGGTAAGGTCAAGGCTCAGGAGATCATGACCGAGCTGGAGATCGCACCGACGCGTCGCCTGCGTGGTCTCGGAGACCGCCAGCGCCGCGCACTGCTCGAGCGGTTCGACTTCACGGTCGACTGATCGACGCATGAACACACCGTCATCCGGGGTCTCGTCCCCGGAAGCGACGGCGAAGAGGGGCCGGCTGATCGTCTTGGCCGGCCCCTCCGCCGTCGGCAAGTCAACCGTCGTGGCACGCCTACGTGACCGCGTTCCGGACCTCTACTTCAGCGTCTCCATGACCACCCGGGACCCACGTCCCGGAGAGGTCGACGGGCGCGACTACCACTTCGTCAGCACCGAGGAGTTCCGCGAGGCCGTCGACCAGGGTCGGATGCTCGAGTGGGCCGAGATCCACCGGGGCCTCCAGCTCTCGGGTACCCCGGCCGACCCGGTCCGTCGCGCCCTCGACGAGGGCCGGCCGGTCCTCATCGAGGTCGACCTCGCCGGAGTCCGGCAGATCCGCGAGTCCATCCCCGAGGGACGCACCGTGTTCCTGTCCCCGCCGTCGTGGGAGGAACTCGAGGTCCGCCTCCGCGGCCGGGGTACCGAGCCGCACGAGGTCGTCACCCGCAGGCTCGAGACCGCGAAGGTCGAGATGGACGCCCGCGAGGAGTTCGACGAGGTCGTCGTCAACGACGAACTCGAGGTCGCGGTCGATGAGTTGGTATCATTGCTGGTCGGCCAAGACTGACGCCGAATCAGACGCTAGAGCACCACCCAGGCCAGAGCACCACCCAGGCTGTACCCAGAGGAGAACCCATAGTGGCCACCATCGAAGCCGCAGCGGCAGCCCCGTTGTACGACACCCCGATCGGCATCACCAACCCCCCGATCGACGAGCTCCTCGAGCGGGCGTCCTCCAAGTACGCCCTGGTGATCTTCGCCGCCAAGCGCGCACGGCAGATCAACTCGTACTACAACCAGATCGAGGAGGGCATCCTCGAGTACGTCGGTCCCCTGGTCGACCCCGGTCTGCACGAGAAGCCGCTCACGATCGCGCTGCGCGAGCTCCATTCCGACCTGCTCGACTGCGCCGAGGGAGAGTGACCCACTCCGGGGGCGACGTGCGCCGCACGCGCGTCGTCGTCGGGGTCGGCGGTGGAATCGCCGCCTACAAGGCCTGTGGCCTGATCAGACTCCTCACGGAGTCGGGGTGCCACGTCGACGTCGTCCCCACCGAGGCGGCGCTGCGGTTCGTCGGGTCCGCCACCTTCGAGGCACTGTCGGGGAACCCTGTCTCCACCGGGGTGTTCTCGGACGTGCCGTCGGTCCGCCACGTCGCCCTCGGGCAGCGGGCGGACCTGGTCGTGGTCGCCCCCGCGACCGCCGACCTGCTCGCGCGGGTCGCCTCCGGGCGCGCGGACGACCTGCTCACCTCCTCACTGCTGACCGCGCGGTGCCCCGTCCTGCTCGCGCCGGCGATGCACACCGAGATGTGGGAGCACCCGGCGACGAGGCGCAACGTCGACACCCTCCGGGGTGACGGCGTGCACGTCATGCCGCCCGCATCCGGGAGACTCACCGGGGCCGACACCGGCGCCGGCCGTCTGCCCGAGCCGGCCGACATCGCGCGTCTCGCGAGACTCCTGCTCGACGGTGGGGGGCTCCCGTGGGACCTGGCCGGTAGGCAGGTCGTGGTGACGTCCGGCGGTACCCGCGAGGAGATCGATCCCGTGCGGTTCCTCGGCAACCGCAGTTCCGGGAAGCAGGGGCACGCGATCGCCGCGGTCGCGGCGGCGAGGGGAGCGCGGGTCACGCTCGTGACCTCCTCCGACCTGCCGGTACCGGCGGCCGTGGACGCGATCCACATCGACTCCGCCCGCGAGCTGCGGGACGCCACCCTCGCCGCCGCGGCCGACGCGGACGTCGTGATCAAGGCCGCGGCGGTGGCCGACTTCCGCCCGACCGACGTGTCGTCCTCCAAGCTCAAGAAGGGCAGCGGGTCAGAACCGGCCGAGATCCGGTTGGAACGCAATCCGGACATCCTCGCCGAGCTCGTCGCCGGCCGCGGGTCCGGGGACGTCCCCGCGGACTGCGTCCTGGTCGGGTTCGCCGCCGAGACCGGTGACTCCTCGGGATCGGTCCTCGACCACGGCCGGGCGAAGCTCTCCCGGAAGGGGTGCGACCTCCTCGTCGTCAACGAGGTCGGGCGCGACACCACCTTCGGGCAGGACGTCAACGGCGGGTGGATCCTCGACGCCGCGGGCGGGGAGACGCCGGTGGACAGGGCGAGCAAAGATCTCCTGGCCAGCCGGATCCTCGACGCCGTGGTGTCCTGGGCCGCCGCCCCATCCGGGCGAACCACCACGGACCGCACCGACTAGTCTGTCCCCACGCGATCGACCGATCACACGCATCCGGCACCAGGAAGAGAGAACCACTGTGACGCAGGCACGTCGGCTGTTCACCAGCGAGTCCGTGACCGAGGGGCATCCGGACAAGATCTGTGACGCGATCTCGGACGCCATCCTGGACGCGATGCTGACGCAAGACCCCGAGGCCCGCGTCGCCGTGGAGACCATGGTGACCACCGGGATGGTGCACGTGGCCGGCGAGGTCAAGACGACTGGCTACGTGGAGATCCCGCAGCTCATCCGCGAGAAGATCGTGGAGATCGGATACGACTCCTCCGACAAGGGCTTCGACGGCGTCTCCTGTGGTGTCTCGATCTCGATCGGGCAGCAGTCCCCGGAGATCGCCCAGGGCGTGGACACGTCTCACGAGGCACGGACCTCCGCCGATCCGGTCGAGGACGCGATCGCCCGCCAGGGCGCGGGCGACCAGGGCCTGATGTTCGGTTACGCGTGCTCGGACACCCCGGAGCTCATGCCGCTGCCCATCGCTCTGGCGCACCGCCTGTCCCGCCGGCTGACCGAGGTCCGCAAGGACGGCACGTTGGCCTACCTGCGCCCGGACGGCAAGACCCAGGTGACCATCGAGTACGACGGCGACCGCGCGGTACGCCTGGACACGATCGTCATCTCGACGCAGCACGCGCCGGAGATCGATCTGGAGACGACGCTGCGCGACGACCTCACCGAGCACGTCATCGGCCCGGTCCTGGCAGAGGCCGCGGCCGGTATCGAGACGGGCGATCTCCGCCTCCTGGTCAACCCGACCGGACGGTTCGTGTTGGGCGGCCCGATGGGCGACGCCGGCCTGACCGGTCGCAAGATCATCGTGGACACCTACGGCGGGATGGCCCGTCACGGCGGTGGCGCGTTCTCCGGCAAGGACCCGTCCAAGGTCGACCGCTCCGCGGCGTACGCCATGCGGTGGGTCGCCAAGAACATCGTCGCCGCCGGCCTGGCCGAGCGGGTCGAGGTCCAGGTCGCCTACGCGATCGGCAAGGCCGCGCCGGTCGGACTGTTCGTCGAGGCGTTCGGGACCGAGAAGGTCGACATCGCGACCCTGCAGGAGGCCGTTACCGAGGTGTTCGACCTGCGTCCCGGCGCGATCATCCGCGACCTGGACCTCAAGCGTCCGATCTACGCCGGGACGGCCGCCTACGGTCACTTCGGCCGGACCGATCTGGACCTCCCCTGGGAGAGGACCGACCGCGTCGACGAGCTCAAGCAGGCCGTGGGGCACTGACGACCGTCCCGGTTGTCGGAGCGGGGTGCGAGAATCCGAGGCCGTGACCACGACGCGCCCAGCGGCCCGGGTCGCGGCGGCCCAGGCCCCCGTGGCCCGGGTCCTGCCGCTGCTCGGGGTTCCGCATCTGGACCGGGAATTCGACTACCTGGTCCCGGAGTCACTGGCCGACGATGCGATCCCCGGTACCCGGGTCCGCGTGCGGTTCGCCGGCCGCCTGGTCGACGGATACCTCGTGGAGCGCTCGGACGAGACGGATCACCGCGGGGAGCTCGCGTGGCTCGAGCGCGTCGTCTCGCCGGAGCCCGTGCTCACGCCGGAGTTGCTCCGGCTGGTCGACCTGGTCGCCCGACGGTGGGTGGGCGTGCGCTCGGACGTCCTGCGACTGGCGATCCCCCCGCGGCACGCCGCGGCCGAGAAGTCGGTGCCGGACCGCGAACCGCCGCTGGGTGTGACGGAGGGCCCGGTCGAGATCCCGGTCGGCTGGGGCGACCACCCGATGGTGACCCGGTTCCTCGACGCGGCGACCGGCGGGGTCCCCGCGCGGGCCGTGTGGACCGTGCCGCCCGGACGGGACTGGGCGCGCGCACTCGCCGCCCTGGCGGACTCCGTCAGGCGGAGGGGCCTGCAGGTGTTGCTGATCGTCCCTGACCAGCGGGACGTCGACCGGTTGACCGCGGAGTGTCGGCAGATCGTGGGCGGGGGCGCGGCGGGGCGGGACCTGGTGGTCGACCTGTCCGCGGGGATCGGCCCCTCGGCCCGGTACCGACGATGGCTGCGGGCGATCCGCGGGCACGCCCGGATCGTGGTGGGGACCCGCAGCGCCGTGTTCGCACCGCTCCCGGAGCCGGGGCTGATCGTGCTGCACGACGACGGCGACGACTCGTTCGTGGAGCCGCGCGCCCCCTATCCGCACACGAGGGAGGTCGCCGCTCAGCGGTCCGTGTTGGACGGCACCCCGCTGCTGCTGAGCTCGGTGGATCGGACCCCGGAGGTGGCCGAGTACGTGCGGTCGGGGTGGGCACACGAGATCCGGCCGGAACCCGGGCTCGTCCGCGCGCTCGCCCCGCGCGTCGTCGCGTTCTCCGACGCGGATCCGACCCAGGCCCGTGATGTGGCCGGCGGACGGACCCGGTTGCCCGCGGTGGCGGTGACGATGGCCCGGGAGGCCGTCGACGTGGACGCCCCGGTGCTCGTCCAGGTCCCGAGGAAGGGGTACATCCCGACCCTGCTGTGCGGGTCGTGCCGGACCCCGGCCCGGTGTCGCCGGTGCAACGGTCCGCTCCGCGCGGGGCGGATGGACGCGGTGTACGGCCCCGTGGATCTGGCCTGCGGCTGGTGCGGAGCCCCGGAGCCGGGTTTCCGGTGCGTGGCCTGCGGCTCGCGGGCCCTGCGCGCGGGTGTCGTGGGCGCGGGCCGGACTGCCGAGGAGCTCGGCAGGATGTTCCCCGGGGTCAGGGTGCGGACGAGCGGGGGAGGCGAGATCCTCGACACGGTGCCCGCCGCCCCCGCCATCATCGTGTCCACTCCCGGGGCCGAACCGGTCGCCGAGGGCGGATACGGAGCGGCGCTGCTCCTGGACTCGTGGGCCCTGCTGGGGCGCCCGGATCTTCGAGCGGTACAGAACGCCCTCCGGCACTGGGTGGGCGCCGCCTGCCTGGTCCGCCCGGCCGCCGACGGTGGCCGTGTGTTCCTGTCGGCGGATTCCGGGTCCCCGGTCGCGCAGGCCCTGGTGAGGTGGGACCCCCAGGGGTGGGCCGAGCGCGAACTCGCGGACCGCGCCGAGGTGGGGTTCCCGCCCGCCGTCCACATGATGGCGGTGGACGGCCCGGCCTCCGCCCTGGCCGAGATCCTCGACGAGCTCAGGATCCCGGACGAGGTGGAGGTGCTCGGGCCCGTCGACCTCCCACCGGGAGAGGAGTTGCCCGGACACGACGGGGTGGAGGACCCCGAGCGGGTGTTGCTCCGCGTCCCGCCACCACTGATCGGAGCGGTCTCCACCGAACTACGGGCGGTGGTCGTGGCGCGGTCGGGACGGCGGAACGCCGATCCCGTCCGGGTCCGACTCGACCCGGTACACATCGGCTGACCGGCCCGTGCGGTGGGTTGCTTGGAAAGCACCTAGAATGGGCGTTTCCCGTATCCCCGTCCGCGAGGAGTTCAGATACGCATGGCCGTCCATCCCGTCCGGCTCTTCGGTGATCCCGTCCTGAGGACCCCGACCGATCCCGTCACCTCGTTCGACGACAGGTTGGCGCGCATCGTGGCCGACCTCATGGACACGGTCCGCCACGAGGACGGGGCCGGGTTGGCCGCCCCCCAGATCGGCGTGTCCACCCGGGTGTTCGTCTACACCTGTGGAGGCCGGGAGGGCCACCTCGTCAACCCGGAGTGGGAACCGATCGGGGACGAGAAGACCCACGTCAACGAGGGGTGCCTGTCGATCCCCGGGGTCTCCGAGCCCACCGAACGCCACGCGCGTGTCGTGGCGCGCGGCGTGGACGTGCACGGGGAACCGGTGCGATTCGAGGCTGAGGGGATCCTCGCGCGCGCCGTGCAACACGAGACCGACCACCTCGACGGGGTCCTCTTCCTCCAGCGCCTCACCCCGGACCGGCGACGCTCGGCGATGGCCGGGATACGGTCGTCCGGATGGTTCGGTAGCGACGCCATCAGCGCCGGGGTCGTCTACGACCGACTCGCCGACGCGATGGCGGTGAGGTGACGGTGCGACTCGTCTTCGCCGGCACCCCACAGGCGGCCGTCCCCTCGCTCGAGGCCCTCCTGACCTCCGACCGTCACGACGTGGTGGCGGTGGTCTCCCGGCCCGATGCCCGGACCGGTCGCGGCCGGAGTCTGTCCCGCAGTCCCGTGGCCGCGGCCGCTGACACCGCGGGGATCGAGGTCCTCACGCCGCCCAACGCCCGCGACCCGCAGTTCGCCGAGCGCCTCCGCGAGCTCGCACCCGACGCGGTGCCGGTGGTGGCCTATGGGCACCTGGTGCCGCGACCCGTCCTGGACATCCCCGCACACGGCTGGGTGAACCTCCACTTCTCGCTGCTGCCGGCGTGGCGGGGTGCCGCACCGGTCAACGCCGCCATCGAGGCGGGAGACGAGGTGACCGGCGCCACGACCTTCCGCCTCGACGAGGGGATGGACACCGGTCCGGTGCTCGGGACGATGACCGAGACCATCCGTCCGCGCGACACCGCCGGTGATCTGCTCGGCCGACTGTCGGTGTCCGGCGCGGAACTGCTCCTGGCCACCCTGGACGCCCTGGAGGCGGGCGAGCTCCGCGCGGTCCCGCAGCCGAGCGACGGGATCTCCCGTGCGGGGAAGATCACCGTCGACGACGCGCGGGTCCGCTGGACCGATCCGGCGCTGGCGGTGGACCGCCACATCCGTTCCGTCACCCCGGCCCCGGGGGCGTGGACGACCCATGGCGGGGAGCGGGTCAAGATCGGTTCCACGACGCCGTCCGGCGAGGGGTCCCCGATCCTGGCGCCCGGGCGGATCCAGTGGGACAAGCACTCCTTCCTCGTCGGCACGGCCACCACTCCCGTCGTGGTGGACACTCTGCAGCCACCCGGGAAGAAGATGATGAACGCCGTCGACTGGGCGCGCGGGGCCCGACTCGACGACGGGGCGGAGTTCGCATGAGTGCCGACGGCGGGCGGGGTCGCGGTCCCGGAGGCAACGGCGGACACGGCAGCGGCAGGCAGAGCAGCGGCGGACCCGGACAGGGCCGTGGCGGACAGGGCCGCGGCGGGCAGGGCGGCGGCAGGTCGGGCGGGCGACGACCGGATGTTCCCCGATCCACCGATCGTCGGCGGGACGGGCCGGGACCTCGGCAGAGCCGCCCCGATGCCAGGACCGTCGCCCTCGCCGTGATGGCGGCGGTTCGCGAGCGCGCGGCGTATGCGAATCTCCTGTTGCCGTCCGAGCTCAGGAAGGCACGACTCGACACCCGGGACGCGGCTCTGGCCACCGAGCTCACCTACGGCACCCTCAGGACTCAGGGGTTGCTGGACCGCATCATCGCGGAGGCCGCCGGCCGATCGGTCGAGGAGATCGACCCACCGGTTCTGGACCTGGTGCGGCTGGGCGCCTACCAGTTGTTGTTCACCCGGATCGGGGCACATGCGGCTGTCGACACCAGCGTGGAGGCGGCACGGACGCAGGGTCTCGGCCGGGCCGGTGCGTTCGTCAACGCGGTGCTGCGCAAGGTCTCCGTACAGGACCTGGACGGCTGGGTCCGAGTGCTACGGAAGGACGTGAAGGACCCCGTCGCCCGGCTGGCGGTGGGCACCGCGCACCCAGAGTGGATCGCGCGTGCATTCGCCGAATCCCTCGGGGCGGACGCGGCGGAGCTGCCCGAGCTGCTGGCCGCCGATGACGCGCGCCCCAAGGTGCACCTGGCGGCGCTGCCCGGCGCCATCTCCGCGGAGGAGCTCGCGCTGGTGACCGGCGGCACCGAGGGTGTCGTGTCGCCGTACGCGGTCCACCTCGACTCGGGCGACCCCGGGACCCTCGAGGCGGTCCGCGATCGGCTCGCCACGGTGCAGGACGAGGGGAGTCAGGTCGTCGCGATCGCCGCATCCCGTGCACCGCTCGTCGGCGAGGACGGCGGCCGGTGGTTGGATCTGTGCGCCGGTCCCGGGGGCAAGGCCGTCATGCTGGGCGCGTTGGCCGAGATCGAGGGCGCGACGGTGACCGGTGTCGAGGTCTCCGACCACCGCGCCGACCTCGTGCGGGAGGCCACCCGGGACCTGCCGGTGACCGTACTCACCGCGGACGGTCGGGATCCCGGTCTGGAGCCGGGGTTCGATCGGGTCCTCCTCGACGCACCGTGTTCGGGTCTCGGCGCCCTCCGGCGGCGTCCCGAGGCCCGGTGGCGGAAGACCGCCGCAGACATCCCGGGACTGGTGGTGCTGCAGCGAGAGCTGCTGGAGTCCGCACTGCGTCTGGTGCGGCCCGGGGGCGTGGTGCTCTACGCGACGTGTTCCCCCCACCTGTCCGAGACGGTGTCCATGATCCGTGAGGCGAACCGGCGCGACGATGTCGAACTCCTCGACGTACGAGAGATCCTCGAGGGGATCGACGGTGCCTCCACCGAAGGCCTCGGAGACGGACCGTGGGTGCAGCTCTGGCCGCACCGACACGGCACCGACGCGATGTTCATGGCGGGGCTGCGCAGGGTCGCCTCCGACCCCACACCGCCGCCACGAGAGGACTGACAGTCGATGCCTTCAGCAGAGACGGAACAGGGCCGGGTCGACGCGACCTTCCTTTCCGGCGGAGCCGAGTGCGCGGCGTGGGTGTACCGCCCGGAGACCTCGTCGGACCCCGGTGAGACCGCCGCGCCGGCCATCGTCATGGCACACGGACTCGGGTGTATCCGCGATCTCCGACTCCCCGCCTACGCGGAGCGTTTCCGCGATGCCGGCTTCGTCGTCGTGGTCTTCGACTACCGGCACTTCGGTGCCAGCGACGGGCGGCCCCGTCAGCTCCTCGACATCGGCCGTCAGCTCGACGACTGGCGGTCCGCGCTCGCCTTCACCCGGTCGCTGGCCGGAGTCGACCCGGACCGTGTCATCGCGTGGGGCACGTCGTTCTCGGGCGGACACGTCATCACGCTCGCCGGCGCCGGGGAGCGACTCGCGGGGGTCGTCGCGCAGGTGCCGCATGTCAGCGGACCGGCCGCGGTCCGGGCGACGCCGCTGCGCTCGGCGGTCAGGCTCATCCCCGCGATCGTCGGCGACCTCTGGCGCGCGGCCCGGCGTCGGGAGCCCCGGTACGTGCCGCTGGTCGGGAAGCCGGGGGAGGCCGGTGCCATGACGAGTCCCGACGCCGACCCCGCGGTCGACCGCCTCTTGGCGGACTCCGGTCTGCGGCGTGGTGACTTCCCCGAGTACGTCGCCGCCCGGATCCTGCTGCGGATCGGCTCCTACTCTCCGATCCGTCGCGCGCGACGGATCGCGTGCCCCGTACTGGTGCAGATCGCCACCCGGGACGCCATCACGCCCGCCGCGACCGCGCGTCGGGCTGCGCGGCGGATGCCACGTGGGAGGTACCTGGAGTACCCGTGCGAGCACTTCGACCCCTACGTCGACCCGTACTTCGAGCAGATCGTGGCCGACCAACTCGAGTTCTGCCGCTCGGTCGTGGGCCCGGCCGCCTGAGAGTCCGGCCGCCTGGCAGCCCGAGGCGGCTCCGGTCCACGCCCAGGGACGTCCGCTCGCGCCTGCCCGCCTAGACTGGTCGGCATGTCGTACCAGCCGCTCATCGCGCCGTCGATCCTGTCCGCCGACTTCGCCCGCCTCGACCGCGAGATCGAGCGGATCCCCGCCGCGGACTGGATCCACGTCGACGTGATGGACGGCCACTTCGTCCCCAACCTGTCCTTCGGCGCCCCGGTCGCGAAGGCGGTCGGGAAGGTCACCGACAAGCCGATGGACTGTCACCTCATGATCACCGACCCGCTCCGCTGGGTCGGCGACTACGTCGACGCGGGTGCGGCCAGCATCACCTTCCACGTGGAGGCCACCGACGATCCGAAGGCCGTCGCCGATCTGCTGCACTCGCGTGGCTGCAGGGCGGGTGTCTCCATCAAGCCCGGGACCGCGGTCGAGCCGTACCTCGACCTGCTCGATCACGTGGACCTGGTCCTGGTGATGAGCGTCGAGCCCGGGTTCGGGGGCCAGTCGTTCATGCCGGAGGTGCTCGACAAGGTCCGCACGCTGCGCACGGAGATCGACCGGCGCGGGCTCGACGTGCTGATCCAGATCGACGGCGGGATCGACGCGCGCACGATCGGGGACGCCGCCTCCGCGGGCTGCGACGTCTTCGTCGCCGGATCCGCCGTCTACGGCGCGCCCGACCCCGACGCCATGATCGAGACCCTGCGCGCGGGGGCGGCGGACGCACGGGCGTGACGACGTCGGACGGGCCGCACGACGGTCGACGGCGCCGTGAGCGCGAGGTCCTGGCCGACGCCGTCGCCCTGTCGCGGTCCGCGCTGGGGGTCACCACACCCAACCCGCCGGTGGGCGCCGTGGTACTCGACGCCGCGGGTGCCGTGGCCGGACGCGGGGCCACCGAGGCGCCCGGAGGTCGGCACGCCGAGGTCGTCGCTCTCGACGCCGCGGGGGACCGGGCCCGGGGCGGCACACTGCTGGTGACCCTCGAGCCCTGCGATCACCAGGGCCGCACCGGCCCCTGTTCCGCGCGGGCCCTCGCCGCGGGCGTCGCGCGGGTGGTCTACGCGGTGGGAGATCCGAACCCCCTCGCCGCCGGCGGGGCGGAGACGTTGCGGCGGGCCGGGGTGGACGTGGCGCTGGCCGACGACGACGAGGTGGCCGCCGCCGAACAGGGTCCGCTGAAGGCGTGGCTGCACCGCCAACGCTCGGGCCGGCCGTTCGTCACCTGGAAGTACGCGGCCACCCTGGACGGCAGGGTGGCCGCGGCCGACGGAACCAGCCGATGGATCACCGGCCCCGAATCGCGACACCACGTCCACGGACGACGGCAGGAGATCGATGTCGTCGTCGTCGGTTCGGGGACCCGCGCCGCCGACGACCCCTCGCTCACCGCCCGGTCGGACGACGGCTCGCCCGCTGATCGGCAACCACTCCGGGCGGTGATGGGACTGACCCCGGTGCCCCCGGACGCCGCCGTGCGGGGTACCGACGGCCGGTTCAGGCACCTGGCCACCCGCGATCCCGCGGAGGCGCTCGCGATGCTCGGCGATGTCCAGCACGTCCTGGTCGAGGGCGGGCCACGGCTGGCCGGGGCGTTCCTCGCCGCCGGGCTCGTCGACGAGGTCGAGGCCTACCTCGCCCCGATCGTGCTGGGAGACGGTCGGTCCGCCGTCCAGGACGCCGGGGTCGGCACGCTCGCCGGCGCCCACGGCTTCGAGGTGCGCGAGAACGCGACCCTGGGACGTGATGTCTACCTCCGCATGATCAGACGCACCGCATGATCAGAAGCACCGCATGACCACATCCACGAGAGGACCACACTGATGTTCACGGGAATCGTCGAGGAGCTCGGCACGCTGGAATCGGTCGAGACCGTCGGGGACTCCGCGCGGCTGCGGATCCGCGGACCCCTCGTCACGTCGGACGCCCGTCACGGGGAGTCGATCTCCGTCAACGGCGTCTGCCTCACCGTCACGGAGTTCACCGCCGGAGAGGGCTTCGACGCCGACGTCATGGCCGAGACCCTGGACCGCACCGCCCTGGGTGCGCTGAGCCCCGGGGACCCGGTGAACCTGGAGCGGGCGATGCGGGCGGACGCGCGGTTCGGGGGTCACATCGTCCAGGGGCACGTCGACGGGACCGGCGCGGTGATCAGCAGGACGGAGCACGACCAGTGGCACGTCGTGCGCGTCTCGTTGCCGCAGGACCTGGCCCGCTACGTGGTGGAGAAGGGGTCGATCACGGTGTCGGGCACCTCCCTCACCGTGTCGGCGGTCAGTCCGCTGGACCAGCCCGAGCCGTGGTTCGAGGTCTCGCTCATCCCCACCACGCTGCAGGACACGATCCTGGGCGGCCTGACCCCGGGGGACGCGGTCAATCTCGAGGTCGATGTCCTGGCCAAGTACGTGGAGCGTCTGCTCGGCGGACGCGGTGGCCGGTCCCGGTGACCGGATGCGCCATACTTGTGGCCGTGCCCGCGGCCGACGCCCGGGTTTGATGAGTACCGAGGAGAACCCGCAGCAGTGACCACCTTCGACGGCATCGACCGCGCCATCGCCGACATCGCGGCGGGACGAGCCGTGGTGGTGGTGGACAGCGAGGACCGAGAGAACGAGGGCGACCTGATCTTCGCCGCCGAACTCGCGACGCCCGAGCTCATGGGCTTCCTCGTGCGCTACTCGTCGGGATACGTCTGCGTCGCGCTCGAGGCCGAGGACTGTCTGCGCCTGGATCTGCCGCCGATGCGGGCGATCAACGAGGACCGGCATGACACCGCCTACACGGTGACCGTGGACGCCCGTACCGGGGTCTCGACCGGCATCTCGGCCGCCGACCGCGCACGCACCGCCCGGATGCTGGCCTCCACCGAAGCCGTCCCCGGGGACTTCACCCGCCCGGGTCACGTGGTGCCGCTGCGCGCGCGGCCGGGCGGGGTGCTCACCCGGCCGGGTCACACGGAATCCGCGGTGGACCTCGCGCGCCTGGCCGGCCTGCGACCCGCCGGGGTGATCTGCGAGATCGTGTCCGAGGACGATCCGACCACCATGGCCCGTACCCCGGAACTGCGGCGTTTCGCCGACGAGCACGGCCTCGCGCTGATCACGATCGAGGCACTGCAGGACTGGCGGCGGGCGCACGAGGTGCAGGTGATCCACGAGGCCGCCGCGCGTATCCCCACCCCGGCCGGGACGATGACCGCCCACGGGTACCGAGACGTCCTCCAGGGGGTCGAGCACGTGGCCATGGTCGCCGGCGACATCTCGGGCGACGAACCCGTGTCGGTCCGCATCCACTCCGAGTGCCTCACCGGGGACGTCTTCCACTCGCTGCGCTGCGATTGCGGTCCGCAGCTCGACGCGGCCGTCGCCTCGGTGTGTGAGGAGGGGCGCGGGGTGGTCCTCTACATGCGCGGTCACGAGGGCCGCGGGATCGGCCTGGTGCAGAAGCTCCGCGCCTATCAGTTGCAGGACGACGGCCGCGACACCGTGGACGCGAACCTCGACCTCGGGCTGCCCGCGGATGCCCGGGACTTCAGCCTGGCCGCGCAGATGCTGCGCGATCTCGGGGTCACGCGCGTGCGGCTGATGACCAACAACCCCGCCAAGGCCGACGCCCTCCGTGCCGGCGGGGTCGAGGTGGTGGCGCGGGTCCCCATGCCCACCGCGGTCACCCCGGAGAACCTCCGGTACCTGCGGACCAAGCGGGACCGGATGGGTCATCTGCTCGAGGGCCTGGACGACGGGATCGACCCGGACACGAACGGAGAGGATCGGCGATGAGCGGCACCGGTAGGCCGGAACTGGTGATCCCCGACGCCCGCGGGCTGCGACTGGGCGTGGTGGCCTCCACCTGGCACGACGAGATCTGCGCGCAACTGATGGACCGGGCCCTCGCGGTGGCCGAGACCTCGGGCGCGGTGGTCACCGTCGCCCGTGTCACGGGGGCCGTGGAGCTCCCGGTGGTCGCCCAGGAGCTCGCCAGGTCGCACGACGCCGTGGTGGCCCTCGGGGTGGTCATCCGGGGCTCGACCCCGCATTTCGATTACGTGTGCAGCTCGGTGACCGACGGCCTGACCCGGATCGCGCTCGACGAGGCCACGCCGGTCGCCCACGGGGTCCTCACCACCGAGAACGAGTCCCAGGCCCGCGACCGTGACGGGCACGAGGGCGCCACCGAGGACAAGGGCGGGGAGGCGGTCGCCGCCGCCCTCCGGGCGGCCGTCACCCTGCGCGACCTCAGGGCCGGACGATGACCGGAGGTTCTGACATCGATCGCGCGGGCCTGACCCACTGGGACTTCGAGCACCGTCCACGACGACTCCGGATCGCCGTGATCGCGCTGGCGATCCTGATCATCGCCGCCCACGTCGTCTGGGCGGTCGTGCTGGTCCGCGACGACACCGGGGTCACCATCGGGATCGCCGACCAGCTCGCCTTCGTGGCGATCGGCCTGATCTTCGCCGGCGTCCTGCTCACCCTCCTCCGGATCAGGGTGCGGGTGGGCGAACAGGGGGTCGAGGTCCGCGGACCACTGCGGTCGCGGCTGTGGGACTGGCAGGACGTCGTGGGGATCACGTTCCCCCGGTCGAGCATGTGGCCGCGGCTCGAACTGCCGGCCTACGAGCACGTCGGCGTCTGGGCCATCCTCACCGTCGACGGTCAGGACGCGGTCGAGGCCATGGGAACCATGCGGGAGACGGTCCGCCGGTACAAGCCCTCGGCCGCCGACCCCGAGACCGTCGCCGACCGCTGAGGCGTCGTGGCCGACCCGCGCACCTACCGCCCAGCCCCCGGTTCCATCCCCACGGAACCGGGGGTCTACCGGTTCCGCGACGCCCAGGGCCGCGTCATCTACGTGGGCAAGGCCAAGAACCTCCGCAGCCGGGTCGGGTCGTACTTCGCCGACCTCGCCCTGCTCCACCCGCGCACCAGGCAGATGGTCACCGCGGCCGCGGGCGTCCAGTGGACCGTCGTCTCCACCGAGGTGGAGGCGCTCCAACTGGAGTACACGTGGATCAAGAAGTACGACCCCCGTTTCAACGTGCGGTACCGGGATGACAAGACCTACCCGCTCCTGGCGGTGACGGTGGGGGAGGAGTTCCCGCGCGCATTCGTCTACCGGGGTCCGCGACGGGCCGGGACCCGCTACTTCGGTCCCTATTCCCACGCGTGGGCGATCCGGGACACGCTCGACACCCTCCAACGGGTGTTCCCCGTGCGGTCGTGTTCGGCCGGGGTGTTCCGACGGCAGGCCCAGCTGGGCCGCCCCTGCCTGCTCGGCTACATCGACAAGTGCGCCGCCCCGTGTATCGGCCGGGTGACGGCGGACGAGCACCGCGAGATAGTCGACGAGCTCTGCGACTTCCTCGCCGGCCGGACCGACGTCATCATGAAGCGGATCGAGAAGCGGATGCTCGAGGCGTCCGAGGACCTGGACTTCGAGCGCGCGGCCCGGCTGCGGGACGATCTCGGCGCGATGAAGCGGGCCATGGAGAAGCAGGCCGTGGTCCTGGGGGACGGTACCGACGCCGACGTGGTGGGCGTCGAGGCCGACGAGCTGGAGGTCTCCGTCCAGGTCTTCCACGTCCGCAACGGGCGCATCCGGGGCCAGCGCGGATGGGTGGTCGAGCACGCGCACGGGGTGGACGCCGACGGCCGGTTCGACCCGGTGCTCGCGGTCCCCGGTGTCGTCTCGGACTACCTCGCCCAGTTCTACGGAGGGGAGGCCGACCTGGCCGGGGCCGCCGATTCGGGCGCCGATCTCGCCGCGGCCGTGCCACGGGAGGTACTGGTCCCGGCCCTCCCGGAGGACGCGGACGAGCTCGCCGACTGGCTCTCCACCCTGCGCGGATCACGTGTGTCGCTGAGGATCCCGCAGCGCGGCGACAAGCGCTCGCTGGCCGAGACGGTCCGACGCAACGCGGTGGAGGCCCTGACCCAGCACAAACTGCGCCGCAGCGGTGACCTGACCGCGCGGTCGGCCGCGCTGCAGGAGATCCAGGAGACCCTGGAACTCGACACGGCGCCGCTCCGGATCGAGTGCGTGGACATCTCGCACACCCAGGGCACCGACGTCATGGCCTCACTGGTGGTGTTCGAGGACGGGCTGCCCCGCAAGAGCGACTACCGCCTCTACCGGATCCGCGAGGCGGCCGGCGACGGCCACTCCGACGACGTCGCGAGCATCGCGGAGGTGACCCGCCGACGGTTCCGGCGGCACCACGAGGAACCGGCGGTGACCCCGGACGACACCGACGGACCCGTCGACGACCGGGCCGAGCCCGACGACGCGGGGGCGGGCAGGTCCACTCCGACCCGCCGATTCGCCTACCCTCCCCAGCTCTTCGTGGTGGACGGCGGCCGGCCTCAGGTGGAGGCCGCCGCCGAGGTCCTGTCCGAGCTCGGCGTCACCGATGTCCCGGTGATCGGGATCGCGAAGCGACTCGAGGAGATCTGGCTGCCCGGGGAGGAGTACCCGGTCATCTTCCCCCGGCACGGCGAGGGGCTGTTCCTCCTCCAGCGTCTGCGCGACGAGGCACACCGCTTCGCGATCCGCGCGCACCGGGGGGCCAGGTCGAAACGGATGACGACATCGGTCCTCGACGAGGTACCCGGGCTCGGACCCGCGCGCCGGGCCGCACTGCTGGAGACGTTCCCCACCGTGTCCGCTCTCCGGGCGGCCGGGATCGACGACCTATGTGCGGTTCCCGGGATCGGCCCCGGGGTGGCGGCCGCGATCCGGGCCACCCTGGGATCCCAGGACCCGCCGGTGACACCGGCGGCGGACGCGACGCCCGCCGACACACCGGGTCCGGACGGGTCCGGCGCCGACGTGGAAGACTCGGACCGTGCGGTCAGCGATGGCGGAACGAGCGACTCGAGGTGAACCATGGACATGAACGATGAGGGCCGCGAGCTCCTGCTCATCTGCGGGATGTCCGGTGCGGGCAAGGGCACGGCGTCGAAGGTGCTCGAGGAGTTCGGCTGGTACGTCGTGGACAACCTCCCGCTGAAGTTCGTCGGGGAGCTGGTGGATCGCCTCGGCGAGACGGAGGAGGAACCCAGGAGGTTCGCGATCGTCGCGGACGTCCGCAGCCTGGGGTTCGACGAGCACATCGGCGAGCTGCTGGGGCGCTTCGACGGACGCCCGCAGGCGAGGATCCTCTTCCTGGACGCCTCCGACGAAGCCCTGGTCAAGCGCTTCAACAACGTCCGGCGGTCCCACCCTCTGCAGTCGGGTGACGGCCTGATTGACGGTATCCAGCGGGAACGGAAGGTGCTGGAGGGGATCCGCGGCCGCGCCGACGTCGTGGTCGACACCACCGCGCTGAGTGTCCACGACCTCCGGCACCGGCTCGAGTTGCCGTTCGGTGACCTGGGGTTCGACTTCCACCTCACCGTCGAGTCCTTCGGCTTCAAGTACGGGGTACCGGTGGATGTGGACATGCTGCTCGACATGCGGTTCCTGCCCAACCCGCACTGGATCCCGGAACTGCAGGCGCACACCGGCCGCGAGAAGCCTGTCCAGGACTATGTGTTGGCGGACCAGTCGATCGAGGAGTATCTCCGCGCCGCGGAGACGATGATCGGTCTCGCGATGACCGGGTACCGGCGGGAGGGCAAGCGGTACATGACCATCGCGGTCGGGTGCACCGGCGGCAAACACCGGAGCGTGGCGATCTCGGAATCACTGGCCGGGCGGCTCGCCGGCCTCGACTCCGTCGACGTTCACGTCCGGCACCGTGACCTCGGACGAGAGTGATCGCATGACCAGCCAGGCCAGTGTGGGCGGATCGGACCGGATGGGATCACTCGTCGCCCTCGGCGGAGGACACGGGTTGTCGGCGACCCTGCGCGCCGGACGGATGGTGGCCGACCACGTGACCGCGGTGGTGACCGTGGCCGACGACGGCGGTTCCTCCGGGCGTCTCCGGCGGGAACTCGACATCCTGCCGCCCGGAGACCTCCGGATGGCGTTGTGCGCACTCGCGGCCGACGACGACGAGCACGAGCAGCTGACCAGCCTGTTCCAGCACCGCTACGGCGGAACCGGGGCGCTGGCGGGCCATGCCGTGGGAAACCTCGTCTTCGCGGGGTTCTGGGAACTCCTCGGCGATCCCGTCAAGGCGCTCGACGCCGTCGGGTCGATGCTCGGGGTGACCGGGCGCGTCCTTCCCATGTCACCGGTCGCCCTCGACATCGCCGCGGAGGTCGTCGGACTGGAAGCCGACGCCCGGGTCGTACGCACGATCATCGGCCAGGTCGCGGTGGCCACCACCCCCGGCAGCGTGCGTCGGGTGCGCCTCATCCCCGCCGACCCGCCCGTGGCGGAGGGCGTCGTGGAGGCCATCGAGGCCGCGGACATGGTCGTCCTGGGACCGGGATCGTGGTTCACAAGTGTTATCCCGAACGTGCTGGTGCCGGAGATCGCGTCCGCTCTGGCCCGCACGGCCGCGACCCGCGCGCTCGTCCTCAACCTGGCGCCGCAGCACGGGGAGACCGCGGGGTTCTCCGCCGAGCAGCACCTCCACGTCCTACGCCAACACGCGCCGGAGGTCGACGTCGACGTGGTCCTGGTCGACCCGCGGATGCCGCTCAGCGGGACCGAACGCGAGCACCTCGACCGCGCCGCGGCGGGCCTCGGCGCGCGGGTCATGGTGGCGGACATCGCCAGGACGTCACCGGATGGGACGATGAGACCCGTACACGACCCCGCACTGCTCGCCCGGGCGCTCGCCGCAACGGTGACGGCGGGGGCCGAAGAATGACCGGAGAACGAAGGAGCAGGGCGTGTCACTGACCGCACAGGTCAAGTCCGAACTGGTGAGGGTCCCGGTGGGCAACTCCGAGACCAGGAAGGCGGAGATCGCCTCTCTCCTTCGGTTCGCGGGCACCCTCCAGGTCCTCTCGGGACGCCTCGTCATCGAGGCGGAGGTCGATTCGGGCGAGATCGCCGACCGACTGTCCGGGGAGTTGGACTCGTTGTTCTCGGTCCCCTGCGAGATCCACCCGATCGGGGGATCCGGCGGGAAGCCGGCCAGGAAGTTCGTTCTGCGGGTGATCGACCGGGGGGCGGACCTGACCCGCCAGCTCGGCCTGGTCGACAGCGCCGGTCGCACGGTCCGGGGATTGCCCGCCGCGGTGGTCGGCGGATCCGTCGCGGCCGCGGAGGCGTCGTGGCGGGGGGCGTTCCTCGCCCACGGTTCCCTCACCAAACCCGGACGGTCGTCGGCCCTCGAGGTCACCGCCCCGGGCGCCGAGGCGGCGATGGCGCTGGTGGGGGCCGCGCGTCGGCTCGGAGTCACCGCGAAGGCCCGCGAGGTCCGCGGCGGCGACCGGGTGGTGATCCGCGACGGGGAGGCGATCGGGATCCTCCTCGCCCGGATGGGCGCCTCCGCCACCAGGGACATCTGGGAGGAGCGACGGTCCCGCGGGGAGGTCCGGGCGACCGCCAACCGGCTCGCCAACTTCGACGACGCGAATCTCCGCAGATCGGCCCGCGCCGCGGTCGCGGCGGCCGCCCGCGTCCAGCGCGCGCTCGAGATCCTTGCCGAGGACGTCCCGGACCACCTGTTGGCCGCGGGAGAGCTCCGCGTCCAACACCGTCAGTCCTCGCTCGAGGAACTGGGGCAGCTCGCCGACCCACCCATGACCAAGGACGCGGTGGCCGGACGGATCCGCCGGCTGCTGTCCATGGCCGACCGCAAAGCAGCCGATCTGGGCATCCCCGACACCGAGTCCGTCGTGACCGAGGACATGCTCGACGAAGACTGATCCATGCCCTGTGGACCCTGCACAGCCCCCACATGGGGCGGGTAGTCTGGGTCACGTCCCCGGGCACCACCCCGCCCTCAGGGGTTCTTTCTCGCACCACCTATAAGGAGACATCACGTGACCGTGCGCGTAGGCATCAACGGATTCGGACGTATCGGCCGCAACTTCTACCGCGCGGTGGAGGCGCTGAAGGCCGAGGGCAAGACGGATATCGAGATCGTGGCCGTCAACGACCTCACCACGAACGACATGCTCGCTCACCTGCTCAAGTACGACTCGATCCTCGGTCGCCTGGGCAAGGAGGTCACGTTCGACGACTCGTCGATCACCGTCGGTGGGACCAAGATCGGCGCCCTCGCGGTCAAGGAGGGCCCCGCGTCCGTGCCGTGGGGTGACTACGGCGTCGACGTCGTCGTCGAGTCCACCGGCATCTTCACCGACGCCGAGAAAGCCAAGGGCCACCTCGAGGGTGGCGCCAAGAAGGTCATCATCTCGGCGCCGGCCAAGAACGAGGACATCACCATCGTCATGGGGGTCAACGACCACGAGTACGACGGCTCGCAGACGATCATCTCCAACGCCTCCTGCACCACGAACTGCCTCGCGCCGGTCGCCAAGGTCCTCTCCGACGAGTTCGGGATCATCAAGGGCCTCATGACCACGATCCACGCCTACACCCAGGATCAGAACCTCCAGGACGCCCCCCACAGCGACATGCGCCGCGCCCGCGCCGCCGGCATCAACATGGTGCCCACCTCCACCGGTGCGGCCAAGGCGGTCGCGCTGGTCCTGCCCGAGCTCAAGGGCAAGTTCGACGGCTACGCCGTGCGCGTCCCGCTGCCCACCGGCTCGCTCACCGACCTCACGGTCGAGCTCGAGAAAAAGGCCTCCGTCGACGAGGTCAACGCCGCGATCAAGGCCGCCGCCGAGGGCCCCATGAAGGGCATCCTCAAGTACACCGAGGATCCCATCGTCTCCTCCGACATCGTCGGCGACCCGCACTCCTCGATCTTCGATGCGCCGCTGACCAAGGCCATCGACGGCCAGATCAAGATCGCCTCCTGGTACGACAACGAGTGGGGTTACTCCAACCGCCTCGCCGACATCATCGGTCTGGTCGGCAAGTCGCTGTAAGAGCCCTCGGGCCTGACGACCCTGCATCACACCGGGCCCGGTCCGGGAACGCCCAGAGCGTCCCGGCCGGGCCCGAAGTACATCCCCCGTACCGCCGCTTCCGAGCGACACCAGACCACATCATCACCGTCCTCCCGACAGGAGCCCCACCCCATGGCAGTGAGCACTCTGCAGGACCTGCTCGACGCAGGCGTCGAAGGTCGCAAGATCCTCGTCCGCTGCGACCTCAACGTCCCGCTCGACGGATCGACCATCACCGACTCCGGCCGGATCACGGCTTCATTGCCCACCCTCAACGCCCTCCTCGATGCCGGTGCCGCACTGGTGATCACGGCACACCTGGGCCGGCCGAAGGGTGCCGCCGATCCCGCGTTCTCGTTGGCCCCGGTGGCGGAGAAGCTGGGGGACGAGCTGGGCCGATACGTGCAACTGGCGGGCGACGTGGTGGGGCCGGATGCCCGTGAGCGCGCCAACGGACTGACCGACGGCGACGTGCTGTTGGTCGAGAACATCCGGTTCGACCCGCGTGAGACCAGCAAGGATCCCGCCGAGCGAGCCGCTCTGGCCGCCGAGTTGGCGAGCCTCGTGGGGGAGGACGGCGCGTTCGTGTCCAACGGGTTCGGGGTGGTCCACCGCGCCCAGGCCTCGGTTTACGACATCGCCGAGGTGCTGCCCGCCTACGCCGGTGACCTGGTCCAGAGTGAGGTCGAGGTCCTCGCCGGTCTGACCGGGGACGCCGAGCGCCCCTACGCCGTCGTGCTCGGCGGCTCCAAGGTCTCGGACAAGCTCGCCGTGATCGAGGCGCTCGCCCCCAAGGTCGACACCCTGGTCATCGGCGGCGGGATGTGCTTCACCTTCCTCGCCGCACAGGGCCACGGCGTCGGGTCATCGCTCCTGCAGGAGGAGATGATCGCCACCTGTAAGGACCTGCTCGACAAGTTCGGCGACGTGATCACCCTGCCGGTGGACGTCGTGGCGGCCGACGGGTTCGCCGCCGACGCGGCGCACACCACGGTGCCGGCGGACGCGATCCCCGACGGCAGGATGGGGCTCGACATCGGTCCCGAGTCGGTGGCGCTGTTCACCGAGAAGCTGTCCGCCGCCAAGACCGTCTTCTGGAACGGCCCGATGGGAGTGTTCGAGTTCGAGGCGTTCTCGGCCGGTACCCGCGGCGTCGCCGAGGCGATCATCACGGCCACCCGAAACGGCGCGTTCTCCGTGGTGGGCGGCGGCGACTCCGCGGCGGCCGTCCGGACGCTCGGGCTCGGGGAGGAGAACTTCTCGCACATCTCGACCGGCGGCGGAGCCTCACTCGAATACCTCGAGGGCAAGGAACTCCCCGGGGTCACCGCCCTCGAACGCAGCAACTGATCCGCACGCGCCAACCCACAGGAGACGACATGGCACGCACCCCCCTCATCGCCGGGAACTGGAAGATGAACCTCAACCACCTCGAGGCGATCGCACTCGTGCAGAAGGTGGCCTTCGCACTGCCCGAGAAGTACCTCGAGAAGGTGGAGGTGGCGTTCATCCCTCCGTACACCGACATCCGCGGCGTACAGATCGTGATCGAGGGGGACAAGCTCGGCTTCGCCTACGGCGCCCAGGACGTGTCGGTCCACGAGTCCGGTGCGTACACCGGTGAGATCTCGGCGGGGATGCTCGCCAAACTGGGGTGCACCTATGTGGTGGTCGGCCACTCCGAGCGCCGCGAGTACCACTCGGAGACCGACGAGTTGGTGGCCGCCAAGGCCGCGGCGTGCCACAAGCACGGCCTCAGCCCGATCGTCTGCGTGGGGGAGAAGCTCGAGACCCGGGAGGCCGGCGACCACGTCGGCGTCGTCGTGGAGCAGCTCAAGGGGTCCCTCGCGGGACTGGACAGGCACCAGCTGGCCTCCACCGTGATCGCCTACGAGCCCGTGTGGGCCATCGGCACGGGGAAGACCGCGTCCGCGGCGGATGCGCAGGAGGTCTGCGCCGCCATCCGTGGGGCCCTCACCGAGCTGGCCGGCCCCGAGATCGCAGATCAGATGCGGGTCCTGTACGGCGGGAGTGTCAACTCCTCCACCGTCGGCGAGTTGCTCGAGCAGCCCGACGTCGACGGCGGACTCGTGGGCGGGTCCTCGCTCAAACCCGACGAGTTCGCCCAGCTCTCGGCCATCGCCGCCGGCGGTCCGCTGCCCTGAGTCGACTGTCCCGGCGTGACCGCCCCGACACGGGCGGGCGCGCCGGGATTCGCCTCGACGACCTCACCGGGTAGTCTGGACCAGTCGTCCTCCGACCACCCCGACCCGACGTAAGGCCCGATCCGTACATGAAGCTCGCCCTGGACATCTTCCTCGTCGCCACCAGCCTGCTGTTGATGCTGTTCATCCTGCTGCACCGCGGCAAGGGGGGCGGACTGTCCTCACTGTTCGGCGGTGGGGTCCAGTCCAGCCTCTCAGGGTCCAGCGTCGTGGAGCGCAACCTCGACCGCGTGACCGTGGTCGTCGCCATCCTGTGGCTCATCGCCATCGTCGCCGTCGGACTCCTGGTCCGCTTCGGCTGATCGCCTGACTGTCGCGCCGCGCGGCGGGTCGACACGGGGTGCGCTCTTCCGCGGGGAGGAGCGCACCCCGTCGTCGTGGACACCCGGATGGGCGTGGCCGGGAGACGGGGCCCCGGCGGCCCGGCCGGCGGGTCAGCCCAGCGCGGACGCCGCGCCGACGTCGAGGTGATAGGTCGTGGACTCGGTGCCCACGGCGCCGGCGACCGGCCACTCCGTCGGTGAGGCCCCGCCGATTCCCTCCGCGACCGCCTCCGCCTTGCCCTCACCTGCGGCCACCACCAGGATGTGCCGCGAGCGACGCACCGCCGGGAGCGTGAACGTCAGCCGCTCCGGTGGCGGCTTGGGGCAGTCGCGGACCCCTACGACCAGCCGATCCGTCTCGGCGACCGCGGGGGTGTGCGGGAAGACCGAGTCGATGTGGCCCTCCGGTCCCATCCCCAGGATGGTCACGTCGAAGATCGGCTCGTCCCCGGCGGGGATCGTCAATGACTCGAGGAACCGCGCGGCGGCGGAGTCGACATCGTCGTCCTGCCCGGATCTCGCGGGCCAGCGATGCACCGTCGGACGGTCCCCCAGGGAGTCGAGCAGTGCCTCGTCCAGCTGGCCGTCGTTGCGTTCCGGGTGATCGGCGGGAACGAAGCGCTCGTCGCCGAAGAAGATCGTGACCTTCTCCCATTCCACGGTCGAGTCGGCGAGCGCGGCGGCGGTCTTGACCCCCACCGAGCCCCCGGTCAGCGACAGAGTCGCCCGACCCGCGGCGGTGATCCGTTCGGCCAGATGTTCTACCGCCGCCCGGGCGGCCGCGGTGGCGAGCGCGTCGGAGTCGGCGTGGACGTGATGACGGATGTGGGACATCGGTCCTCCTGTGGTGTCGGGTCTCGGTCGTCCGGTACGTGGGCGGCCCCGCTCAGCGGACGGAGGCCGAGGTGTAGATCACGCGATCGTGGTTCGCGAGTGCGTCGGCGTACACGCCGTCGGTGTCCATGCGGCGCAGCTCCTCGGCGAGGCAGTCCGCCACGCTCCGTTTCACCAGCGTGACCCGTGTGGGGGAGTGGCCGGTGATCCGCAGCTCCGCGGAGGTGGGGCTCACCTGCTCGATGACGATCGATCCGGAGGCACGCTCCAGGACGACCATTCGCGGCCCCACCGCGCGGTGGACGTCGATCCCGAGGCGGGAGGCGAGCCACCCACCGGCGAGGTCCACGGACGCGGCCCGTTCGGGGCCGCACACCGTGGCGCCGGTGATCGTCTCGAACGGCGGCCGGTCCAACGTGGCCGCCAGCAGTGAACGCCAGTGCGTGACCCTGGCCCAGGCCAGATCGGTGTCACCGGGGGAGTACCCGGCCGCCCGCTTGGCCAGTGCGTCCGTGGGGTGCCCCTCGGCGTCGGAGTCCACGATCCGGCGACGGGCGAGACGGCCCACCTTGTCCTCGGACAGCAGTGTCGGCGAATGCCTGGGCCACCACACCGCCAGAGGGGTGTCGGGGAGGAGGAGCGGGGTGACCAACGAGGCGGACTGCGACGCCATCGCCCCCGAGGTCCGCAGGACCACGACCTCGGCCGCTCCCGCGTCGCCTCCGACCCGGATCTGACCGTCGAGCCGGTCCGGTCTGGCACGGTTGCCGCGGATCACCACGATCACGCGGCACGGGTGCTCGCGGCTGGCCTCGTTGGCCGCCTCGATCGCGGATTCGCTGCCGCGGACGTGGTCGGTGAGGACGATCAGCGTGAGCACCCGGCCGATGGTGCTCAGCCCCGCGTCCTCGCGGATCTGCACGAGCTTCTTGGAGATCTCGCGGGTCGAGGTGTCGGGCAGGTCGATGATCACGGTCGCCTCCATGCGCGGCCACTGCGGGCCAGGATCTCGTCGGCACCACGAGGGCCCCACGTCCCGGCCTGGTACTGCTCCGGGGTTCCGCCGGCCGACCATTCGTCGAGGACGGGATCGAGCAGCATCCAGCTCAACTCCACCTCGCGCGAGACGGGAAAAAGCGACGGCTCGCCGAGCAGCACGTCCAGGATGAGCCGCTCGTAGGCCTCGGGCGAGGACTCGGTGAACGCCTCGCCGTAGGCGAAGTCCATGTTGACGTCGCGGACCTCCATCGCGGTGCCGGGCACCTTGGACCCGAACCGCAGCGTCACGCCCTCATCCGGTTGGACCCGGATCACCAGGGCGTTCTGCCCCAGTTCCTGGGTCATGGTCGCGTCGAAGGGCAGGTGCGGCGCGCGTCGGAAGACCACCGCGATCTCGGTGACGCGACGGCCCAGCCGCTTGCCGGTGCGCAGGTAGAACGGGACCCCGGCCCAGCGTCGGTTGTGGACCTCGAGGGTGATCGCGGCGTAGGTCTCGGTGGTGGAGGACGGATCGTATCCGTCCTCGTCCTTGAGCCCCACGACCTGCTCGGACCCCTGCCACCCACCGGAGTACTGGCCCCGGGCCGCGGTCTCGGAGATCGGCAGCGCCAGTGAGGTGGACTCGAGGACCTTGGTCTTCTCCGCCCGCAGTGCGGCGGCCGAGAAGTCCGTGGGTTCCTCCATGGCCACCAGGGCCATGAGCTGGATGAGGTGGTTCTGGATGACGTCGCGCGCCGCCCCAATCCCGTCGTAGTATCCGGCGCGGCCACCCAGACCGATGTCCTCGGCCATGGTGATCTGCACGTGGTCCACGTGATTGGCGTTCCACACCGGCTCGAAGAGCTGGTTGGCGAAGCGCAGGGCCAGGATGTTCTGGACGGTCTCCTTGCCCAGGTAGTGGTCGATGCGGAACACCGAGTCCTCGGGGAAGACGGCGCCCACCACCGCGTTGAGCTCGCGGGCACTCGCCAGATCGTGACCGAAGGGCTTCTCGATCACCACGCGGCGCCACGATCCGTCGACCGCCCGGGTGCATCCGGTCCGGTCGAGGTGCCGACAGACCGTGGGGAAGTCGTCCGGGGGGACGGACAGGTAGAACGCGTAGTTGCCGGCCGTGCCCCGTTCGACCTCCAGGGCGGTCAGCTGCTCCGCCAGGTGATCGAAGCCCTCATCGTCGTCGAAGGTCCCGGTGACGAACCGCAGTCCCGCCGCCAGTTGCTCCCAGACGTCCTCCCGGAACGGGGTGCGGCACCGTTCCCGGGCGTGTTCGCGGGCGAACTCGGCGAACTCGGAGTGGGTCCACCGGCGTCGACCGAAGCCGATGAGGGAGAAACCCGGGGGGAGCAGGCCCCGGTTCGCGAGGTCGTAGACGGCGGGGATGAGCTTCTTCTTGGAGAGATCACCGGTGACGCCGAAGATGACGAGCCCGGAGGGGCCGGCGATCCGTGGCAGTCGCCGGTCCCTCGGATCGCGGAGCGGGTTGGCCGACCCCTCCGCGCCGCCGACGGGGTCGCCGACGGCCGATGAGGGCCGACCGTCCGGGTCGATCACGACCCCGAGGGGATCTCGTCGATCCGCGAGGTCACGGTGGCGATGAGGTCGTCCCACGCGCTGACGAACTTGCTCACGCCCTGCTTCTCGAGCAGCGTGAAGACCTCGTCGAGGTCTATCCCCTGCGCACGCAGCGCGTCGAGGGTCTCACGCGAGGCCTCACCGGTGCCCCGCACCGTGTCCCCCTCGAGGACACCGTGGTCCGCGAACGCCTCCATGGTCGCGAAGGGCATGGTGTTGACGGTGCCGTGGGTGACCAGACCGCTCACGTACATGGTGTCGGGGTAGGCGGGGTCCTTGACGCCGGTGGACGCCCAGAGCAGCCGCTGGGGGCGGGCCCCCCGGGCGGCGAGATCGCCGAACCGACCGGCGGTGTCGTAGACCTCGTCGTAGACGTCCTGACACAGCCGCGCGTTGGCCAGTCCCGCCCTGCCACGCAGGTCGGAGTCCGCCGGCAGGCGGGAGTCGATCTCGGAGTCGAGCCGGCTGACGAACACCGAGGCCACCGAATGGATGCGGGAGAGGTCGCGACCGGCCGCCGCGGCTCGCTCCAGGCCCGCCAGGTACGCCTCCGCGACCGCGCGGTACTGGTCGGCCGAGAAGATGAGGGTCACGTTGACGTCGATCCCCCGGCCGATCACCTCCGTGATCGCCGGGAGACCCGCGGACGTGGCCGGGATCTTGATCATGAGATTGGGCCGGTCGACGACCTCGGAGAGTTCCACGGCCTGGGCGACCGTCCCCTCCGTGTCGTCCGCCAGCCGGGGATCGACCTCGAGTGAGACTCGTCCGTCGACACCGTCGGTGGCGTCGAACACGTCGGCCAGGACGGCACAGGCGTCCCGCACGTCCGCGGTGGTGAGCGCGCGGACGACGGAATCGACGTCCCTGTCGGCACGGACGGCCTCGGCGAGCGCGGACTCGTAGGCCGACGAGTCGCCCAGCGCGGCCTGGAAGATCGCGGGGTTGGTGGTGACTCCCACGACCGAGTAGGTGGACATCCGCTCCTCGAGCTCGCCCGAGGTGAGCAGCTGGCGGGACAGGTCGTCGAGCCAGACCGAGACGCCGGCGGCGCTCAGTGCGGCGAGATTGGCGTTGGTCATGATGCCTCCCCGTTGACGGCCGCGAGCGAGTCGCGGGCCGCGGCGACCACGGCGTCGCCGGTGATTCCGAATTCGGTGAACAAGGTCTGGTACGGGGCGGACGCACCGAAGTGCTCCAGCGACACCGCCCGACCCGCGTCGCCGAGGAAGCGGTACCACGGCATCGCGATCCCGGCCTCCACACTCACGCGGGCGCGGACCGACCGGGGCAGGACCGACTCGCGGTACTCCGGGTCCTGCTGGTCGAAGAACTCGACACACGGCATCGACACCACCCGGGTCGGCACGCCCTCGCCCTCGAGGACCTCACGAGCCTCGACTGCCAGGTGGACCTCGGAACCGGTACCCATCAGGATCACCTCGGGGGAGCCGGTCGACGCCTCCGCCAGCACGTAGCCACCGCGCTCGACGCCCTCGCGTGCCGACTCGGCGGTGCCCTCCAGGACAGGGATGTCCTGGCGGGTCAGACACAGCCCCTTGGGACCGTCGAGGGCCATGAGCATCGCGCGCCACGCCGCCGCCGTCTCGTTGGCGTCCGCCGGCCGCAGGAGGGCCAGGCCGGGGATGGCGCGCAGTGCCGCGAGCTGCTCGACCGGCTGGTGGGTGGGGCCGTCCTCACCGAGACCGATCGAGTCGTGCGTCCACACGTAGTAGGCGTTGCTGCCCTGGAGGGCGGCGAGCCGGACGGCCGGACGCATGTACTCGCTGAAGATGAGGAAGGTCCCGCCGTAGGGCCTGGTCGGACCGTGCAGGGCGATCCCGTTGAGGATCGCGCCCATGGCGTGCTCGCGGACGCCGAAGTGCAGGTTGCGCCCGTACGGGGACGCCGTCCACATCCCGGTGGAGATCGATGGGGGGCCGAAGGAGTCGGCGCCCTCGATCTGGGTGTTGTTGGACCCCGCCAGGTCCGCAGATCCACCCCACAGCTCGGGGAGGGTCCCCGCGAGCGCCTGGATGGCCTTGGCGGACGCCTTGCGGGTGGCCACGCCCTTGGGGTCGGCCTCCCACGTCGGCAGATTGGCGTCCCAGCCCTCCGGCAACTGGCCGGAGTAGAGGCGATCGAAGAGGTTCTTCGCCTCGGGATTGGCCTCGGCCCACGCGTGGAACATGTCGCTCCACTGCGCGTGGACGCGGGCGCCACGGTCGCGGGCCGCGCGGGTGTGGGCGATCACCTCGTCGTCGACGGTGAACGGCTCGGTGCCGCCCATGCCGAGCGCCTCCTTGACCGCGTCCACCTCGGCCTGCCCGAGCGCCGAACCGTGCGAGGCCCCGGTGTTCATCTTGGTGGGGGCGGGGTAGGCGATCACCGTGCGCAGGACGATCATCGAGGGCTTGTCCGTGACGGCGCGGGCATCGGCGATCGCACCCTCGATGGCCTCGATGTCCTCACCCCCGTCGACCGTCTGGACGTGCCAGCCGTAGGCCGCGTAGCGGGCGGCCACGTCCTCGGTGAAGGCGATCTGGGTGTCGTCCTCGATCGAGATCTTGTTGTCGTCGTAGACCGCGATGAGGTTCCCGAGCTGCTGGGTCCCCGCCAGCGAGCAGGCTTCGGCGGTCACTCCCTCCTGCACGTCCCCGTCCGAGGCGATGACGTACACGAAGTGGTCGAACGGGCTCTTCCCGGCGGGTGCCTCCGGATCGAACAGGCCCCGCTCGTACCGGGCGGCCATGGCCATTCCCACGGCGGATGCCAGCCCCTGCCCGAGTGGGCCGGTGGTGATCTCCACCCCGTCGGTGTGGTTCCACTCGGGGTGACCCGGGGTCTTGGATCCCCAGGTGCGCAGCGCCTTGAGGTCCTCGAGCTCCAGCCCGAATCCGGCGAGGTAGAGCTGGATGTACTGGGTGAGGGACGAGTGGCCGCAGGACAGGACGAAACGGTCACGCCCCACCCACTTCGGGTCCGACGGGTCATGGCGCATCACCCGCTGGTACAGCGTGTAGGCCAGGGGCGCCAGGCTCATGGCGGTGCCCGGGTGACCGCTACCGCAGTTCTGCACGGCCTCGGCGGCCAGGACACGCGCGGTGTCGACCGCCCGGGTGTCCAGTTCGGTCCAGTCGGACGGGTGGCGGGCGGTGGTGAGCTCGGTGATCTCCGACGCGCTGGTCACTTGTGGTTCTCCCGGGTCGAGGGTGCGGCGCGGATCCGCGCGTATGTCGTGGACCACCTTAGTGGTCACCGGCGCCCGGGGTCGGACGGTCCCCGCCCCCGCTCTTTCGCGGAGCGTGCAGGGGGGACGTAGTATCGGCCGGGTAGTGCGTTGACATCTGCTGCGAGGAGTTCCGGTGCACGATTCCACCCCGACCCGGAGTGGGGGGCCGTCCGTCTCCCCTCCAGAGTCCTCGGGGCGGCCGGCTCCGGCGAGCGGGCGCGCCCGCGTAGTCGACGTCGTCATGTCGTACATCGCTCTCACCAAGCCGCGCGTCATCGAGCTGCTCCTGGTGGCCGCCATCCCCGCGATGCTGCAGGCCGACCGGGGGCAGGTCCACCTCGGTTTAGTGCTGTTGACGCTGGTCGGCGGCTGGCTCGGCGCCGCCAGCGCCAACACTCTCAACATGGTCGTCGACGCCGATATCGACAAGGTCATGAAGCGGACCGAGCGGCGCCCCCTGGCCCGCCACGCAGTGACCCCCCGGGCGGCGCTGATTTTCGGCCTCGGGCTCGGCGCGGCCAGCATGCTGTGGCTGGGACTCCTGGCGCAGAGCTGGCTCGCCGCCCTGTTCATCCTGCTCACGATCTGCTTCTACGTCTTCGTCTACACGATGATCCTCAAGCGCCGCACCGCCCAGAACGTGGTGTGGGGTGGCGCCGCCGGTTGTATGCCCGTGCTCGTCTCGTGGGCGGTCATCACCGACCACCTCCCCGAGGGTCAGTCGAGCAACTGGTGGCAGGCGATCGTCCTGTTCCTCATCATTTTCTTCTGGACTCCGCCCCACACCTGGGCCCTGGCCATGCGGTACAAGGAGGACTACAAGGCCGCCGGGGTACCGATGTTGCCGGTTGTCATGTCGGCGGAGGGCGTCACCCGCCGCATCACCCTCTACACCTGGGCCACGGTCCTGTGCACCTTCGCGCTCATCCCGGCGGCGGGATGGATCTACGCGGCGGGCGCGGTCGGCTTCGGTGTGTGGTTCATCGTCATGGCCCACCGCCTCGAGGCCGGTGTCCGCCGAGGTGTCGAGGTCAAGCCCCTCAAGCTGTTCATCCTGTCGAACAACTACCTGGCAGGGGTGTTCGTGGCCCTGTCGATCGATGCCGTTCTCGGTCTCGAGACCCTGTCCGGGGCGTTCTCCCTGTTCTGATCGGTCATCTGGAGGGGTCGAGCGTGATCGACCCCGTGGTGCCCCGGGACTGCAACGCCCGATGCGCCTGAGCCGCGTCGGTGAGTCCGAAGGTCGACCCGACGTCGAGGACGAGCGACCCGTCGACCAGCCCCTCCATCACCTCGGCCGCACGTTCGCGGTACTCCTCGGCGGTCGCGATGAAGTCGCCGAGCTTGGGCCGGGTCAGGAACACCGATCCGGCGGCGTTGAGCCGCTGCGGGTCCACCGGCGGCACGGGGCCGCTCGCCGCGCCGAACAACACCAGTGTGCCGCGCCGCCCGAGCGAGGCCAGACTGGTGTCGAAGGTGTCCCGCCCGACCCCGTCGAACACCACTTCCACCCCGCCACCGGACAGCTCGCGGATCCTCTCGGGCGTCGCCTCCGGGTAGAGCAGGACGTGATGCGCGCCCAGGTCCCTGCAGATCTGCGCCTTCGACTCGGTCGAGGTGGTGGTGATGACCCGGTATCCACGGGCCACCGCCATCTGGATGAGGAGCTGCCCCACTCCTCCGGCGCCCGCGGTGATCAGTACCGCGTCGCCGCCGTGCGCACGATGGGTGTCGGTGATGAGGTAGTGCGCGGTGAGTCCCTGGAGGAGCATCGACGCGGCGACGCTGTCGGACACCGCGTCGGGGACGGCGACCAGGGCCTCCGCCGGGGCGACCACGTACTGGGCGTAGGAACCGGGCACCTGGCACCATGCCACCCGGTCACCGGTCACGAGGTCGGGCGTGCCCACCCCCACCGCGTCGACGACCCCGGCGCCCTCGCTCCCGGGGATGTACGGCAACGCGGTCTGATAGATGCCCTCCCGGAAGTAGGTGTCGATGTAGTTGACGCCGATGGATGTGGTCCGGACGAGCACTTCCCCGGGACCCGTTGAGGGAGTGCGGACCTCGACCGGCTCGAGGACGTCGGGGCCACCGTGTTCTGAGATCCGGACTGCACGCATGGGCCCAGTATCCGGCACACCCCGCCCCCCCGCAGCCCTGATTTCGCGGGTTCGAGCGCCGGCACCCCGGGAGCGGCGGGCAGCCGGGGAGACCGGAGGCGATAAGGTACCCCCATGAGCCTGCAGATCCTTTCCCAGTACGCCGGGGGACCGCGAGTCCGGGCGACCGGCCGGCCCGCCGTCACCACCGGCGGGTCCGGAGCCGTGTCGGAATCCGATCAGGCGCCCGCCGCCGTCGACGAGGTGGCCGCCGTCGACGAGGTGGTCGGCGGAGGCGAGGCCGCGGCACCGGCACCGGCACCGGCACCGGCCGAGGAGACCACGACCCAGGCCGCTCCCGACGCCGACGCACCGGCAGGCGAGGCATCGGCCGCCGACGCACCGGCCGAGCAGCCCACCCCCCGCACCGCTCCCGCGGCCGCGGCCGCGGCGGCGAGCTCCTCCAGCGGCGGGCTCAGCCTGGGGCGCCGTGCCCCGAAGGCCCCGGGCGGCGGCGCATCATCCCTGCACGGTTCGCGGATCTCGGAGCTCGAGGGGAGCGGGACCTCCTTGTCGGCGGACGCCGCCGCCCCCGCGGACACCGCCGCGGCCGGCAGCACCCCGGTCGCCGCGGACGCGGAGCCGAAGACGGAGGACGCGACCGCGACCGACACCGCCGCACCCTCGACCGAGCCGGCCCGGTCCGGTTCAGGAGGGCAGGAGGGGGAGTCCACGGCCTCGGAGCCCGCCGGGACGGACGCCTCACCCGCACCCGCCCGGGGCGGCCTGACGCTGGGTGGCCGCCAGGGGGCCAAGGCCCCGGGTGGCAAGTCCGTCGGCTCTCTGGTCCTGGGCGGTGGCGCGGGTGCGTCCGCGGCCGCCGACTCGGCACAGGCCGACGGATCCGGAGCGTCCGCCACCGCCTCGAGTGAATCCACCACCACGACCCCCGGCACCGACACACCGGCTGCCGATGCGCCCACCGACGCCGGAGCCGACGACACCGGCGACACGACGCCGGCCGGCGGGGCGTCCGCCGAGGGAGCACCGGCGGCGAAGAAGTCCGGCGGGCTCTCCCTCGGTGGCGGTTCGGGCGCCAAGGCCCCGGGCGGGGGCAAGCCGGGTGGTCTGTCGCTGGGTGGCGGGTCCAAGGCCAAGGCCCCCGGGGGTGGATCCGCGGGTCTGTCGCTGGGCGGCGGCGCCGCTGCATCCGGAGGGGACACGGCGTCCGCGGACACGTCCTCGGAGCCCGCGGCCTCCACCGAGGCGGATGCCGCGCCCTCCGCCGCCTCCCGGCCTGCCGACGCCCCTGCCGCGTCCCAGCCTGCTGCGACTCCTCCGGCGGACGAACCGGCCGCCGAGGAGAAGTCGGTCGAGACACAGGCGGCGGAGAAGGCGCCGTCGGAGAAGATCGATCCCATCACGGTCGAGCGTGTTCCGGCGGGCCCGACACCGCCCCCGGGCGCCGTGAAGTTCGTCAAGAAGTTCCTGGCGCGTCATGGCGGCGCGGCCGATCTGGTCCTGCAACCCACCGGTCGGACGGGGATCCGTCTGACGTTCGTGGGCGCAGACGGGGTCATGGACGACTACATGGTCGACACCCTCGCCGAGGCCGAGGCCGTGCGCGACTCGGTTCCCGGGCTCACCGGTTCGGACTGGACCCGTGAACTGGTCTCCCATACCGATGTGCCCGCGGGTCACTGGAAGCGCATGGCCGGCTCCGGATCCCTGCTCTGAGATCCCCGTAGGTCGAGAACGGCCCCGCCACGGCGGGGCCGTTCCGCATTCGCGTCAGGCGGGCCCTGCCGCCGGCCGGACTACGCGGGCCGCGGGCTCCCGTCCGCTCGGTCCCTGATGACCGCCGAGGCCCAGAGTGCACCGGTCACGGCGGTGATCGCCCCGGCCAGCGTCACGTGCAGAACCACAAGGATCTCGGGCACCCCCAGCTGGTACTGGGTTATCCCCACGACGGCCTGTGCCGCGATCAGCGCGATGAGGATCAGGCAGCGCCGGATGGCCGGTCCCTGAGCGCGCAACGCGAGAAGCCCGAACGCCAGACCGATGAGCAGGCAGACGTACCCGACCATCAGTTCGGCATGGAAGTGGACCAGCCACTGGATCGGCATCTGGAGGCGGTCGGCGGCCTCGATGCGGGCGTCACCGGCGTGGGGGCCGGCCCCGGTGACCATGGTGCCGGTCACCAGCACACCGGCCAGGAGCACGGCGGACAGGACGATGAGCCAGGACAACGGCGGGGGCAGGACACGGCGGGCGGGGGCGTCGTCTGCCTCCCCGATCCGGACGAACAGGACGGCCGCGAGCCAGGCCAGGATCATGGACGGGAGCAGGTGGAGCGCGACGGTCCACCACACCAGGCCGGCCAGGACCGTGATGCCCCCGATCACGGCCTGGGCCAGGATCCCTGCGGGCATCGCCCACGCGAGCACCTTGAGCCCGCGGCGACGACCGGCACGATGGATCGCGAGCAGCAGGGCGGCGGCTATAGCCACCAGCACGAACGTCAGGAGCCGGTTGCCGAACTCGATCGCCTGGTGCAGCGCGGGTCCGGCGCCGGCGACGGGCACGAAACTGTCCTGGTTGCACCGTGGCCACGTCTCGCAGCCCAACCCCGAGGCGGTCACCCGCACGGTGACCCCGGTGGTCATGATGCCGATCTGGGCGAAGACGTTGGCCAGTGCGAGGCCCTTCTGCAGCCGGATCGACGGCATCGGCAGACGGGACAGCGGTCCCGTCGGTCCGGAGGGTTCGCTCGTGGCATGGCTTCCGGGGTTCGGGGCGTGCGAAGTCGAGGTCACGCCCTCGATTCTAGGCGGGCGCGCGGACGGCTCCGGAATCAGGTGAAGGAGAAGTGCCGCACGGCCAGTCCGGCGCAGACCGCGGTCCACCCGGCCAGGACCAGGGCCGCCAGGGCGGGGAACCCGCCGTCGATCGCCGTGACCAGCGCGCTGGTCAGGGCGTACGAGGGGACGACGACGAGGAGATCGTGCAGCCACTCGGGCAGGGCCGCCACGCCGATCGCCAGACCGGCCGCGCCGATGAGGACGAACCAGATGAGGTTGGCCAGTGCCAACACGATCTCGGCCCGCAGGGTCCCCCCGAGGAGGAGCCCCATCGACGAGAACGCGATCGACCCGAACGCGATCATCACCGCGCCCACCGCCAGTCCGGCCGGTCCGGGTCGCCAGCCGAGCCCGGCCGCGATCGCACCGAGCAGGACCGCCTGGCCGGCGACCAGGATCAGCGTGGCCAGGATCTTGCCGCCGATGATGACGGTGGGCGGAAGCGGGGTGCCACCAAGTCTCTTCAACGCCCCGTAACGACGGTCGAAGCCGACGGCGATGGCCTGTCCGGTGAACGCGGTACCCATGACGGAGAGGGTCAGCACGGCCGTGATGGCGTAGTCGATCCTCGGCTGTGGGATCGAACCGAACTCGATCGCGGTGAGCGCGAACAACACTGCCACGGGGATCACCAGGGCGACCAGGAGCTGCTCACCGTTGCGCAGGAACAGCGTCAGCTCCATCCGGGTCTGCGATGCGGCCATCCGGAGGAGTGGGGCGGGCGCGGACGGGCGGGCGAACGTGCCCGGCGCGAAGCGGTTGGCGCCGGTCTGGGTGTCGGTCATCGCAGGTCCCGTCCGGTCAGGTCGAGGAATACCTCTTCGAGGCTCCTGGCGCGGGTGGCCAGGGAGGTGAGCTGGACGTCGGCCTTCTCTAGCGCCGCACACAGGGTGGTCATGAGTTCGGGGGAGACCGGGCCGTGGACCTCCAGGACCCCCGCCGCGGACCCCGTCGTCACCGTGTGGTCCGGACCGATGGCGTGACTCAGGAGAGTGGGGGAGGCCTCACCGTCGACGACCAGGGTCACGCCCTCGGACGTCCCCGCCCGAGCGAGTTCCGCCGGCGAGCCGGCGGCCACCCGGCGGCCGTGGTCGATGATCACGACCTCGTCGGCCAGGGCGGCGGCCTCGTCCATGAGGTGCGTCGTCAACAACACGGCGGCACCGTCGCGGCGCAACGCCCGGACCAGGTCCCACACGGCCCGCCGGGACTGCGCGTCGAGTCCAGCGGTGGGCTCGTCGAGGAACACCAGTTCAGGTCGGCCGATGACCGCGATGGCCAGAGACAGTCTCTGCTGCTGGCCACCGGACAGACGCCGGTAGGGGGTGGCGACGTGGTCACTGAGCCCGAGTTCGGCGAGCAGCCAGCCCGGATCGAGGGGGTCCGCGTAGTAGGAGGCGACCAGTCGGACCATCTCCCCGACACGCGCCGCGGGGTACGCCCCGCCGCCCTGCAGCATCATGCCGATCCGGCTACGGACCCGCTGACGGTCGGACACCGGGTCGAACCCCAGCACCCGGAGGGACCCGCCGTCAGGTCGGAGGAATCCCTCGCACACCTCGACCGTGGTGGTCTTGCCGGCGCCGTTGGGACCGAGGAGCGCCATCACCTCACCGCGGTCCAGTCGGAGGTCCAGCCCGGCCACGGCCGTGGTCTCCCCGAACCTCTTGACGAGTCCCTCGACATGGAGCGCGGGGGAGTCGGTGCGTGAGGTCACGGGAGCATTCTAGGCCGCGCCGACTACCGGAAGCGCAACAGCCCCGGCCAGCGGAACATCGCGGTCAGCAGGAACGTCACGGCCACGACGGTGGCCACCCACGCCTGGACGGTGACGAACGGAGGCAGGCCCGCACCCGGCGGGAGGGTGAAGCAGGCAAGCACGGCGCTGACCGCCACGACGGGGATCCGGAACTCCATCCGCGAGGCCCACGCCGCGAGCGGGATCAGGGCCCACAGGACGTACCAGGGCTGGACGACGGGGAAGCACAGGACGATGGCCGCCATCGACACCCCGAGGCCGCCGACCGGGTTGATCCGCCCGGCGGAGACCGCGAACAACATCCTGATGGTGAACACCCCGGCGAGCACGAGCGCCGCCGTCTGCACCATCACCAGGATCTGGGCGGTGTGGTCGCCCAGTCCCAGGTACTGCCCGATCCCGCCGACGATCACCCCCAGGGCAGTGGGCGGCGAGAGCCAGCTGCGTAGGGACGTGGCCGCCCCGAGCTTCGTGATCCACCCGAGTCCCGAGGAGGTCGCGAGCATGGCCAGTCCGGTGGTGACACCGCTGATGATCACCATCACCAGAGCCGCCCGCACGGTGGCGAGATAACCGCCACCCCAACGACGGGCGAGCGCCATCCCGACGAAACCCAGGGCGACGACGGTGGGCAGTTTCACCAGTGCCGACCCGGTGACCAGGACGGTCCCCACGACGAAGAGCATTGTGGTCCGAGGACCGGACCCCGGGGAGTCCACGGCGCGGAGGGCCAGCACGAGCCCGACGGCGAGCAGTCCCATCATGAGCGACTCGGAGTGGATACCGGACACCAGGTGGAACAGCACGAGCGGGTTGGCCACCGCCAGCCAGAGCGCGGCCACGTCCGACACCCCGCAGTACTCGGCCAACCGTGGAACCGCCCATCCCAGCATGAGGATCCCGATGATGGCCACCACCCGGTGCAAGATCGTGCCGGCCACCACGTCGTCCCCCGTGAGCGCGTGGATCACCTTCTGCACTCCGAGAAACAGCGGGCCGTACTGGTTCGGCGTGTCCCGCCAGATGTCCGGGACGTTGACCGTCAACGCGTGGGAGGTGCCCAGCGCCGACACCGGACCCAGTTCATACGGGTCGTCGAGCGTGTTACCGATGGCCCCCTGGGCGAGGTAGCTGTAGACGTCCTTGCTGAACATGGGCGGGGCCAGGGCGAGCGGCAGCGCCCACGACGCGATGATGCGGTCGAGGGTGGCCCGGTCGATGCGGCCGCTCAGCCGTCCCCGGCGATCCCGGCCCAGGACGTACGGGGCGAGCAACAGCCAGCAGAGCGTCACCACCACCATTCCGGTCATGACCACGGTCATGGAGGACTGTTGCAGCCTGAGCCAGAGGCCGAACAGTCGCTCGCCCGCGACGGGATTCTGCAGGACCGGCAGGGCGCCGGCGCCCAGAGCACCCACCGCCATCGCGACGGCCGCGGTGGTGCCGATCCTGCGGATGCGACGGAGCCGGGCCAGTTCAGCCGACGGTGGGGCCCCGGTGAACCGTTCCTCGGTGTGGAGTCGGGCGGTGACCGACCCCGCGCCGCGTACCGGGAACGTGGGTGCCACTGACCTCAGCCTCTCTCCACCGTGGGTGTCGCAGGTCACTTTCCGACGACACCGCCGGGCTCGCGGGGGGTGGGAATATTTCCGTCACGGAAGTGTTGCGTAATATGTGGTGGTGCGTCCCGCACGGGGCGCACCGAGCATAGCCGGAAGGGAGTGGCAGATGAGCGTGCAGCACGCGTACGAGAGCAGCACGCGGCCCGACACCCGCTCGGCCGTCCGTGAACTCCTCCTGGAACGAGGGGCGCTGACCGCCGTCGAGATAGGACGGGAACTCGGGCTGACCGCTGCCGGAGTCCGCCGACATCTGGACCAGCTGGTCGAGTCCGGTGAGGTCGAGGCCACCCGGACCCGCCCGGCCGGCACCCGCGGTCGGCCGGCCAAGGCGTTCCAGGTCACCGCGACCGGCCGCAGGTCGGCGCAGCACGGGTACGACCACCTGGCCGTCGAGGCACTGTCCGCCCTGCGACGCGTCGGCGGCACCGCCGCCGTCGCGGACTTCGCCCGCCAGCGCGTCCGCTCGGTCATCGGGCACGTCCGGCCGGCCGACGGCCCCGAGGACGTCGAGCGTGCGGCGACGGACATCGCCGTCGCCCTGTCGGACTCGGGATACGCCGCGTCGATCGAGGACGCCGGATCAGGCCTCCAGATCTGCCAGCACCACTGTCCGGTGTGGAACGTCGCGTCCCAGTTCCCCGAACTCTGCGAGGCCGAGCAGGAGGTGGTGGCCGAGATCGTGGGCACCCACGTCCAGCGCCTCGCCACCATCGCCGGCGGAGACTGCGCCTGCACCACGAACATCCCCACGGGGATGGTGACCGCCGGTGACCTGGCGGCGACCATCCCCGCAGCGGCCGACGCAGACGCGTCGGTTCCGACCCCCGAAAGGACTGTGCGATGACCATCACCCCAGATCAGGTGACGGCCGACGTCACCGTGCACGAGCCGACCACCGACGAGGAGCGGATCGCCTCACTCGGGCAGTACAACTACGGTTGGCACGATTCCGACTCCGCCGGTGCCACAGCCCAGCGCGGCCTCTCGGAGGCCGTGGTGCGTGACATCTCCAGCAAGAAGAGCGAGTCCGAGTGGATGCTCGCCAAGCGACTCAAGGCGCTGGCGACGTTCTACAAGAAGCCCATGCCCGGATGGGGTTCGGACCTGTCGGGGATCGACTTCGACAACATCAAGTACTTCGTGAGGTCCACCGAGAAGCAGGCCACCTCGTGGGAGGACCTGCCCGAGGAGATCAAGAACACCTACGACAAGCTCGGCATCCCGGAGGCGGAGAAGCAGCGTCTGGTCGCGGGCGTCGCGGCCCAGTACGAGTCCGAGGTGGTCTACCACCAGATCCGCGAGGACCTCGAGAGCCAGGGTGTCATCTTCATGGACACCGACACCGCACTCAAGGAGCACCCGGAGTACTTCGAGGAGTACTTCGGTTCCGTGATCCCGGCCGGCGACAACAAGTTCTCCGCCCTCAACACCGCCGTGTGGTCGGGCGGCTCGTTCATCTACGTCCCGCCGGGCGTCCAGGTGGACATCCCGCTGCAGGCCTACTTCCGCATCAACACCGAGAACATGGGCCAGTTCGAGCGGACGCTCATCATCGTCGACGAGGGCGCCTACGTGCACTACGTCGAGGGGTGCACCGCGCCGATCTACAAGTCGGACTCGCTGCACTCGGCCGTGGTCGAGATCGTCGTCAAGAAGGGCGGCCGCTGCCGCTACACGACCATCCAGAACTGGTCGAACAACGTCTACAACCTCGTCACCAAGCGCGCCCGGGCCGAGGAGGGCGCCACCATGGAGTGGATCGACGGCAACATCGGCTCCAAGGTGACCATGAAGTACCCGGCGGTCTGGCTCACCGGTGAGCACGCCAAGGGCGAGGTCCTCTCCGTGGCGTTCGCGGGGGAGGGTCAGCACCAGGACACAGGTTCGAAGATGCTGCACCTGGCCCCCAACACCTCGTCGAACATCGTCTCCAAGTCGGTGGCGCGAGGCGGCGGTCGTTCCGCGTACCGCGGGCTGATCCAGATCAACGCCGGTGCGAAGGGATCGAAGTCTAACGTCGAGTGCGACGCGCTGCTGGTGGACAACATCAGCCGGTCAGACACGTACCCCTACATCGACATCCGCGAGAACGACGTGACCCTGGGTCACGAGGCCACCGTCTCCAAGGTGAGTCAGGACCAGTTGTTCTACCTCATGAGCCGCGGCTTGGCCGAGGACGAGGCGATGGCCATGATCGTGCGCGGATTCGTCGAGCCGATCGCTAAGGAGCTCCCCATGGAGTACGCCCTCGAGCTCAACCGCCTGATCGAACTCCAGATGGAAGGATCGGTGGGCTGACCGCCATGACCGACACCACTTCACCCACCACCGCAACCGGCCCCACCCCGGTGACGGATCGCTACGGCGTCCCCGTCACCGCCACCAAGGGCGACCAGTTCTCCTCCTTCGACGTGGGCGCGTTCGAGGTCCCGAGCCACAAGGACGAGATCTGGCGCTTCACCCCGCTCAAGCGGCTGCGCGGGATCCATGACGGATCGCGCGTCACGGCCACCGGCAACGTGCTCGTCTCCGTCGCCGAGCGTGCCGGACTGACGGTCGAGAGCGTCGGGACCGACGACAAGCGGATCGGCGAGGCCGGGGCACCCCGCGACCGCGTTGCGGCGCAGGCCTTCAGCTCCGTGGACACCGCGACCGTGCTGACCGTGGCCAAGGAGACCGTGCTGGCCGACCCCGTGTACGTGACGGTCGACGGACCAGGGGAGGGCGAGCTGGCCTACGGCCACGCCCAGATCCGCCTGGAGCCGTTCGCCAACGCCACCTTCGTGGTGGACCAGCGGGGCGGGGGGACGATCGCCGAGAACGTCGAGTTCATCGTCGGCGACTCGGCCCACCTCGAAGTGGTGCTCATCCAGGACTGGGATGACGACGCGCTTCATCTGGCCAATCATCACCTGCAGGTCGGTCGCGACTCGACCCTCACCTACACCGCGGTGACCTTCGGTGGCGAACTCGTCCGGATCGCACCACTGGCGACGTTCACGGCCCCCGGGGGCACCGTGAACATCAACGGTCTGTACTACGCGGACGACGGCCAGCACATCGAACACCGGTTGCTCGTCGACCACTCGGTACCCCACTGCACGTCGCGGGTCCTCTACAAGGGCGCGCTGCAGGGCGATGCGACGTCGAACCTGCCCGACGCCCACACCGTGTGGATCGGCGAGGTCCTCATCCGCGCCGCCGCCGAGGGAACCGACACCTACGAGATGAACCGCAACCTCGTCCTCACGGACGGGGCCCGCGCGGATTCGGTGCCGAACCTCGAGATCGAGACCGGCGAGATCGCCGGCGCCGGCCACGCCAGCGCAGTGGGACGATTCGACGAAGAGCACCTGTTCTACCTCATGTCCAGGGGCATCGCCGAGGACGTCGCCCGGCGCCTGGTCGTCCGGGGCTTCTTCGGAGAGGTGATCAACCGCATCGGCGTGCCGGAGGTACGTGAGCGGATCGCCGAGGCCGTCGAGCTGGAACTGCAGTCCTCCGGGATCTGATCCCAGGCCCCGAGAGACCACCCCCGAAGACTTCACAAAGATTGCGAGCACACCAATGACCATTCTCGAGATCAAGGGCCTGACCGCCCGCGTCGCGGCGACCGCCGACTCGGCCGAGACCGTCGACATCCTCAAGGGCGTCGACCTGACCATCGAGTCGGGCATGACCCACGCCATCATGGGCCCCAACGGCTCCGGCAAGTCGACCCTCGCCTACGTCATCGCCGGCCACCCCAAGTACGAGGTGACCGGCGGGACCGTCACCCTCGACGGGGAGGACGTCCTGTCGATGGAGGTCGACGAGCGCGCCCGGGCCGGTCTGTTCCTGGCCATGCAGTACCCGACCGAGATCCCCGGGGTCTCGACCGCCAACTTCCTGCGCACCGCGGCCACCGCGGTCAGGGGCGAGGCGCCCAAGTTGCGGCACTGGGTCAAGGAGGTCAAGGAGGCCATGTCCGACCTCGACTTCGATCCGGCCTTCTCCGAGCGCAGCGTCAACGAGGGCTTCTCCGGCGGCGAGAAGAAGCGTCACGAGATCCTCCAGTTGGACCTGCTCAAGCCCAAGATCGCCGTGCTCGACGAGACCGACTCCGGTCTCGACGTGGACGCGCTCCGCGTGGTGTCGGACGGCGTGAACCGCTACCGGTCGGAGGAGAACGGCGGAATCCTCCTCATCACGCACTACACCCGCATCCTGCGGTACATCACGCCCGACCGCGTCCACGTCTTCGTGGACGGCCGGATCGCCGCCTCCGGCGGGGCGGAGTTGGCGGACGAGCTCGAGGCCGAGGGGTACGAGAAGTACCTCACGCCCGCGAACGCCTGATCGGACAGCTGGGAGAACATGACCTCGACCCTCGACATCACGGCCGTCCGCTCGGATTTCCCGATCCTGCAGCGGACGGTCCGTGACGGAAAGCCCCTGGTCTACCTGGATTCCGGGGCGACCTCGCAGCGCCCGATCCCGGTTCTCGACGCGGAGCGGGACTTCCTCCTGAGCTCCAACGCGGCCGTCCACCGGGGCGCACACCAACTGGCCGAGGAGGCGACCGACGCCTACGAGGACGCGCGTGCCGCGATCGCCGGGTTCGTCGGGGCCGACGTGGACGAGCTCGTCTTCACCAAGAACGCCACCGAGGCGCTCAACCTCGTCGCGTTCGCGCTCGGGGACGACCGGTTCGGTCCGTACTCAGTTGGCCCGGGTGACGAGGTCGTGATCAGCGAGCTCGAGCACCACGCCAACCTGGTGCCCTGGCAGGAGTTGTGCCGCCGCACCGGTGCCACGCTGAAGTGGTACGGAGTGACCGACGACGGACGGATCGATCTCGATTCCCTCCGGCTGACCGACGCGGTCAAGGTCGTCGCGCTGACCCATCAGTCCAACGTCACCGGCGCGGTGACCGACGTGGCGCGCGTCGTGGAGGCCGCGAAGGCGGTGGGAGCGCTCGTCGTGTTGGACGCGTGCCAGTCGGTCCCGCACATGGCCGTGGACTTCCACGGACTCGGGGTGGACTTCGCCGCGTTCTCCGGGCACAAGATGCTCGGCCCCACCGGTATCGGCGTCCTCTACGGACGGCGGGACCTGCTCAGGGCCATGCCGCCGGTGCTCACGGGCGGATCGATGATCTCCACCGTGACCATGGAGAAGTCGACCTACGCCGACCCGCCCCAGAGGTTCGAGGCCGGCGTGCCGATGGTGTCGCAGGCCGTGGGCCTCGCCGCCGCGGTGCGCTACCTCGAGGGCGTGGGGATGGAGACGGTCGCCCGGCACGAGGAGTCGCTCACCGCGGCCACCCTCGAGGCCCTCGGCCAGATCCCCGGAATCCGGATCGTCGGTCCCCGCGACATGGTCGCGCGGGGCGGTGCCGTCTCCTTCGTGGTCGACGGTGTCCACGCCCACGACGTGAGCCAGGTCCTGGACGACGACGGGGTCGCGGTACGGGTGGGACATCACTGTGCGTGGCCGCTGCACCGCCGACTCGGCGTGCAGTCCACGGTCCGGGCCTCGTTCGCTCTGTACAACACCCTCGACGAGGTCGAGGTGCTCGCCCGGTCGCTGCGCCGGGCACAGGAGTTCTTCGGAGTGGGAGGTGCGCGTTCGTGAAGCTCGAGCAGATGTACCAGGAGGTCATCCTGGACCACTACCGACACCCGCACCACAGCGGACTGCGGGAGCCCTTCGGGGCAGAGGTGCACCACGTCAACCCGACCTGTGGCGACGAGCTGACGCTACGGCTGCAACTCTCCGACGACCAGACGACGATCGAGGACGTGTCCTACGACGCGCAGGGCTGCTCGATCAGCCAGGCGTCCACCTCGATGATGGCCGACCTCATCGTCGGCCGCACGGTGTCGGAGTCCCTCGAGGCCTACGACGCCTTCCACGAGATGATCTCTTCCCGCGGGAAGCACGAGGGCGACGAGGAGATCCTCGACGACGCCGTCGCCCTGTCCGGGGTGTCCCGATACCCGGCGCGCGTCAAATGCGCGCTGCTGGGGTGGATGGCATACAGGGACGCACTCGGCCGACAGACCGAACAGCATCAGGAGTGAAGTGACATGACCGAGCAGATGACCCCGGCCAACGACCCGACGGTCGACGACGCGACGTCGGCGGAGGAGAACCCGACCGCGGCGGGCACCGTCTACAACGGTGAGTTCCGCCCCGATCCCAATCGTCCCGAGCAGTCGGAGGAGGACCTCGCGTTGGTCGCCGACCTCGAGGAGGCCATGCGGGACGTGGTCGACCCCGAGCTCGGGATCAACGTGGTGGACCTCGGGCTGGTCTACGACATCTGGGTCCGCCCGGGTGAGACCGAAGGGTCCACCATCGCGCGCGTGGACATGACGCTGACCTCTGCGGCCTGCCCGCTGACCGACGTGATCGAGGACCAGGCCCGAAGCGCGGTGGTGGGTTCCGACCTGGCCAACGACCTCGAGCTCAACTGGGTGTGGATGCCGCCGTGGGGTCCGCAGATGATCACGGACGACGGCCGGGAACAGCTCCGGGCGATCGGCTTCACGGTCTAGCTGCCTGCGGGAGGACCGCCCGCGACCTCCCGGGGTCGCTGGCGGTTCTCCGGGTGTTTACCCTGGCCGCATGGCCCCACCCGCGGATGACATACCGACCGGAGCGCCACCGGACCACACTCGAGACCCGGGAGTGACCGGCTATCGACTGTCCCGGGCCGCCAGGTGGCTACTGCTGCCCTCTATTCTCCTGGCTCCGCTGTCTGGGGTTCTATACGTCGTGGTCCGATCCACCGGGAGCTACGAGCGGGATCACGGGTGGAACCTGCTGTGGAGCGCGTTCGACATCGGGGGCGAGGGGAACATCGCGGTCTGGTTCGCGGCCACGATGTGGCTGCTCGTCGCCGCCCTGGCCGCGCTGGCAGCCCTCACCTCTGATCGGTTCCGGGCGTCGTGGTGGCTGTTCTCCACCGTGGCCGTGATCGCCTCCGCCGACGAGGCGGCGCAGCTCCACGAGCGACTCTTCTACGTGGGTGACCGCCTGGCGCCGGCGTTGCCGGGGGATCTCCACTACAGCTGGGTCATCCCCGGGACCGCCATCGCGCTGGTGGTCGCCGCGCTTCTCATCCGCCTGGTCCTCGCCCTTCGAACCCGGGTGACGGTCGGGCTGATCGGCTCCGCGGTGGTGTTCCTCCTCGGCGCGCTGGTCATCGAGTCAATCTCAGGGATCGTGGAACGCGACCAGGGGATGTCCGACCTGTATGTGGCGATCATGTACGTCGAGGAGACCTTCGAACTGATCGGTGTGGCGTGGGCCGCGATCGCGCTGGCCTCGATGTTCCGCCTGACCCGCGGCCCCGGGGCACTCGCCCTCACCTTCGACGGATTCCCCCCGTCGCCGGGTGATGCGGGGCCGGGGCGCCGAGTCTCGGGTTAGCCCGATCGAGCACCGTCGGCGGGACGGGGGCGCCGCCGGACGACTGCGGCGATCATCCCCACCTTGTCTCGTGCGGGCATGATCACCCACATGTCCCACATCGCCAGCGCCAGCTGGTACGAGGGGCTCGCGCCGTCGAGGAACCATCGCTGGCGACGAGCGTCGATCCGGCCGAATGCGCCGAACAGTTGCCTCAGGGTCCGGGCGTCGGCGCGCAGGAGAACGCGGAGCCCGATCCTGTGCAGCGCGGTGCTCGCGGGGGACCGGGGCGCCGGGATCGGGAATCCGGTGCCGAGGGCGTGCACCGCGCCGGGGACCGCCGCCAGCATCGAGGCCACCGAATACCCCGTCGCCGCGTGGCCGTGTCCCCCGGCGGTGCCGAAGGCCTCGATCCGGGGGGCTCCGGACCCACCACCGCGGGGCAGGAGCGGGATCCGCACCCGCTCCACCTCGAGCGGCGCATCGACGGCCGACCGCGCGACCCCGCGTCGCAGGAGCCTCGACCGCAGCCGGGCCTCCAGGTCGACGGGATCCGGTGCGGGCAGCCCCGCCAGACACGTCTCCTCCACCAGGACCCTGCCGGCGCCCAGGGGGATCGCGTACAGGAAGCTCGGGCCGAGTTCGTCGTCGTCGTAGTCCGTCCGCCAGTCCATGAACAGCGCCGGATCACCGGCGAGGGCGGGGGCGGCGTCCACCGCGTCCAGGACGATCCCGTAGGCGGTCTGGAGGGGCCCTCGGTTGGCGGAGCCACCGGCGCCGCGGCAATCCACCACGCGGTGCGCCCGGGCGGTCAGTGCGGGCAACCCGGCATCGTCGACGGCCGTGGTCTCCACCGTCACGCCGGCCCCGAGAGGCAGTGCCTCGCGCAGGGCGTCGTTGTCGAGCACGCTGTAGGCCCGGTCCACCACGGACCGGTCGGGGGAGTACTGCACCGGGGAGTGGACGGAGTGTGCCAGGACGTCGACACCGCACGACGCCACCGAGAGCCACGGGGGGAGCTGGTCGGCCCACAGGGAGAGCGTCTGGCGCCACGGCGCGTCCGGCTGCGGATCGATCGCGAGGACGCTCAGGCCCGCGGCGGCGCAGCGGGAGGCGAGCGCGCGGCCGGCCGGTCCCAGACCGACGACGGCGACGTCGTAGAGAGCAGCCCCCGTAGCATCCATCACGACAGACAGTACCGCCGACGAGAGGGCGTGGACGTGCCGGGAGCGTTCTACCACCAGGTCGCCGAGGGCCGATTCGAGTCCTCACCGTTGACGGCCGGTCCGTGGTCACCGGACTCACAGCACGCCGGCCCGCCCAGTGCGCTGCTGGTGCGGGCCATGGAGCGGTTCGAGCGGCGGCCCGTGGTGCGGCTGTCCCGGGTCTCGGTCGACGTCCTCGGCCCGGTGCCCGTGGCGGACCTGGAGATCGAGGTCCGCACCGTCCGGCCCGGCCGCAGCGTGGAGCTACTCGAGGCCACCGCCTCCGCAGGCGGGCGGCCCGCCCTGGTGGCCCGCGGATGGCGGATGCGGCCGACTCCGGAGGACTTCCCGGTGCACGGCGACCACACCGGTCCAGAGGTGCCGGACGCCCCGCGCGAACGGGGGGCGATGATGTCCTTCGCGTACGCGGACGGATACCTGTCCGTGGTGGACTTCTCGTTCGACCACGGCGACGGCGACGCCCTGGGGCCGGCCCGCGCGTGGGGTCGGAGCCGACTCGACCTGCTCGAGGGCGAATCGATGACCGGGTGGCAGCACACGATCCTGGTGGCGGACTCGGCGAGCGGGATCTCCCTGGCCACCGACCCGCTCACCCATCCGGCGGTCAACTGTGACCTGGTGGTCTCGCTGCACCGAGAACCCGAACCGGGGTGGGTGCACCTCGACTCCGAGACGGTGGGCGGCCCCGGTCGCGGCGTGATCACCGACACGCTCCTGTCCGACGACAGGGGACGGATCGGCCGCAGCGTCCAGAACCTGTACGGGCGCAGGGTCGGTTGAGAGCAGGGTCGGGGACGGGCGGAGACACAGGTCACCGGACTCGTCGCGCGTGTCGCACCGCAGGTAGAGTGGCAGGTCGGCCCGATTCCCCCCGATAGCAGACGAGGTACCCGCGCACGTGATCACCATCGACGACCTGGAGGTGCGCGCCGGCGTGCGCACCCTGCTCCACATGGACGGGTCCTCGTTGCGGGTCCAGCCCGGCGACCGGATCGGTCTGGTGGGCAGGAACGGCGCCGGTAAGACGACGACGATGAGAATCCTCGCCGGTGAGGGTGAGCCGTACGCGGGCACGGTCGTCTCGACCAGCGACGTGGGATACCTGCCTCAGGATCCCCGCGAGGGCAACATGGATCAGCTCGCGCGCAGCCGGGTCCTGTCGGCCCGCGGGTTGGATGTGCTGATGCTCCAGATGACCGAGGCCCAGGACGAGATGGTCGCCGCCCCGGATGACGCGGCGATGGACAAGGCCGTGCGGAAGTACGGCCGGCTCGAGGACGAGTTCTCCGCGCGGGGTGGGTACGAGGCGGAGAGCGAGGCCGCCCGCATCTGCAACAGCCTCGGGCTCGAGGAGCGGATCCTCACCCAGAACCTGGGCACGCTGTCGGGCGGTCAGCGCAGGCGGGTGGAGTTGGCCCGGATCCTGTTCGCCGCGTCCGACGGGGCGGGCAAGTCGCAGACCATGCTGCTGCTGGACGAGCCCACCAACCACCTCGACGCCGACTCCATCACGTGGCTGCGCTCGTTCCTCGAGAAGCACGAGGGCGGGTTGATCATCATCTCCCACGATGTCGAACTTCTCGAGGCCGTGGTCAACAGGGTGTGGTTCCTCGACGCCGTGCGCGGGGAGATCGACGCCTACAACATGGGCTGGCAGAAGTACCTCGACGCCCGCGCCACCGATGAGGCCCGGCGACGCCGCGAGCGTGCGAACGCCGAGAAGAAGGCCTCGGCCCTCAAGACGCAGGCCGCCAAGCTGGGCGCCAAGGCCACCAAGGCCGCCTCCGCCAAGCAGATGATCCGTCGCGCCGAGACCATGATGAACCAGCTCGACGCGGTGCGGGTGGCCGACAAGGTGGCGCACATCAAGTTCCCCACCCCGGCCGCATGTGGCAAGACACCGATGTTCGCCAAGGGCCTGACCAAGATGTACGGCTCTCTCGAGGTCTTCGCCGGGGTGGACCTGGCGATCGACAAGGGCAGCCGGGTGGTGGTGCTCGGCTACAACGGCGCCGGCAAGACCACCCTGCTCAAGCTCCTCGCGGGAGTCGAGCGCACCGACGGTGAGGGCGGCGTCGTCTCAGGCCACGGCCTGAAGGTGGGCTACTTCGCCCAGGAACACGACACCCTCGACATGGACGCCAGCGTGTGGGACAACATCCGTCACGCCGCGCCCGACGCCGGGGAACAGGACCTGCGCGGCCTGCTGGGCGCGTTCATGTTCACCGGACCCCAGCTCGAGCAGCCCGCCGGCACCCTGTCGGGCGGTGAGCGCACGCGCCTGGCGCTGGCCGGGCTGGTGTCCTCGGCGGCCAACGTGCTGCTGCTCGACGAGCCCACCAACAACCTCGACCCGATCTCGCGCGAGCAGGTCCTCGACGCCCTGCGCAGCTACGAGGGCGCGGTGGTCCTGGTCACCCACGACCCCGGCGCGGTGGAGGCCCTGGAGCCCGAGCGGGTCATCATCCTGCCCGACGGGACCGAGGACCTGTGGAGCCAGGAGTACATGGAGATCGTCGAACTCGCGTAACCGAGCGCAGCGAAGGCACGCGACGTTCGCGCACAAGATCGTCGAACTCGCGTAACCGAGCGCAGCGAAGGCACGCGACGTTCGCGCACAAGATCGTCGAACTCGCGTAACCGAGCGCAGCGAGGGCACGCGACGTTCGCGCACAAGATCGTCGAACTCGCGTAACCGAGCGCAGCGAGGGCACGCGACGTTCGCGCATAAGATCGTCGAACTCGCGTAGACGGCGACCAGCAGGGTCGGCTTCGATTTCTCGCCCACCACCGCACGGCATCGTGGCCGCAGGGCTACGGTGGGGATGTCGCCGGATCCGGCCGGACGCCGGGTACACCGACGACGGAGTCACCGAGGAGGTCGACCAATGGATGCACAGCCGGTCGTAGTCGGGGTCGACGGCGGACCCGATTCCCTGAAGGCCCTGTCCTGGGCCGCCGAGTACGCGGGCACGGTCGGGGCGCCCCTGATCGCACTGGCCGCCGTCGAGACCCCCGCCGTCGTCGGCCCGTACGCCATGGCCGGATGGGTGGACCCGTCGATTCTGGAGGACAGGGCGCGCACCATGCTCGCGGACGCCGTACGCGACACCCTGGGTGACGACGCCCGCGTCGATCAGACCGTGCTGCGCGGCCACCCTGCGGAGGCGATCGTCGCGGCCTCGCGGGATGCCCGGCTCGTGGTGGTGGGGAGCCGGGGGTGGGGTGGTTTCCGGGGGTTGCTCATGGGTTCGGTGAGCCAACACGTGGTCGCGCACTCGCGGTCCCCGGTCGTGGTCCTGCCGCGTCAGGCCGAGGACGTCTGAGCCCGGTCGGCGTCGCGCGACGAGCGCGACCAGTGCCTGCCGCTCCACGGACACGTCAGGAGTCCGTGTGTCGCACCAGACCCGCGAGCAGTGTCGGTAGCCGGGCCGTCACTCCTCGGCGGGGGAGAGCGTTCAGCACCTCGCCCTGACCGGAAAGCGCGTCGTACCGACCGCTCACCAGGTAGTCGAGCGCCATCAGCAGCGCCGCGGGATGGGTGTCCAGCGCACTGTGGCCGTTCTCGATTCTGGTGACCACCGCGTCCGGGGCGATCGACGCCACGCGGTCGGCGATGTCCGCTGGGGTGCGGAGATCCCTGCTGCCGCTGAGAAGGACCGTCGGCCAGGTGAAGCGGGACACCTCACGACTGAGGTCGACCGGTTCCGCGTCGAACGCGGGGAACACGTGCGCGAGGGGCGCATACGTGAGCGCGGGGTCCAGGGGCCGGCCGTCGGCCGGGGCGCCGTACCCCAGTTCACGGAAGCCGATCGCTCCGGCGAGGTCGAACTCGTAGACGCCGGGCACGCGGGCGAGCGTGCCTTCCCTGGTCGCGTACGCCTCGAGGAGTCGCCAGGCTGCACCGTCCGGCGCCGGCACGCTCCCGCGCGCCCGGCCCCGCACCCGGCCCTGCAGCAACGGACCGAGCAGCTCCGGGCCGCCCAACTCGTAGGCCGCGCGGACCACGTCGAGAAGCCGCCGGCCGTCCTCTCCACGCGTGTAGAGACGCCGCACATCCGCCGCGATCGCGGTGTCGGCATCCCAGAACAATGAGCGCACCGCCCGTCGCTCTAGGTCCATGTCGGTCGACGACTGCAGCGCCGAATCCAACAGCATGCCGGCGACGCGCTCGGGATACAGGGCGCCGACGCAGGACACCACGTAGCTACCGTAGGACGACCCGGCCAGGTAGGCCGTGTCCACAGCCTCCCGGTCGAGTACCGCAACGATGTCGTCAGCGACCGCGGCGACCCGCATCGCTGAGAGCGGCAGGTCGCGGCCGGCAGTGTCGGTGCGGGACAGTCCCACACCTCTGTGCTCGACCATGATCAGGTCGTGCCCGAGGCGGGCGGCCCCTCGCCGCAGCCCGCGGTACGGCAGTACCGACCCGAGACCCGGACCGCCGGGGACCACCACGGTCGGTCGCCGGGTGTGCGGGCCGGTCCGTACGTAGGTCAGGTCGAACGCGGGTCCGGTGTCATCGGCAGGTCGCCTGACGCTGCGCAGCCCGGTGGTGCCGAGTGCCAGGGCCGACACCAATCCGCGCGCCCGGGTCACCTCCACACCGACCGGAACACCGGAGCGTATTCGGATGCCGCTCGCGCGATTCTCAGACCCGCTGCTCGTGGACGTCCTCGAGCGCAGCGGCATCAGCGGCGCTCATCCCGGTGATGGGCTCTCCGTTCCACACGATGTCGTCGCCCAGAGCGCCCAGCAACTCCTTGCGCTGGCCGTGGCTCAGCTTGGCACCGTGAATGAGCGTCGCGGGGCTCCACATCATGGCGAAGGAGTCATGCCACCCCGAGCCGACGTCCTTCACGTGGAGCAGGTCGTGCAGCGACGTGGGCAGGTGCTTGAGCGGCTCGGCGAACGCGTCGGCGAGCACGGCCAGGCTGATCTGGCGCTCGACGCCCGGTTCGACGACGAACGCCTCGGGGTTCCGGCCGGTGAGCGCCTGCTCGAGCTGCTCCGCCTCGAGCAGGATGACGCCGTTGGTCGGGCGTGGATTGCACTCGATGGAGTAGAGCTGCCCGTCGTTGTCGACGAAGTCGAAGGAGAGCTGGCCCGTGAACCCCGGGTCGAGCGCGTCGACTATGCGCTGCGTGTAGTCGAGGGTGTCGGTGCTGTCCACAGCGAGGAAGGTGATGCCCGTGCTGTGCGCCCACTGCTCGGGCGCGCGGTAGGTGCAGTGCGAGGTGACCCGGCCGTCCACGATGGTGCTGTAGGTGCACACCATCGGGCCGTCGACGAACGGTTGCACCAGCCACGGCTGCTCTTCGGTGGGGTGGCAGTCGTCGACGGACATCTTCCCCGCCAGCGGCCCGGTGTTGGTCAACAGTCCCACGCCGCCGCGCGAGAACGCCGCCCGGGCGAAGAAGCGCGGGTACTTCTCGATCGCGGACACGAGCGAGGCGTGGTCGGTAGCCACGATGGTCTCGGGGATCGGCACTCCCGACCTCTCCACCAGGCGCTGGAAACTCGCCTTGTCGTGCAATTGCGCGAGTTTGGCGAAGCTCCCGCCGAACAGCGTCACCCCCTCGGGCAGGTTCGCGACCCGGGCGGCGAGGTAGAAGACCTCCTCGAAGGTCGGGATGATGAGGTCGATGTCGTATTCGGAGACGATCCGGTTGACGTCCCGGATGAACTGGTCGGTGTCGTAGCGGGGGGAGGCCGTGACGGCATGTCCCGCGAGGTACTTCGAGTGACTGCCCGTCGCGCCCGGGTAGGTGTCGCTCGCCACCACGGTGTGGCCACGGCTACCGAGCTTGCGGATGATGTCCAGGGCGAAGGTGTTCCTGGAACTGGTGACGAGTACGCGCATCATGGTCCTCTCGGGTCTGGTGACCGTCCGCTTATCCTAATCACGGCCACGGACGGGCCGGCGCCAATCGGTACTACTGTCGAGACGACGAAATGGGAGCACATGCACGAGGTGGCGAGATGGATCGCAGCCGTCCCGACACTTGTCGGGTTCGGTCTGGCGCTGGGCCTGAGCCCCGCACTGTATGGCGCGACCGCCGACATCCTCGCGAGGCACCAGAACGTGCGCGCGCGTCTGACATGGTTGCTCTCGGGTCTGGTGTCGGGGGCCACGGCCCTCGCGTTGCTCCTCCACGGCGTCAATCCCGCCAACCTGGTGGATCAGGTGCGCCAGCGCGGGGACGCGGTGGTGGAGAACCACGTCGTCGACCTGGTCGTGGGTGTGGTCCTGCTGATGGCGGCCTGTGCGATGGTGGTGTGGCTGCGGGTCGTTCCCGTGCGCCCGCAGCGTCCCGCGCGCGCACCCGATCAGAACTCCCCGCCGGCCGCGCTGTTCGTGCTCGGCTTCACCTCGGCCATCATCGGTCTGACCACCCTCCCGATCATGTACCTGACCGGCCGACTGGTCGAGAGCGTGAGCACCGATCCCGTACTCAGGCTGGGTGCCTATCTCGTCTTCGTGCTGGCCCTGGTCGCGCCGTTCGTCCTCCTCGCGTGGGTGTGGTCCCGATTCCCCGTCGCCACACAGAGGGTCACCGATGTGTACGAACGGATGCTCGGGTGGGACACACGGTGGGTGTCATTCGGCGTGATGACCTTCGGCGGGATCGCCCTGCTGGTGTTCGCGACGCTCCTGCACCGCTGACCCTCCGTCCCCGGTTAGGCGATCCTTAGCAACTACTGTGACCAGTGCGTTTGAGACACTTGTCCACATGGACCTCGTTTTCAACATCGTTCTGATCCTGCACTTCATCGGCCTGGCCGGCATCATCGGCGGGTGGCTCGCCACCATCAAGGCGCCTCACATGAACAAGGCGATCCTGCACGGGGCGATCCTCCAGGTGGTCACCGGTCTGCTGCTCGTCGGTCTGCGCGAGATGCAGGACGTGGACCTCAACCACATGAAGATCGGGATCAAGCTCGTCGTCGCGGTCGTCATCCTGGTCGTCGCGGTGGTGGGCGCGCGCAAGGAGGCCAGGGCGGCGGGCAGCACCGGGACCCTGGCCACCATCGCCGGCGTCCTCGGCGTGGTCAACGTCGCCATCGCCGTCCTGGTCTGACACGGTCCTGGTCTGCACCTCCGCACCACACCCCGCGCCGCCCCCCGACTCCGGTCGGGGGGCGGTTCGCGTTCACCCCTCCATCACCGCGGCGAGGTACGCCCGTACCAGCCGGGCACCCACCTCCGCCGGGAGGCGTTCGATCGCCGCGAGCAGAGCGGCCATCCCGCCGTCGTCCTCGTCGTCACCGGCGAGGACACCGGACACCATCGCGTGCACATCGTCCTCGGGCAGGGCGAGCAGGTCGCCAGGGGAGAGGGCGCCGGCCTCCAGCGCGGCGAGCACATCGGCGAACGCGGCCGGAGGCGCCGGGTCCGGCTTGCCGCGTACCGCGTCGGCAGCCGCGTGGGCCACCTCCAGTATCTCGTCCGTCAGGCGTTCGGTCACCGGGGTGATGGTGAGGTGCGACGACGACGGCAACGCGCCCCGCTCCTGGCGGTAGGCCGGTTGCGCCTGCACGGCGATGCCCCTGCGACCGCACTCGTCCGCCCACAGGTGGGGGTGGACACGTCGGGCGTCTCCCACCGAACCGTCGGCCACCACGGCGATCAGGGGTCCCGGATCGGAGTCGATCACGCGCAGTCCCTCGATGCCGGCCAGACCCTCCACGAGGCGTCCGGTCGCCCGGGCGGTGCGCGCCACGAGTTCGGACTGGCCGTCGTCGCCCAGGGCCTCGAGCACGGCCCACGCGGCGGCCGCGGGCTCGAGTGGCTTGGACCCCGACAGGGTGGGGTTGACCACCGGGTAACCCGGCCAGTCGACGGTGGAGAACCAGGATGCGCGATGCCGGGCGCGACCCCGACTGAGCAGCACCGAGGTCCCCTTGGGGGCGAACCCGTACTTGTGCAGATCGGCCGAGATGCTGGTGACGCGATTGACCCGGAGATCCCAGGTCGACCCCACCCCTCCCGGCCAGAAGGGAAGGACAAGCCCGCCCAGACAGGCGTCCACGTGCAACCCGATCCGCGGGTCGTGGTGCGCGTCGAGCCCGGCCGCGACCTGCTCCACCGGGTCGATCACACCGGTGGGGTAGGAGGAGGCCGAGCACACCACCAGGCAGGTGTCGTGATCCACAGCGGCCAGCAGGTCCTCGGCGGCCACCCGGCCCGTGGCGGGGTCCACCTCGACGCCGACGAACCGCAGCCCGAGGATGTGGGCGGCCTTGCGGAACGCCGCGTGGACGGTCACCGGGGCGACGATCGTCCCGCCACTGCCGGGGGCACGCCCGGAGATCTCCCGAGCCGCCAGACACGCCAGCACGCAACTCTCGGTGCCGCCCGACGTCACGACGCCGTGGACCTCGTCGTCGTCGCCCGGACCGTCCCCGGGGTCCCCGCCCAAGATCGTGCGGACCCTGCTGACGATCCCACCGTGGATCTGTGCGACCGACCCGAAGACGGTCGGGTCCAGGCCGTTGACCCCGTGCGCCAGACCGGCCGCACGCACGGCCAACCGGTCCACGCCCTCCATTCCCGAGTCGTAGACGTAGGAGAGCACCCTGCCACCGGTCGTGGGCGGGTCCGACGCCCGCAGCGCGGCCAGCGTCTCGAGGGCCGCCTCGCCCCTCCGGGCGATCAGGGCCTCCAGGGGGTCGGTGTCCGGGCGTTCGACTGTCATGCGGGCTCCGTCCAGCTGGGGTGTTCGCGTCCCAGGGCCCGGATGACCAGCAGGCTCGCAGCGGTCAGCAGGGCCGGGACCAGGGAGAAACCGAGGATGATGGCCCAGAGGGCCGGCTCGGGCTGATCGGCGACGCCGCCCGAGCGGAAGCCGGTCACCGCGAGCAGTGCCAGCACCACGACGGGTCCGAGCGCCATCGATCCCGTCTCGGACGCCGTCCACAGCCCGCTCATCGCCCCGCTGCGACGTCGTCCCCCCAGCTCGCGGTCCATGTCCGTGGTGTCGGGCAGCATGGACATGGGGAGAGCCTGCATCCCGGCGTAGGCGACTCCCGCGAACGCGACGGGGACGTGCACCCACATCCCGGGCCACATCCCCGCGGGGATGAGCATGAGAGCGGACACGGTGAACAGGATCGTCGCGGTCGCCAGAGCGGGAACCTTGCCCCGGGCGTGCGCCAGGCGTGCCCACAGCGGCATCACCAGCAGTGCGGGGGCGATCAGCGCGAGGAACAGCCCGGTCAGCGCGGCCTCGTTGCCCAGGATGTAGGTGGCGACGTACTGGCCACCCGCGAGCATCACGGCCGTGGCCACCGCCTGCAGGCAGAACAGGCCCACCAACAACCGGAACGGCCGGGTCACCCGCAGCGCGTCGAGTCCGTCGCGGTACTGCCGGCCCAGGTCGCCGACCTGCGCGTCCGCCCGCAGGACGGTGCGTCGACCGGATCCGAGCGTCGCCCACAGCATGCCGCCGAGCATCAGGGCGGACACGGCGACGGCCATCACCACGTACCCCGTCGCCCCTCCGCCCGCGGCCTCGCGCAGGGCCGGACCACCACCCCCCACCACGAGGATCGTCGCGGCCAGCACCGCGACGCGCCACGCGAGGATCGTCACCCGCACCCCCGAGTCGCCGGTCAGCTCCGCCGGTAGGGCGAGATAGGGGACCTGGAAACACGAGAAGGCCAGCGAGGCCAGGAGGAAGAAGCCCATGACCCAGACGCCGGCGAGCGCGGTGCCCCACTGCGTCGGCGCCGAGAAGGTGGCCACGAAGAGCAGGGGCAGCGCGAGCGCCCCGAACAGCATGAGTCCCGTCCGGTATCCGGTGCGGTGCGAGGCGCGGTCGGAGATCGCCCCGATGAGCGGATAGGCGAGCACGTCGACCACCTTGGGGACCAGCACCACCACCGTCGCCACCGCGGCGGCGACTCCGATCGAATCGGTGAGGTAGTAGGCCAGTACCAGCCCGGGCAGTGTGCTGAACGCTCCCGTACCAACGCTTCCGGCGGAGTACGAGGCGAGCATCCGGCCCGAGGGCCGCCCGGCGGACCGGCCGTCGTCACGCGCCGCCTCGCCGTGCGCCCGTGTGGTGGTCATGGACAGACTCTAGGGCGAGGGGACTGCGTCCGCCGTCGAAAAGGGCGTTCCGCGCACCTGGCTTCAACGAAACGTGTTCGGAACGCTCTTCTCGATGAGGAGTGTGCCGGGACCCGCCTCAGCCGCGCCAGTCGAAGGTGTCCGGATCCGGTCCGGAGCGCGTGCCGTTGTGCAAGGCCGATATCGAGGCCATCTGCTCGTCGTTCAGCTCGAAGTCGAACACGTCGAGGTTCTGACGCATCCGCTCGGGGCTCGAGGACTTGGGAAAGACGATGTCCCCGCGCTGGAGCACCCAGCGGAGCACGACCTGGGAGACCGAGCGGTCGACCTGCTCCGCCAACGCGGTGAGCTGCGGATCCCCGAAGACCGCGCCCTGCGCGAGCGGGCTCCACGCCTCCACGGCGATCCCGCGATCCGCGCACGCGGCGCGGACCTCGTCGTTGACGAAGTAGGGGTTCGACTCGATCTGGTTGACCGTGGGAGTACTGAGTCCCGCCTCTGACAGCCGCGCAAGGTTGGCGGGGGTGAAGTTGGAGACGCCGATCGAGTCCACCGCGAAGTCGGCGCGGATGCCCTCCATGGCCTCCCACACGCGGGCGACGTCGTCGTGCATCGCCAGCGGCCAGTGCACCAGGAACAGGTCGATCCGACCGCCGAGGGCCTCGAGCGAGCGTTCGGCGGAGTCGCGGGCGGCGGCGGGCTCGTGGAACGAGTTGTTGAGTTTGGTGGTGAGCCACAGCTCGTCACGAGGGATGCCAGAGGCCGCGATCGCGCGACCCACCCCGTCCTCGTTGCCGTACATCTGGGCGGTGTCCAGGTGCCGGTACCCGGCCTCGAGAGCGTCCGAGACGACCTTCTCGGTCTCGGCCGGGGGCACCTGGTAGGTACCGAAGCCGAGCTGGGGGATCGCACGGCCGTCGCCCAAGTCGATCAGCGGGATCTGCGGTGTGGAGTCGGTCATGCGCCCTACCGTACGCCCGTCCCGGGATCACTCGCGACCGGTGCGCAGCGAGGCCTCCACCAGGTCGAGCATCGCGCTCACGTGGGCCGTCCCGCGCCCTGTCGCGAGATGGGTGATGAGTCCGTCGAGCACGATGTCGAGGTAGACGCGCAGCACGTCATCGGGGACGTCCGTCCGCATCCTCCCAGAGTCCTTCTGCTCCCGTAGGCGCGCGAGGATGGCCTCGTCGAGCTCCGCCTGCCGGTCGGTCCACCGCTCCCGGAAGGCCGGGTCGGTGCGGATCCGCCGCGCGATCTCCAGTCGGGTGCCGAGCCACGAGAACTCGTTGGGGTCGGCCAGGATCTCCCGCATCACCTGGACCAGACCCTGCTCGGCCACCGTGGCCGCCATGGCGGCGGCGTCGTCGTGCGCCAACGCGAGGAACAGCGCGTCCTTGTCGTCGAAGTGGTGGAAGATCGCACCGCGGCTCAGACCGGTGGTCTCCTCCAGACGTCGGACCGTGGCACCCTCGAACCCGAACTCGGCAAAGCACTCGCGCGCCCCCGACAGGATCTCCCGACGCCGGGCGGCCATGTGGTCCTGACTGACCCTGGGCATCTCACAACCTTCCTACGGATACACCACGGCGGTACGCGGTTCTCCCTGTCTCACCGGGAGTTACCGCGCACCGCCGTCGGGGTGGAGGTGATCAGCCCTTGATCATGTTGCGCAGCACGTACTGCAGGATGCCGCCGTTGCGGTAGTACTCCGCCTCGCCGGGGGTGTCGATGCGCACCTTGGCGTCGAACTCGACCACCTGGCCGTCCTCCTTGGTGGCGACGACCTTCACCGTCTTGGGCGTGGTGCCGTTGTTCAGCTCCTCGATCCCGGTGATGTCGAACGTCTCCGTACCGTCCAGGCCGAGGGTCTCGTGCGACTCGCCCTCGGGGAACTGCAGCGGCATGACACCCATGCCGATGAGGTTCGAGCGGTGGATGCGCTCGAACGACTCGGTGATGACGGCCTTGACGCCGAGCAGGCTGGTGCCCTTGGCCGCCCAGTCGCGCGAGGACCCGGTGCCGTACTCCTTGCCACCGAGCACCACGAGCGGCGTGCCCTGCGCGGCGTAGTTCTGCGCGGCGTCGTAGATGAACGCCTGCGGGGCGCCCTCCTGCGTGAAGTCGCGCGTGTAGCCGCCCGTCACCCCGTCCAGCAGCTGGTTCTGGAGGCGGATGTTGGCGAACGTGCCCCGGATCATGACCTCGTGATTGCCACGGCGCGAACCGAACGAGTTGTAGTCCTGACGGGACACCCCGTTCTCGTCCAGGTACTGCGCGGCCGGGGTACCCGGCTTGATCGTCGACGCCGGCGAGATGTGGTCGGTCGTGACCGAGTCGCCGAGCTTGGCCAGGACGCGGGCGCCCTTGACGTCCTCGACCGGGGTCAGCTCCATCTGCATCCCGTCGAAGTACGGGGGCTTGCGCACGTAGGTCGACTTGGCGTCCCACTCGAAGGTCTTGCCGTCCGGGGTGCTGAGCCCGCGCCAGCGGTCGTCACCGGCGAAGACGTCGGCGTACTTGGACGTGTACTCCTTGGAGGAGATGGAGGCCTTGATGGTCTCCTCGATCTCCTCGGTGGAGGGCCAGATGTCCTTGAGGTAGACGTCGTTGCCGTCGTTGTCCTTGCCCAGGGAGTCGGACTCGAAGTCGAAGTCCATGGTCCCTGCGATGGAGTACGCGATGACCAGCGGCGGGGACGCCAGGTAGTTCATCTTGACGTCCTGGTTGATCCGGCCCTCGAAGTTGCGGTTACCGGACAGCACCGCGGTGGCGGTCAGGTCGTGCTCCTGGATCGCGTTGGAGATCTCCTCCGGCAGCGGACCGGAGTTTCCGATGCAGGTGGTGCAGCCGTAGCCCACGAGGTAGAAGCCGAGGGCCTCCAGGTCCGGCCAGAGTCCGGCCCGCTCGTAGTACTCGGTGACGACCTGCGAACCCGGTGCCATCGAGGTCTTGACCCACGGCTTGGCCTTGAGGCCCTTCTCGTGCGCCTTGCGCGCGAGGAGCCCGGCGCCGATCATCACCGACGGGTTGGACGTGTTGGTGCAGGAGGTGATCGAGGCGATGGAGACGATCCCGTGGTCCAGGACCATCTCGGTGCCGTCGACGGACACCTCGACGGCCTTGGAGGGACGTCCCTCGGAGCCGGCGGAGGCGTCGGCCCGGACCGAGCCCTCCTCGGCGTGCGAGAGGGTCGCGGTTCCGGTGTTGTCGGACGGGGCACCGCCCTCGGACTGCATCCGGCCCTTCTCGGTGTCACCGAGGGGGTTGACGCCGGCGTCCACGTAGTTGTGGATGTCCTTGCGGAACGCGCTCTTGGCGTCGGCCAGCTCGATGCGGTCCTGCGGACGCTTGGGTCCGGCGATCGACGGGACGACATCGCCCAGGTCGAGCTCGAGGTACTCGGAGAAGACGGGCTCCTCCGCGTCGGCGTGGAGCCACATGCCCTGCTCCTTGGCATATGCCTCGACCAGGGCGAGCTGCTCCTCGTCGCGACCCGTCAGACGCAGGTAGTCGATGGTCTCGCCGTCGATCGGGAACATGGCACAGGTGGAGCCGAACTCCGGGCTCATGTTGCCGATCGTGGCGCGGTTGGCCAGGGGCACAGCCGCGACACCGGCACCGTAGAACTCCACGAACTTGCCCACGACGCCGTGCTTGCGCAGCATCTCGGTGATCGTCAGGACGACGTCCGTGGCGGTGACGCCCGGCTTGATCGACCCGGTGAGCTTGAAGCCCACGACGCGGGGGATGAGCATGGAGATGGGCTGGCCGAGCATGGCCGCCTCGGCCTCGATACCGCCGACGCCCCAGCCCAGGACGCCGAGACCGTTCTCCATGGTGGTGTGCGAGTCGGTGCCGACGCACGTGTCGGGGTAGGCCTGCCCGTTCCGAACCATCACCGAGCGCGCCAGGTACTCGATGTTGACCTGGTGCACGATGCCGGTACCCGGGGGGACGACCTTGAAGTCGTCGAACGCGCCCTGGCCCCAGCGCAGGAACTGGTACCGCTCCTCGTTGCGCTGGTACTCGATCTCGACGTTCTTGTCGAAGGAGTCGCGACCACCGAAGGACTCGATGATCACGGAGTGGTCGATGACCATCTCGGCCGGCGCGAGGGGGTTGACCTTGTCGGGGTCGCCACCGAGGGTCTTGACGGCCTCACGCATGGTGGCGAGGTCGACGATGCAGGGGACACCGGTGAAGTCCTGCATGATCACGCGGGCGGGCGTGAACTGGATCTCGGTGTCGGGCTCGGCGGAGGGGTCCCAGCCGGCCAGGGCCTCGATGTGCGCCTTGGTGACGTTCTTGCCGTCCTCCGTGCGCAGCAGGTTCTCGGTGAGGACCTTGAGGGAATAAGGGAGCTTCGCGGCTCCCTCGACCGCCGAGAGGCGGTAGATCTCATAGGCTTGGCCGCCGACCTCTAGGGTCCCCTTGGCGCCAAAGCTGTCAATGCTTGCTGTCACGTCAGCTCCACTCGTGGTGTGAATGTCGATTCGTCATCCCTCCCGGTGTCGCCGCGTGTCTCGGGCGGCAACGCCGGGGGCGGACACAGGACCCATTGTGGACCCTCGCGCCCGGTTGCGGTCACCAATTTACCAGTACGCTCGTCCTGTATAGGTTCCGGCACGCCCGAAGGTGGGGGCGCGGAGCGGGTATCGCGCCGTCCGGCGCGCGTATTCGGTTCGACGACGACGAGATGGCACCATATCGGCCGTGGACAACTCCGACGATTCCGTGACCACGCTCGCCTACGAGGCCGAGCCGGTGATGTCACTGCAGGAGGGCGAGGTCCCGCAGTGGCTCGACTTCGAGGCCGTGTCCCGGGACCTGGCCGACGACGGCGTCTCCGCCCCGGAGCCGTTCGTCGAGGGTCTGCGGACCGTAGTCACCGAGGCGGGGGACCGCGGGATCGATCTCAAGGTGGTCTACACCGAGGCCCCGGCCGCCGTCTACACGGACGCCCGCGACCTCGCCGCCCTGCTGAACGAGGAGTACGAGGGCACGATCCTGGTCCGGACCCCGGTCTTCATCGGGAGTTCCAGCGATACCATCCCCCGCCACAAGCTCGAGGCCGGCCAGGATGACGCCTGGGAGGAGTTCGACCCGGTGGCCTCCGCCTCCGTCTTCGCGCACAAAGTCACCGCACCGGCTCCGCCCTGGGGCGCGTTCTCGGCGGTCGTGCTCGTGCTGGCGATCGTCGTGGCGGTCGCCTTCGCCGTCGCCCTCCGGCGCCGCCTGCGCTGACGCTCTCCGGCGCCGCCTGCGCTGACGCTCTCCGGCGACGCCTGGGCTGAAGCCGCGGGCGACGCTGCACTGGCGGGCGCGTTCCGCGGCATCACCCGACACGCCGTCTTTTCTCGCGTAATTAGAGTTACAGCAGTGTATTTTGCCGCCCAATGTTCCGGACGGGACTTCTGTGACCTACGGTGCTAGAGGAACCATCGGTTCTGCCGAGTTGGTATGAGGCTCTAGTGGCGCAGGGGAAGGCATCACCCGGACCTCACCCTCCTCGGTGACGCGACCCGCCGTGCGGGTCGCGCGGTCAGCCGCATCCTCGTGCGGTTATCGGAAGGTGAAACGTGAAGCCTGACCATTCATCAAGCCGCGCTCCGGGAGCGCGGAGACGGCGGGGTCCGGTGCGGACGCCCGGACACGCCCTCCTCGCGGCGGCGCTCGTCCTGGGGACCGCGTCGGGCGTGGTCCACGCACCGGTCGTCGCGGCGCAGGAGGTCCCGGCGGCCTCGCCAGCAGACATCAGCGGCCTGATCCGCGCGGTCGCGGACGCGTCCGCGAGGCTCGACGCGACCCGTCAGGACATCGCGGTCAAGCGGGAGGGCGTCAATAAGACCCTCGTCGACCTGCAGATGGCCCGGATCCAGCTCGACCGGGCGATAGCGGACGCCGACCGCACGGTCGCGGAGCGGGAACAGGCGGAGTCCGGTGTGGAGTCCGCCAGGGGCACCCTCGACGAGTACTCCCGGCTCCTGCACCGCCAGGGGACCGCACCCGGTGCGGCCTCGGCGATCCTGGACCCGGGCGGCCCCGCCGACGCCGGGCGACGCCAGGAGTTCCTCCAGCGTGCCGCCGCGGACCAGCGGCACGTGGTGGGGGACATGGTCGCGGCGGTCGACGAGGCGACCCGGCGCGAGTCCGACGCCGCGCTCGCCCGGACGGACGCGGAACAGCGCTATGCGGACGCCTCGTCACGGCGGGACGCGGCCGAATCCGAGGTGGCGACCGTCTATGCCGACGTCACCTCGTTGGAAGCCGAGGTCACCGAGCTGACCCGGGCGCTCGAGCAGAACCGCAGTGCGTTGGCCGAGTCGGGAGCCACTCCCGCGGGACCGCAGAACGCCGACCCGTACACGGTCGACCAGGACGCCGTGCGGGACGAGGCCTACCGCGCACTCGCCGCGGACCCACGGGCCGGACGGCAGGCCGCGGACATCGCCTCCGCCCTCCCGGGCCACCTCGACCTGGGTGCGGTCAGGCAGTTCGCCGGGGGTTCCTCGGACGGCGCGGCGCGGGCGGTCGGCGGTGCGATCGACGCCGGCAGCATCGGTGCCGCGATCGACGCGGGGGTCAACGGCGACACCGAGGCGATCATCCAACAGGTCGCCGACGCGATCGGACGGGCGGACTTCGGGTCCATCCAGCAGGGTCCGGGGGCGCCTCCTCCGGCGCCCGCCCCCGCACCAGGTCAGGGCGGCGGCAATTCGGGCACGCCGTCGAGCTCCGCCCAGGTGGAGACGGTCGTCAACCGGGCACTGTCCCAGCTCGGAGTCCCGTACGCCTGGGGCGGCGGCGACGCCAGGGGGCCCACGCGCGGCATCCGGGACGGAGGCGTCGCGGACAGCCACGGTGACTACAACAAGATCGGCTTCGACTGCTCCGGCCTGATGATCTACGCGTTCGCCGGAATCGGTAAGGCACTGCCGCACTTCACCGGGTACCAGTACACCGCGGGCCCGCAGTACCCGGTGGCCACACGGAAGCGTGGTGACATGCTCTTCTGGCCCGGCCACGTGGCGCTGTACCTGGGTGACGGCAGGATGGTGGAGGCGCCGCAGTCCGGTGACGTCGTCAAGATCTCGCCGGTCCGGATGGCCGGGATCTCACCCATGGTCGTCCGGTTGACCTGACGTGGTCGCACCGGGCCACCGCGCCGGACCCACCGCCCCGGACCCACCGCCCCGGACCCACCGTGCCCGGCCCGACCACTGGTCGGGCCGGGCACGGTCGTACACCGGTACTGTCAACCACAGCCCGTCCTGAGGGTCCGGCCCCAGGGCCACCGACCCCCCACCTCGCGAAGGAGCCCTCCGCGGTGAGCGATCCCCACACCGACCACTCGCCCGACCCGGGCTCAGGCCCCGCGGTCTCCGCGTCCTCCGCGGCCTCGGACGCCAGGCAGCTGGAGCAGGCGGTGTACGAGGTCAAGAAGGTCGTGGTGGGCCAGGACCGGCTAATCGAGATGATCCTGGTGGGTCTGCTCTCGCGCGGTCACATCCTCCTCGAGGGCGTTCCGGGTGTCGCCAAGACGCTCACCGTGGAGACGTTCGCCACTGTCGTGGGGGGCAGCTTCCGCCGCCTCCAGTTCACCCCGGACCTGGTTCCGGCGGACATCGTCGGCACCCGGATCTACCGGCAGGGCCGCGAGGAGTTCGAGGTCGAGCTCGGTCCCATCCTCGCCAACTTCGTGCTGGCCGACGAGATCAACCGCGCGCCCGCCAAGGTCCAGTCGGCGCTGCTCGAGGTGATGGCGGAGGGGCACGTCTCGATCGGCGGCCAGACCTTCCCGATGCCGACACCCTTCCTGGTGATGGCCACCCAGAACCCCATCGAGAGCGAGGGCGTGTACCAGCTCCCGGAGGCGCAGCGGGACCGGTTCCTGTTCAAGCTCGTCGTGGACTACCCGAGCCCCGAGGAGGAGCGGGAGATCGTCTACCGCATGGGAACACGACCGCCGGAGCCGTCCCGCGTTCTCGGGGTCGACGCGTTGATCCGGCTGCAGGACGCGGTCCGCGAGGTCTTCGTCCACCACGCGCTGGTCGACTACGTGGTCAGGGTCACCGTCGCCACCCGCGAGCCCGAGCGACACGGCCTCGAGGACGTGGCCAGGTGGCTCGCGTACGGCGCGTCCCCCCGGGCCACCCTGGGCGCCGTCACCGCGGCCCGCGCGCTGGCCCTCGTCCGGGGGCGCGACTACGTGGTACCCCAGGACGTCGTCGACGTGCTCCCCGCCGTGCTCCGCCACCGACTCGTCCTCACCTACGACGCGCTGGCGGACGAGATCACCGCGGACACCGTCGTGCGCCGCGTTCTCGAGGCCGTCCCGCTCCCACAGATCAGCGCGGTTCCCGCACAGCCCGGCCCGCCGTCCTCGCGGTGACCCGGGCAGTCGAGGGGACCCGCGACGACCCGGTCGCGGCGGCGTCCCGCGCCGCCCTGACGCAGCTGGAACTACTCGTCACCCGCCGTCTGGACGGGGTACTCAACGGCGACCACCGGGGTCTGCTGCCCGGGCCCGGAACCGAACCCGGGGAGGCCCGCGCCTACGAACCCGGTGACGACGTCCGGACCATGGACTGGTCGGTGACGGCGCGGACCACGGTGCCGCACATCCGTCAGACCATCGCCGACCGGGAACTGGAGACCTGGATCGTGGTGGACATGACGCCCAGCCTCGACGTCGAGGGGCGGTACGGCGCCAAACGTCGCCTCGTGGAGGCGGCCGCTGCGACCGTCGGGTTCCTGTCCGCCGGGGGTGGCAGTCGTGTGGGCATGGTCCTCACCGGCGCCGGGCGGCCCCGGGTACTCCAGGCCACGAGCGGGCGCGACCATGTCAGGCGACTGCTCGAGGAGATCACCCGCGCCACGGCCCGGGTCTCTCCCGGTGAGACCCTCGACGACGCACTCCGCGCCGCCCGGAACGCCGCCCGGCGGCACGGACTGGTGGTGGTGATCTCGGACTTCCTCGCCGAGGTCGACTGGGAACGGTCCCTCCGCGTCCTGGGGGCCCGGCACGAGTTCCTCGCGGTGCACACCGCCGACCCCCTCGACATCGCCCTTCCCGCGGTGGGCGCCGCGCTGCTCCAGGACCCGGCCACCGGCGAGGTGCTCGAGCTGGACGTCGACGACGCCCTCGCCGCCGACTACCGCCGGGCGGCGGACGCCCATCGCGCGGAGGTCCACGCCGCCCTACGACGCTGCGGCGCCCCGGTCCTCGCCCTGCGGACCGACCGGGACTGGATCAGGGACGTGATCGACTACGTCGGCGCACGCCGCCAGGGTGGCCTGCCCACCGGGGAGAACCTCGTCAGGGACCTGCCCGACGACCATCCGACACCGGGAGGACCGCCCCGATGAGCCTGTCGGAGTTCCAGCACCCGCTGTGGCTGGTCCTGGTGGTCGTGCCACTGGCCCTCGCGATCGGATACGTGATCGCGCTGCGATCCAAGAGGCGCAGGACCGTGCGCTTCGGCAACTTCGGGGTCCTGCGGACGGTCGACCGTGGCGGTCGACGCTGGTTCACCCATGTCCCCGCGGTGCTGCTCATCCTGTCGCTGCTCGCCCTGGTCGTGGCGCTGGCCGGGCCCCAGAAGGAACAGAAGGTGCCACGGAACCGGGCGACGGTCATGCTCGTCGTCGACGTCTCGCTGTCGATGGAGGCCACCGACGTCTCACCCTCTCGGATCGAGGCCGCCCAACAGGCCGCCACCACGTTCGCCAACAACCTCACCCCGGGCGTCAACCTCGGGTTGGTGTCCTACGCCGGCACCGCCTCGATGCTCGTGGCGCCCACCACCGACCGGGGGCCCGTCATCCGCGCCATCGATCGACTCCGTCTGGACGAGAGGACCGCCACCGGTGAGGCGATCTACACCGCCACCCAGGCCGTGACCACCTTCACCGAGAGCCTCGGTGGACCCGATCAGGCACCGCCGGCGCGCATCGTGCTCCTGTCCGACGGCAAGGAGACCGTCCCCGCCGACCCCACCGAGGAGCGCGGGGGTTTCACCGCAGCCGAACGGGCCGCGGAGGCCGGGATCCCGGTCTCGACCATCTCCTTCGGCACCCTCTACGGAACGGTCGACATCCAGGGTCGTCCCCAACCGGTCCCCGTCGACGACGCGTCGTTGCGCACCATCGCCGAGATCTCCGGCGGCGACTTCTTCACCGCCTCCAGCCTCGAAGAGCTCGACACCGTCTACCGCACCCTCGAGGAACAGATCGGGTACGAGTGGAAGAAGGCCGACGCCTCGCGGCCGTGGCTCGTCATCGGCTCGGTGTTGGCGATGCTCGCCGCAGCCGGATCTCTCGTGGCGCACCGCCGCATCCCGTGACGGGTCCGCGCACCCCCACCGGGTCACCCGCGACGGTTCGATAGGTTGGTGCGCATGGCTCCCGACAGAACGCCCACCCCCACCCCCCGGACGGTCCTGGTGACCGGGGGAAACCGCGGTATCGGACGCGCCGTGGCCGAACGACTCGCCGCCGACGGCCACCGGGTGGCGGTGACCCATCGGGGATCCGGGGCGCCCGACGGAGTGTTCGGAGTCCGGTGTGACGTCACCGACCCCGACTCCGTCGAGGCGGCGTTCACCGCGGTCGAGGCCGAGTTCGGCCCGGTCGAGGTGGTGGTGTCCAACGCCGGTATCACCGACGACACCCTCCTGATGAGGATGAAGGACGAGCAGTTCACTCGGGTCGTCGAGGCCAACCTGTCCGGCGCGTTCCGGGTGGCCAAGAGGGCCTCCAGGGGGATGTTGCGCGCCAGGTTCGGGCGCCTCATCTTCATCGGATCCGTGGTCGCCCAGTCGGGCACCGCGGGCCAGGTCAACTACGCCTCGTCGAAGGCGGGGCTCATCGGGATGGCCCGATCGCTGACCCGGGAACTCGGGTCGCGCAACATCACGGCCAATGTCGTGGCCCCCGGGTTCATCGACACCGACATGACCGCCGGGCTGGACGACAAGACTCAGGCCCTCGCCGTGGCGGCCATCCCGCTCGGCCGGAAGGGCAGCGCCGACGACGTGGCGGGTGCCGTCAGCTTCCTCGCGGGGGATGACGCCGGATACATCTCGGGTGCCGTCCTGCCCGTCGACGGTGGAATGGGAATGGGCCACTGACCATGAGCGACGACACCCGCACCGGGATCCTCTCGGGCAAGACCATCCTCGTCACCGGGGTGATCACCGACGCCTCGATCGCCTTTCACATCGCCAAGCACTGCCAGCTCCACGGCGCGACCGTCATCCTCACCGCGTTCGGCCGGCCGTCACTGGTCCGGGCGATCTCGAAGCGACTGCCCGACAGGCCCGCGGTGATCGAACTGGACGTGCAGAGCGAGGAGGACCTCGCGGCGCTCGAGGGCAGGGTGCGAGAACACGCCGATTCGCTCGACGGGGTGGTGCACTCGATCGGGTTCGCGCCGCCCAGTTGCCTCGGTGACCCGTTCCTCGACGCGCCCTGGAAGGACGTCTCGGTCGCCGTGGAGGTCTCCGCCTATTCGTACGCGTCACTCGCCAGGGCGGTGCGCCCGTTGCTCAACCCCGGCGCGTCGATCATCGGACTGGACTTCGACCCGCGGTTCTCCATGCCCTTCTACAACTGGATGTCCGTGGCCAAGAACGCCCTCGAGGCGGTCAACCGCTACGTGGCCCGGGACCTCGGTCCCGAGGGCGTCCGGTCCAATCTCATCGCCGCCGGCCCCGTCAAGACCCTCGCGGCCAAGGCCATCGCCGGCGACGCGCTCGGTCCTGGCGGAGAACTGGACCAGATGCAGGACGAGTGGGCCAAGCGCGCCCCCCTGGGGTGGGACGTGAACGACCCCACCGCGGTGGCGACCACCGCGGTGGCGCTGCTCTCGGACCTCATGTCCGCCACCACGGGAACAGTGATCTATGCAGACGGTGGAGCCGGCACCGTCTCCTTCAGCGGACAGGAGAGCTCCTAATGACCGATGGTGAACTCGAGGTGACAGGGCCCGTGGACGCCCTCCTCGTCCTGTCCTTCGGCGGGCCCGAGGGACAGGAGGACGTGATCCCCTTCCTCGAGAACGTCACCCGCGGACGAGGGATCCCGGCGGAGCGACTGGAGGAGGTCGCCACCCACTATCGACAGCTGGGTGGCCGCAGCCCGATCAACGACCTCAACCGCGAGATCATCACCCACGTGGAGGGGGAGTTGGCCCGCAGGGGCAGGGACCTGCCGGTGTACTTCGGGAACCGCAACTGGACCCCGATGATCGAGGAGACGGTCCGGCAGATGGCCGCGGACGGCGTCCACAAGGCGGCGGTGTTCGCCACCTCCGCGTGGGGCGGCTACTCCGGCTGTGCGCAATACCAGGAGGACATCGCCCGCGCGCGCGAGAAGGTCCCCGGTGCGCCCTCGATGGTCCGCCTGCGACAGTTCTACGACCATCCCCTGTTCATCGAGCGGTTCGCGTCCGACCTCCGCACCGCCCGGGCAGCAGCGGCGCCGGGAGCCCGCGTCATCTTCACCGCGCACTCGGTTCCCGAGGCGGCGGACGCCGTCGCGGGTCCGCCCACACTCGGAGGTCGTCTCTACAGCCGTCAGGTCGCCGAGGCGTCGAGGTTGGTCGCCCGGGCGGCGGGGGTCGACGATCATGACCTGGTCTGGCAATCCCGTTCCGGACCCCCGAGCGTGCCGTGGCTCGAGCCCGACGTGGTGGACCATGTCCGCGACCTGGCGGAGAACAGCGGCGTCCGCGACGTCGTGATCGTCCCGATCGGGTTCATCTCCGATCACGTCGAGGTGATCTGGGACCTGGACACCGAGCTGGTGGACGAGGTGCGCGAACTCGGCGTGACGGTCACCCGCTCCGCGACCCCCGGTCCGAGCCCGGAGTTCGCCCGGATGGTCCTGCAGCTGCTCGAGGAGGTCGAGTCCGGAGTGAGGGGCGACAGACTCGGCGACGTGCCCGCGCTGGGCTGCAACCGAGATGGTGCCCGATGCGCGGTGGGGTGCTGCTCCCGGTAGACGACACCGGGACCACGGTCCCCGGGGCGCTCCTCAGGCGCCGCGGGAGGCCGCGTCCCCCGCGGCGGCGACCGCCGCGCGACGAGCGGCGTCCTTCACTGCCACGAGGCGTCGCAGGACCGGTTCCCGGGCGGCCGGGTCGACGCCCACGTCCGGCTGTGCCAGCGCGACCGAGATGATCGCCTCCACCCTGTCGATCCTGTCCACCAGCTCGATCACGCGGGACGGCAGACCGGCGGGTAGCCGGGTGGCGTGGGAGTCCAGATCCAGATCGCCGACCTGACCCACCCGTGTCGTGGTCCGCTCGATCAACTCCGCCGCCTCGATCACGGCCTGCCCCAGGGCGAACAACGCCGCGGAGGGCCCGTCGGGCTGAGGAGGCACCGGACAGTCAGCGATGCCGCGCACACGCCAACGCAGGACGTCCGGGTGCGGGTGGACGCAGGTGAGGACGACCGCCTCGCGGCTCGCCGGATCGCGGACCAGGACCCCCCACCCCGACTCCGAGACGTCGGAGCGGAGCGAGGGCACCGCGGGGAGGCTCGACGAGTCCCCGGGCGCCGCGGTGAGCAGGGCCAGCGACTCCGGGGCGGGATGCGATCCAGCCGAGCGCCGGAGACCGGTGACGAGCCCGGGTAGCAGCGCGGTGGGCCCCGAGGCGGGGGAGATCCCGTCCAGCATCCGCACGGGCTCGCCGATGACCTCGACGAGGTGCGACCCTGCCAGGCCCGAGACATACCCGGTCAGTTCGTCAAAGGGCTGATCACCCCAGGCGGTGCGCAGGAGGAACAGCGGCAGCGGCCACGCGGGGGACAGCGCGGCGCTCCGGGTGAGGGGGCGGGACATGACGATCAATCCTACCGGTCGGTGCGCCGCCCGCCCCCCACGCGCGGATCCGGCTACCGTGTCGGCCCATGGCAGACATGTACGGATCCGACATCCTGTCCGGGACGGCGCGACGTCGACGACCGGAGCCCCCCGTCGTCGTCGCCGAGAGCGATCTGGTGGTGGAGCACGCGGACTCCGGCTACTGCGGTGCCGTGGTGGGGTTCAACCGCACCCCCGACGGCGACTTCGTCAAGCTCGAAGATCGGCGCGGCCTGGTCCGCCTCTTCGCCATGACCCCCTCGGCCTTCCTCATCGACGGCTCACCGGTGACGCTCCGGAGGCCCGGGCCGGTCGTGGCGGCCGGCCCGAAGGTCACGGCGTCCGGGTCCCGGAAGGTGGAGGGACTGCGTGCCAGGACCGCGCGCGCGGGCCGTATCTGGGTCGAGGGCATCCACGACGCAGCCATCGTCGAGAAGATCTGGGGCCACGACCTGCGGGTCGAGGGGATCGTCGTGGAGCCGCTCCACGGGATCGACGACCTGCCCGCGCTGGTGGCGGAGTTCGGGCCGACGCCGCAGGCGCGCCTGGGCGTCCTGGTCGACCACCTGGTCACGGGCAGCAAGGAGTCCCGGATCGTCGCCGGGCTCGGCGGCGACGTGCTGGTGACCGGCCACCCCTACGTGGACATCTGGCAGGCGGTCAAGCCCCGGGCCGTGGGGATCCACACATGGCCGGTCGTCCCGCGGGGGGAGGACTGGAAGACCGGCATCTGCGACCGGCTCGGGTGGGGCGAACCGGCCGACGGATTCCGACGGGTCCTGGGCGCGGTGAGCACGTACCGGGACGTGGAGCCGGCCCTGCTGGGTGCGGTCGAACGTCTGGTGGACTTCGTCACCGAGCCCGCCTGATCCCCACCCGGGGGCAGCTCACCCGGGTCTGCCGACCGCGTCGTCGTCTCCACGGACGGGCAGGCGGGCGTCCAGGATCATCCCGACCAGCCCCACCGCCGCGAACGCGCCCGTCGCCCACAGTGCGGCGGTCCCGTCGCCCTCGGTGAGGGAGTGCCCCAGCAGGATCGCCGCGACGGTCCCCGGGGTGCTGCCGATGATGGTCGCGGGAAGGAACTGACGGAACGGGATCGAGGTGAGGGCGGCCGCGTAGTTGACCACCGAGAACGGCGCTGCCGGCACCAGCCTCAGGCTCCCGACGGAGAGCCATCCGCGACGCCGGAGCCGCGCGTCCACCGCCGCGATGCGGGGATCCGCGCGCAGCGCGGCGGTACGGCGGTGGCCCAGACGGCGGACGCCGACGAAGGCGAGGGTGGCCGCTATCCCGGAGGCCACCAGTGACCACGGGATCGCCACCGCGGGCGCGAAGAGCACAGCGGCCGAATAGGTGAACGTCGACCGGGGGACCGGTGCCACGGTGACGAGCGCGTAGGCCGAGAAGAACGCGACCGGGAACCACGGGCCCAGCTGATCCGCCCACCCGCGCATCTGCTCCAGACCCGGGGTCGGGACGACGGTGGCCAGCACCACCAGGGCCAGGACGACCGCCACCCACCAGATCACCCGTCCGCGCACGGATCGACTGTAGTCGCCCGGCTCGCCGAGCCCTCCCCTGGTGACCCCGCACACATGGTCACGTCTCGACAGTGGGAGGGGCTGCATTAGAGTCCGTGGTGACCCCCTTCACTCCACAAGAGAACGAGGTACCGGTGTCCAGTCCGACCACAGGTCCCGACCTTCACTCCTGGTACGCCTCTGTGGGAGCCGTCCTCGCGAAGGCCGCCCGCAAGGATCCCTCCGAGATGCCCGAGGACGCGTGGCGCGCCCTCGTTGCCACCACCCGCGACGGGATCGAGGTGAACCCCCTCTACACGCGCGCCGACGAGACGCCCGAGCGCCCGGCTCCGGGGTCGTTCCCGTTCGTGCGGGGAGGGGACCGGTCGGGACTCCCGGAGAACGGCTGGCACGTCAGTGCCAGGGTCGAGGCCACGGGTGACCCGAGCGAGGTCAACACCTCGGTCCTGGACCTGCTCGGCCAGGGCGCGTCCGCGCTGTGGTTGCGGGTGTCGGCCGCCGACGTGGCCGCCGTCCTCAAGGACGTCTACCTGGACCTCGCGCCGGTGACCCTCGACGCCGGATCCGACCTCGTCGACGTCACCGAGGCGTTCCTCGAGCTGCTCGACCAGCGCAGGGCCGCAGGTGACGGGGTGACCGACCGGTCCGCGGTGATCGCCGACCTCGGCGCGACACCGGTCACCGCCGCGTACGCCTCGGGCCCGTCGTCGGAATCGGTCGACCTCGACACCGCGGTCGGCCTCGCCACCCGAGTGACCGAGCGCGAGGAGACCGTCCGGACCTTCGTGGCCGACGGCACCGTCTTCCACGCCGATGGCGCCGGGGACGCGCAGGAGCTCGCCTACGCGGTGGCCGCGGGACTGGAGTACGTGCGGGCACTGGTGTCGGCGGGGCTCGACGTCGAGGTCGCCCTGCGCCAGATCTCGTTCCGACTGTCCGCCACGGACGACCAGTTCGTCTCGATCGCCAAGTTCCGCGCCGGACGCCTGATGTGGGCCCGCGTCGCCGAGCTCCTGGGCGTACCCGACGCAGGGGATGCGCCGCAGCACGCCGTCACCTCCTCGGCCATGATGGCGCGACGCGACCCGTGGGTGAACATGCTGCGCACCACCCTCGCGTCGTTCGGGGCCGGGGTCGGCGGTGCCACCTCCGTCACCGTCCTGCCGTTCGACGCCTCCCTGCCCGGGGGGCTGGAGAGCGCCTCACCGGCCTTCGCCGAGCGCATCGCCCGCAACACCCAGCTGCTTCTGCTCGAGGAGTCGCACCTGGGCCATGTGGTCGATCCAGCCGGTGGATCCTGGTACGTCGAGTCGCTCACCGACTCGCTCGCCGAGGCCGCCTGGTCCGCGTTCCAGACCGTCGAGGCCGAGGGGGGACTCGCCGCCGCCATCGCCTCGGGGAGCGTCGCCGCCGCGATCGCCCGGGTCCGCGAGGCCCGCGACGCCGACATCGCTCATCGCACCGCGCCGATCACCGGGGTCTCCGAGTTCCCGAACCTCGCCGAGCCACCGCTCGACCCGTCTCGGCGCGGCGGGGAGGACTACCGGTACGGGCGCGACTTCGAGGCCCTGCGCGACCGTTCGGACGCGCACCTGGAGGCCACCGGCACCCGGCCGACGGTCCTGCTCGCCGGGCTCGGCCCCATGGCGGAGACCACGGGTCGGGTCACCTTCGTCGCCAACCTGCTCGCGGCGGGCGGGATCGAGGCCCGCAACCCCCTGGCCACCGCGGCCGAACAGTACGCCGGGGTCCGCGAGGGCGAGGAGATCGCCGTCCTCTGCGGCGCCGACAAGCGCTACGCCACCGAGGGCCCCGACGCCGTCCGTGCACTGCGTGACGCGGGTGTGACGACGGTGTACCTCGCCGGCGCGGAGAAGGGGTTCCCCGCCGACGCCGACGAGCGACCGGACGGGTACCTCGCCACCGGGATCGACGCCGTCGCCGCCCTTACCACCCTCCTCGACCAGCTGGGAGTGAAGTGAGATGACCACCTTCCCCGATTTCAGCATCTCCCCGCTCCGCGAGTCCACCGACGGCGCCCGCCGGCCGGGTTCCGTCGACGCGGGCCCCACGTGGGAGACCCCGGAGGGCATCGACGTCAAGCGGGTGTTCACCAAGGCGGACCGTGACGCGGTCGAGGCGGGCAGCGCCCCGACCGACGACGGCGAGAAGGTCACGCCCTTCCCGCTGGACACCGTCCCGGGAGCCGCGCCGTTCCTGCGCGGTCCGTACCCGTCCATGTACGTCAACCAGCCGTGGACCATCCGGCAGTACGCCGGCTTCTCCACCGCGGCCGAGTCCAACGCCTTCTACCGGCGCAACCTCGCGGCGGGCCAGAAGGGCCTGTCGGTCGCGTTCGACCTGGCGACCCACCGCGGGTACGACTCCGACCACCCCCGGGTCGCCGGGGACGTCGGCATGGCGGGGGTGGCGATCGACTCGATCCTGGACATGCGTGAGCTGTTCGACGGCATCGACCTGTCCGCTGTCTCCGTGTCGATGACCATGAACGGTGCCGTCCTGCCGATCCTCGCGTTGTACGTGGTGGCGGCCGAGGAGCAGGGGGTGGCTCCGGAACAGCTCGCGGGGACCATCCAGAACGACATCCTCAAGGAGTTCATGGTCCGCAACACCTACATCTATCCGCCCACGCCCTCGATGCGGATCATCTCGGACATCTTCGCCTACACCTCCCGCAAGATGCCCCGGTTCAACTCGATCTCGATCTCCGGATACCACATCCAGGAAGCCGGTGCGACGGCGGATCTGGAGTTGGCGTACACGCTCGCGGACGGCGTCGAGTACCTGCGCGCCGGGCTGGACGCCGGGCTGGAGATCGACAAGTTCGCCCCTCGGTTGTCCTTCTTCTGGGCGATCGGGATGAATTTCTCCATGGAGATCGCCAAGCTGCGGGCGGGCCGCCTGCTCTGGAGTGAACTGGTGGAGAAGTTCGGACCGCAGAACGAGAAGTCCAAGTCTCTGCGCACCCATTCCCAGACCTCCGGCTGGTCTCTCACCGCCCAGGACGTGTTCAACAACGTCGCCCGCACGTGTATCGAGGCCATGGCCTCGACGCAGGGGCACACGCAGTCGTTGCACACCAACGCCCTGGACGAGGCGCTGGCCCTGCCCACCGACTTCTCCGCCCGCATCGCGCGGAACACCCAGCTCCTGCTCCAGCAGGAGTCGGCGACGACCCGCCCGATCGACCCCTGGGCGGGGTCGTACTACATCGAGTGGCTCACCGCTCAGCTCGCCGACAAGGCCCGACTGCACCTCATCGAGATCGAGGAGGCGGGGGGCATGGCGCAGGCGATCGGAGAGGGGATCCCCAAGCTCCGCATCGAGGAGGCCGCAGCCCGCACGCAGGCGCGGATCGACTCCGGTCGCCAACCGGTGATCGGGGTCAACAAGTACGTCGTCACCGAGGACCAGGAGATCGAGGTCCTCAAGGTCGAGAACTCGCGCGTGCGCACGGAGCAGCTGGCCAAGCTGGACAGGCTCCGGGCTGAGCGCGACGAGGCAGCGTGTCAGGCGGCCCTGGACAGGCTCACCGAGGCCGCCGGCGGCGGGGCCGGGAGCGGTATGGAGAACAACCTCATGGCGTTGGCCATCGACGCCGCCCGCGCCCACGCCACCATCGGCGAGATCTCGGACGCGCTCGAGAAGGTCTACGGTCGACACAAGGCGGAGATCAAGACCCTGTCCGGCGTGTACCGGCAGGAGGTCTCGAAGGAGGGCGCGGTGGACAACGTCACCAAGGCGATGAAGATGGCCGAGGAGTTCTCCGAGCAGGAGGGTCGCAGGCCGCGCATCCTGCTGGCCAAGATGGGCCAGGACGGTCATGACCGCGGGCAGAAGGTCGTGGGGACCGCATTCGCCGACCTCGGCTTCGACGTGGACATGGGCCCGTTGTTCCAGACCCCGGAAGAGGTCGCCCAGCAGGCCGCTGACGCCGACGTCCACGTGGTGGGCGTGTCCTCCCTGGCCGCCGGTCACCTCACCCTGGTGCCGGCCCTGCGCGAGGCGCTCGCCGCCGTGGGCCGGGAGGACATCATGGTCACCGTCGGTGGCGTCATCCCGCCCGGTGACTTCCAGGAGCTCTACGACGCCGGGGCGACCGCCATCTATCCCCCCGGCACCGTGATCTCGGACGCGGCGATCGAACTGCTCGGGGCACTGGCCCGGGAACTCGGTCACGAGCTGCCCTCCGCCGGCCCGGAGTCCCCGGGCTCGGCCGCCGCGGGCTCGGCACCGGCGCGCGCCGACGAGGGGGCAGAGGCGGGGGCCGAGTCCTGAACCGCCTCGGCTCCGGTCCCGATCCCGCGGGCTCGGGCAACGTCTCGGGCAGCCTGTCGACCACTCTCGGTACGGGTGCGGTCCGCGGTCCGGTCCCGTCTGCGACGGGCCCGCGGCCGCGCCGGGAGATCGACGTGGCGGCCCTCCTCGAGGGGGTGCTCGAGGATGATCGTCCCGTCCTCGCCCGCGCCATCACGTTGCTCGAGTCCACGAACCCCGCACACCGCGAGAAGGCGCAGGAGCTGCTGCTCGGCGCGCTCCCGCACGCCGGCGGCGCGCTGCGCATCGGCATCACCGGGGTACCGGGCGTGGGCAAGTCCACGTTCATCGAGTCCTTCGGTCTGTACCTGGTGGAGAAGGGCCACAAGGTGGCGGTCCTCGCCGTCGACCCGTCCTCCACCCGCACCGGCGGTTCGATCCTCGGCGACAAGACCCGGATGGCCACGCTCTCGACGGAACCCCGCGCCTATATCCGACCGTCGCCGACCTCCGGCACGCTCGGAGGGGTGGCCAAGGCCACCCGCGAGACGATGGTGCTGCTCGAGGCAGCGGGATTCGACGTGATACTCGTCGAGACGGTGGGGGTGGGACAGTCCGAGGTCACCGTCGCCGGAATGGTCGACTGCTTCACGCTCCTCACCCTGGCCCGCACCGGAGACCAGCTCCAGGGCATCAAAAAGGGTGTCCTGGAGTTGGCGGACGTGGTCGCCGTCAACAAGGCCGACGGCCCCCACGTCAAGGACGCCAGGCGCGCCGCGCGGGAACTCGGCGCGGCGCTGCGGCTCGTGCGACCGGCGGACTCGGTGTGGAAGGTGCCCGTCCTGACGATGTCGGGGCTCGAGGGTGACGGTCTGGACGACTTCTGGGATGCCGTCCGATCGCACCAGGACACGATGGGGGAGATCGGCGAGGTCGAGGCCCGTCGGGCCCGTCAGCAGGTCGAGTGGACCAGGTCGATGGTGCACGACACCCTCATGGCGAGACTCGCGGCCGACCCCGAGGTGCGTCGGGTGACGGCCGATGTCGAGCGACGGGTCAGCGAGGGGACGTTGACGGCGGCCCTCGCTGCCCAGGCGATCATCGACGCCTTCGACCGCTGACGCGCCAGCTCGTCGGGGAGCGCGTCAGGCGTTCCACCACCGGCGAACCAGGTACTCGCGCTCGGAGGCGTTCTCCGTGAGCTGGTGGGCACGCGCCCAGGCCCGGCGGGCCTCGTCCCCGCGGCCGAGTTCCTCGAGCGTCGTCGCCCGCGCCGCGTGGAACGGGTGATGCCGCTCCAGCTCCGCCTCTCCGGCGAGGGCGTCGAGCTGCTGCAGGCCGGTCTGCGGTCCGTCGCGGCGTCCCACGGCCACTGCTCTCGCCATTCGGACGACGGGCCCGGGTGCGAGAGCCAGGAGGAGGTCGTACAGCACCACGATCTGTGCCCAATCGGTCGACTCGACGTCGCGCGACTCCGCGTGGACCGCGGCGATCGACGCCTGGACCGAGTAGGGCCCCGGCCCGCCGGCCGCGGCCTCCACGGCCAGGCCCAACCCCTCGTCCGACAGGAGACGGTCCCACCGGTCCCGGTCCTGTTCGCGCAGAGGGACGGGTAGGCCCTCGTCGTCGACCCTGGCCGGCGCGCGTGCCTCGGTGAGCAGGAGGAGGGCGAGCAGACCCGTCGCCTCCGGCTGCCCCGGTACGAGCCTGTACACGATCCGGGCGAGGCGGATCGCCTCCGTCGTGAGGTCCCCGCGCAGGTGGCCGTCACCGGTGGTCGCGGCGTATCCCTCGGTGAAGATCAGGTAGATCACCGCGAGCACCGCGGGCAGTCGCGCCGGCAGATCGTCCGGGCCTGGGGTGCGGATCGGGATCCGGGTGACCCGGAGGCGCTTCTTCGCCCGGACGAGGCGTTGCTGCACCGTCGTCACCGGGAGGAGGAAGGCGTGGGCGATCTCTATCGTCGTCAGCCCGCCGAGGTATCGCAGCATGAGCGCCACCTGCTCGTCGGTCTTGAGCGTGGGATGGCAGCACGCGAAGAACAGCTCAAGCCTGTCGTCGGGGATCTCGTCCGGGTGCACGACCGCACGGACCGGCGGCGCGAACGTTCGTCGGTCCTCCTCGACCCGGAGACGGGCGAGACGCTCGGTGAGCGCCTTCTCGCGTCGGAGCCGGTCGATCGCCTTGCGGGTGGCGGTGGTCGTGAGCCATGCGAGCGGGGAGTCCGGCACCCCGGTACGAGGCCAGGTCTCGATCGCCGCTTCGAGCGCGTCCTGTGCCGCGTCCTCGGCGAGATCCAGATCCCCGAAACGTGACGCCAGCGTGGCGAGGAGGCGCGAATGCTCCTCGCGCCGCAGTGCGGCGAGCACGTCCGACGCCGCCGGGCCCGGGGCGGTCACGGGGTCACCCCCGCGGCGCCCCGGGCCCGTCGGTCCGGCATCAGAACTCCAGCATCGCGCGGACCTCGACCCGTCCGCCCCTGGCGCCGGGGCACTTGGCGGCCCAGGCCAGCGCCTCGTCGATGTCCGCCACGTCGATGACGATCGTGCCGCCGACGAACTCCCTGCTCTCCGCGTACGGACCGGACGTGACGACGGCATCCGTCCCGCCCGCGGGGATCCTGACCGTAACGCCGGTCTCGGGGTCCTCCAGACCGAAACCACCGGCGAGGACGCCGGCCTTCTCCAGCTCGGCGTCGAAGGCCATGAACTCCTCGACGCCGGGGCCTTCATCCTCTCCGCAGCGCACGTCCTCGAGGTTGGCCATCAGCAGCAGTACGTACTTCATGTCGATCTCCTGATCGTGAGTGGTGGATGCCGGTCGCGGTGAAGTGCGCCGACACCTCCATGACGAACGGGCGCCGAAAGATCGACAGGTCCGCAGGATTATTCTCCGGAACGGGCCTCGGAAGACGACAGAGGGGGCGGTAGCGGTCGGCGCCCAGCCCGCCGACGCCCGGGCTCAGTACCGATCGTCAGGCACCCGGCGGCTCCGGGAGCGCATCGCGAACAGGAGACCGATCACGAAGAGCACCACACCGGCCACCATGAGGATCACCGCGAGGGTGTTCGAGTCGATACCCGGAATGTTCACCTCGACCGCGTACATGAGTATCGCGCCGATCACCACAAGGACCACTCCGCCGCCGATGTAACCCATGGCTCATCTCCTTCGTCGAGACCGCGCGCGTGTCCGCGGTCGTGCGCTCACCCTACGAGAACCCGGCGCCGAATTCAGGCGTGCGGAGAGAGGAGCTTTCGGGCCGGTTCCTCGATGAACCGGTAACTGGCCGCGCCCACGGCGATCGAACCGGCCACGGTGACGGGCCAGATCACGCCCATCCGCCGGGCCCACAGCGAGGTGCGGGTGAGCGGAAACGCGTAGTGCAGCACGATCAGGTGCCAGAGGAAGATCCCGTACGACCAGCGGCCGATCGCCTGTAGGGGTGCCGACTCCAGGACCCGGAACCTCGTGCCCGCCGGGGCCAGGACGACCGGCCCGAGGAAGAAGAACGCCATCGCCGCGGTGAGCCCGTTTCGCGAGGCGTATTCGCGTCCGCTCGGGTGGTGGAAACCCTCGGAGAACCAGCGGGTCGACGTGGTGGCGAGCAGCGCCCCGGCGCCAGCCGTCCACCAACCCCACCTCGCGTAGGGTCCCCGGCTCAGTCGGGCGAGCAGTCCCGGGCGGGCGGTGGCCAGCTCGGCCAGCAGCATCCCGGAGGCGAACCAGGCGGAGAACGACGGCGGCAGGATCTGGTCGTTGACGCCCCTGGGCAGGAGCCGGAGGCGCTGCCAGGGGATCAGCGGGAACAGCAGGCCGGAGAGCCCGAAGGCGCCGACGGCGGGCAGCCGCCATCGGGCTCGGTCGCCCCGCAGGTTCTTCATCCCGCTCCACAGCGCCGGGAGGGCCAGGTAGTAGGCCATCTCGACCGCGAGCGACCAGGCGTGCGTGAGCCCGGAGACGAGGAACTTCCGCTGGTAGATCTGCGTCAGGCTGAGGTTGCGCAGCCAGACCGCGGGGCCGTTGATCCGGTTCTGGGGTAGGAGCACCATGGCGACGGCGACGAGCACCGAGTACGCGGGCATGATCCGCACGAGCCGGGCCCGCAGGTAGGGGACCACCGCGCGGGCCGTTCCCGGCCGGCCGCGGCGGGCGTGGTCGGAGTGCGCCCGCCACAGCAGGAAGCCGGTCTTGGCGAAGAACACCGCCACCAGCATGTCCAGACGACCGTAGAGGCGGCGCACCGGCGTCCCGTAGGACATCCGGGTCACGAACGCGACGTGGGTGGTGATGATGCCGATCGCCGCGAGGCCGCGAAGACCTTCGAGCGCCGGGATGTGACCGCGAGCACCGGCGAGCCGCGGCTGCTGCACCCCGGTGGCCTCGGCTGCGGCGGTGTCGGGAGCGGCGACCAGGGTCGGAACTGTCGCCGTCGGCCGGGCGGGCTGCGCGAGGCGTCGCGCGGCGAACCCGGCCGCGACGGCTCCACCAGCGAGGGCGACGGCGGCGACAGGCCTCATGGACTCTCCCGGGGTTATTTCAAAGTGAGACGACGGTCCGTCGTCAGGCGACGGTGGTGCCGCCGCCAGGGCATCCGGACGAGATTAGCACCGGTTCCACACGGCGACCCCGGGGTGGTCAGCCGCGCTCGCACAGCACCTGGCCCACGGCGTTCAGCGCCCCGTCGTGCCGCCGTACCGGGCGTCTCGGGAGTGCTGGGGGAGCGGCCTGGTGGAGGTCATCTCAGCGCAGGTCCGCGATCGAGGCGGTGACCTCGTCCAACACCGCGACCGCACCACCGGGGACGGAGAGGTCGACGACGAGCTCGGCGTTCGCCGGCCGCCCACGGTGGCCACGGTGGTCCTCAACCGTCATCCCCCGGGTGTGCTCTCCCGCGCACTCGACGCGCAGATGGACGGGCTCGGTCAGGGCCGCCCCGGGGTGGAGCGCCAGCCAGGCCACCAGGGGATCATGCACCTGCGCGAGGTAGCCCTCGCCGACCGACTCGTGGAACTCGAAGTAGAAGCGCAGGGCATCCGCCAGGTGCCGGGACAGCGTCGATCCCTGTGCCGCCTCCACCAGGCGCCCGGAGCGCTCGGGCGTCCACACCGCCCGCTCCGTCAGGTCGAGCCCGCACCATCGGGCCGGCGCGACGGTCGGGTCGTCGGCACGCGCCGCCTCCCAGGCCAGGCACACACGGTCGGCGGCCTCGGGGTCCACGTCCACGTTCCACTCGCTCACGGGCGTGGTGTTGCCGGGGTGACCGCGGAAGGTTCCCCCCATCACGACGAGCCGCCGCAGCAACCGCGGGAGAGCGGGCTCGAGCTCCAGCGCGTGGGCCAGGGTGGACGAGGGGCCGGTCACCACCGCGACGAGCTCGCCCGGGTACGCGCGTGCCGCGTCCACCCAGAGCCGGGCGCCGTCCCGTGGAACGGTGGCCCTCGTCGTCGTCGGCAGGTCCGCGTGCCCCGCCCCGCGGGGGCCGTGCGTCTCGGGGGTCAGCACGTGGGGGACGGCGATCGGGCCGGACGCACCGGCGGCCACCGGGAGCTCCGGGGCGCCCGCGAGGTCCAGCCACACACACGCGTTGGCGACGGTGTCCTCGAGCCCGACGTTGCCGGCCGTGCACACGACCCCGGCCAGCTCGATCCGCCCGGCGAGGTGCTCGGCCACGAGGTAGGCGATCGCCAGGGCGTCGTCGATGCCCGGGTCGCAGTCGAGCAGTACCGGGGTCGGACTCACCTCGCGCGGCCCCCGGAGAGCAGGACGTCACGGGTCAGTTGCAGCTGCCCGGTGGGGGTGGCGACCTCGTGCAGCATGTGGCCCACGACCCAGTCCGGGGTGAAGGTCCCCGCGCGGCGCGCGGCGTCGACGTCGACCGTGGTCCCGGCCGGGTCGGCGAGATCCCCCCGCTCAGCCGCCGCGGCGGCCCACGCGGGCAGCCGGTCGATCAACGCCCCGAGCCGGGCGAGCTCGGGCTCCACCGGTCCGGCGAAGTCGAACTCCGCCTCGCGGTGCCGCACGATGTGCTCACCGCCGAGGCAGGCCGCGCCCCAGGAGGTGAGCACGCCGCACAGGTGGTGGACGAGCGCGGCGGCGGTGTTGGTGGGCCACTCGGAACCCTCGTCGGTGGGCCGTGAGTGCACCAGCGTGTCGGGCCGGTCGCCTCCGAGATCGGCCACCGCGGCGCGGATCGCGGGCAGCAGCTCGTCGGCCAGGATCCGCCGGGCGGCGTCGACGCTCACCACGGGCTGGGCTCGAAGTCCTTGAGGAAGCAGCCGTAGAGGTCCACTCCGGCCTCGCCGCGGACGATCGGGTCCACCACCCGGGCCGCGCCGTCGACGAGGTCCAGGGGCGCGTGGAAGCCCTCCTCGTGCAGCCGGACCTTGGTCGTGTGCGGACGCTCGTCCGTGATCCAGCCCGTGTCGACCGCGGTCATGAGGATGCCGTGTTCAGTGAACATCTCCTCGGCGGAGGTGCGGGTGAGCATGTTCAGACCCGCCTTGGCCATGTTGGTGTGCGGGTGCCCCGCACCCTTGTAGCGCCGGGAGAACTGCCCCTCCATGGCGGAGACGTTGACGACGTACTTGCGGCGGGCGTTCGACGCGGCGAGCGCGGGCCGCAGCCGGGAGACCAGGATGAACGGGGCGACCGAGTTGCACAGCTGCACCTCGAGCATCTCCATGGGCTCCACCTGCTCGACCGTGGCCACCCAGCTGTTGTGGTCGACAACGTCCGGCAGCAGCCCTCCGGCATCGATGGCGGTGCCGGCGGCCACCCGGTCCGGGGACGCCGACCCGGCCAGGAGCGCCTGCTCGGCGATGTGCCCGGCCTCGCGCTCGGCCTCATCGGAGCCGATGAGCGCGGACTCGCCGCCCATCAGCGCGGCCGGGTGCAGCTCGGAGGTGCGGCCCATGGTGATCATGGGGATGTCGGCGGCCCGTCCGGTGAGGGGCGCGGACTCCCCGTCCACGAGGCCGGAGTACGACCCGGGGGAGCGGCGCACCGTCTGGGCGGCGTTGTTGATGAGGATGTCCAGCGGCCCGGCGGCGGCGACCTCGTCGGCCAGTGCCACGACCTGCGCGGGATCGCGCAGGTCCACGCCGATCACGTGGACCCTGTCGGCCCAGTCCCCGTGGTCGGGCATCGAGGCGAACCGTCGGACGGCGTCGCGGGGGAAGCGGGTCGTGATGGTCACGTCGGCGCCCGCCCGCAGCAGCATGAGCGCGATGTACATCCCGATCTTGGCGCGACCCCCGGTGAGCAGGGCCCGCCGACCGGTCAGGTCCATGTCCGGGTCCCGCCTGGCACGGTTGGCCGCAGCACAGTCGGGGCATAGCTGGTGGTAGAAGGCGTCGACCTGGGTGTACAACTGCTTGCACACGTAACACGCCACCGCGCGCTGCAGGTGCCCGGCCACGGCACCCGGGGTGGTGGACACCAGTCGGATCCCGGCCGTCTCGTCGTCGATCCGCGACGGCGAACCGGTCGCGGTGGCCTCGATGACCGCCTTGTCCGCCTCCTGACGGGCGCGGCGGACCTCGTTCCGACGGGACTTCTTGAGCAACTTGAACATGTGGCCGACCGAGCGCTGTACCCGGATGGAATCGGGGTGGTCCTCCCCGAGCGCCGCCGCCTGGTCGAGGACGCGCTGGAGGGTCTCGAGGTCGTCCGGATCGATGCCTGTCACCAGGACACGGTACGACGACGAGGCCGTCGGTCCCTAAACCGCTCGCCCCGGCAGGGTGGGCGCGCGACCCGCCCTGAGCCCGGCGAGCGCCTCCTCCACGGCCCGCCGCTCGCGACTCTGCCTCCCGAGCGCCGTGGCCGGGGTGAACCCGTACCGGTGGGCGTAGGCCTCGGACACCAGTTGGGCGTGGGCCTCCACCGGGAATCCCCGCGGGGCACGGTCGCGGGGTGCACGGTCGGGGACGGCGCTGTCGAGCACCGCGCGCCAGTCGTAGGCCCGACGACCCTTCCGCGCCTGCTCGACCACTGCGATGACCACGTATCTGGGGCCGATGACCCGGCCCTGCCAGACGTGGACCAGCTCGTGCACGAGCGTCGGGGTGGCCCGCGGTCGCTCGACGCCCCGTCCACGCGGGCGCACGACTCCGGCGTCGGCGCCCAGGTAGATCAGGCCGGGCAGCGCGAACGCACGCCGGTGGGGCACTACGGGCACGTGTCCCCGACGGATCATCACCTCGGAAGGGTCGATGGTGTGGCCGAAGAACGCGCGCAGATCGTCGCGGACCTCGGGGGGCAGGTCGAGGGGTGGGGGAGCCAGGCCCAGGGTGTCGAGTCGCCGGTCGACGGCGCGGGCGGAGGCGTCGATCACCCGTCCCAGCGCATCCGCCGCCCGAGCGACGGCCGCCCTCGTCCGGCGGCGGTCACCGGACATCGATACCTCGCGGGTCACCGGTCCGTATGCGCCTAGTCTGCCTGGGACGAGTCTGCGCACTCGCTCGACGAGCCGCTGGTGCGCGGGCGGTGGCGGTGTGCGGGCCATCGGGAGTCCTCCCGGAAACAAGTGGGCCCCGGATCCTCACGGATCCGGGGCCACTTCTACTGTCTCGACACAGTGTGCGCGAGGGGGGACTTGAACCCCCACGTCCGTTAATAGGACACTAGCACCTCAAGCTAGCGCGTCTGCCATTCCGCCACTCGCGCTCGCACACTGGTGACCTGCACCGGTTCGTTCCCGGCTTGGTCGTGCGAGGAATGACACTAGCCGATGCGCGAACCGTGGGACAAATCGAACCCCGCTCACACGCGGCGCCTTCCGGTCATCGCTGGTAGACAAGGACGTGACCGGCTGGGGGATACCTCCCCACACCGTCCGACCCAGGAGGATGACGATGACCGACTTCCGCGTGCCGAACCCCTATGACGCCCTTCCGGATCTCCCCGCGCTCGAGGTGACGAGCGAGTCCTTCGCCGAGGGCTCCACCCTGTCGTCCGCGCAGCTCGGCGGGAAGATGGGCGTTGACGGCGGCGAGGACAAGTCCCCACAGGTGAGCTGGAGTGCCGGACCGGAGGGGACGCGGACCTACGTGGTGACGGTGTTCGACCCGGACGCGCCGACCGCCTCGGGGTTCTGGCACTGGTCGGTGGCCAACATCCCGGCCGACGTGACCTCGCTACCGGAGGGGGCGTGCACCGGCGACGACACCTCGGGCCTCCCGGGTGGGGCCGTCGTGGTCCGCAACGACGCCGGGTTCAAGGGGTTCGTGGGTGCGGCCCCACCGGAGGGCCACGGCCCGCACCGGTACATCCTCGCGGTTCACGCCGTCGGCGGCGAGATCGAACTCGGGGAGGACGCCTCCTGCGCCTTCGTCGGGTTCAACCTCTTCGGGCAGGGACTGGCCCGCGGGACCACCACGGCGCTCTTCGAACAGTAGTGGTCAGCCGACCGCGGAGCCGACGGCCTCCGCCAGGGAGGCGAACCCGCCCTGCCGGAGCCGTCGGGCGACGAGCTTGTTGGTCCCCCGGATGAGATCGGGACCGGTGAACACGAAGCCGGTGTAGGTCTGGACCAGATGGGCACCGTGGGTGATGCGGTCCCACACGTCCTCCGGGGTCTCGACGCCGCCGACCGAGATGATGACGATCCGATCGCCGGCCCGCTCGTGGATCCGGGCGAGCACCTGGCGGGACCGTTCCGCGACGGGCGCCCCCGAGATCCCTCCCGCCCCCATCGCCGCCACAGTGCTCTCCGGTGTCGTGAGCCCGTCGCGCGAGATGGTGGTGTTGGTGGCCACGATGCCCGCGAGACCGAGTTCCACGACCAGATCGGTGACCGCGTCGATGTCCGCGTCGTCCAGGTCCGGGGCGATCTTGACCAGAACCGGGATCGTCGCCACGTCACGGACCGCCGTGAGGATGGGTCGCAGCGATTCGACCGCCTGCAGGTCCCTCAGTCCGGGGGTGTTGGGGGAGCTGACGTTGACCACCATGTAGTCGGCCAGCCCGGTGAGCATGCTGGCCGAGGCCACGTAGTCGCGAACCGCGTCCTCCGCGGGCACCACCTTGGTCTTGCCGATGTTGATACCCACCGGGTCGCCGCTCCGCCGCCGTCGCAGGTTGTTGGCCGCATTGCCCGCGCCGTGGTTGTTGAACCCCATGCGGTTGAGGATGGCCCGGTCCTCCGGCAGCCGGAACAGACGGGGTGACGGGTTGCCGGGCTGGGGTGACGCGGTGACCGTGCCGACCTCACTGAACCCGAACCCGATCGCCCCCCACGAGTCGACGGCGGCCGCGTTCTTGTCGAAACCGGCGGCGAGGCCGAGCGGCCCCGGGAAACGGCGACCCAGGACATCCTGGGCCAGTACCGGATCCCGGACGCCGAGGAACCGGCGCACCAGGGAGCCCAGTGGCGGCACCAGGGTCAGCAGCTTGAGAAAGCCGAATACCAGGTGGTGGATCCGCTCCGCCGGAAAGCGGAACAGCACACTCTTCATCAGCGAGTACACGGTCCTCCTCGATGGGACGTGGGTGGTCCTTCGATCAGCTCGACGGCACGGGAAGTGATGGGCGCATCAGGTGGAGGCCGGCACCGTCGGAGGAACCGACGACCACGGTCCCGGAGGCTGTGACCACCAGTGAGTCCGGTTGACGTACCGTCGCGATCTCGGCACGCCGGACCCCTGTGCCGTCGCCGAGATCGTACGCCTGGACGGTGTTGGTTCCGGTGGAGGTGACCCAGACGACGTCCCGGGTGGCGTCACCGGCAACGGCCCAGGGGGCCGCTGCGACCGGGAACTGCTGGTGGAGCCGGATCGGCGAGGTCGAGTAGACGAGGAGCGTGTCACCCACGGTGTCGCTGGCCACGACCGTGCCCTCGCCGTACTCGGCGAGTCTCCCGGCTCCCTTCCCGGCGCGCAGGAGCGGACCGGCGCCGTCCTCGTCCAGGTCGATGCTGGCGATGACGGTGTCCGGTCGGCTGAACGCCGTGACCGAACCGTCCCGAAGCACACTGATCCGATCGACAGACGTCAGGCCTGCGAGGCGATGCTGTTCCGTACCGTCGGCGTCGCGGACGACCACGTCGCCGCCGGGGGCTCCCGTGAGCAGGCGGCCGTCGGTGGCCACGGCCGCCGCGGTGACCGGTCCGAGCCCCGGAATCACGCGTGTGTCACCGGCCGCCGTGACCACGACGACGCCGTCGCCGTAGGGGACCAGAACCGTCCCGTCGACCCCGGCAGTGGCGGTTCCCGCATTCGCGGGCAGCTCGACGGTCGTCTCCGGGATCCATCGGGTCCCGTCCACCCGGGCGATCTCCAGAGCCGGCGGGCCGTCGACCTGCGCCACCACCATGTCGCCCACTGCGACCAGCGATGACACTGAACCCGGGCCCGGGACGACCTCACCGCCCTCGGGATCGGAGACCTGGGGCGACGCGGCGGGACGGGCGTTGCCCTGCTCGATCCCGGTGTAGTCCTCCAGTTGGCTGGTGGTCGACGCGCAGCCGGCGAGCCCGACGGCGAGACAGAGCAGGGCGGCGGTCACAGCGGAGCGGCGGTGGACACGAAGGGGCACGGTGTTCCTTTCGACTTCTCCACAGTGTCCCCCACGCGGGTCCTCAGTCGCCGTCCAGGTCCGGACGACTACCCTCACGGCGGTGCGGCGAGACACCGCGCCCGTGCCGACGATCCCCGACAGAAAGCAGCGCCCGTGAACCCGACGGTCCTGGCCGCCCCCGCTTCGGACGGCATGTCCTGGCTCCAGGTGATCGTGCTCTCCGTGATCCAGGGGATCACGGAGTTCCTGCCCGTCTCGTCCTCCGGGCACCTGCGCATCTTCTCCACCTGGCTGTTCGGTGCGGACGCGGGCGCCTCGTTCACGGCGGTCATCCAGCTCGGCACGGAGGCCGCCGTGCTGGTGTTCTTCTTCAAGGACATCGTGCGGATCCTCGTCGCTTGGTTCCGGGGCGTGGTCGACCGCCGGCGCCGCGACGACCCGGACTACCGCCTCGGGTGGTACGTGATCATCGGATCGGTCCCCATCGCCGTGATCGGCTTCTTGGGCAAGGACCTCATCCGGGACGCCGCCCGGAACCTGTGGATCACGGCGATCGTCCTCATCGCGTTCTCGTTCGTGTTCCTCATCGCGGAGAAGGTCTCCAAGCAGGACCGCCCCGTCGACGGCCAGTCGCTCGAGGGTTTGACGATGAAGGACGCGGTGGTCATGGGGCTGGCCCAGTGCCTGGCGCTGATCCCCGGCGTCAGCCGCTCGGGCGGCACCATCTCCGCCGGACTGTTCCTCAACATGTCCCGCGAGGCCGCCGCGCGGTTCTCCTTCCTGCTGGCGATCCCGGCGGTCCTGGCCTCCGGGTTGTTCAGCCTCCCCGACGCGTTCGAGCCGTCCGTGGGGCAGTCCGCCACCGGGATCCAGTTGATCGTGGGATCGGCGATCGCGTTCGTGCTGGGCTACGCCGCCATCGCCTGGCTCCTGCGCTTCGTGCAGCACCACTCGCTGGCCTGGTTCGCCGGGTACCGCATCATCCTCGGCCTGGTCGTGATCGCGCTGCTGTCCACCGGCGCGATCCCCGCGACCTGACCGCACCACCGAAGTGGCGCGGCGTCGGTAACCTGCCGTTATGACCGTCATCCTCCTCCGCCACGGCCGCTCGACCGCCAACACCGCGCTCACCCTGGCCGGCCGCACGTCCGGGGTCGCGCTCGACGAGACGGGTCGGGCGCAGGCACAGGACCTCTGCCGACGTCTCGCCGGTCTCCCGGTCGAGGCGGTCGTCCGGTCGCCGCTCATGCGCTGCCGGGAGACTGTCGAGCCGTTGGCCGCCGCGTTCGGGGTGGAGCCCGTGGTCGAGGAGGGCCTGGTCGAGGTCGACTACGGCACCTGGACCGGTCGGACCCTGACCGAGCTCGCGTCCGAGCACATGTGGTCGGTGGTGCAGCAGCACCCGTCCTCGGCCGTCTTCCCCGGTGGCGAGTCACTCGCAGAGATGGCCACCCGGGCCGTCTCTGCCATCAGGGTGCACGACCGCCGCCTGGCCGAGGACGCGGGCCGCGACGTGCTATGGGTGGCGTGCAGTCACGGAGATGTGATCAAGTCGGTGATCGCCGACGCGTACGGGATGCATCTCGACCATTTCCAGCGCATCGTGGTGGAGCCGGGATCGGTGTCGGTGGTCCGCTACACCCCCCACCGGCCGTTCGTCCTCCGGGTCAACGACACCGGTGGAGACCTCGCCAGTCTCCGGGGGGAACCCGCCGGGCACGTGGGCAACGCCACCGCCGGAGACGCCAGCTCGGACGCGGTGCCCGGCGGGAACGTACCCTTATGAACCGCACCTCCACCCGGGACCACCCGGCACCACACGGCAGCACACGAGGGAGACGACCGGCATGAGCAGGGAAGTCCACGAGTTCCGCGACCCGGCCCGGTTCGTGGTGGGCACGGTCGGCCAACCCGGCGAGCGCGTGTTCTTCGTCCAGGCCACCGGCGGCGGGCGAACCGTCTCCGTCCGGTGTGAGAAGCAACAGGCCCAGATCCTCTCGGAGCGGATGGGGGATCTCCTCGACGAGATCGCCGCGAAGTCCGACGTCCCCGTCCCTCCGGCCGCCGGCGTCGTGGACGATCTGGCGCCGTTGGAGATGCCCGTCGACGCGGAGTTCCAGGTGGGCACGATGGGCCTGGGGTGGGACGGCGAGAAGAGCCAGATCGTCGTGGAGCTGCTGGCGGCGGACCCCACCGCCACCGACGAGTCGGTGGTCCTCTCGGACGCGGAGGACGCCCCGGACGCGCTCCGCGTGTTCCTGACCCCGCAACGTGCGCGGCAGTTCGTCCTGCGCAGCGAGAAGGTCGTCTCCGCCGGGCGGGCTCCGTGCCCTCTGTGCGGAGAGCCGATCGACACGACGGGGCACCTGTGCATCCGCCTCAACGGGTACCTCCCGCGCTCCGGCGACGCGCTCGCCGACCTCGTCGACCCGTGACCGCCCGCCCGCCGGGCCCCGAACTCACCGTTCTGCACCGGATCCCCTCGGGAAGCAACGCGGTGTACCGCTGTGTGGACGCCGAGGGCGGGCACTGGGTGTACAAACCGTCGGCGGGGGAGCGGCCGCTCATGGACTTCCCCGACGGCAGCCTGGCGGCCCGGGAGATCGCCGCGTACGCGGTGTCCGTGGCGCTGGGGTGGGACCTGGTGCCGGAGACGGTGGGGGCACACGGCCCCGGGGGGCCGGGGATGGCGCAACGATGGATCGACGAGCTCGACCGGAGTGAGGCGCCCGGCCACGACCCGGTGGACGTCCACCCGGTGGATGCGCTTCCTCCCGGCCGGGTGGCGGTGCTCCGCGGAGAGGGATCCCGCGGGGAGGACGTGGTGGTGGCGCACGCCCTCGACGAACGGCTCCGTCATATCGCGTTGTTCGACCACGTCGTCAACAACGCCGACCGTAAGGGCGGACACGTCCTCGTCGACACCTCCGGCGTGATCTGGGCGATCGATCACGGCCTGTCGTTCCACGCCGAGCCGAAGCTGCGCACCGTCCTGTGGGGGTGGGCCGGTCAACCGCTGCCCCCGGGGGATCTCGAGGGACTGGACAGAGTGCGCGACGGGTTGTCCGGGGACGCCCTCCTCGCGGAAAGCCTGCGTGACCTGCTGTCACCCGCCGAGGTACGCGCACTGGGCGCACGAGTCAGCGCACTGGTCGACGGCGAGGTGTTCCCCGTCCCGGGAGCGGGCTACCCGTTACCCTGGCCGCTCTTCTGATTCCGCGCGGTATCTAGACTCGCCCGCATGCACTCGTGGCCCCCGCCTGTCGTCCCCGCCGTCCCCGGCGACGGTGCCCCCTTGAAGTTGTACGACACGGCGAGCGGACAGATCCGGGAAGTGTCCGCCGGGCCCGTCGCCGGGATGTACGTCTGCGGCATCACCCCGTACGACACCACCCACCTCGGTCACGCGGCGACGTACCTGACGTTCGATCTGGTGTACCGACTCCTGCTGGACGCCGGACACGAGGTCCACTATGTCCAGAACACCACGGACGTCGACGACCCGCTGTTCGAACGGGCGGAGCGCGACGGCGTGGACTGGAGGGAACTCGGTGACCGCGAGACCGATCTGTTCCGCTCGGACATGGAAGCGCTCCGCGTGCTTCCCCCCCGCGACTACGTGGCGGCCACCGAGACCATCGACGAGGTCGTGGAGATGGTCACCGAGCTCGTCGACCGCGGCCACGCCTACCGGATAGATGCCGGGGTCGACGGGTACCCCGATGTCTATTACCGACACCGGGCCACCCCGGAGTTCGGGTACGAGTCGGGGTACGACGCGGAGGAGATGGCCGCCGCGTTCGCCGAGCGCGGCGGGGACCCGGACCGGCCCGGCAAGGAGCACCCGCTGGACGCACTGCTGTGGCGGGTGCAGCGACCGGGGGAGCCGTCCTGGCCCTCGCCCTGGGGGGCGGGCAGACCCGGCTGGCACATCGAGTGTTCGGCGATCGCCCGGAACCGCCTGGGCATGGAATTCGACATCCAGGGCGGGGGCAGCGACCTCGCGTTCCCGCATCACGAGTTCTCCGCCGCCCACGCGGAGGCCGCGACCGGCCGTTCCCCGTTCGCCCGCTTCTACGTGCACGCGGCGATGATCGGCCTCGACGGGGTCAAGATGAGCAAGTCGTTGGGCAATCTCGTCCGGGTCAAGACACTGCGTGAACAGGGGGTGGACCCGGCCGTCATCCGGCTCGCTCTGGCCGCCGGTCACTACCGCAGGGACCGCTCCTGGTCGGAGGACCTGCTCGCCGAGGCCCGCTCCCGGTGCGAGACGTGGTTCCGTGCGATCTCCCGCGGTTCGGGCGCCGACTCCGCCGCGACCATCGTCGCCGTGCGGGAACGACTCGCGGACGACCTCGACACCCCCGGCGCCCTGGCCGCGGTCGACAGCTGGGCCGAGGCGACCCTGGCCGGGGACGAGTCCGACCCGTCCGCAGGACCGTCCATCGCGACCGCCCTCGACGCCCTGCTCGGTCTCGCCCCCGCCACCTGACGGCGTTCCGGTGACAGGGCGACGATCTAGCCGGCGTCGGGCTCGTCCCGCTCACCTCGCAGGAAGCGCTCGAACTCCGCGGCGATCGACTCGCCGTCGACCAGCGGCATCGTCTCCCCGTCAGCGGCCCGACCACGGTCGGGCTCGGGGTCGACCCCCGCCCCGACCCCGTTCTCGTCGTCCATCCGGTCCTCCAGGGACTGGATGTAGTCGCGCAGGTCCTCGTCCTCGCCGGCGGCGGCGTCGACCTTCGCGACCCACGTGCGGGACTGCACGCGCAGTGCGTCCATCGGGACGGCGACCCCCAGGTTCTCCGCCAGCCAGGACAGCACCGCCTCGGTACCGCGCGGATTGGGCGGTGCGGCCACGTAGTGGGGGACACCCGCCCACAGACTCACCGTCGGCACCCCGGCCTCGGTGAGGAGCTGCTGGAGGACCCCGGTCATCCCGGTGGGCCCCTCGTAGTCGGAGGCCCGGACCCCCATCTCGGCCATCCGCTGCCGGTTGAACGCCGTCCCGGTGAGGGGAACAGGGCGAGTGTGGGGCACATCGGCGAGGTAGGCACCCAACAACACCACCTCGGTGACTCCCAGGGTGTCGACGAGGTCCACGAACTCGGAGGCGAACCGGCGCCACTTCAGCCCCGGCTCGGGCCCCCGGACCAGCAGGACGTCGTGGTCGAACCCGTCCGGTCGGCACGCGGACACGAGGATCTGCGGCCACTCGACCGACCGGGACACCCCGCCGGAGTGCCGGACAGTCGGACGCTGATCGAGGTAGTCGAAGAACTCGTCGCCACCGATCTCCGCGATCTGCCGCGCCTCCCAGGTCAGGGCGAGATGTTCGACGGTCCCGGTCGCGACGTCCGCGGCGTCGTTCCAGCCCTCGAAGGCCACGATCATCACCGGGCTCTCGAGATCGAGGTGCCCGTCGGGGGTCCATTCGACAGTCATCGGTACAGCCTACGGACGGACACTTCCAGGGCACCCATACACTGGGGCCATGTCTGTCGATTTCGATTCGCCCCTGTTGGACGCCGCCCGCCGGCGAGTACTGATCAGCGACGGGGCGATGGGCACGATGCTGCAGGCGGTGGACCTCGACGTCGACGTCGACTTCCTCGGTCTGGAGGGGTGCAACGAGATCCTCAACGCCACCCGCCCGGACGTCGTCGCGGACATCCACCGCGCGTTCTTCGAGGCCGGGGCCGATCTGGTGGAGACCAACACCTTCGGGTGCAACCTGTCGAACCTGGGGGACTACGACATCGTCGACCGCATCGGCGAGCTGGCCGAGAAGGGTGCCGCGATCGCGAAGAGGGTCGCCGACGAGATGGGCCCCTCCGAGGACGGCACCCCGCGGATGGTGCTCGGCTCCCTCGGCCCGGGGACCAAATTGCCCTCACTCGGGCAGGCCGCGTTCGAGGAGATGAGAGACGCCTACGCCCGCGCGGCGGAGGGCCTGGCCCGGGGCGGAGCCGACGCGTTCCTCGTGGAGACCAGCCAGGACCTGCTCCAGGTCAAGGCCGCGGTGCTGGGCTGCCAGGACGGCATGGCGGCCGCCGGGCGCCGGTTGCCCATCATCACGCACGTGACCATCGAGACCACCGGGACCATGCTCCTGGGTTCCGACATCGGCGCGGCGCTGACCGCGCTCGAACCGCTCGGCATCGACATGATCGGCCTCAACTGCGCCACCGGGCCCGCCGAGATGATCGAGCACCTGCGCTACCTCACCCAGCACGCCGGCGTCCCCGTCTCCGTCATGCCCAACGCGGGACTGCCCGAACTGGGCGAACACGGCGCCGTGTACCCGCTCGGTGCCGAGGCGTTCGGCCCCCAGGTCGCCGACTTCGTCTCCGAGTTCGGGCTGTCGATGGTCGGCGGATGCTGCGGCACCACCCCCGAACACATCACCCGACTCCGCGACGAGGTGAGGTCCCGCGCCAAGGCCGAGCGGCGCGTCGAGCCGGTCAACGCGGTCGCCTCCCTCTACAGCTCGACCCCGCTTCGGGCCGACGCCGGCATCCTCATGATCGGCGAGCGCACCAACGCCAACGGGTCCAAGCGGTTCCGGGACGCGATGCTCGCCGCCGACTGGGACACCTGCATGGACATCGCCAAGGAGCAGATGCGGGACGGCGCGCAGATGATCGACCTCTGCGTGGACTACGTCGGCCGGGACGGCTCGGGGGACATGGCCGAGTTGGCCGGACGACTGTCGACCTCCTCGACCCTGCCGATCATGCTCGACTCGACCGAACCCGAGGTCATCCGGACGGGCTTGGAGCACCTCGGCGGACGGTGCACCGTCAACTCGGTCAACTACGAGGACGGGGCCGGCCCGGACTCGCGATTCCAGAAGATCATGGAACTTGTCTCGCGCCACGGTGCCGCGGTGGTCGGTCTGGCCATCGACGAGGAGGGCCAGGCGCGCACGGCGGACCGCAAGGTCGAGATCGCCGAGCGGATCATCGCCGACCTCACGGAGAACTGGGGCATCGCCGAGGACGACATCATCATCGACTGCCTGACCTTCCCCATCTCCACCGGCCAGGAGGAGGTGCGACGGGACGGGATCGAGACCATCGAGGCGATCCGCAGGCTCACCGGGTCACACCCGAGGATCCACACCACGTTGGGACTGTCCAACATCTCGTTCGGCCTCAATCCCGCCGCACGTCAGGTTCTCAACTCCGTGTTCCTGCACGAGTGCATCCAGGTCGGCCTGGACACCGCCATCGCGCACAGCTCCAAGATCCTGCCCATGAGCAAGATCGACGATCGTCAGCGTGAGGTGGCGCTCGACCTCGTCTACGACCGCCGTAAGGAGGGGTACGACCCTCTCCAGGTGTTCATGGAGCTCTTCGACGGCGTCTCCACGGCGAGCACGAAGGACGCGAGAGCGGCAGAGCTCGCGGCGATGCCGCTCATGGACCGCCTGTCGGCGCGGATCGTCGACGGCGAGCGCAAGGGCCTCGAGGCCGATCTCGACGCGGCGATGGAGGAGATCCCCCCGCTCGAGATCATCAACACCCACCTGCTCAGCGGCATGAAGACGGTCGGCGAACTGTTCGGTTCGGGCCAGATGCAGCTGCCGTTCGTCCTGCAGTCGGCCGAGACCATGAAGACCGCGGTCGCCCATCTGGAACCCCACATGGAGGCGAGCGACGAGGACGGCAAGGGCCGCATCGTCCTGGCGACGGTCAAGGGTGACGTCCACGACATCGGCAAGAACCTGGTGGACATCATCCTGTCCAACAACGGGTACGACGTGGTCAACATCGGCATCAAGCAGCCGATCGCGGACATCATCTCGGCGGCCCGGGAACACAAGGCCGATGTGATCGGCATGTCCGGCCTGCTGGTCAAGTCCACCGTGGTGATGAAGGACAACCTGGCGGAGCTCAACTCTGAGGGCATCGCCGGCAATTTCCCCGTCCTGCTGGGTGGTGCCGCCCTGACGCGCGCCTACGTCGAGGTGGACCTCGCCGGGATGTACGAGGGCGAGGTGTTCTACGCCAGGGACGCGTTCGAGGGGCTGCGCCTGATGGACGAGGTGATGACGGCCAAGCGAACCGGCGTCCCCATGTCCGAGTCCTCGGACGCGTCGGCCAAGGCCGCCGAACGGCGCGAGCGCCGGGCGCGCAGCGAGCGGATCGCCGCCAAACGGGCCGCCGAGGCCGAGCCCGTCGTCGTCCCGGACAGGTCGGACGTCGCGGCGGACCAGCCGATCGCCACCCCGCCCTTCTGGGGGACGCGGATCGCCAAGGGCATCCCCGTGGCCGACTACGTTGGTCACCTCGACGAGCGCGCGCTGTTCTTCGGGCAGTGGGGACTTCGCGGAACTCGCAGCGGGGACGGCCCCGACTACGACGAGCTGGTCGCCACCGAGGGCCGGCCGCGCATGCGTTCGTGGATCGACCGACTCACCACCGAGAGGATCCTGGCCCACTCCGCGGTGGTCTACGGGTACTTCCCGGCCTACTCGGAGGGCGAGGACATCTGTGTGCTGGCCGAGCCCCGCCCGGACGCCGAGGTGGTGCACCGGATCTCGTTCCCCCGCCAGCAGCGGGGACGGTTCCTGAGCATCCCGGACTTCCTGGCCTCCAAGGAGCGGTGCGAGGCCGAGGGGACCGTCGACGTCCTGCCCTTCCAGCTCGTCACCATGGGGACCCCGATCGCGGACTTCGCCAACGAGCTGTTCGCGGCGGACAACTACCGCGACTACCTCGAGGTCCACGGCCTGTCGGTCCAGCTCACCGAGGCGCTTGCCGAGTTCTGGCACAGGCGGGTGCGCGACGAACTGCGCCTGCCCGAGGGCGCGGTCTCGGACGAGGACCCCGACACCATCCACGACTACTTCGACCTCAAGTACCGGGGAGCCCGCTACAGCTTCGGCTACGGCGCATGCCCGGACCTGGAGTCCCGCAAGGTCGTGGTGGACCTGCTGAAGCCCGAGCGCATCGGGGTCGAGCTCTCGGAGGAGCTGCAGCTCCACCCCGAGCAGTCGACGGACGCCTTCGTGCTCTACCACCCGGAGGCCAAGTACTTCAACGTGTGAACCGGGCACCCAGGGCAGCCTCTCCTGGCTGGTGGAGGCCGCCCTGCCGGGTGATGATGAGCAGATGGACACCGGCCGGGACGGGGCGCTGCGTACGTTCGTCGCCTCGCGGCAGGGCGTCCTCGCCCTGTCCACCGTCATGGCGATCGTGGTCCATCTGCTCGCCCGCGCAGTCGCCGGACCCGACGGTTCGTCAGCGGAGGAGTGGCTGATCCGCGCTCCACTGGTCGCCGTGGTGGTGGTCGGCGGTATCCCGCTCATCGTCGAGGTCCTCCGGTCCGCGGTGAGGAGCGCGGGCGGGGCCGACCTGCTCGCCGCGGTGTCGATCGTCACCGCGGTCCTGCTCTCCGAGTGGCTGGTGGCCGCGATCGTCGTCCTCATGTTGTCCGGCGGAGAGGCGCTCGAGGCCGCGGCGTCCCGGAGGGCGTCGGCGACTCTCGACGCCCTGGCCCGACGCAGCCCGACGATCGCGCACCGCCTCCGCGGGGACTCGGCCTCCGAGGGCGTCGACGACCTCCGTGCCGACGAGGTGCTGGTCGATGACCTTCTGCTCGTCCTGCCCCACGAACTGTGCCCCGTCGACGGCGAGGTGGTGGAGGGCAGAGGCGCGATGGACGAGTCGTACCTCACCGGCGAGCCGTACGTCGTCCCCAAGACACCCGGGTCCCAGGTGCTCTCCGGCGCTGTCAACGGCGAGTCGGCGCTGACCGTCCGCGCCGAACGGGTGGCCGCGGATTCCCGCTATGCGCAGATCGTCGGCGTGCTGAGGGAGGCGGAGGAGAACCGGCCCCCGATGCGTCGACTCGCCGATCGCCTCGGCGCCTGGTACACCCTCGTCGCGCTGGCGCTGGGCACCCTCGGCTGGGCGATCTCCGGAGATCCGACCCGCTTCCTCGCGGTGGTCGTGGTCGCGACCCCGTGCCCACTCCTCATCGGCGTCCCCGTCGCGATCATCGGTGCCATCTCGCTGGCCGCGAAGCGCGGCATCATCATCCGGAACCCGGCGATGCTCGAGGACGTCGGGCACGTCGAGACGATGATGTTCGACAAGACCGGCACGCTGACGTACGGGCGTCCGGTCCTCACGGAGATCCTCACGAGGCCCGGAACCGATCCCGACGCGGTGCTCGCCGCGGCGGCGGCGATAGAGGCATACTCCCGCCACCCGCTCGCCAGAGCCGTCATCGACGCAGCAGCCGAACGGAACCTCAGGATCCCGCCCACCACCTCCGTCACCGAGAAGCCCGGCGCCGGACTGGTCGGCGAGGTGGGTGGACACGTCATCCGCCTGACCAACCGTCGCGGGCTCGCCGGAGTCGATCCGGGTGCATCCAGCCTGCTCCCGGGATCGGAGACGGGGATGGAGGCGGTGATCCTCGTCGACGACCGGTACGCCGCGATCCTCCGGTTCCGCGACGAACCACGGGCCACTGCGGCTGACTTCATCGCGCATCTCCCGCGCGCACACGGGGTCACACGGATGATGATCATCTCCGGTGATCGTGAGGCCGAGGTCCACCGGTTGGCGGACCGGGTGGGCATCACCGAGGTGTACGGCGGGGTCACCCCCGAGGGGAAACTCGCGATCGTCCGCGAGCGCACGGAGGCGGGTCCCACCCTGTACCTCGGTGACGGGATCAACGACGCCCCCGCGATGACGGCCGCCTCGGCCGGGGTCGCCTTCGGCTCCGCGTCCGACGTGACCGCCGAGGCCGCCGACGCGGTGGTGCTGGACTCCTCCCTGGAGCGACTAGACGACCTCCTCCACATCGGGGCGCGAATGCGCCGGATCGCTCTGCAGTCGGCGTTGGGCGGGATGGCCGCCTCCGTGATCGGGATGCTTCTCGCGGTCTTCGGCCTGCTCAGCCCTCTCGCCGGAGTGATCGCGCAAGAGGTCATCGACGTACTCGCGATCCTCAATTCCGCGCGGGTCGTCGTGGCGCCACGACGACTCAGCGACTTCGAGGACTGACCCTCCGTTCAGCGGACCCGCACTGCTAACACCCGGTGTTGCCGGGTCGATGAAAAGAGAAGGACCCACTCGGCGACAGTGCACCGGGGTGGCGCGGGACGAGGAGCCAACGATGACCACGATCCGTCGATCAGGCGTCCTGACCTGTGCTGCGGCCCTGCTCGCCGGGGGAGCAGGCGTGGCACTCGCACCCGCGGTCTCAGCCCAGGTATGGCGCGAGTCGCCCGCCTGGGACGTCCGTATGCCGTATCCGCTGGGCGGTGAGCACACCGTTCGTTTCGGCGCCTTCACCACCTGCACGCTGGGCGGCGACGAGCGCTTCCACCAGGCGCTGAGCGCGAACGCCAGGGACCTCGACCAGCCCGTCGGCTCGTTCGACTTCTCGGCCGCCCTGTTCCCGTTCAACTCCGCGACCGTGGAGTGGCACAACATCGACACCGATGCGAGGGGTGTGCACACGGTCCGGTCGACCGGTCCCGAAATCGGCGTCGGAGGTGTGTTCACCGGGCACGGGCGGCTGGCGGTCACCATCACCACCAGCAAGTCCGCCCTGCCGACCTTCGCCCCCGGTTCCGTCGCACCGATCGCCTCCGCCACCCACACCGAGCGCTTTGTCGTCGCCGCGGGGACCTGCCATTGAACGGCGGTCGGCGAGGTGGCCAACGGGGCCCGTCACGGTACCCCCGGTGTCCCCATGTCGGGTAGACAGTAGGCCGTGACCAGCATTTCGTACGACCGTGTCCCCGCCGCCGTGTGCCTCGACATGGACGGCACACTCGTCGACACCGAGCGGCTGTGGGACATCGCCGTCTACGAACTCGCCGAGTACCTGGGCCGACCCCTCGACGAGGCGACCCGCGAGCGGACCCTGGGCAACTCGCTTCCCGGGTTCTTCGCGATCCTGGGCGAGTACACCGGGCGGACCATCGAGGGCGCCGAGTTCGATCGACTGGCCCACCGGCTCAAATCACGGGTCACCGAGCTGATGCGGTCCGACATGCGGTGGCGACCGGGGGCCGAGGAGTTGCTGGAGGACCTCGCCTCGGTCAGCGCCCCGGTCGCCCTGGTGACCAACACGACCGCGGACGTCGCAGCGGTGCCACTGGAGTTCATCGACCGTTCGCGGTTCGATGTGGTGGTGACGGGGTGCATGGTGGCCGACCCCAAGCCGGCCCCCGACCCCTACCTGCTGGCCTGCACGCGGCTCGGGGTCGAGGCGACCACCGCAGTGGCGGTCGAGGACTCCGTCACCGGGGCCACCGCGGCGGTCGCCGCGGGGTGCCGGGTGCTCTACGTTCCGTCAACCGACGGACAGCCGGACGTGGTCGGGGCGCACACCCACCCGAGCCTCACGGGCGTGAGCGCGTCCGGTCTCGTCGCCCTCACCTCGGGCGCGCCCGTGGCGTCGGCTGTGGGACAATCGGGCGCGTGAAGACCTTCGACTCCCTGTTCGCCGAGCTGTCCGAGCGCATCGCCGCGCGACCCGAGGGCTCCGGCACCGTCGCCGCCTTCGACCAGGGCGTGCACCATCTCGGCAAGAAGGTCAACGAAGAGGCGGGCGAGGTGTGGATCGCCGCCGAGTACCAGTCGGACGAGGAACTGGCCGAGGAGATCTCGCAGCTCCTCTACTGGACCCAGGTCATGATGCTCAAGCGCGGACTCGGTCTCGAGGACGTCTACCGACATCTCTGACCGACACCCCGACCACCCCTCCCGCACCGAATCCTGGAGCCGCCATCATGCTGCGTGTCGCAGTGCCCAACAAGGGCGCCCTGTCCGAGTCCGCCTCCGAGATGCTCTCCGAGGCGGGGTACCGCCGACGCACTGAGGGCAGCAAGGACCTCACGCTGATCGACCGTGAGAACGACGTCGAGTTCTTCTTCCTGCGGCCCAAGGACATCGCAGTCTACGTGGGCTCCGGGCGCCTCGAGCTGGGGATCACCGGCCGAGATCTGAGTATGGACTCGATGGCGGAGGTCGACGAGCTCCTCGACCTGGGCTTCGGACACTCCACCTTCCGCTACGCCGGCCCGTCCGGCAGCGGGTGGACCACGGACCGTCTGGCGGGGGCCCGCATCGCCACCTCGTACCCCAACATCGTCCGCCGCGATCTCGAACAGCGGGGGATCGAAGCGGAGGTCATCCGGCTGGACGGCGCGGTGGAGATCTCCATCCAGCTCGGGGTGGCGGACTGCATCGCCGACGTGGTGGGTTCGGGTCGGACACTCAAGGTGCACGGCCTGGAGGCGTTCGGGGACGTCCTGTGCGACTCGATGGGTGTGCTGATCTCCCGTGCCGGCGACGAGACGACCCCGGCGATGGCACAAATGCGGGCCCGGCTTCAGGGCGTCGTGTTCGCCCAGCAGTACATGATGCTGGACTACGACTGCCCCAAGGAGCTCCTGGAGGCGGTCTCCGCGATCACCCCTGGCATCGAGTCACCCACCGTCTCCCCGATGGCCGACCCGGCGTGGGTGGCGGTCCGGTCGATGGTGCCCCGCAAGAAGGTCAACTCGATCATGGACGAGCTCGTCGCGGCCGGCGCCAAGGCGGTCATCGCCACGGACATCCGGTCCTGCCGCATGGGGTGACCTCCCCCGGGCCCGGTGGGGCGGTGCGGTGGCGTGCGGCACGCCTCGACGCCCTGCCGGGTCAGGCCCGCTCGACGAGTAATGCCTGAAGCGTGTGCCCGATGGCGCCCACCTCGTCGTACAGGGTCCCGGACGTGGCGCCGACGCCGTCGGGGCCGATCGACGCGTCCGCGGTGACGCCAATCCATTCGCCGACGGGCCGCCGGTGCAGGTGGGTGACCAGATCGGTGTTGAGGAACCGCCACTCGTCGGGTTCCAGAACGGCCCCGACGCCGTTCGCGATGTCGGCAACCGACATGACCCGTTCCGCCGGCGTCATCTCCTCCCCGGAGACCAAAGGGAGCGTGGGACGGGCCCAGACGACCCCGTCCTCCGCACCGCGGATCTCCAGCGAGTCGATGTAGCCACTGGTCCACCGGTCGAAGAAACCACTGTCGCGATCCACCTCCGGGAGCTCGCGTGGGCGGTCGGCCGACTGCTCGACCTCGGTGGTGTCACCGACGGCCATCCGCCAGGCACTCGCCCGGGCGACGATCCGGCCCCTCGCCTCCAGTTCCGCCTCCAGCAGCTGGATCCGGCGACCGGGACGGACGACGCGCGCACGGGTGCGGACCTCACCCAGCGGCACCGGGCCCAGCAGGTCCACTGTGACTCGGGCGATCCGCGTCGTCTCCGTCCGCTCGAGGCGGTCCATGGCACGGGTGAGGACGGCCGACGGCGGCGACCCGTGCTGCAGATCCGGTCCCCAGGCGCTCACCGTGTGCGGGGTCGCCCGGAAGACCTCCCAGCCGTCACGTGCGCCCAACGGCTCGAAGTAGGCCTGCGTCATCATGTGCTCCTCGGTCCTGCGTGTCCCGTCCCGGGCGTCTCCGGATCGAGAGGTATCACGCGGCGCCCCGGCCATCCCGGGTACTCCGGCGGGGTACCCCCGAACGCCGGGCACAACGCCTGGTGGTGACACCAGTCGCACAACCGGGAGGTGCGCGGGGGGAAGATCCCGTTCTCGCCCGCCCGCTCTATCTCCGCCCACAGCGAATCGAGCTGGGACTCGGTCTCCACGAGAGTGGCGAGATCGGGGGAGAGGGTGAGCCAGCTGCCGTTCCTGAGGTAGATCAGCTTGAGCTGAGCGGGCATCACCCCGTGGATCCGCTGGTACATCAGAGCGTAGAACCGCATCTGGAACATCGCCTGGTCCTGATAGCGCGGACGGGGCGGCCGACCGGTCTTGTAGTCGACCACCCTGACCTCACCGGTCGGCGCCACGTCGACCCGGTCCAGGTACCCGTGGAGCGGGGTACCGGACGCGGTGGAGGTGATGAGGTACTGCTCGCACGCTGCGGGGGAGAAGCGCCGGGGGTCCTCGACCCCGTAGAGCGCGGAGACCAACGCGGCGACCTCCGTCTGGAACTCCGCCCGGTCGGCGAGCGGCACCACCTCGGCGCCGCCGCCGACCGCGTAGAAGTGCTCCACCGCCGCGGGGACCAGCTCCGCGGCGCGCTCCGGGGCGCGCTCCGACTGCTCCAGTGCGTACAGATCCTCGAGTACCGAGTGGACGACGGTGCCCAGGACCTGGGCGCGGGTCTTCGGCTCCGGGATCCTGTCGATCGCCTTGAGCCGGTAGAGCAGCGGGCACTGCCGGAAGTCCGCCGCCCGCGACGCCGACAACGCCAGGGGCCTGCGCTCCGGCGGGGGCACGCCATCCGGAGCGGCCGGGGAGCCGGTGCGGCCGATTTCCAGGGGATCCGTCACACCTGGCAGGGTAGACAACCGGTCGGACAACCGGCCGCCGTCCCCTGGAGGTCCACTGTGCAGCGATCCGGCCCGTTCGTCATCGGCGACCGCGTCCAGCTCACCGACACCAAGGGACGCAAGTACACCGTCGTCCTGGTCGAGGGAGCCGAGTTCTTCACCCACCACGGCGCCGTCCGCCACGACGACCTGATCGGTACCCCGGAGGGGTCGATCGTCAGGTCGTCGGGGGATGCCGACTACCTGGCGCTACGTCCTCTGCTCACCGACTACGTCCTGTCGATGCCGCGGGGCGCCCAGGTCATCTACCCCAAGGACGCGGCACAGATCGTCCACGAGGGCGACGTGTTCCCCGGCGCACGTGTGCTCGAGGCCGGCGCGGGCTCCGGCGCCCTGACCTGTTCGCTGCTGCGCGCGGTGGGTCCCGAGGGCCGGGTGCTGTCGTACGAGATCCGCGAGGACCACGCCGAGCACGCCGAGCGCAACGTCCGGACCTTCTACGGCGAACACCCCGAGAACTGGGACCTGCGGGTCGCCGATCTGGCGGAGACGTCGGTCGAGGCGCTGGGCGGTCAGGTCGACCGCGTGGTGCTCGACATGCTCGCCCCGTGGGAGTGCCTGCCCACGGTGAGCGAGGTCCTGGTCCCCGGGGGGGTCCTGGTGGTGTACGTCGCCACCACCACCCAGATGTCGGACGTCGTGGAGGCGCTGAGGCGCCAGGAGTGCTGGACGGAACCCCGGGCGTGGGAGTCGATCAACCGCGGGTGGCACGTCGTGGGCCTGGCCGTCCGCCCCGAGCACCGCATCCAGGGACACACCGCGTTCCTGGTCACCGCCCGTCGACTCGCGGAGGGCGTGACCACGCTCAAGCCCAGGCGCCGGGCCGGCAAGCACTGATTTCGGCCCGAGGCCGCGCACTCACCCGCCTCTCACCCGGCCACTCACCCCGGCGATAGGGTGGGGGCGACGACGACGAGGGTGTCGTCCGAGAGTCGGAGGGCAGGTGATCGAGGTGACCGAGGGACGTTCCCCGGACGAGCGGGGCGGCGACAGCGTGACGCTGGACCGGGTCGAGCTCGCGCGGCTGCGCAGGGCGGTCGACGAGGGGGCCCGCACGGACCGCGAGAAGTCGGTCAAGATCGACGCCCTCGGCGCCCGCAACGTCAGGCTCGCCGAGCTCCTCAAGGACTCGCGTGATCAGCTGGAGGCCCTCAAGGGCGAGGTCGAGCGCCTCGGCACACCGCCCAGCACCTACGGGATCGTGCTGCAGGAACCGACGGACTCCGAGACCGCGGAGGTCATGGCCGCCGGTCGGCGGATGCGGCTCACACTCGCGCCCGGGGTCGACACCTCCGTCCTCTCGGCGGGGGCCACCGTCCGGCTCAACGAGGCCATGACCGTCATCGAGGCCTGCACCGGACTCCCGGTCACGGGCGTGACCGCCGTCTTCCGGGACGTCCTGGCCGACGGCGTGCGGGCCCGCGTGGTGATGGGCAACGACGAGGAGCACGTCGTCCATCTGGCGACCGGCCTGCGCGGCGGGCGGACCGCCGATCACCCGGCTCCGGTGCGCCCGGGCGACGCGGTCCTGGTGGACCCCAAGGCCGGCGTGGCGTTCGAGGTCGTGCCCAAGGCCGAGGTCGACGAGCTCCTGCTCGAGGAGATCCCGATGGTCGAGTACTCCGACATCGGCGGTCTCGGCCCCCAGATCGAGCAGATCCGCGACGCCATCGAACTGCCCTTCATCCATCACGACCTGTACCGCGAGTTCCATCTCTCCCCGCCCAAGGGCGTCCTCCTCTACGGCCCTCCCGGGTGCGGCAAGACCCTGATCGCCAAGGCGGTCGCGCACTCGCTGGCGCTGGCCTCCGCGAGGTCGCGGGGGGAGGACGTCGCCGACGGCCGGTACCCCAACTCGTACTTCCTCTCCATCAAGGGCCCGGAACTGCTCAACAAGTACGTGGGCGAGACCGAGCGGCACATCCGCTCGATCTTCGAGCGGGCGCGGGAGAAGGCGACCGAGGGCAACCCGGTGATCGTCTTCTTCGACGAGATGGACTCGATCTTCCGCACCCGCGGATCGGGCATCTCCTCGGACATGGAGACCACGATCGTCCCGCAGCTCCTCGCCGAGATCGACGGTGTGGAGGACCTGCGCAACGTCATCGTCATCGGCGCCTCCAACCGGGAGGACATGATCGACCCGGCGATCCTGCGCCCGGGGCGTCTCGATCTCAAGATCCGCATCGACCGGCCGGACGCCGACGCCGCGGCCGACATCCTGGCCAAGTACATCACCCCCGACCTCCGTTTCGACCCGGACGAGGTCGGTTCGACGGCTGGCGAGGAGCACGTCCGGGGTCTCATCTCGCGCATCGTCGACCGGCTCTACACCAGGGACGAGTCCACGACCTACGTGAACCTGGTCTACGCGTCGGGCCGCCGGTCGTCCCTGTACCTCGCGGACCTGACCTCCGGGGCGATGCTGCGCAACATCGTGGACCGGGCCAAGAAGCTCGCGATCAAGGACATCGTGCACGGCACCGGGCAGGGTCTGACGACCGACGACTTCCTCGACGCCGTCGACGCGGAGTTCGCGGAGAACACCGACCTGCCCAACACCTCCAACCCGCAGGAGTGGGCGCGTCTGACGGGCGTCCGCGGTGAACGCGTGGTCGAGGTCACCGTCCCGAGCCGGGAGGACGACCGGTGACCCCGCCCGTCCGGACCACGTCCGGCGAGAGCATGCGTGGCCGGGTGATCGGGACCGAGATCGAGTTCGGGATAGTCGCGGTTGGCCAGCCGCTGCTCAGTTCGGTGGTCACCTCGACCCAGGTGGTCAAGGCCTACACCGACCCGGGCGAGGGTTCCGGGGCGACCGACGGGACCCGCTGGGACTACGGGTCCGAATCACCCCTCCGCGACGCCCGGGGGTTCGATCTCGGCTCCGCCCGCGCCTACGACCCCAGCGAGTTCGGGGTGACCAACCGGGTACTGACCAACGGCGCACGCTTCTACGTCGACCACGCGCACCCCGAGTACTCGTCGCCCGAGGTCGACTCGCCGATCGACGCCGTGATCTGGGACAAGGCGGGGGAACGGATCATGCACCGGGCCGGCCGCGAGTCGTCCGCCGTCGAGGGCAACGCCGAGCTCAAGCTCTACAAGAACAACGTCGACGGCAAGGGCGCGTCCTACGGCGCCCACGAGAACTACCTCGTGCGTCGCGACGTCGACTTCGACGCCCTGACGATGAGCCTGGCGCCGCATCTGCTCTCCCGCCAGGTGTACTGCGGGGCCGGTCGCGTCGGCCTCGGCCAGTCCGGCGAGGAGGCGGGTTTCCAGCTCTCTCAGCGTGCCGACTACATCGAGGTCCTCACCGGACTCGAGACCACCCTGCGCCGCGGGATCATCAACACCCGCGACGAGCCGCACGCCCCGGATGAGACATGGCGGCGTCTCCACGTCATCATCGGCGACGCGACCATGTCCGAGCTGGCCACCTACCTCAAGATCGGCACCACCTGCCTCGTGCTCGACGCGATCGAGGCCGGAGTCGACTTCTCCGACCTGGTCCCGGTCGACCCGGTCGAGGCGGTGCACATCATCAGCCACGACCCGACCCTCACCGCCACCGTCGCCCTGCCCGACGGACGGGAGTTCACGGGAATCGCCCTCCAGCGGGAGATCCTCGGCCGCGTCTCCGCGCTCGTCGGGGGCGGCACCGGGCGTCCCGGGTGGGCCGTCGACGTACTGGCCGAGTGGCGGGAGATCCTCGACGCGCTCGAGCGGAATCCGATGTCGTGCGCCGACCGCCTCGACTGGCCGGCCAAACTCCGGCTCCTGGAGGGGTTCCGGACACGGGACTCGCTGGGATGGGACCACGCGCGACTCGCCCTGATCGACGTCCAGTACCACGACCTCGACCCGGACCGCGGACTCTACAACCGTCTGGTGAGCAAGGGGGCCATGCGCAGACTGGTCACCGAGGCCCAGGTGGAGGCCGCGGTCACGACCCCTCCCGAGTCCACGCGGGCCTGGGCCAGAGGCCGCTTCCTGGCCGAGCTCGGCGACCGCATCCACGCCGCGGGATGGGATCACGTCGTCGTCGTCGATTCCCGCGGCGACCACCGTCACGTCGACCTGGCCGACCCGTACACGGGGAACCGGGCCCACTGCGACGCCCACCCGGAATTCCTCAGCCCCGACGGCCCGCCGGTCCACTGAGAACCCCGCCACCCCGCCCACACCGACACAGGAGCGACCCACACCATGTCCCAGATCCAGAAGAACGCCGGCAGCGGAGGCGAGTCGGACGACGAGGCCGGACAGGTCGCCAAGACCGCCCAGACCTCGTCCGCCGATTCGCTCCTCGACGAGATCGACGACATCCTCGAGACCAACGCCGAGGAGTTCGTGAAGTCCTACGTCCAGAAGGGCGGGCAGTAGAGAGCCATGATCCGTCGCATCGTCGGGATCGAGACGGAGTTCGGGATCACCAGCGTCGGTGGCGAGGGCTCGCGATCGCTCGGGCCCGACGAGATCGCCCGGTACTTCTTCCGACCCGTCGTCGAGCGGTGGCGCAGTTCGAACGTGTTCCTCGAGAACGGGTCCCGCCTCTACCTGGACGTCGGGTCCCATCCCGAGTACGCGACCGCGGAGTGCGACGGTCTGGAACAGATCGTGGCCCACGACAGGGCGGGGGAGCGGATCATCGACGATCTCGCCGTCCGCGCCGAGCAGTCGCTCGCGGCCGAGGGGATCGATGCCAAGGTCTACCTGTTCAAGAACAACACCGATACGGTCGGGAACTCCTACGGCTCCCACGAGAACTACCTCCTGGACCGCTCGACCCAGGTGAGGAGCATGGCCACCACGTTGCTGCCGTTCCTGGTGAGCCGGCAGCTGATCTGCGGCGCGGGCAAGATCCTGCCCGGGACCCCGCCCGGGGTGGGCGTCGCCGAGGACGAGGGTCCGGCGTTCTGCTTCTCGCAACGCGCCGAACACATGTGGGACGGCGTCTCCTCGGCCACGACCCGTTCGCGGCCGCTCATCAACACCCGTGACGAGCCGCACGCGGACTCGACCCGGTTCAGGCGGATGCACGTGATCGTGGGCGACTCCAACATGATCGAGACCACGACGCTGCTCAAGATCGCCAGCACGCGGCTCGTGCTGGAGATGCTCGAGGCCGGTGTCGAGCTGCGTCCGATGGCGATCGCCCACCCGGTGCGCGCGATCAGGGAGATCAGCCGCGACCTCACCGGAACCCGGCCGGTCGGGCTCACCGACGGAACCACGATGACCGCCCTGGAGATCCAGCGGGAGTTCCTGGCCGCCGTCCACCGCCACCTCGGTCGCGGCGGGTGGGAGCGCGACGACCGCCCCGTCGTGGAGCGATGCGTGGCCCTGTGGGAACGGGTCCTCGATGCCGTCGAGTCCGGCGACCACGACGCGATCGCCGCCGACATCGACTGGGCCGCGAAGCTCCGGCTGATCCGACAGGTACAGGACCGGACCGGGGCCGACCTCGATCACCCCAGGCTCGCCCAGATCGACCTGACCTACCACGACATCCGACCGGGACGTGGGCTGCACTCGGTGCTCGAGCGCCGCGGCCTGGTCTCACGGGTCGTGGGCGACCCCGAGATCGAGAGGGCCCGGCACTCCGCGCCGGAGACCACCCGCGCGGCATTGCGAGGTCGCTTCATCTCCGCCGCCGCCGGGGCCGGGCGGGACTACACGGTGGACTGGGTGCACCTGAAGGTGGCCGACGGCACCCTGCCCACGGTCGCTCTCACCGACCCGTTCGCGGCCGAGGACCCGCGTGTCGACGACCTCATCGCCGGGCTCGGGCGATAGCGTCCTGCCCGTGTCCACCTCCAAGTCGCAACGACTGGTCAATCTCGTCATCTGCCTGCGGTCGACCAGCGCCTACCTGTCCGCGGGCGAGATCCGCAGGATGGTCCAGGGATACGACGACTGCGAGAACGAGGCCGCCTACCTGAGGATGTTCGAACGGGACAAACGGGAACTCCGCGATGTCGGCGTCCCCCTCGAGCAGGGAGCCTCACTCGCGCCGGGGTCCCCGGCCGGGTACCGGATCCCCGCCCGGGGCTACGAGCTCCCGGAGATCACCCTCACCCCAGAACAGGCCGGTGTGTTGGCCGTGGCCTCGGAGGTCTGGCGCGAGGGGGAGCGGGCCGCACGGGCGGATGGCGCGCTGGCCAAGCTCACCGCCGCGGGGATCGACCCCGTCCACGACGCCGGCGCGACCGTGTCGGTGGAGGACCCGGCCGAACTCGCCGCCGCCGCGATCGTCGCGGAGGCGGTCGCGGAGAGCCGACTCCTCACGTTCGCACACACCCCTGCCGGGGCCACCGAGCCGAGCGCCCGGAGGATCGAACCGTGGTGGACCGGTTCCCGGCACGGACACTGGTACGTGGTCGGACACGACCTCGACCGCGGCGAGCCCCGCACGTTCCGCCTGGTGCGCGTCTCTGACGTGCGGGTGGGTCAGGCCCGCCGGACTGTCCCGGTCCCGCCGACGACCGACGTGCTCGCACTGCTCGACGACGCCATCTCCCGCCTGAACCCGGCCGTGGAGGCCACGGTGTGGGCGGCGGACGGCCACGCCGCCGAGCTCCGGGCGATGGCCCGCGGTTCCGAGCCCGCGACCCGGTTCGGTCGTGCCGGTATCGACCTGGAGGTGAGTGCCCCCCTGGGCGAACTGTCGTCGATGGTCGCCTCCCAGGGCGCTGACGCCGTCGCCCTCCGACCCGCCGAGCTCCGCGTCCGGGTCGTGACCATCCTCACCGCGGCGCAGGAGGCCGTCCGATGACCCCCCGTACCGTCCCACTGGCGACGCTGCTCAGCGTGGTCCCCTACTTCCACTCCCGGGGAGCCGTGCCCGTGGCCGACGCCGCGCGGGACCTCGGCATGTCGGACAAGCAGCTCCGGGACGCCCTGTGGCAACTGTGGTCCTGCGGGCTTCCCGGGTACGGCCCGGGTGACCTCATCGACCTGGCGTTCTCGTCCGAGGACCTCGACGACGCCGAGCTGGTCGAGGTGACGTTCACCGCCGGGATCGACCGGCCCGTACGTCTCACCGCCGCCGAGGCCGTCACACTGGAGACCGGACTCGCGATCTTCCTGGATCATCCCGAGGTGGTCGACCAGACCGCCCTGCGCGATCTGCTGCAGACCCTCCGGACCGCGGCGGGGGTCGAGTCGGGTGCCGGGGGACGCGGCGTGGACGCCCCCCGTCCGGAGACCACTACCCCGGATGCCGATGTGGTGCGCACCGCGGTCCACGACGGACGCGCGCTGCGATTCGTCTACCACTCAGCCAGCTCGGATACCTCCACCACCCGGGTGGTCGATCCCGCTCGCCTCTCGGTGTCCGACGGCCACTCCTACGTCCACGGCGTCGACCGCGGGACGGGGCAGTGGAGGACGTTTCGCACCGATCGGATGAGCGGGGTGGAGGAGGTCGGACCGCGAAGGGCTCTCGGACCGGAACCCCAGGACGACGGCGAGGGGGGCGTCCTCCTCGAGCGGGCCGTCGTCCCCTCGGCGGCGGCGTGGTTCCTCGACGAGTTCGGCTTCCGCGACGTCATCCGGCGCCCGGACGGTGATCTGGACGTCTCGATCGCCTATCACGACCGGGCGTGGCTGGTCAGATTCCTGCTCGGACACGCCGACGTCGTGACGCCGTCGGACCCCGCACTGGCCGCGGAGATCGCCGCCCGCGCGACCGCGGGGCTCGCGCTCTATCAGGCAGGCGACGACTCGAAATCGTCGACGTGAATTCGTGGTGAACCCGCTGGTCACCGCGTTCGCAGACGAGGACCGCGGCAACGCCTGTCGGCCGGGGTGCGTTAGCATGGGCGTGTTGTCACACAAACGGAGGTTGACATGGGTGCGTTGAGCATCTGGCACTGGCTCATCGTCCTCGCGGTGGTGCTGCTTCTCTTCGGTTCCAAGAAGCTCCCCGACGCCGCGCGCGGTCTCGGCCGGTCGATGCGGATCTTCAAGTCGGAGATCAAGGAGATGCAGAACGACGACAAGCCGGCCGAGCCGGAGGCGCTCACGCAGGCCGGTCAGCCGACCGCGGCGCAGTACGTCCAGCCGCAGGCGCATCCCCAGCAGGCCCAGCCCCAGGCACAGGGATACCCGCAGGCCCCGCAGCAGCCGTACCAGCAGCCACAGGGCCAGCAGCCGGGTCAGGCCCAGCAGCCGTACCAGCAACCCCAGCCCCAGCAGCCGTACCAGCAGCCGCAGGGTCAGCAGCCGCAGCAGCCCGGCCAGCCCCAGCAGCCCTTCGATCCCACCGCGCCGTACGACGGCGGCACCAGCCCCCAGCGGTAGTAGGCAACCTCACCGATGACGCAGAGCGGACCGGAGAAGACCGGCGCCACCCCCAGGGGCGGCGCCGGTCGGCTGCTGTCCAAGCGCAGGCGCCGGCCTCGGAACCCCGACGGCACGATGCCCCTCATCGAGCACATCTACGAGTTGCGCACGAGGCTGCTCATCGCCCTCGCGGCGATCGTGGTGACGCTGGGCTTCGGGTTCTGGTGGTACGGCAGCGGATTCTTCGGAGTCCCCTCGCTCGGTGAGATCCTCACCGGACCGTACTGCGACATCCCACCCGGCGCCCGCCTGCAGCTCGGTGACTCGGGGGACCAGTGCCGTCTCCTCGCCACCGGCCCCTTTGAGCAGTTCATGCTGCGTCTCAAGGTGGCCGCGACCGCCGGCATCGTGCTGGCCAGCCCGGTCTGGCTCTACCAGTTGTGGGCCTTCATCACCCCCGGACTGCACAAGAACGAGAAGCGCTACGGGATCGCCTTCACGTTCCTCGCCGCCGTCCTGTTCATCGGCGGGGCGGTCCTGGCCTACATCGTCATCGTCTTCGCCCTCGAGTTCCTGCTCTCCATCGGCGACAATGTCCAGACCACCGCCCTCTCCGGTACGCAGTACTTCACCTTCCTCATCCAGCTGATCCTGATCTTCGGGGTGAGCTTCGAGATCCCGCTGCTTATCGCGATGCTCAACGTCGCCGGTGTGCTCCGGTACGAGGTGCTCGCCAGGTCCCGCCGCGGGATCATCATGGGGATCTTCGTCTTCGCCGCCGTCGCCTCGCCCGGGCAGGACCCGTTCTCCATGCTGGCCCTCGCCGGGGCCGTGTGCATCTTGGTGGAGATGTCCATCCAGTTCGCCCGGATCCACGACAAGCGCAAGAGCAGGAACCGCGAGGAGTGGCTCGAGGTCGACGACGAGTCCGCGTCGCCGCTGGGTCCGTCCGAGCGCCTCGACGGCTCCGGTGCGGTCCGGTCCACCGGGCCGCTGTCCGCACCCGAGCCACTCGGTGGTGCACGGCCCCTCCAGGCGCCGTCGGGTGGGGCGATGTATGACGACACGCTCTGAGCCCCACGACCCGGGCATCATGCTCGAGTCGTTCCTGCAGACGGAGGGGTTCGACCCGGACCCGTTCCAGCTGGAGGCGTTCACCGCGCTCGACGCCGGCCGCAATCTGCTCGTCTCGGCGCCCACCGGGTCGGGCAAGACCCTCATCGGGGAGTACGCGGCCCACCGGGCGTTGTCCGGCGGCGGCAGGTGCTTCTACACCACGCCCGTCAAGGCGCTGAGCAATCAGAAATTCCGTCAGTTCCGTCACTGGTTCGGGCCCGAGAACGTGGGGCTGCTCACCGGGGACCACTCGATCGACGCCGATGCCCCGGTGGTGGTGATGACCACCGAGGTCCTCCGGAACATGATCTACTCCGGGTCCTCCGCCCTGCACGATCTGGACTGTGTGGTCATGGACGAGATCCACTACCTGGGTGATCGGTCACGAGGGGTGGTGTGGGAGGAGATCATCCTCACCCTCGATCCGGCGGTTCGGCTGGTGGGCCTGTCGGCGACGCTGAGCAACACCGGCGAGCTGGGGGACTGGATCAGCGAGATCCGGGGGGACACCGCCGTGGTGCTCTCCGAGCTGAGGCCCGTTCCGCTCGCACATATGCTCTACACCGACGGGGACCTGATCCCGGTCCGCGCGGCGGCCGATCAACGGCGACGCACCCGCGGCGGATATCACGACGAGCGGGTCGCGTCCCGGCCCAGAGCGCAATGGGCGCGGCGCCAGGACGTCATCGAGAAGCTCGACGACGACCACCTGCTGCCCGCGATCTACTTCGTGTTCTCACGGGCAGGTTGCGACGGGGCGGTCTCGCAGATGCGGCGGGCCCGGTTGCGGCTGACCACGGGGGAGGAGTCCCGGCGGATCGCCTCACACGTCGACGCCGCGTGCGCACAGGTGCCCCGACACGACCTGGACGCGCTCGACTTCACCGCTTTCAGGGCCGGACTGATCAGTGGCATCGCCGCCCACCACGCGGGGATGCTGCCGCTGTTCCGGACCATCGTGGAGGAGCTGTTCTCGGCAGGTCTGATCAAGGTGGTGTTCGCCACCGAGACCCTCGCCCTGGGAATCCACATGCCGGCCCGCGCCGTCGTCCTGGAGAAGACCACCAAGTTCAACGGCGACACCCACGCCATGCTCACCTCCGCGGAGTACTCGCAGATCACCGGCCGTGCCGGCAGGCGGGGGATCGACACCAAGGGCACCGCGGTGGTGCTGGACCAACCGGACCTCGACCTGGACGCACTGTCCGCACTGGTCGACACCCCACGATTCCCACTGCGCAGTGCGTTCACCCCCGACTACTCCATGGCCGTCAACCTCGTGGAGCAACTCGGCGTGGCGGAGGCCACCTCGCTGATCGGCAGGTCGTTCGCGCAGTTCCAGACCGATCGCACGCTGGTGTCCCGGTCCCGGGCGGTGGAACGCAGGACGGATGAGCGGGACCGGATCCGGGCCGATCTGGAGGACGCCGGTGGGGACCGGGAGCTCGACGAGTACATGTTGCTCCGCGCGGACCTCGGCCGGCTGGAGAAGTCCACCGAGAAGGCGACCCGGGACGACCGGCTGGACTCCGTCCGTGCGGCGATGCTCAAGCAGACCGCGGGTTCGGTGATCACCGTGGGCCGTAAACGGTTCGGCATGGTCGCCACCGTGCTGCAGGTCCGCACAGACATCCCCGCCGACCCGGCGCTGCTGTGCCTGACCGACACCGGTTGGACCGGCTGGCTGCGCCAGCAGGATTTCGCGGCTCCCCCCGTCCCGGTGGGGAGGGTCGACCTGCCCCGGGGCCGACGCAAGCTTGACGGGAGGGCCAAGCGGGCGCTGGTGCAGCGGATGGAGGGGCTCCGCGGTAAGGCCCGGGGTCGGATGAAGAACGCCGGCGGCAAGCCCGTCCGCAAGGACCCGCGGATCGCCGCGGCGCGCCGCGCCGTGCGCCAGCACCCCCTCCACGAGGACCCGCGGACCGAGAGGCTGGCACGTCTCCACGAACGCTGGGCCCGGGCAGCGGCGGAAGTGGCTGAGCTCACCGCCGAGGTGGAATCCGACTCCGACTCCCTGGCCCGCCGTTTCCGGAGGATCGTCGGGTTGCTCGACCACCTGGGTTACCTGGAGGACCGCGAGGGCGAGATCCGCGCCACGGACGCCGGCCGTCTGCTCGCGGGTGTGCACACCGAGCAGGACCTGTTCGTGGCCGAGTGTCTCCGACGCGGTGTGTGGGCCGGGCTGGACCCGGCCGGTCTGGCGGCGGTGATCGCCACCGTCGTGGCCCACCCCCGGAGTGATGCGGTGGTCCGCGAACCCTCCGACGAACTCCTGCGCGCCGCCCTCGCCGAGACCGAACTCGTCGCCGCCGACGTCGCCGCGACCGAGAAGGCCCACCAGCTGCCCTCGACCCCCGATCTCGACGCGGGGCTCGCACCGGTCCTGCACCACTGGGTGTCCGGCGGCGCGCTGTCGTCGATCCTCGCCGCCTCGTGGCAGGAGGGAGTGGAACTCACCGCCGGGGACTTCGTGCGCTCGGCGCGGCTCGTCGTGGACGTCCTGGCCCAGGTCGGTCAGGTCGCCGAACCCGATCTCGCGCGGACGGCACGATCGGCCGTGGGGTCCCTGCGTCGCGGGGTCGTACTCGACCACACGGTCTGACCCCCGTCCCGCACTCCCTCCATCGCGCAGTCGCGCTATCCCTTCAACCGGAAGAGCGTTCCGAACACATCGGTCGAGAAGAGGGTGTGCGGAACACTCTTGTCGATGCCGGCGCGGGAGATGACCGGCGCGGGAGTACAGAGGACCGGCGACGGTTCTCAGGCCGGATCCAGCACCGAGGCCGCCTTCTCCAGACGGCCGATCGCACGCGCCTGTCCCGTGGACTCACCGAGGGCGTCCAGCCGCGCGCGGTCCACGTGTCCTCGCCGGCCGTCGGCATCACCGGTGAACTCGAGCTCGAACCCGCGCCCCCGCAACCGCACCACCCCGCGGGCGGCGGTCAGATAGTCGGCGGCCTCGAGCACCGCCTTCCGCTGCCGGGTGGTCAGACCCGACCCCTCGTCCTCGGCGGCCTGCACGATGCCGTCGAGGCCCCCGTACTCCCGCACGAGGGATGCCGCGGTCTTGGTGCCGATCCCCGCCACCCCCGGCAGGCCATCGGAGGCGTCACCGACGAGCACCGCGTAGTCGGCGTACACGCGCGCGTCATCGCCGACGGGCAGATCGAAGCGCTCCGCGACGACCTCAGGGGTGTACGCGAGACGCTTCTTCATCCCCGCCCCCACGTACACGACCGTGGTGCTCGCCGACGCCAGCTGGAACAGGTCGCGGTCGCCGGTCACCACCAGCACCTCGCGATCGCGAGCGGCCAGTTCCGCCAGGACGTCGTCGGCTTCGGCGTCGGCCGCGGACGCCTGCGTGATACCGACCGCGGTGAGGACCTCCCGTATCGCACCGACCTGCGGGTGGAGTGAGGCGGGCGCGTCCTCCCCACCGTCGTCCCCGACACGGTGGGCCTTGTACGACGGCAACAACTCGACGCGCCAGCCGGGGCGCCACTCGCGGTCCAGGGCCGCGACCAGTCCGGCCGGCGAGTACTCCTCGAGCAGCACCGACACCATGTCGCAGAATCCACGCACGGCGTTGGCCGGTGCGCCGTCGGGTCCGGTGATCTTCTCCGGTACCGAGTGGAACGCACGGAACCACAGGCCGGCACTGTCGAGAACCATGAGCGGGCCCTGGGACACCGCGCCTCCTCGGGTCGAGTGTGGGCCGGGGATCGACCCGGCGTCAGAATAGTCCTCCCCGTGGGCGAGCGAGGTGACAGTGATCCGCCGGGAACGGACGGCGGGGCGCCCTGATCCGCCGGGAACGGACGGCGGGGCGTCCTCGTGGCCCGACGACCTAGGGTGGGGGGCATGAGCACCGGCCCCTCGGACATCCACGCCCGGCGACTGACCGCGGTGCGCGATCGCGCGCGCGGGCTCGGGATCGACCACGTGGTGGTGTACTCGGGTGAGGACATGGACTACCTCACCGGCGAACGCATGGATTCCCACGAGCGGCTCACCGCCCTCGTCGTACCCGTCGGGGACGGAACGCCCCTCCTCGTGCTCCCGGCGCTGGAACTCACCGGCGTCACCCGCCGGGCGGCCGCCCGGGTGGGCGCGGAGATCCATCCCTGGGCGGACGGCACGGACGCGGTCCCCCTGGTCGCGGGCACGGTGTGGGGCCGGATCGCCGTGTCGACCGCGCTGCCCGCGCTCCATCTCGTCCCGCTCCAGATGGGCGTCGACGGCGAGGTGATCCTGGCCTCGGAGGTGATCGACCACGTGCGGTCCGTCAAGACGCCGCACGAACTCGATGAACTCGCCGAGGCCGCCCGTCGCATCGACGCGGTCCACGCACGGATGGGCGAGTTCCTCGAGGTGGGTCGTACCGAGGCTCAGGTGGGTGAGCTGATCTCCGCCGCGATCGTGCAGGAGGGGCTCACCCACGCCGAATTCGTGATCGTCGGCTCGGGACCCAACGGCGCCGACCCGCACCACGGGGTCTCCGACCGCGTCATCGAGCCGGGGGACATCGTCGTGGTGGACATCGGCGGGCCAGTCGAGAGCGGGTACCACTCGGATTGCACCCGCACGTACTCGATGGGGGCGCCCGACCCCGGGATCGCCGAGGCGTACGCAGCCCTGGAGGAGGCGCAGCGTCTGGCCCGGGAGGCGGTGCGCCCGGGCGTCGCGATCGGCGAGGTCGACGCCGCGGCCCGCGAACACCTCGCGGCCGCGGGACTCGGGGAGCTGTTCATCCACCGCACCGGGCACGGGATCGGTCTGGGGCTGCACGAACCGCCGTTCGTCGCGCCCGGTGCCGACACCGTGCTGGCGGAGGGCATGGCCTTCTCCCTCGAGCCCGGGATCTACACGGCGGGCGGGTGGGGCGCCCGTCTCGAGGACATCGTCGCGGTGACGGCGGACGGCCGCCGCGACCTCAACACCGGTGATCGGGGTCTCCGGGTCCTCTAGCCCACTCCGGAACCGGTGAACATCTGGGCAGAACCCAGGACCCGGTCCACCTCGATCGCCACCACGACGCGCTCGGGATTCGGCTTCGGTTCCCGGTAGCGCAACCCGTATCGACGCTCGCCCTCGCGGACCGAGGCCTCGTCGGTGAGCAGCCGCGCCTGCCCCTCGAAGGTCAACCAGCGGCCGCGGTCGACGTGGGAGACCGCTGCCCGCCCGCCGCGCGCGGCGTTGCGCGCCTTCTGCGATCCCCGCCGGGTGATCACGCGGGCCAGCCCCGACTCGGGGTCGATGGTGAAGCCCACCGCCACCACGTGCGGTGAACCGTCGCGGCGGAGGGTGGTGAGCGTGCCCAGGTGGTACTCGGCGAGGAACTCGTGGGCGTCGGGGGAGAGGTCTGCCAGTGTGCGGGACATAGCGGCGAGCCTGCCACAGCGAGCCGACGCGGACCGGAACGACGTGCGTGGGACAATTCCCTCATGTCCACCCCCGCAGTCCCCTCGCCCCGGCGCGCACCGGGTGGCGAGGTCGTCGTGATCTTCGGTGGCCGGAGCGAGATCGGTCTGGCCGTGGCCCGGCGTCTCGCGGACGGACGCACGGTCGTCCTCGCCACCCGCCCCGGCCGAGACGTCTCCGCGCTGGCAGCCCCGCTCACGGCGGCCGGGGCGGTGGCCGTCGAGATCATGGACTTCGATGCCGACGACCTCGACTCGCACGCCCGGGTCGTGGAGGACGTCGAATCGCGCATCGGTGAGATCTCGATCGCCGTGCTGGCGTTCGGGATCCTGGGCGATCAGGAGGTGGCCGAGAGGGACGCGGCGGCCGCGGCCGGGATCCTGCACACCGACTTCGTGGCCCAGGCCGCCCTGCTCACGGTTCTGGCGGAGCGGATGAAACCCCGGGGTCGCGGGGTACTGGTGGCGTTCTCGTCTGTCGCCGGGCAACGGGTCAGGCGGGCGAACTACGTGTACGGCTCCGCCAAGGCCGGTCTCGACGGGTTCGCGTCGGGGATGGCCGACGCCCTCCACGGCACGGGCGTGACGCTGGTGATCCCCCGCCCGGGGTTCGTGATCGGCCGGATGACCGAGGGGATGGACCCCGCCCCGTTCTCCTCCACTCCCGATCAGGTGGCCGACGCGGTGGTCGACTGCGTGCGGGCCCGTCGGGCCGGGGTGGTGTGGATCCCGTGGCAGCTGCGGGTGATGTTCGCCGTGGCCCGTCTCGTGCCGCAGCCGCTGTGGCGACGGATGCCGCGGTGAACGCCCCCGCCGCGGAGGACAACGCGCGGTGACCGCCCGATACATCGGCGTCGGGCCCGGTGCCGCGGATCTGCTCACCGTCCGCGCGTCCGGGATCCTCGCCCGCTGCGGGACCTGTTTGTTCGAGGGCGGCCCCGGGATCCGGGAGGTGCTCGCCCTCTGCCCGCCGACGGCCCGACTCGTGGACACGGCCGGGATGCCCCTCGCGGACGTCATCGCCGAGATCCGGTCGGCGTGCGAGCGGGGCGACCGGGTCGTCCGGCTCATCCCGGGGGATCCCGCGTCGTCCTTCGAGGTGGGCCGGGAACTCCGCGCACTCGAGGCGGCGGGGATCGGGTGGCGGATCGTCCCCGGTGTCCCCGTGTTCGCCGCGGCGGCCGCCGCTGTCGGTGTCGACCTGTCCACACCCGGAGGAACGGGATCGGTCCACATCACCGGATCGGTCCACATCACCCCGGTGGGCGACCAGCCCCGGCCGGCCCCGTCCGGCGGGGACCCGGAGTCACCCCTTCTGACCGGGCACCCGGACCTCACCGTGGTGCCCCACGTGGGCGCCCCGCAGCTCGCCGAGGTGATCCGGGGACTCGTCCCGGTGCACGGAGCCGGGTGCCCCGCCGGGGTCGTGATGTCCGCGGGTCGAGAGGACGAGACCACGGTCATCGGGACGCTCGCGGACATCACCGACCGCCTGGCGGGAACCGATCTCCCGGCGGACATGGTCGTGATCGTGGGACGGACCCTCGGGCACCGCGAGGACGACGACGGATCCGTGGCCGACCGCGGACCGGCCCCGGTGGCGAGCCGGTCGTCCGAACCCACTCCTGCATCGGTGTCGCGGTCCGTCGTGGCGACAACCGCCCGGATGCCCTCGGACACCCCGGGACGGATCCTCGTCCTGGGCGGGACCGGCGAGGCCCGCGGGCTCGCCGACCTCATGGTGACGGCGGGGCTCGACGTGGTGACCGCTCTGTCCGGCGCGACGTCCCGCCCGCGGTTGCCCCGGGGAGAGGTTCGGATCGGGGGGTTCGGTGGGGCCGAGGGCCTGGCCCACTGGCTCCGCGAGAACGACGTCAGCGCGGTCATCGACGCGACCGACCCGTTCGCCACCCGGATCTCGGCCTCAGCGACCAGCGCCGCCCGCGCCACCGGAATCCCCCTGCTCCGGGTGCATCGCCCGCCGTGGACACCGGAGGACGGGGACCACTGGATCCGCGTCACCGACACGGGGGAAGCCGCACGGCTGGTCCGGCAGCGTTTCCGGCGACCGATGCTCACTGTCGGACGACGGGGCCCGACCGCCTTCGCGGGCGACACCCGGGGGTCCTACCTGATCCGTTGCGCCGAACCGCCACCCGGTCCGCTCCCGCACCGCTACCTGCTCGTGTTGGACCGGGGGCCGTTCGGAGTCGAGTCCGAGCGGACCATCATGTCCCGACACCGGATCGACGTCCTGGTCACCCGCAACAGCGGAGGCCAGGCGTCGGTCGCCAAGCTCCATGCCGCGCGCGATCTGCGGATCCCGATCGTGATGGTGGACCGGCCGGCCGGCGCACAGCCCGACCCGGTCGGGCCAGGCGACTCCGGCCCTCTCGTTGACACCGTGAACTCCGTCGATGACGCGGCCCGCTGGCTGGTCCGTCGCTTCGGCTCACGCTGACCCGGTCACCCAGGGCGACGAGGCGTCGAAGACCATCCCCATCGGCGCCAGGACCCGCACGACCTGCTCGGCCATGTCCTCGGTGAGTTCGTGGAGTCCGATGACCCGGTCCGCGGAGACCGTGCTCGGGCGGTCGACAGCGCCCAGGAACTCGGCCAGTCGCGCCGGGACGACGCCGTGGGGTACCACCGCGAGGAGGCTCACGAGCCCGTCGATGGTGTCGACCCACCCCACGGGGGGCACCTCTACCGCGGTAGTGGCGACGGGGCGGGGGGAGGGCGTCGGGTGTGCATCGGCGACGACGACGAGGTGGTCCGGAGCGTCCGGGTCGCCGATACCCCTCACCGCGTCCGGGCTCCGGAGGAGCGCGTCGGCGATATCCGCCAGGACCCGCGGGGCGTCGGTCGCCGCGATCTCCGACCCCTCCTGCTGTCCGGGGAGGTGCACCCGGACGGACCCGTCGGGGCCCCCGCCGACCACCGCGAGGTCGGGCGCGTGGGCCAGGACGTCCCCGGAACCGTCGTCGAGGCCCACCAGCAGCGGACGACGCGGCACGGGCGGGCCGGTACGCCCGAGCAACTCCTCACACAGACCCTCGGCCAGGTCGGCCAGGTCGTGATGGCCGTGGAGACGCCCGGCCATGGGCGAGGCGATGACGTGGGGGAGGCGCCGGTCCCCGACGATCGGGGACAGCCCGGCCGAGACGAGCTCGGACCGGGACAGCGGCTCACCGCCGGCTCGCCTGACCAGTACGCCGCCCTTGGGGGCGAGCCCGATGTCACCGCCGTGCTCGGCCGCCACGCCCGCCAGGGTCGTCCAGTCGGTGGGACGCAGCCGGCCGCCCGGGAAGCGGGCGACGGTATCGGGGGGAGAGTCGGTCATGGGGTGCCAGCTTAGGCGCCGGGCAGGTGGGGGACCGGACCCCCGTCCATCGACTCAGGGATAATCGGGGCCATGACCGCACTGCTGGCCACCGGAGGCCGCGTCCTCACCCCCTCCTCACGTGACGCCACCGCCCTGGCCCACGAGAACGGGCTGGTCGTGTGGGCCGGCTCGGACGCACCGGGACCAGCGCTGTTCCCCGGCGCCGAACTCGTCGATCTCGACGGGGACTGGGTCGCGCCCGCGTTCGTCGAGTGCCTCTCCACCGGCCTGGACCTCGACGCGGCCGCCGGCGACGGCGTGGTCGCCGCCCCCGTCCCCGGATCGCACCCGCTCGACGCCGTCGGCGACCGGGTGCGGGCGGGCGAGCGGGTGGTCCTGGACGCGCACGAGGGCCCCGCACGGATCGCGGACGAGCTCACCCGGCTGGCCGGGGAGCTCGGCGGGCCGGCGGTGGCGCGGTGCACCCCGGTGATCGTCGGGACGACCGCACGGATCGACGACGGGACACTGGCGGCCCTCGCGGCGGTCGGCACGGTTCTCCTGCTCCGGCCCCTCGTGGACGACCTCGCGGGGTGCGACCTCGTCCGGATCGCCGGCTCCGGGGTCGCGCTGGCGGCATCGACCCGGGCCGATGACTCGGTACGGCCGTGGGACACCCTGCGGGTGCTCACCTCGGTACCCGGCGGACGGGGTCTGTCGCCGCGCGCCGCGTTCACCGCCCTGACCCGGGGCGCCCGCCGCGCCGCCGGGGCGCGCGACGGGACGGCGGGGACCCTGACCCCCGGGGCGGCGGCGACCTACGCGAGGTGGCGGACGGGAGAGCTGGCGGTGGTCGCGGCCGACGACGCCGTCCAGCGCTGGTCCACCGATCGGAGGTCCGGCGTCCCACCGATGCCCGACCTCACGGGACCTGATCCGGAACTGCGCGGGCTGGTCGTCGACGGCAGGTCCACGGTGCACCCGCGGTGATCCCCGTCCTCATACGGGTGGTGGGGGCGGCCGCGGCCGGCGCACTGCTGGCCGCGTCGTTCCCTCCTGTCGGCCTGTGGTGGGCCGCACTTCCCGCCATCGCCCTCCTCGTCGTCGTCCTGTCCCCGTCGCGCGGGCCCGCGCCCCGTGCGCGGACCGGCGCCCTCCTCGGGCTGGTCGCCGGTCTGGTGTTCTTCCTCCTGCTGGTCCCCTGGGTGGGGTTGTACGTCGGCGCGTACGCCGCGTGGGCACTGGCGCTGGTGGAGGCGCTCTACCTCGCGGCGTTCGGTGCCGGGGCCGTGGTGATCCTCGGGGCGGGGCTCGCGCCCGGGCGGCGTCCCGGTCTGCGGGCGCTGGGGGCGGTGATCGGGGTGGCCGGCTGGTGGTCGGTGTGGGAGTGGGTCCGGTCCTCGTGGCCGTGGGGTGGTTTCCCGTGGGGTCGGCTGGCGTTCGGCCAGGCCGACGGCCCGCTACTGCCGTTGGCCGCACTCGGCGGGACCCCGCTGCTCGGGTTCGCGGTCGCGGCCACGGGCGCCTCGATCGGGCTCGCCGTCCTGCTGCTGGCGCGCCGCCGCCAGCCGTTGCGCGCGGCCACCGGGCTCGTGACCGTCCCGCTGGTCACCGTGGGACTCGTCGCGGTCGCCGCGGTCGACACCACGACCGGGGCACCGGGGGAGACGGCCGACGTCGCCGTCATCCAGGGCAACGTCCCCCGACTCGGGTTGGACTTCAACGCCCAGCGGCGTGCGGTCCTCGAGAACCACCTGCGGGTGACCTCGGAGCTCGCCGACGACGTCGAGGCCGGCACGGCGACCCGGCCCGACCTGGTGCTGTGGCCGGAGAACGCCTCCGACATCTCGCCCCTGGCCGACAGACTGGCCGGCGCACAGATCACGGCCCTGTCCCGGCGCCTGGAGGCCCCGATCCTCGTGGGCACCGTCCTGCGGGTGGGTGAGGGCCCCGAGGCCACCAACTCGTACCTGGTCTGGGACGGCCGATCGTCCGCGTCCGCCGCCGGTCCGGTGGTCGACCGTCACGACAAGAAGTACATCCAGCCGTTCGGGGAGTGGTTGCCCCTCCGCGCGCCGCTGGAGGCCCTGTTCCCGATCGCCCGGACCGCGGGGCACTTCGTGCCGGGGGACGGCACCGGGCTGATCACCGCGGCCGGGATCGACCTCGGCGTGGCCATCTGCTTCGAGATCGCCTTCGACGCCGCGGCCCGTGAACCGATCGCCCGCGGCGCGCAGATCCTCACCGTGCCCACCAACAACGCGACCTTCGGTAGATCTCCGATGACCTACCAACAGCTCGCGATGTCGCGGGTCCGGGCCGTGGAGCACCACGTCCCCGTTCTCATCGCCGCCACGAGCGGGGTCAGCGCGGTGATCGGCCCCGACGGTCGGGTGATCCAGGAGACCGGGATCTTCGAGCCCGCGACGCTGGCGGCGCAGGTCGAGTTGGGGACCGCCGGTACGATGGCAACCCGACTGGGCGGCATACCGCAGATGGTGAGCTGTCTCATCGGGCTCGTCGGCCTGGGATGGGCGTTGATCCGCACCCGGCAGCGACCCGCGACCGAGCACGAGGAGACGTAAGTGACCGATCCGACGGCGCCTCCGCCGGCCGTTCCGTCCGCGCGGACGCTGGTGATCATCCCCACGTACGATGAGCGGGACAACCTGCCCGGCGTCGTCGAGCGTCTGCTCGCGTCATCTCCCGACGTGGCTGTCCTCATCGCGGACGACAACAGCCCGGACGGCACGGGGGAGGTCGCCGACCGGCTCGCCGCACAGGACGTGCGGGGGCGGATCACCGTCCTGCACCGCCCGGGAAAGCAGGGGCTCGGCGCCGCCTACATCGCCGGATTCCGATGGGGACTGGAGCGCGGCTACACCGTGCTGGTGGAGATGGACGCGGACGGCAGCCACCCGCCGGAGCGGCTACCCGCGATGCTCGCGGCGGTCGACGCCGGCGCGGACCTGGTCATCGGGTCGCGCTACGTGCCCGGCGGCAGCGTGGAGAACTGGCCGTGGCAACGCCACGTGATCTCCCGCGGCGGCAACTTCTACTCCCGGATCATGCTGGGGGTGGGCATCAAGGACATCACTGCCGGCTTCCGCGCATATCGCAGCGAGTCACTGGCGCGCCTCGATCTGGACGCGATCGAGTCGAAAGGCTACTGCTTCCAGATCGACATGACCTGGCGTCTGCTGAACACCGGGGGCACGGTCGTCGAGGTCCCCATCACCTTCACCGAGCGCACCGTCGGGCAGTCCAAGATGAGCGAGTCGATCTTCCGGGAGGCCGCCGTGAACGTGGCCCGCTGGGGTTGGGAGAAGCGGCGCAGACAGCTGAAATCGCTCGTCCGGCGCTGAACCGGCACCCCCGGGATGCGCAACGCCCCGGCCCCCTGACGGGGCCGGGGCGTTCTCGCGCGGTGGCGACGCTCAGCGGGCGCCTGCGCGCCGACGCTTCTTGAGGATGTCCATCCGCTCCTTGAGCAGGTCCTCGAGGTCGTCGAGCGAGCGACGCTCGAGGAGCATGTCCCAGTGGGTACGCGGCGGCTTGCCCTTCTTGACCTCGACCGCCGGACCGTCGATGAGCTGGCCCTCCTGGCCGTTCTTGCACATCCAGGTCCCGGGGATCTCGGCGTCATCGGCGAACGGGACCTCGTACACCTCGCCGTTCTCCGTCTGGTACTTGGCCATCCGCCGGGGCGCGAGATCGGTGTCCCGGTCGGTCTCGTAGCTCACCGCACCGAGGCGGCTGCCTCTGAGGACTCGATCTGCCATGCGAACTCCTTCTACCGTGTTCGTCCGTCTGTCCAGCTGCCTGCGACACGACGCTGCCGTGTTCCTGGTGATGTAACGCCAGGTGACCCCCCAAATGTTCCCACGGGACACGGCAGCAGGCCAGCCGGGGACCGTCTCGGTACCCTGACCTCCGTGGACACCGACGCCCCAGCTGCTCAACCCCCGCCTCGGCGGGGCGAGGCCTCGTGCGCGTGGTGCGGGCGTCCGGTGGACGAGGGCGACACGGGCCGACGACGACGGTACTGCCGCCGCTCGTGCCGTCAGCGCGCCTACGAGCAACGTCAGTCTCTGCGGGTCCGCGAACTCCCCGAGGGGACGGTGGTGCTCTCGGAAGCCGAGTCGACGGACCTCATGGACCGGATGTTCCAGCTCAGGTGCGCGTGCGAAGACCTGCGCACCGCGATCCTCGAGGGAGAGGACGCCACCGAGTTGGCCCGGATGTCCGGTGATCTGGTGGCCGCTGCCCGGCGCGCCGAACGACTGAGGTGAACCGCGGCTGAGGTATCCCTCCCCGGCGGGGTGTGCGGCACCTACGGTTGTCCGCAGACACCCCAGCGAGGAGACGCACCGTGAGTGACCACATCGCCGATTCCCACGACGTCGTCCGCGTCCGGGGGGCGCGGGAGAACAACCTGAAGTCGATCAGCGTCGACCTGCCCAAACGACGGCTCACGGTCTTCACCGGGGTGTCCGGTTCCGGCAAGAGCTCACTGGTCTTCGCCACGATCGCCGCCGAGTCCCAGCGGATGATCAATGAGACCTACAGCGCGTTCCTGCAGGGCTTCATGCCCACTCTCGCGCGCCCCGACGTGGACCTCCTCGACGGCCTCACCACCGCCATCGTGGTGGATCAGGAGCGCATGGGGTCCGACCCCCGTTCGACGGTCGGCACGGCCACCGACACCGGAGCCCTGCTGCGCATCCTGTTCAGCCGACTGGCGGAGCCGCACATCGGCGGGCCCAAGGCGTACTCCTTCAACGTAGCGTCAGCCAGCGGGGTGGGCACACTCAAGAAAGCGGACGGGAGCCGGCAGAAGGCGGAGTTCTCCATCACCGGCGGGATGTGCGTCAGGTGCGAGGGTCGTGGGTCGGTGTCCGACTTCGACGTCGATGCTCTGGTCGACCGGTCCAGGTCGCTCGCCGAGGGGGCCATCACGGTACCCGGGTACTCGATGGACGGGTGGTACGGGCGCATCTACGCGGGGTCCGGCTTCTTCGACATGGACAAGCCCGTCAGCGATTTCACCGAACAGGAGATGCACGACCTGCTCCGGAGGGAGCCGGTCAGGATCAAGGCCGACGGGATCAACGTGACCTTCGAGGGGCTCATCCCGAAGATCCAGAAGTCGATGCTGGCCAAGGACGTCGAGGCGATGCAACCGCACATCCGGGCCTTCGTGGAGCGGGCCGTGGTGTTCACCACCTGTCCGGAGTGCGACGGCACCCGCCTGAACGAGGGCGCACGGTCCTCGCGGATCGGCGAGCTGAACATCGCCGACGCCTCCGCGATGCAGATCACCGACCTGGCCGAGTGGCTCAGAGGACTCTCCGAACCCTCGGTCGCCCCCCTGCTCGCCGCGCTGCAGCACACCCTGGACTCCTTCGTGGAGATCGGATTGGGCTACCTCTCCCTGGACCGGCCGGCCGGGACGCTCTCCGGCGGTGAGTCGCAGCGCGTCAAGATGATCAGGCACCTGGGGTCGGCGCTGACCGACGTGACCTACGTGTTCGACGAGCCGTCGATCGGGTTGCACCCGCACGACATCCAGCGGATGAACGACCTGCTGTTGCGGCTGCGTGACAAGGGCAACACGGTGCTGGTGGTGGAGCACAAGCCGGAGATCATCGCCATCGCCGATCACGTGGTGGACCTGGGACCCGGTGCCGGGTCCACCGGTGGGGAGATCTGTTACGAGGGGTCGGTCACCGGCCTCCGGGGAAGCGACACTGTCACCGGTCGCCACCTCGACGATCGCGCGACCCTCAAGGAGGAGGTCCGAAAGGCGACCGGCCACCTCGAGGTGCGGGGCGCGACCGCCCACAACGTCCGGGACGTGGACGTCGACATCCCGCTGGGGGTGTTGTGCGTGGTGACCGGCGTGGCCGGCTCCGGAAAGAGCTCGCTCATCCACGGGTCGGTCTCCCCACGACCCGGTGTGGTCGCGATCGACCAGGCCGCGATCCGCGGGTCCCGGCGCAGCAACCCGGCCACCTACACCGGATTGCTCGACCCGATCCGGAAGGCCTTCGCCAAGGCCAACGGCGTCAAGCCCGCGCTGTTCAGCCCCAACTCCGAGGGCGCGTGCCCCACCTGCAAGGGGGCGGGCGTGATCTACAGCGACCTCGGGCTGATGGCGGGGGTCGCCACGACGTGCGACGACTGCGAGGGTCGGCGGTTCCAGGCCGAGGTACTGGAGTACCGGCTGGGGGAGCGGAACATCGGTGAGGTCCTGGCGATGTCGGTGGCCACGGCCGAGGAGTTCTTCCGCGAGGGACCGGCCCGGATCCCGGCCGCGCACAAGATCCTGTCCCGGCTCCGCGACGTGGGACTGGGCTACGTCCGACTGGGACAACCGCTGACCACGCTGTCGGGTGGGGAGCGGCAACGTCTCAAGCTGGCCGCACAGATGGCGGACAAAGCGGAGGTCTACGTGCTCGACGAGCCGACCACCGGCCTGCATCTCGCCGACGTCCGCAACCTGCTCGGCATGCTCGACCGGCTGGTCGACGCGGGCAGGTCCGTCGTCGTCATCGAACACCACCAGGCCGTCATGGCCCACGCGGACTGGATCATCGACCTCGGTCCCGGTGCCGGCCACGGTGGTGGCCGCGTCGTGTTCGAGGGCACGCCCGCCGAGCTCGTGGCAACCCGATCCACGCTCACCGGTGAGCACCTCGCTCAGTACGTGGCCGAGGGTGTCGCGCCCGCGATCGGGTGAGGGGTACCGGCGATCACCCCGCCTTACCGAACCGCTTGTGCAGCGCCTGCTTGCTCACGCCGAGGACGACTCCGATCTCCGCCCAGCTCATTCCGTTCAGCCGAGCGTGTCGGACCGCCGCGGACTCCTCACGAGCGAGCGCTGCCTTCGCCTCCGCGATCGCGGCCAGGCGGGCGACCGGGTTCGGAGTGTCGTCGTGGTCGTCGTCGTCAAATGTCGTGTCCATTTCCCTCACCTCGCCTGTCAACCTACGTTGACGCCAGCCTGCCGTCAACTCCTATTGACGATCCACTACGGCGGACTAGGGTCGTGGCCATGCCCGCCAACCGGTATCCCCATATCGCCTTCGGTCCCGCCGCCCGATCGAGGCAGGAGTCGGTGGGCGCCTCCAGGCCGCGGGAGACCGGCGAGTTCGCCCTCGAGGGCACGGACTCCGCGCTGATCCGGCGCGCCGACCACTTCTTCCTCTCGAGCGTCACCGAGTCCGGGTGGCCCTACGTCCAGCACCGCGGCGGGCCCGCGGGATTCGTCCACGTCCTGACGCCCACCTCACTCGCGTGGGTCGAGTTCCGGGGGAACCGTCAGTACGTCTCGGTGAGCAACGTGGATCACGACGGCCGCCTCTGCCTGCTCTTCGTCGAGTACCCCACCCGGACCCGACTCAAGGTGTTCGGTCACGCCCGGATCATCGAACCGGACCGGGACCCGGACCTGATCGGACGCCTGCGGTCGATGGGGGAGAGGACCTACACCGGGCTCGTGGAGCGGGCGATCGTCGTGGATCTCGTGGCCGCCGACGCCAACTGCAGCAAGCACATCACGCCCAGGTGGGATCGTGCGTACATCGACGACCTCACCGAGGTCTACCGCCGACAGATCGACGAACTGCGGGAAGGGTGAGACGTGGGATCCTTCGACATCAAGCAGGAGCGCAGGGACCTCTACACCGGGAGAGTCGGGAGGTTCGACGTGGTCGACGTGCCACCCATGCGTTTCCTCATGGCCGACGGCAGCGGGGACCCCAACACCTCCGAGGACTACGGCAGGGTGATCGAGGCGCTGTACACGACCTCCTACGCGGTGCGGGCGGTGGCCAAGGTCGGGCTCGGACGCGTCCACACGGTCGGCCCGCTCGAGGGCCTCTGGTACGCAGAGGACCCCGGGGTGTTCACCGCGCGGGACAAAGATGCCTGGAGCTGGACCATGATGATCTGGCAGCCGGAGTGGGTCACCGCGGACATGGTGGTCTCCGCCGTGGAGAAGGTGAGAGCGGCGAAGCCGGCGGTCGCGGTGGACCGGGTCAGCCTCGAAGAGTTCGCCGAGGGCCCGGCCGTCCAGACCCTGCACGTCGGACCGTACGACGCGGAGGGGCCGGTCATCGCCCGGATGCACGAGGAGGTCATTCCCGGTCACGGCCTGACCGCCTCGGGGCACCACCACGAGATCTATCTCTCCGATGCCCGGAGAACCGAACCGGCTCGACTGCGGACGATGCTGCGGCAACCCGTGGCGAGGGTCGCGGAGCAATGATGGGGTGCGGGTAGAAAGAACTCATGACCACCTCCGACGGGTTCCCCGACGCCTCTTCCGATGACGCGAGCAGATTCGTCCGGGCCTCAGGGCTCGTCGTCGACGAGGTGACCGCGACGAGACTCAGGGGCCATGCGGTTCTGGGCGACGACCACCTCACCGCGTGGGGGACCGTCCACGGAGGTGTCTACGCCAGCATCGTCGAGTCCGCGGGCGGCGCGGGCGCCGGTGCCGCCGTGGCCGACAGGGGCCAGATCGCGGTGGGTGTCCACAACGGCACCGACTTCCTGCGGGCGTCGACCGGCGGGCGGGTGGAGGTGATCGCGGAAGCGTTGTTCCAGGGGCGCAGTCAGCAATTGTGGGACGTGGTGATCAGCCAGTCCGTGAGCGGCAAGGTGCTCGCGAGGGGCCAACTCAGGCTGCAGAACGTTCCGCGGCCGGATCCGGCTCCGCACAGCTGACCCCACCCGGGCCACGGCGGAGCCCCGGACTCAGGACGCGTCGGCACGCTCCAGTGCCGCCACGACACTCCGCGCCAGTCGACGCAGCTCGAGGAGGTCCTCCGCCGGCAGGTCCAGTTTCTCCAGCAGGGAGCACTGGATGCGGCCGGCCTCGTCGCGGAGGGCGTGCCCGGCGTCGGTCAGTACCACGGCCACACTCCGGGCGTCCCCGCCCGCCCGGTGACGCGACACCAGCCCGGAGGCCTCCATCCGCGAGATCAGCGGGGAGAGGGTGCCGGAGTCCAGGAGCATCCGGTCGCCCAGCTGTCGGATCGTCAGACCGTCCTCCTCCCACAGCGCGAGCATCACAAGATACTGGGGATAGGTGAGTCCGGCTGAGGCCAGGGCCTCCCGATAGGCCGCTGTCGATGCCCTGGACGCGGAGTAGAGGGCAAAGCAGACCTGCTGGTCGAGGCGGAGATCGGCGTTCATCTCCCCAGTGTCCCGCAGAATTTGATTGCGCACAATTGAGTTGTGCGCAATACTTCTGCCATGGAACTCACGCCAGGTAGGCAACCGGCCGCACGCACCGGCATCCGGATGACACGACGCCAGGTCCGGGCCGGCGAGGTGAGCCGCCACCTGGGACGCTGGACGCTCGGCGCCGCACTGCTGGGCGCCGGCGTGGGACACCTGACCACCATGCGGCAGGAGTTCCAGGCCCAGGTACCCACCTGGGTCCCCCTGGACCCGGACTTCGTGGTGCTGGCCTCCGGAGTCGTCGAGATCGGACTGGGCGCCGCCCTCATCCTGGCGCCGACGAGGTTCCGGCCCGCCGTGGGGTGGGTCACCGCCGGCTTCTTCGTCGCGATCTTCCCCGGCAACATCTCGCAGTACGTCACCGGCACGGCCGCCTTCGGACTGGACACCGACCGCGCCCGCCTCATCCGACTGTTCTTCCAGCCCCTCCTGGTGGCATGGGCACTGTGGTCCACCGGGGCGTGGCGAGCGTGGCGCGGCCGGCGCGGCTGACCACCGGCACCGGTGCGCTCACGGCGGGCCGGGGGAGAAGAACCGCCAGATCTCGCCGGGCGCGTCGTACCGTGCCCCACCGTCGCGGCCCCACCTGCCGGACAGGGTGGGAAAGGAGTGCCCCACCCGGTCCACCATCACCAGCCGCACAGGATCCGGGCCCTCCCAGGTGAACGTCTCGGCGTCGCCCTCACGACTGACCGACGGGGACGACCCGTCAACTGCGACCCCGTTGTGGCGGGCGAACCACTCCGCGCCCTCCACGGCGGACAGCACCTCGCCCCTCGACTGCGCGGCGAGGCCCGATCCCACGCGGACCTCACCACCGTCGATCGGGTTGATCGGGTCCTGGCGCCCCTGGACAAACATGATCGGAACCGGCTCACCCCCGACCCCGCAGCCCAGGTTCTCCGGGGTCGGGGGATTGGCGGCCACCGCCGCGACCCCGTCGACGAGGTCCGGCGCCTCGAGGGCGAGTCGCATGGCCATGTGCCCGCCGGAGGAGAAGCCCACCGCGTAGACCGGACCGGTCGTCCCGAGCGACCCGGCGGCCTCCCGGAAGAGCCCCACGTCGTCGAGGTCGTCCTCTTTGGCGGGCCAGTCGCCCTCTCTCCGGCACTCGTTCCAGTTGTTCTCGTGGCCGTCGACGTAGACGATCGCGAAGCCCTCGTCGTCGGCCAGGCGCTCCAGGTCGGGGCCTATCCCGTTGCGGATGCCCGAGCCGGTGTCCCCGGTCCCGTGGATGACGAGCAGCACGGGCGCCGAGGGGTCCTCCGCCGCCGGGGGGCGGTAGACGGTCCAGTTCCGGGTGAGGTCGTCCAACACTGTCGAGTGGCTGGTCAGATTCCGCGACTCATCCGTCGGGATCGACGCGGACGGGGAGCGATCACCGGACTGTCCTGCACACGCGCCCATCGCGAGCGTGAGCACGAGGCACGCCACGGCCCGGAGGGGTCGGGGGAACGACGACTCTGCCATTCCCCGAGTCTGGCGCATCTCGCGCACACCCGCCCCGGCGGACGGCCCCTGGGTACACTCACGACCCATGCGCATCGATGAGTACCGTCGCCACGACGCCCTCGGCCTGGCCGAGTCGGTCAGGTCGGGAGAGGTGACAGCGGGCGAGCTGCTCGAGGTCGCGTTGCAGCAGGCGGACGCCGTCAATCCGCACCTCAACGCGATCGTCCGCCGGATGGACGACCGGGCCCGCGAACGTACGGCAGGGCCACTCGACGGCCCCTTCGCCGGCGTCCCCTTCCTCATCAAGGATCTCGGTCAGGACTATCGGGGAGTGCCGACCAGCGGCGGCTCGCGGCCCCTGTCCCACGTCCCGGCGGCCGAACATTCGACAGTGGTACAGCGCTGGCTCGACGCGGGCCTCGTCATCTTCGGCAAGACCAACACCCCGGAGTTCGGCGCGAAGGGCATCACCGAACCGGACCTCTTCGGTCCCGCCCGCAACCCGTGGGATGCGAGCAGGACGCCCGGCGGTTCCTCGGGAGGGTCCGCCGCGGCGGTCGCGGCCGGTGTCGTTCCCGTGGCCGGGGCCAGCGACGGCGGCGGCTCGATCCGCATCCCGGCCGCCTGCTGCGGACTCGTCGGACTCAAGCCGGGCCGCGGCCTTGTACCCATGGGGCCGTCGCTTGGAGAGGCGATGCACGGTGCGGCGACGAACGGCGTGATCTCGCGCTCCGTCCGCGATTCCGCGGCGATGCTCGACGTGTTGGCGGGCGGGGAACCGAGCGGACCCTACGTTCCCGGGATCCCCACCGAGAGCTTCCTCTCTCAGGTCGGACAGGATCCGGGACGTCTGCGGATCGGCCTGTGCACCGCATCCTCTATCAACTCCGAGCCCCATCCGGAAGCCGTGGCGTCGGTGGAAGCGGCCGCACGGACGCTGTCCGACCTCGGTCATGACGTGGAGGTGCTCACCGAGCAACCGGTCGACGACCTGGCGTTGGCCCGCGACTTCCTCGCCACCTGGTTCGTGGTCCTGGCGTGGCAGGTCGACGATGCCAAGCGGCGCACGGGGTGCCGGGACGGTGACTTCGAGCTCGACACGCAGATCATGGCGGCCCTCGGACGAGCGCACAGCAGTGTCGAGTACGTCGACACGGTGATGCGTCGACACGAGCACGTGCGGAGGTTGTCGGCATTCTTCGACGACTACGACCTCCTGGTCACGCCCACGCTGGCCGACCTGCCCCCGCATATCGGCGCGCTGGACACCCCACGACTCGCACACCGCGCAGCGACAGGTCTTCTCAAGACCCGGACGGCCGGCCTGCTGCGACGCTCGGGGCTCGTCGAATCGATGATTGACAACAACCTCAACTGGATCCCGTACACCCAGTTGGCCAATCTCACCGGCCGACCGGCGCTGTCGCTGCCCCTGCACCGGACCCCGGAGGGCGTGCCCATGGGGGTTCAGTTCATCTCTCAGCTCGGGGGTGAATCCATGCTCTTACGCCTTGCCGGTCAGCTCGAGCAGGCGGTGCCGTGGGATCACCGGCGGCCGCCCGTACCGGCCGGCGCGGGGCGACCTCACTAGCTCGGGAGACCACACCCGGAAAGCCGGGGATTGCCCCTAGAATCGTCACAGTGACGTTTCAAAGCCAACCGACCACGCCCCGGAATCGCCCGAGAGGCCGGTGGTTCATCCGTCGGACCGCTTCCTCCAGTCAGCCTCCACGCCAGGGGTTCCCGAGTGGAGCCTCGGGGCCAGGCCGCCCACACGGCGTCACCTCAGGAGGGCGTCACCTCACGGCGGAGTCGGCCAACGCGAACCCCAGCGGTGACCGCGTCGACGGGGTGGCGATCTCAGCGGACGGATGGGGCGACCCGGGACAGCCCGACGGACGCGCACGGCGCCAGGCACGACATCACGGCGACACGATCAACGGCATCACTGCAGTACCCACCGCTATCGCCAGATCCGCCAAGTGCCGATAATCTACATTATGTAAAGTAAATCCGCGGACGGTGCCTACGAACCCCCTCACGGACCCTGAGGCCCCCTGTCGTGGGCGGATCCGATGGCAAGTCGACTTTCCACGCCACCCTGCCCTGTCCGATCACCCGGGTCACGCGGCATTGACCCGGGGCGGCCTCACCGCACGCACGCGGGATCGCCCGACACATAGAGGTCGAGGCGACCGCCTCCCGCACTCGCCGTGCGCAGCGAATTCACACCTCAACCGGCACTGAGATCTCCGGCGCCCCGCCTGTGGGAAATGTTAGGCTCGTACACATTTTTGACCGTACTCCGACACTCCGGATGTGAGGTAGCCGTGACCTGGTCGGCGTGGATGGCCCTCGCGGCGGGCACAGTTCCTTCCGCTGCCACTGTCGTGGCGGTGGTCCGGTACCGCAGATCACTGGATCCCGTGGTGCGCACCGGATACGTTCTCCTCGTCGTCATGGTGGGGTTCCTCGCTCTCCTGGCTGCGGTTCACCTCCCGCAACCGGCCGATCGGTTCGCGTGGCTCGGCGGAGTTCTCGTGCTGGGACCGATTCTGTGCATCCTCGTCTCGGTCGCCCTCCGCCACACCGGTGACGGTCGCGACGGCGAGGAGCAACCGAGAATCGACGATGTGGACGTGCTCCCCTTTCATCCCGAGCCCGTTCCGGGCGGCCCGGCGTGTGCCGATGAGCCCCGACGTCGCGACGACGACGGGTAGGCCCCCCGGATCAGCGCGCCCGGTCGACGGAGATCTGTTCGATCCGCGGCAGCGCGAGTGCCAGCACCGGAAGATACCCCGCCGCCCAGACCGGGGCCCCGAAGCTGACGACACAGCCGCCCGGCACTCCGATCACCTCGTGCCGCGTCGCGTTCACACCGGCCACCTTCCACGCCCACGACTTTCCCTCGACGCACTCGGTGATCTCGAAGGGCAGGGACAGCCCCATCACGGTCGTGAGTGTCCCCCTGGCACCGGCGGTCACCCCGCCTCCCCCGTCGACCCGTGCGCCCGAGACGCTGGGCCCCCATCGCGGCCAGGTCCGCACGTCGGCGATGACCGACCACACTGTGCCCGGCTCCACGTTCATGCGCAGTTCTGCCGTCACCATTCCGCGACGACACGAGGGTCGCACTCGCACCACCGAGGTCAGGGTCGCCAGCGGCGCGATATACCCCATCGCCCGGTCAGCTGGTTCGGTCCAGAATGAGCCGAACCGCTTCCCGGGGCGCGTCCCATTGCGGGAAGTGCCCGCACCGATCGAACCAGTGCAGTGTGGCGTCGGGGAACGCGCGAGCGGCTCGGTGAGCCTGGGCCGGAAGTGTCACCAGATCGCGGCGCCCCCAGCCGATGGTGACCCGTCCCGGGACAGTCCCCGCGGGCGCGCCCTGCTGCTTCGGGCCCTTCGTGAGCGCGTTCATCGCCGCGCCTGTCGCAGGTGCGTCGGCCAGCCCCGCCACGTCGGGCAGCACGGTCTGCGGGGGCAGGGCCCAGGGGCGCACAGAGAGCTGCGCCAGCAGCGCGGTCCGACTCACCGGGTTGCCCAGAAGGACCGGCAGCGCTCCCCGTAGGGCGCTGACCAGCGCGATCGATGGTCGCAGGGTGGCGCTGAAGATCGCCAGCTCGCGATCACTCCAGAAACCACCGGGGTCCAACGCCACGGTGTCGCCACCGACGCCGCGCCGGGCCAGCTCGAGCACGATCCGCCCACCCATCGACTGTCCGGCCGTGGAGACCCCGTGCAGACCCGACTCGTCGATGAACCGGGCGACCGCGTCGGCCAACGTCGCTATGGAGACCTCACCGTCGAGGGGTGGGGACTCGCCGAACCCGGGCAGGTCGACCGCGATGACCTCCCGGCTCGCGGCAAGGTCGTCGAGGATGGGCTCCCACGATCGCCACCCCGCGCCGAGTCCGTGCACGAGCAGTAGCGGACTGCCCTGTCCGCGTCGAACATGATGCAACGTCATCAGATAAGCCTACGGAGTGCGCGGCGGACGGGGCGCGCGCGAAGTGTCACCTCAGGGGCGCGACGGCCGGGCCTGTGGTAGCAGACCTGCGACGACGGATGGGACGATGAGGACATGCGCCCCTCGAAAGCCGCCGATCGTGATCGTGACGAGGACGGCCGCGCGCGCAACGCGCGTCCCCGCGACGAACTGGGCCGACCGCTGCCGCCGGGCAGCGTAGGCGTCGAGCGCATTCCCGACGACCTGGACCTGCCCCCCGCTGAATCGCTGGCGTGGGCGCAGGATCTGCTGGACCGAGGCCTCGCCTTCCACGCGCACGAGGTGCTGGAGGGAGCGTGGAAGAGCTCCCCTGCAGCTGAGCGCGAACTCTGGCAGGGTCTCGCCCAGCTGGCGGTCGGCATCACCCACATCCAGCGTGGCAACACCACGGGGGCCCTGGCGCTACTCGAGCGTGCGGCCGACCGTATCGGCAGCCGGGGCGGCCCGGCACCCCACGGGATCGATGCGACCGGATTGGTCACCCACGCGAACGACCTCATCTCAGAGCTCCGCCGAGGCACTGACCTCGCTCCCCGACGACTGAAGCCGCGTCTGAGGCACCGGCCAGGTCAGCGGTAGCGCGTCGTCACCGTTCGCGACCGCCCGTCAACTGCGCGCGGCCCGCTGGTGATCCCCGGTGTACGCGGCAAAGACCTGTCGGACGCCGGCTTCCCCCTCCGGGTCGATGAACTGTTTGAGGGACATCGCGAGGCGGTCCAGCGACGCCGTCAACATACGCGCCCCGACACGCGTCTCCACGTCTCCGATCTCCGCGACGGCATCGCACAGCTCCAGCGCGTAATGCACCTGGCGGGACGACGCCTGGTAGGGAGTGCCCTCCTGGAAATAGTAGGTCTCCGAATGCTGTGTCAGATCCACGGTCACGACGCTGATCTCCGCGGCGAGGCCCTCCGACACCCGCGCGATCGTGCCCGGGGACAGCTCTCGAACCGCCCCGGCGAAGTCGGCTTCCGCCAATCCGTGGAGCCGCAGGGCCAGCGCGCTGCGACGCGAGAGCGGCGGATAGACTTGCATGAACCAGGTGAGGGACGCGGTCAGCAGCGCGAACCCCGTCATCGCCTCCACCGGGGCGAGAACGCGGATGAGAGGTTGCGTGGCCACCACGTCCCCGAACCCCAGGGTGGCCAGTGTCACGAGGGACACGTAGAACGCCTCGGCGGCGACCGTGTATCGACCGGGGTCGATGCCGGAGGAGTAGTCGAATCCCTCCGGGACGTTCGGGAGGTAGACCAGGGCCCACCCCACTGCCTGCAGCAGCACCCAGATCAGAACGGTGACCACCATCCCCGCGGGGCCCACGGCCGAGCCCAGACGATGCCCGAACCGGCGCGACACCGCCCACAGTGCGGAGAACACCACCTTGCTGAGCGTCGCCTCGCTGCGTGGGTGCATCAGCGCGCGGAACACGTCCGTCAGCCCGAGAGCGATGATCCCGACGCCGACGAGGGTCACGGCGATATCCATCTGTCCTCCCCCGTCAACTGTCGACCACGACCCTGGACTCCCCTCGCGGGTCCACACACCGGGCGTGGGTGAACGGGCGACAACGGACCGTGGTCACGGGAGGCAGGGAGGTGCTCCGTCCGCCGGACGTCGAGAGTCGTACTCACGCCGCGTCGTCACCGCGCGCGGTGCTCGGATGTTCTCCCCTCCGCATGATGGGGAGCGTCTCGAGGGCATGAGCGGCCCGAGCCGCCAGGGTGCTGGCGGCGGTCAGTCCCGATCGCGCCTTCGACGGACTCGTCGTCGCGGCCAGGTCGAGCAGATCCCGCACTCTGTCGGTGATCGTCAGCGGTAACGCTGCGACGACATTTCCCGGAGGGCGCCTGGACACCACCGGGTGTGGTCGCGTGGGCGCCGTTCGACGAACGACCTCCCACGCCAGACCGAGCGCCCGCAGTCTCGAGAGCGGTAGCGCCGCCTGCAGCCGGGGCAGGAGGTCGTCCTCCTCGTCGCGCACGTCCTCTCGCAGGACGGTGATGAGCCGCCTCAGCACGCCATCCCGTTCGGGGCCGTCACTCTCCAGGTGCTCCAGCCGGATCACCAACTCGTTGACCTCCTGGTGTTCGCGCTCGACCCTGAGGGTGAGCGCGTGCCCGTCCGGCAGGGCCTTCCTGATGGCCGGCCACAGCACCGATTCCTCGGCGAACGCATGCGGGAAGACCAGACGGTAGGTCCGCAGCAGGACCCGCCGCTGCTCCGCTCCCCCCGTCCGTTCCAGCTCGCCGAGAAGCCTGTCGAGTTCGACGTGGTCCAGCTTCTGCCTCGCCAGCACACTCGTCCGTCCACCCAGATCTCGAAGGGACTGCTCTGAGATAGATCGCATATCGCATCCTTCCGACGGTGCCTCGATGGCAGCGATGGTGCTGTGCACGTGTCCCTCCCGCAACCGGAGGACGCTGCGCCCTGGGTCCGCTCCGCAAGTCGCCATCTCGGCGGATCCGGAACCGCGGGAATGCGCGTAGCGTCGTGGACACGCACCCGTCAAGGCTGGGAGTTCGACCCATGACCACTGTCTACGACGCCGCCGATCGCATACTCGCCAGAGCCGCGGACGCCCCACACGGACGGCACGCCGAGATCCTCGTCCACGAAGGGCCTCTCCGCCAGTCGCTGTTGGCCCTGACGGCGGGAACCGAGCTCGAGGAGCACAACTCTCCCCCGGCGGCGAGCCTCTACCTGCTCCGGGGGGCGGTACAGGTGACCGGCGAGACCACGGTCGACATCGGGGCCGGCGAACTCCACGCCCTCACCCACCACCGGCACGCCGTCACAGCCCTGGAGGACTCGGTCTTCCTCCTCACCACCGTCACCGGCATCGAGGGACAGGGCAGCCACAGCGATCCTCCGTCCGCCTGAGCTGACCCCGACCCCGATCTCCCGGAGCGGGTCATCCGGCGCAGGACCACCGGCGCAGTACCCCTGGCAGAATGCCGGCGCGTGACGGACACTGACGAAATGCGCACGCGCCACGTCAGCACGGTGATCCACCGCTCCCCGGCGGACGTCTACGACCTCGCCTCCGACCACACGAAGCTCGCCACCTGGGCATCGGGACTGGCCACCGCAGAGGCCTCCGTGGACGGCGACACCCTGGTCGTCGACTCCCCCATGGGTACAGTGAGCGTCCGATTCGTCCCCAGGAACGACTTCGGGATCCTGGACCACGAGGTCACCCTGCCCGACGGCGCGACGGTCCACAATCCGCTCCGCGTCCTGCCCCATCCGCACGGCGCGGAGGTGGTCATGACGGTCCGTCAGCTCTCCGACGACGACGACGAGTTCGAGCAGGACACCGCCACCGTGGCAGCCGACCTGGATCGGCTCAAGGGCCTCCTCGAGGGGGAACGGCCTCCGGTCCCCCCGTCTTCTGCGCGTCCCGCCTCACAGGCGGACATCCGTCTGGCCGGCCCGGCGGACGGGACATCACTCGGGGGCCTCCTCCACGACTTCAACACCGAGTTCGACTGCCCCACCCCGAGCGCGGCAGAAGCCGCGACACGGTTCGAGCGACTACTCGAGCGCGGAGACGTCCTCGCCGTCGTCGCCCGACTCACCCGCGGCCGCGAGGCCGGGACCGACGTCGGCTTCGCGTTCCTCACCCTTCGCCCGACCCCGTACTGGGACGGCCCCCTCGCCCAGCTCGAGGACCTCTACATTCGTCCGGACCTCAGAGGCGCCGGCATCGGAACCGCGGTCCTGCACCGGTCGGTGGCCGAGGTCCGACGGCGCGGCTGCGAGGAGATCCTCATCAACGTGGACTCGGACGACCTCGGCGCCCGGCGGTTCTACGAACGGCACGGCTTCTCCGATCACGACCCGGACACCGGCTCCGGGATGCGGTGCTACCTGCGTCAACTCTGAGCACCCACGGTCAGGTGAGCACGCTGGGTCACGTCACCACGCTAAGTCCCGTCAGCACTCAGAGAGTCCGCCGCGTTCAGGAAACGGGGCGGACGGTGAGGGTCTGCGCGAGGGTACCGATCGGACCCGATTCGTCGTGCAGGACGCTCGAGGTGAGCCCGAGCCCGCCCGGACCGAAACTCACCCGGGTGTCGAACCCCACCCACTCTCCTCGTGGCTCGCGGACGAGGTGGGCGGTGAGGTCGATGTTGGGGAACTGCACGTCCTCGGGAGCCGCGCGGATCGCCATCCCGTTGGCGATGTCGAACAGTGCTACCGACCGGGCCAGCGGGCCCACCGGCTCCCCTGCGACCAGCGGGACGTCGGTGCGCACCCAGTACCGGGCCCTCCCCGGCCCGACCGGGTCCCGGCGGACCTCAGCGGACGCCAGGTACCCACCCTGCCAGACCGTGGTGGGGTCCCACCGCGCCATGTCGGACGGCCCCGGAATCGGGTCGAGTCCGACGCCCTCGATCCCCGTGGTGTCTCTCGGTTCCTGCAGCCAGGCGCGCAGGCGTACTCCCACGCGATCCTCTAGTCCGTACGTGGCCTCCGCGAGTTCGATGGTGCGCCCAGGTCTGACCACCTGCACGTCCACCGCGACCGGGTCCATGGGCACGGTGCCGAGGATCTCGTAGGTCAGACGCGAGATCACCATGGGATCGTCCCGCCGACGTCGCAGATCGCCCTCCACCTCGTGCACGAGCAACCCGAACGATGGGCCGATATGCTGCACCGCCGGATCCCACGCCCCGGTGGCGTGTGAGGTCGGCTGGAACCGTCGGTCACCGAGTCGCTCGAAATACGCCACGCATGCCCCCTTCGAGTGAACTGTCACTAACTGACTACCACGTGATGAGGGGGCCGGCCGCGAATCGGCACCCACCGTCACCCGCGTGCGGTTGACTCTGATCTCGAAGCACGAGCCCGCCACCGCGCCCAGGAGTGACAGATGACCGCCGAGAAGTACGACACCTTCGACACGCCTGTCGGCGACAGGTACCTCGACGACTACCTGGAGGGACGCACGTACCGTTTCGGTGAGGAGTCGGTGGACGCCGAGGAGATCATCGAGTTCGCCCGCAGGTACGATCCGCAGAGCATCCACACCGATCCCGAGGCGGCCGCTCACGGCCCGTTCGGGGGACTCATCGCGAGCGGCTGGCAGACCGCAGCCCTCATGATGCGCCTGTTCGCCGACAACTACCTCACCGCTGTCGCGAGCCTGGCGTCCCCCGGGATCGACGAGCTCCGCTGGGTCCGGCCGGTGCGCCCCGGCGACCGGCTCACCCTGATCTGCGAGACGACCGGCGTCCGCCCCTCCAGGAGCAAGCCGGACCGTGGGGTGCTCACCACGGATGTGACGCTGGTCAACCAGAACCACGAACCGGTCCTCACCGCCACGGCGCTCAACATGGTCGCCCGCCGCTGATCCGTCTCAGAGCCTGGGCGTCAGGTGGAAGATCGGTAGGTGCCTGGTCGTGCGGGTGGCGTAGATCTCGTAATTCGGCCACACCTTGACGGCGGCGTCCCAGGCCGAGGCCCGCTCGTCCTCGGCCACCTCCCGCACGTCCACCGTGAGCCTGGCGCCGTAGACCGACACGTCGACCTCGCCCTCCCCCGCCGCACGGAGGTTGTGCACCCACGCGGGAGCCTTCTCGCCTCCCCAGTTGGAGCCGACTACCACCAGGCCGTTGCGCCACGATGCGAACAGCAGCGGAGTGTCGCGCAGCTCACCGGACTTCCGGCCCGGGACGTGCAACGTGAGCGTGGGCAGCCCCGCCACCCTGAGCAGCGGGACGCGGCCACCGGAGATCCTGTTCATCCACTTGTCGACGGTCACCACGAGATGGGAGTTCTCCCGGGTGGCGTCCTGACGTCCGAACCAGATCGCGATCGGGGTGAGAAAGTTGCTCATGAAAGAACCCTAGGACGTCGGAGGACCGTCACGGTGGTTCAGGGTGCGTTTCGCCGTGGCTACCACCTGGACGGACTCGAGCCACCCCCTGCTCAGCCCGGCCTCGAGCGCCGCCAGGTGGAACGCCCACATCCGCCGGTACACGGCGTCGAACCCCAGTGCCGCCGCATCCCGCCCCCGGTGGGCGAACGTCTCGGACCACAACCTCACCGTCTCGGCATGGTGAGACGTCGCCTCGATCCGGCCCAACAGCTGTAGCCGCGGAGAGCGGTCGATGGCCGAGACCAGTTCCGACCAGGGCACCACGGGGCCCGCCTCGGAGACATACCGCGAGCCCCACGCGGCGAGTTCGACGACCGCCGGCCGGGGGCGTTCCGGGGACACCACCGCGGCGATCGCGAGCCTGCCGCCATCCGCCAACATCCTCTCGGCCGCGTCCAGGACCTCCCCGTACCCGGCGACACCCGCCGTTACCCCGGGCTCGACCGCGACCACCGCGTCGACCTTCCCCCGCGCGTCCGCCGGACCGCCCAGGAAGAGCGTGATCTCGTCGTCGAGCCCCGCAGCGGCGAATCTCGACCCGAGGGCCGCCAGTCGCTCGGTCGACGCGGTCATCGTCCGTACGTGTGCCCCGCGCTCGGCGGCCCGCATCGGCAACTCACCCCACCCGGGAGTGGCGACGAGGGCCCGGGAGCCGGCCCCGACGCCGGCCAGGGTGAGGAGCGTGTCGGCCGAACGCCGCTGGGCGTCCCCCAGGTCGTTGCGCCGGGGAGGCGACGCCGGGACCTCGAGGTGGACCACGTCGGTTCCGTCCTCCATCCGCGCACGGGTGCGTGCACCGGAGGCGAACACCGCACCCGCCGTCGACATCGTCTCGTCGGTATAGAGGGAGGTGAGTGCGCCGGGGACGGAGTCCTCGAGCTCCACCGCCACCGGTCCCCCGCGTCTCCGCCCACCACCGCTGTTCCCGCGGCCGTCGCGCCCGTAGGCACGTTCACCCGGGTGAGCGCAGTCGGAGTTCCCCGCGATCCAGGGGCCGAGGGTCCCAATGGCCGCGCCGAGGTCCGTGGTCGTCCACTCGCCGGCCATGTACGACTCGCCCAGGCCGAGAACCCCGGCTGACGCGAGGCGCGCCCAGAAGCGCTCGGGCTCCCGCAGGACCACGCGGACAGGGGCGTCGTACTCACCCGCCGCCGTCGAATCCGGGTAGTCGATCCTCAGACCGAGGTCCCTGGTCGACCTCCTCAGGGCCTGGGCGACCTCCCCCGCGGCCTGCCCGCCCATCCCGTCCGGCTCCGCGAGCGCGGGCCAACGGTCGAGGTCGACGGTCTGCGGTTCGAGTCTGACCACCGGGTCCCTCCTCAGGGGTGTCGTCAGTGGGACGGTACCGCCGCGCGTCGCCCGGGAGGGTCAGGCGCGACGGGGGGAGCGTTGACCGTGGCGAGCCCACTACGTGTGCACCGGCTACCGCATACCACTACCCTGGGGACTCGTTCCCGCGCGTGATCCGCCCGGGCACCCGATCGGCGAGCCCCGCGCTCACCACGACAGCCTCACCTTCACCAGGAGCCGCCATGACCGAGCCCGCACACGACCAGGTCACCGCCACCGCACCGGCCGGACGCCGGCACCGAGTCGTCATCATCGGGTCCGGCTTCGGCGGGCTCTTCGCAGCCCAGCAACTGAAGAAGGCGGACGTGGACGTGACGCTGGTCGCCAAGACCGGGCACCACCTCTTCCAGCCGCTTCTCTACCAGGTCGCGACCGGCATCCTCTCGGTGGGCGAGATCGCCCCGCCCACCCGGCTCATCCTGCGTGATCAGAAGAACGTCACCTGCATCCTCGGGGACGTCAACAAGATCGACGTGGCCGCCAAGACGGTCTACGCCTCGGCCGGTCACATCAAGTTCGACCTCGAGTACGACAGCCTCATCGTGGCCGCCGGCGCCAACCAGTCGTACTTCGGCAACGACCATTTCGAACGGTGGGCCCCCGGCATGAAGACCGTGGACGACGCCCTCGAACTGCGCAGCCGCATCCTGGGTTGCTTCGAGCAGGCGGAGGTCACCGAGGACGACGAGGAGCGCCGCCGCCTCCTCACGTTCATCATCGTGGGCGCGGGACCGACCGGTGTCGAGATGGCCGGGCAGGTCGCGGAGCTGGCCCAGCACACCCTGAAGAACACCTTCCGCCGTATCGATCCCGCCTCCGCCCGGGTGATCCTCCTCGACGCGGCCCCCGCGGTCCTCCCGCCGTTCGGAAACAAACTGGGCAACGCGGCCCGGGCCCGGCTCGAGAAGATGGGCGTCGAGATCCAGCTCAACGCCATGGTCACCGACGTAGACCAGCGCGGGATCGAGGTCAAGGATCCGGACGGCTCGGTCCGCCGGATCGACGCCACCTGCAAGATCTGGTCCGCGGGCGTCCAGGCCAGCACCCTCGGCAAGATGCTCGCCGACCAGACGGAGGCCGAGATCGATCGCGCGGGACGCGTCCTGGTGCAGAAGGATCTCTCGCTACCCGGGCACCCCGAGATCTTCGTCGTCGGCGACATGATGAGCCTCGACAAGCTCCCCGGCGTCGCGCAGGTCGCGATCCAGGGCGGCAAGTACGCCGCGAAGCAGATCATGGCCGAGGTCGAGAAGGGCAGGTCCCCCGCCGAGCGGCCGCCGTTCAAGTACTTCGACAAGGGCTCCATGGCCACCGTGTCGCGCTACAGCGCGGTGGTGAAGGTGGGCAGGCTGGAGATCTCCGGCTTCATCGCCTGGGTGATGTGGCTCGTGGTGCACCTCGCGTACCTCATCGGTTTCAAGAACCGCCTGACCACCATGTTCTCCTGGGGAATGCACATGGGCGGTGACCACCGCTCCCAGCTGACCTCCACGCAACAGTGGGTCTACGGTCGACAGGCCATCGAGCGCGTGGCGGCCCATGAGAAGGCCCGGTCGGCGGAGGAGGCCCGCGACCGGGCTGTGGAGACCACCTCGATCGGCGACTGAGGCGCGGCGACACCGGGCGCGGCGACTGGGGCGCGACGCTTCAGACCTGTCAGCGGGTCGATCAGTCCCGGGACGAGCGCCCGGCGGGACATCCCGCCGGGCGCTCTCGCTGTTCCGTCCCGGTCGTCGCTGCGCGCCCCGGGGCCGGACGGGGCCTCTCGCCCGGGGACAACGCCTACTGGAGGTTCGCCAGCCGGACCTGACCCACGGCAACGAGCCGCCCCTCGTCATCGGCGATCTCGACGCGCCAGAGCTGCTGACTACGTCCCCGGTGTACGGGGGTACCGGTCGCCGTGAGGGTGCCCTCGGTGACGGCCCGCAGGAAATCGGTCGAGTTGTTGACCCCGACCACCTTGCCCTCACCACCGAGCCAGACCGCGCCCGCCACACTCGCGACCTCCTCGGCGATGGCACAGTAGACGCCGCCGTGGACGATCCCGTACGGCTGGTGCAGGTGCGGCGCGACCTCGACCGAGACCACGACCCTGTCGGGGGTGATCTCCCGGTAGTCGATGCCGATCCCGCCGCCGAAACCGGTTCCGGACCGTCCCCGGATCAGTTGGATGAACTCGTTCTCGACCGCGTCGGACATCGGACCTCTTCTCCCGGCCCGGGCCGTCCGGGCGATTCGGGTACCGACGCTACCGCGCCTCCGCGTCCGCAGAGCCGAGCCATGCGGGGTCGAGCGGGTCACGCCACGCTGGGTCAGCGGACCGAGCGCCAACCCCTGTCGCGCACCGGGATCGGTCCCGATCCGGGCGTTCGCGGAAGGGCGCTCCGTCTCCGCACCGCCAGACCGGAGTCGTGGAGCGCCTGCAGCACGAGTTGTCCGCGGCGGTATCCGGTTTCCGCACTCGTGTCGGCGAAGGTCGGGACGATGGTCGCGGCGCCCAGTACGCACTCCCCGACCACCGACCACAGGGTGTCGACACTGCAGTTGCTGACGCGGGAGAGATCGTCGAACACCGGACTCAGGGTCATTCGTGACCGGCAGGCGATCCACTGGGCGAGGGCCTGCTCGCACGGCAGGACAACGGTCCCCGGCGAACCCGCGGACGGATCATCACAGAGGAGTCGGAGGGTGGTGTCCCGGACGCCGGCCCAGTCGAGCCCCCCTTCGATGTCGGTGCGGACCGCGAGGTTCTCCGCACCCGTGTCCCACACCCGGCCGATCGTGACGAAACTCGCGACCGCCCGGCCGATCACCCCGTGGGCGAACGCGTCCGCGACGAGGTACGTCGAGAACCGGATGTCCCCGGACTCCGCGAAGTAGTTGCGGAACATCGTCTCGACACGTCCGCCGTCCACCGCCCGCTCCAGCGGAACCCACCGGCGGCGGGACTGGGTACCGAGATCCGCGATCGAGTAGAACTTCGGGTATCCCGGTCTGAATCCGGCGAGTACCTCGACCGTGTCGTCGAACACCGTGCGCGTACCCACGATCTGTGTGGGCAGCATGGAGCTGGTCATGTCTGCTGCTTCCCCCTCGATCATCACTTCTCACTCGGGCCGCCCACACACCGGCGCCACACCGCGGCGCGTTTCCCCCCGTTCCGCGGGTGCTCCGGTGTCCCGGCCCGGTAATAAGTGATACAACACACCACCTCGTACAACCAAGGGATTTCGACCGGTTCCGGCAATCGTTGCACTCAGTGCACCACTGACCTGTCAGCAAACACTCAGGTTCGCGGATGCCCTCCGAACGCCCCGTCTCCCCCATCGATGCAGGTCCACTGCCCGCGAACCCGTGGACTACTCTGAGACCCATGAGTACTGAGCGCGAGGACGCGCAGCCGACCTCAGACACCAACGGGACCGCCGACATCGGAGTCACCGGACTCGCCGTGATGGGCTCGAACATCGCACGGAACTTCGCCCGTCACGGATACACGGTCGCCGTTCACAACCGCTCCGCCGGCAAGACCGACGCTCTCCTGGACGAGCACGGCCGGGACGGGGACTTCGTCCGCACCGAGACGATCGAGGAGTTCGCCGCGGCACTGCGGTCGCCGCGACGTGCGCTCGTCATGGTTCAGGCCGGGGCCCCCACGGACGCGGTGATCGACGCCCTCGCCGACGCATTCGACGAGGGCGACATCATCATCGACGGGGGCAATTCCCTCTACACCGACACCATCCGCCGCGAGAAGGCGATGGCCGACCGCGGGATCCGGTTCATCGGCGCCGGGATCTCCGGCGGCGAGGAGGGCGCCCTCGAGGGCCCGTCCATCATGCCGGGTGGCCCGGCCTCCAGCTACGAGGTCGTCGGGCCCATGCTCGAGGACATCTCCGCCAAGGTTGACGGAACCGCGTGCTGCACCCACATCGGCGAGGACGGCTCCGGCCACTTCGTGAAGATGGTGCACAACGGGATCGAGTACTCGGACATGCAGCTCATCGGCGAGGCGTACCACCTCCTGCGCGGTGTGGCGGGGATCGAGCCGGCGGCCATGGCCGAGGTGTTCCGCGAGTGGAACACCGGCGAACTCGACTCCTACCTGATCGAGATCACTGCCGAGGTGCTCGCTCAGGTTGACGCCGAGACCGGGTATCCCCTGGTCGACGTGATCGTCGACCGCGCGGGCCAGAAGGGAACCGGACGCTGGACGGTCAAGTCCGCACTCGATCTGGGAGTCCCGGTGACCGGTATCGCCGAGGCCGTCTTCGCGCGCGCCCTGTCCAGTTCGGTACCTCAGCGCGAGGCGGGCCGCGCGCTGCCCTCCGGCGCGGTGTCGACGCCGAGCGGCACCGGCCCCGAGTTCATCGAGGACGTCCGGCGCGCACTCTATGCGTCGAAGGTCATCGCCTACGCCCAGGGATTCGACCAGATCACCGCTGCCACCGCCGAGTACGGGTGGGATGTGGCGAGGGGCGACCTGGCCACGATCTGGCGTGGGGGGTGCATCATCCGCGCCACCTTCCTCGACCGCATCCGCGAGGCCTATGCGGAGAACGCCGATCTCCCCACTCTCCTGGCCGCCCCCTATTTCGCCGAGGCGCTCGCCGACTGCGTCGACAGCTGGCGTCGGGTCGTCACCACGGCGGTCACCGCAGGGATCCCGGCACCCGGCTTCTCCGCGGCCCTCGCCTACTACGACGGGCTCAGGACCGAACGACTGCCAGCCGCGCTCATCCAGGGCCAGCGCGACTTCTTCGGCGCCCACACCTACCTGCGGACCGACCGCGAGGGCAGCTTCCACACGCAGTGGAGCGGCGACCGTACGGAGGTGCGGGCCTGACCGGGTCGGCTCAGACCGATCTGGGCCGTCTACTCGCCGGGCTCGGCGTCGCGGTCCCGGTCAGACACGCCGTCTCCACCGTCGTCGACGGCCCGGCGAGCGCGATCCAGATCGCCGCGCTCGACGACGCCGTCGCGGGCCGCGACCTCCTCGCGGTCGCGCCGACCGGCTCCGGGAAGACCCTGGTGTTCGCGATCGCCGTGGCGCACCGTCTGGCCGGGGCGCCGAGTCTGCCCCTCCGGCCGCGTGCCGTCGTGGTCGCGCCGACCCGCGAGCTGGCGGTGCAGAACGCGGAGGTCCTCGCCGAGGTCGGCGCGGGTGCCGGGCTCCGCATCGCCACGTTCGTCGGCGGTCAACCGCTGTCCAAGGACCGCAGAACCCTGGTGGCGCCGGTCGACATCGCGGTGGGCACCCCTGGGCGCCTGACCGATCTGATCCGGACGGGAGCCCTGTCCACCGCAGACGTGCAGGTCCTCGTCCTGGACGAGGCGGATCATCTGATGGGGCTCTCCTTCGGCGAGCAGACCGCCTCACTGCTCGCGGAGTGTGGTGAGGCGACCCTCCTGTCGACGACGGCAACGGCGGACGCCGCGGTCGAGGACGCGCTGCGACATCGACGCCCCGGCCTGTGCGTCCACCGCGTGGACTCCCCGGTCGACCCGACCCCGGTGACGGTCGACTCCGGCGCCCCCCGACGACTCATCGTCGTCTCCGCACCGGACCCGGATGAGTACGCGATCGCACTCGCCTCCCGCTGCCGCAGGGCGTTGTTCTTCGTCCCCCGCCGCGACGCGGTCGAGCAGTTGCGCGCCTCCATCGCCGCGACCGGTGTCACGGCGGCCGGCGTGGCGGGCTCCGCCTCGCCTACCAGGCGCGCCGGTGCGTTCGCCGATCTGGCCTCGGGCACCGTCAGGGTGCTTGTGAGCACCGACCTCGCCGGGCGCGGCCTCGATCTCGACGGGATCGGCCACGTCGTCCATGTCGGGCCTCCCCACTCCGTCCAGGACCTCGTCCACCGCTCCGGCCGTACCGGACGTGGTGACGACACCGCCGGCGTGGTGGCCGCGATAGTCCGACCGTCCGAGGTCGCCCGGATCAGCGCGCTGGCACGCGAGGTCGGTATGACCGTCGAGCTCGTCGACGCCTCCGGTCCCCGGGCCGCGCCCCTCCTCGACGAACTCTTCGGGCCGGAGATCGCGCCGCCCCGGCGGCGGCGGGAGTCCGCGCCCCCGGCGCGATCCCGACGGCCCGCCCAGTCCCGGGTGCACCGCCCCAAGAAGAAGCGACGGTCGTGAGCCCACGGCGCCGCGACGCCGACCCCGTTCTGATGCCCGAGCGCCTCTGGCGGGCGCTGGAGCGCCGGCACACCGAGGCCGTCGACTCGCTGACCACCGATCACCTCGAGCGTCGACGACGAGGCGAGCCGCACCCGGTCGCGGACTTCCTGTTCACCTACTACCGGACGAGCGTGGCCACCGTCCGACGCTGGCATCCCGGCCCCGGCACCATCCTGGAGAACGCCCACCTGACCGAACGGGCGGAATGGCGCCACTACGATCGAACCTCCCTCCGCGGTCGTTCCGGACTGATCGTGGATCCCACGTCGGTCCTATCCCGATGCGGCCCCCGCATGGCCCGGGCACGCGAGATCGTCGACGCCACCGCGTCCAGGCCGGGCGCCATGGGCTGTTTCGGCCTCCACGAGTGGGCCATGCTCTACCGGGGAGGCGACGATGCCGTCCGTCACCGCCGGGTACCTCTACGGGTATCCCAGCCGCTGATCGACGACGTGGTCGACGGATCCCGGCTGCGGTGCACCCACTTCGATGCCCTCCGGTTCTTCACCGAGGCGGCCGCCCCCCTCAACAGGGACGTCCTCACCCGCGCCGGACAGGTCCGCAACGAACAACCGGCCTGCCTGCACGCCGGTATGGATCTCTACTCGTACGTGGCGGATATGGAGGCCGGCGCCCCCGGCGAGCTCCTGGTGGACACGTTGACCGCGGCCTTCGACGCCCGCGAGATCGACATGCGGTCCTCGCCCTACGACCTGTCCGCCTGGGGACTCGACCCGATCCCGGTGGAGTCCCCCGAGGGACGCGCGGTGTTCGTCGCTCACCAGCGCGGTTGGATCGCGCGGACCCAGGCGCTCCGCGCCCGGTACCTGGAAGCGGCGCGGACCCTGGAATCGGCGCAGACCCTGGAATCGACGAACCCCACCTGTTCGGCCGGTGCAGAACGACCGCCCGTCAGGCGGCAACCGCCCCGAACAGCCGCTGGGCCACCCCGGTGATGACATTCCCGAGTTCGGCGTAGGCGTCGTCACCCGCCGTGGCAGTGCGGCGCACCAGACCCATCGTCCGGCCCGGCGCGGGTTCGAGGAACCTCGCGACGCCGATGCCGGGGTCGCGGCTCTCGGACACCACGGCCGACTCCGGCACGATCATCACCCCCAGCCCCCCGGCGACGCACTTCACCGCGGTGGTCAGGGACGCGGCCCGCGACCCACCCCGGCCCAGGATCGGCGCCGAGACCCGCCGGCACAGGTCGACGGTCTGGTCACGCAGGCAGTGCCCCTCGTCGAGCATCAGCAGTGGGAGATCCACGAGGGCCTCGAGGGAGAGGCCCTCCCGCCCGGCGAGCGGGTGGTCGGCCGGGACGAGGAGTGCGAACGGTTCGGTGTACAGGGGCATACCGATGGCACCCGCGGAATCGGCGGGAAGGGCCATGATCGCGACGTCGATCGCCCCCGAGCGCAGCTGTTCGAGCAGTCTGGCGGTCTGGTCCTCGACGATCCGTGGCCGGAGCTCCGGGAAACGCTCGGTCAGGGCGGGGAGCAGCCCCGGCAACAGGTAGGGCGCGGCCGTGGGGATCACACCGATGCGGACGTCGCCCGACAGCGGCCCCCCGCTACCGGCGGCGATGTCGGCCACCGCATCCATCGCGCCCACCGCGGCCCGTGCGAACGGGAGCAGCTGGTGCCCCACCGGTGTGACGAGCACTGTCCTGGTACTCCGTTCGACCAGGTGAACCCGGAGTCCCTCCTCCAGCGTCGCCAGGGCCTGGGAGAGGGACGGCTGGCTCATTCCCAGTTCTTCGGCGGCACTGCGGAAGTGAAGACGTTCCGCGACGGCGAGGAACACCCTGAGCTGGGTCACGCTCGGAACGAACCGTTGATTGGCCATGCCGATGAGTGTAGGACGATCAATAGCCCCACGTCGATGATTATTCGCCCTCCCCTATGGGTGATCTTCACCTCATTAGGCTTTACCTCTCACTGCGCGTCGGGCATAGTCTCCCCTGCCCGTTCAAGAACGGCCCATAACCCAGGAGGATCACATGGCACTTCTCACCATCGGCGATCAGTTCCCCGACTTCGAACTCACCGCACTCAAGGGTGGCGATCTCCAGCAGGTCAACGCCCAGCAGCCCGAGGACTACTTCGAGACGGTCACCAACCAGTCGTACGCCGGTAAGTGGCGGGTGATCTTCTTCTACCCGAAGGACTTCACCTTCGTCTGCCCCACCGAGATCGCCGCGTTCGGCAAGCTCGACGAGGACTTCCAGGACCGTGACACGCAGGTCCTCGGTGGCTCGATCGACAACGAGTTCGCGCACTTCAACTGGCGCGCGACCAACGACGAGCTCAAGGGCGTCCCGTTCCCGATCCTGTCGGACATCAAGCACGAGTTGATCCGCGCGCTCGGTGTCGAGAACGCGGACGGGGTCGCCGACCGCGCGACCTTCATCGTCGACCCGGACAACGTCATCCAGTTCGTCTCCGTGACGCCTGACGCCGTCGGTCGCAACGTGGACGAGGTCCTCCGCGTGCTCGACGCCCTCCAGTCGTCCGAGGTCTGCGCCTGCAACTGGCAGAAGAACGACCCGACGAAGAACATCAACAAGATGGACATGCTGCAGGAGGGCATCAAGTGACCATCGAGAACCTGAAGTCCGGACTCCCTGAGTTCGCGAAGGATCTCAAGCTGAACCTCGGGTCGCTGGCGCGCTCCACGGAGCTGTCTCCCCAACAGCTGTGGGGGACCTTCCTGGCCACCGCCGCGGCGACCCGGTCCGAGACCGTGCTGTCCGAGATCGCCGACGAAGCGCGCGAGCACCTGTCCGACGAGGCGTTCAACGCCGCCCTCGGCGCTGCGTCCATCATGGCCATGAACAACGTGGCTTACCGCGCCAAGGAGTTCCTGGGAGACGACTACGCCCAGGTCCGTATGGGCTTGCGGATGAACATCATCGCGAACCCGGGAGTGGAGAAGGCCGACTTCGAGCTCTGGTCCATGGCCGTCTCGACGATCAACGGATGCGAGAACTGCACCGCCGCGCACGATGACGTCATCCGCAAGGAGGGCATCACCAAGGAGCAGGCCTGGGAGGCGGTCAAGATCGCCGGAACCGTGGCCGGCGTCGCACAGGCTGTCGAGATCCACGCCAACATCTGACACCGTCGTCCGGTCAACGGACCCGGAGCCCCGTCGACATCGTCGACGGGGCTCCACGCATTTCCCCACGCCGGCCGGCGAGTTGGCCCTCCCCAAAACGCACGGACAGGACTAGGTTCGAGGCAAGGCAAGTGGAAAAATCTTTCACACCGACGCGAAGAGATCTGGAGATGCCATGACCACCGGAGGTACCCCGTCAGGAGACGGGATCCCGAATGACCCGAACGCCACCGGCTCCGCCCAACAGAACTGGCGCGGACAGCCGTACGGCGGGCAGCAGTACGGCGAACAGGGGAACGCACAGGGATTCGGCCAGGAGCCCTACCCCGGACAGGGCTACGGCCAGGAGGGCCATGGCCAGCAGGGCTATGGAGGACAGGACTTCGGCCACCAGCCGTACGGAGACCACGGGTACGGGGCCGGGTACCCCCAGTCCGGCCAGGGGGGCGGGCCGGTGATGACGGGCAGGGTGTCCGCCACCGACGCGATCGGCGCCGGCTGGCAGATGTTCAAGAACAATCCACTGCCGTGGGTGTTGGTCACGTTGGCGATGTTCCTCGCGAACGGGGTCGCGAGTTCGATATCCAACTCTCAGTCTGCGTCGGTGGCGTTCCTGGGCTCGATACTCGCGATCGCAGTGAGCTTCCTGTTCCAGGCATTCATCATCCGGGGAGCCCTACTCGAGGTGGACGGGCACAAGCCGGAGATCGGTGACTTCTTCAAGTTGCAGAACTTCGGGGCGTTCGTCATCGCCGCGATCCTCGTGGCGATCGCGACGTCTGTCGGGATGATCCTCCTCATCATCCCCGGAATCGTGATCGCCTTCTTCCTGTACTGGACCCTCCACTTCGTCGTGGACCGCAACATGACCGCGATCGACGCCATGAAGTCCAGCGTCAACGCCATCAAGTCCGACGCGGGAAACCTGTTCGCTCTCGCGGTGCTCAACATCCTCGTCGTCGTGGCCGGTTTCCTCGCCCTGTTCGTCGGCCTCCTCATCGCGATCCCCGTGGCCACCCTGGCCTCGGTATTCGCCTATCGCACCATCACGGGCCCGAGCGAGTTCTCGCGGATGGCGACGAGCACGGTCTGACCACTGCGTCACTCGTGCCCGCGGGTGACAGACACACACCAGACAGACGACGGCCCCCGGCGAACTCGCCGGGGGCCGTCGTCCTTCCGAGGTGAGGCGTCTCAGTCGTGCGTGGCTTCTCTGTCCTCTGCGGACTGCCTCTCGTAGACCATCGCGCGCCGCACCGCCCAGATCGTCGCCGCGAACGCCAGCAGCGCGAGGGGCCAGCCCATCGCGATGCGGGCGGCCCCGAGCCAGTTGACCTCGTCGTTGAGATAGAGCGCGTACTGCAGGACGGCGCGAATCGCGAAGAGCCCGGCCCAGATCCACGTGGCGACGGCGTACCACCGACGCGCCTTCGGGTGTCGGCGCCAGGACATCCCCTTCCCGTCGAGCAGGCCCCAGATCACGCCGACGAGTGGCCACCGCGCGAGCGCCGACAGGGCGAACACCCCGCCGTACACCGCCTGCGTGATGATCCCGTAGAGGAAGTACCCCTTCGCGCTCCCGGTGCGCCAGGCGATCAGGACACCGATCGCGACCCCGAAGAAGCCGGAGATCGCCGGCTGGGGGTTCTCCCGTCGGACCAGGGACCACGCCAGCATGGCGACCGCCACCCCCAGGGCAGCCCAGATCGCCACCGTCAGTCCCCAGAAACCGTTGACGGGGACGAAGGTCAGGATGGGGATCGACGAATAGACGAGGCCTCGGACTCCACCCATCTGCTCGAGCAGCGAGGCGTCCGGATCACCGAACGCGGACCTTCGTTTCCCTCCCGTGTTCTCCGGGGGTACTACTCCGGTGGACGGATCGCCGGCCCGCTCAGACTCGTTCACACTTCTCCTCCGCGTGTAGCGCCCGGCTGCCCGCTGAGCAATTCGTACCGTGGGTTGAACATGATCTTCTGGCCGGACCGGACGCCGATGCGCCCGGTCACCTTGACGAAGCGGCCCGTGTCGATACCCGGGATCGAACCACGCCCCAGCCAACACACGTTCACCGCACCCGTACCGTCGTACACCTCGGCGGTCACACCGAGGAACTTCTCTCCTCCACAGGACAGGACCGTCCGCACGCGTCCGGCGAGGGTCACCATCTGGCCCCTCTGGGCGTCCTCGACGGGCGAGCAGCCGATTCCCTGCACCGCACCGGCCAGGTCCACCGCGTCGAGCGATTCGAGCGGCGCGGTCAGCCGAGTCGAGAGACCACGGAACATCCGCGTGACGGGCATGGCACCCCTCTCAGCGCATCGGTCGGTCAGAGATCGTCGGTGGAGCGGAGCCGGTCCATGGCGCTGCCGTCCCTGCGGGGCCGGGACTCCGGCTGCTGAGGCTCTTCCCGAGCGGGGGTCGGGCTCGGGGCCGGAGTGCCCGATGTCGGAGCCTGCTGGTTCTGGGGCCGGGCCTGCGCGGCCGGCTGACCCTGTTGACCTGCCGCCATCTGCTGCTGGTACGCCTGCGCCTGCTGTTGTGCCGCCAACTGCGACTGCGCCTTGACCAGCGCCTGCTGGATCTCGTCAGGGATGGTCAGCGGAAGCACCTCCCGGACGGGCATCGGTCCGTCGCCACGGTTCACCAGCAGATGCTCGAACACCTCCCGCCCCTCCTCGGCGGCCTGCTCGGCCAGCTCCGGGGTTGCCATGATGCGCACCTCGGCGGTCCACCGGTGCCCGTCGACACCGATCGCACGGAAGACCGCGCCCGGCATCGCGGCCACGAGCTCGCGCCCCCACGGACCGTCCTCGACGGTCACCTCGGCGCCCTGCCCCTCGAGCTGCTCGCGCATGGCGGCGACCATGGTCCGCCACTGCCCGGCGGACTTCGGCGCGGCGAAGGCGCGCGGGATCACCCGCGAGACGGTCGTGACCACGTGGAACTCCGGCTGACCGTTCGGGTCCAGCGCGACGTTCAGATCGCGTCCCTTCGGGACGCCGATCACCAGGGAGCCGAGGTCGAGGTGTCCGTACCCGAGGTCGGTGTAGTACCGGGCCACGTCCCCGACCGATGACCGGTCATGCGGACCGGTCGTGGACGGTGCGGAGTCCGCGGTGTCCCCGGTGGTGGCGGCGTCGCGGTCCCCGGTCACCGACTTCTTGCGTCCGAACATGGTCGAATCCTCTCCGCGTGCGACCCGGTCCCGGTCGGGACCGTGCCTCTTGACGCTACCCAACGTGGTGTGGCGCCGGTCAGGTCAGGCGGTGGTGACCTCCGGTCGAGCCGTGGCCCCGCTCTCCCCGGTCGGTCTGGTCGAGCTCGTCGACCTCCTGCACGTCCCAGAGTTCGACTCTCTGGATGATCAACTGTGCGATCCGGTCACCGCGTCCGATGTGAACCGGCTCGGACGGGTCGAGGTTGATCAGGTTGACCTTGATCTCGCCGCGATACCCGGCATCGATCGTGCCCGGGGCGTTGACGATCGAGAGTCCCGCCCGCGCGGCGAGACCGGATCTGGGGTGGACGAGCCCGGCGTACCCCTCCGGGATGGCGACGGACACCCCTGTGCCCACCAGTGCACGCTGCCCGGGCTCGAGCCCGCGGTCCTCGGCCGAGAAGAGGTCGACACCCGCATCCAAGGGGTGTGCGCGGGAGGGCACCGGAAGCCCGGGATCCAACCGTCGTAGCCGCAGCGGTCCGCGTGATCCGGACGAGTGGTCGGGGTGGTTCATGGCTGGCCGCCCTCCTGCCGGGTGGAGCCCGGGTGATGGATAGTCTTGTTGTCGTGACCGAAGAAGATCTCCGACCGTCGCCCGACCGGGTCCCGCGCCCTGTTCACTCGGAACGACTCCGGGTACCGGGATGGTGGTGGGTGGTACTCGCCGCCGTCACCGTCCTCGTCGTAGCCGTGGCCTCGACATTCGGTGCGCCGTTGTGGCTGTGGCTGCTCACCGTTGCCGTGCCCGCCCTGTTCGCCTGGCTCTTCGTCACCGTCGGTCGCGAACGTATCGAGGTCGAGTCCGACGGTCAGGGCGGAGGGACCCTGTACGCGGGCCGCGCCAGTCTGCCCTTCGAGGCGATCTCGCGCAGCGCCGTCGTGCCGGCGACCGCCAAGCAGGCCGCGATGGGGCGCCAACTCGACCCGGAGGCGTTCGTCGTCCATCGCGGTTATGTCCCCACCATGGTGATCGTCGTCCTGGACGACCCGCTGGACCCCACGCCCTACTGGCTGATCAGCACCCGTGACCCGGAGGGACTCGCGGCGGCCCTCCCGGACAACCACTACAGCTGATCGATCAGCCCGCGCAGTCCACGCAGATCGGTAGTCCGTCCCTCTCCTCGGCGAACCGGCTGCGGTGGTGGACGAGGAAACAGTCACCACAGGTGAACTCGTTGTCCTGCTCGGGAACCACACGAACGGTGAGTTCCTCCCCTGACAGGTCGGCACCCGGCAATTCGTAGGACTCGGCGGTGTCCGTCTCGTCGACGTCGACCTCGCCGGTGGCCCCCTCCGCCCTCCGGGCCTTGAGTTCCTCCAGCGAATCACCGGCCAGCTCGTCAGCTTCGGTCCGGCGGGGTGCGTCGTAGTCGGTTGCCATGTGTCTCTTCTCTAGCGGTCTGGTGGCGAGGGGCGGGCGGTTCGATCGTGGACCGACCGGCGCACGCATATTAACGGAAACTAGCAGGGATTTCATCCCCACTTCCGGACCGTGTCCCCGTCGAGACGCCGATCACCCGACGATTACAGTGATGAGGCGGACCCGGACAGGGCTCCCGCACCGTGACACCTGCAGGAAGGACCCTCATGGTCGTCCACCTCAGCGCCCAGGCGACACCCAACCCGACCCCCACTCGGGGGATGGGACGCCTCCGCAGCCCCTACGTGCTGTTCGTGGTGGCCACGTTGGTCCTCGGTGGCCTGGTGTGGGCCTCCGCCCTCATGGGCAGCGATGCGGCGACGCAGGCCGCCGCCTGCCCCGTGACGCCCGCGGCGGAGGAGGCGGGACTGCAGGAACAGCCCGCCGGCGCACTCGACTCGGTCGAGCCGGCCCTGTTGGCGGACACGCGGGTCCGGGTGCTCAACGCGAACGGGCAGAGCGGTCAGGCGGGAGCGGTCGCCGCCCAACTCGCCGAACGCGGATTCCAGCCGGCGGGGGCCGACGCCACCGGCAACGACCCCGTCTACGCCCAGGACCTCGAGTGCCACGGGCAGATCCGCTACGGCGAGGCCGGGGAGGCGAACGCGAGGTCACTGTCCCTGGCGGCGCCGTGCATGCAGCTGGTGTCCGACGGGCGGGCGGACGAGTCCGTCGACCTGGTGCTGGGGACGATCTTCTCGCGACTGTCGGACTCGGCGGAGAGTGTGGGAGCTCTCGACGAGCTCAAGGTGGGACGTCAACCGATCTCCGCCGAGCTGGACGCGGCGCGAGCCGTCAACTGCTGACCGCGCCCCCGAGCGCCTCGATCGCGGACAGGAACTCCCTCGCCACACCGGGTGCGGCGGCGGCAGTGGGGACGTCGTCGTCGTCGGAGACCCTCACCACCGCGCCGGCCTCGGCGGCGATCAGGGCCCCGGCCGCGTGATCCCACGGCTTGAGGCAGCGCTCGTAGTAGGCATCGATCCGGCCGGTGGCCACCATGCACAGGTCCAGGGCCGCGGACCCGCACCGTCTGATGTCACGGATCCGCGGGAGGAGGTCCGCGACCACCCGCCCCTGTTCCGCGCGGACGTCCGAGTCGTAGGAGAACCCTGTTCCGACGAGCGCCATCGACAGGTCGTCACACGCTGACGCCGTCAGTTCGGTGAGCGTTCCCGTGGCGGATCGGAGGCTGGACCCGCGGCCGAGCCCCGCGGTCCAGGTCTCGCCGGTGACGATGTTGTGCACCGCACCCGCGAGAACCACCCCGTCGACCTCCGCCGCCACGGAGACGGCGGTGAAGGGGATCCCGTAGAGGAGGTTGACGGTTCCGTCGACCGGGTCCACCACCCACCGCACGACCGCCCGTCCCGCGACGGTCGGCTCCTCGCCACCCTCCTCCCCCAGGACGCGGTCGCCCGGCCTGGCCGACGTCACCTGTGCACGGAGGTGCTCCTCCACGGTGGTGTCGATGACGGTGACCGGGTCGGTCGCAGAACTCTTGGCACGCGCGTCGAGGCCCGTGGAGCCGAACTGTTCCACCATCCGCCGGGCCACGTCACCGCCCGAGACCGCGAGCCGACACGCGAACTCCCTCAGCTCGTCCACGGTGTCCGGGTGGGCTGGTCCTGCGACCCCTGCGCCGGTCTCCTCCGACATGTCGGCTCCCCTCGTCGTCGTCCCCGAATGGACCGGCCCACGGTGGTACCGGACAGATACGCTGACGAACGGGCGCTCGTCGCCCCCATCGTGCCCCGTCGGTCCGGTGGACTCCAACCCCAGCCGTGACCCACACGGCCCGTCACCCGGGAGCCCGAGATGCCCACCCCCACACCTGCCGAGAGCACCCAGGGATCGGCCACCTCCACCGGCCTGGGGGTGGACGTCGGCGGCACAGGGATCAAGGCAGGACTGGTCGACCTCGGCACCGGGGAACTCCTCGGCCCCCGGTCGACTCGTCCCACCCCGCGGCCGGCGACGCCGGACGCGGTCTCCGAGGTCATCCGCGCGATGGTCGAGGAGCTCGGGTGGGACGGCCCTGTGGGGGTGGCGCTCCCCAGCGTCATCCACGACGGGGTCGCGAGGATCGCCCACAACATCGACGACTCCTGGGTCGGCTGCGACGTGGTCGCCCTGTTCGACGAGCACCTCCCCGGACGCTCGGTGGTCATGCTCAACGACGCCGACGCCGCGGGTATCACCGAGGTGCACTACGGCGCCGGTGAGGGGGTGGACGGCCTGGTGGTCCTGCTGACCTTCGGAACGGGGATCGGTTCGGCACTACTGCTCAACGGCCATCTCGTCCCCAACACGGAGTTCGGCCACCTCATGGTGGAGGACATCGCCGGCCGGGGTTTCGACGAGGCCGAGCACCTGGCCTCCGCGTCGGTTCGAGCGCGGGACGGACTGACCTACGAGGAATGGGCGCCCCACGTGTCCAACGTCCTGCGCTCCCTCGAGGACCTGCTCTGGCCCCGCGCATTCGTCCTGGGCGGCGGGATCAGCGAGGCCGCCGAGGAGTGGTTCCCGCTGCTGGAGAACCGCACCCCGGTTCGCGCGGCCATCAGACGAGGCGACGCCGGGATCATCGGGGCCGCGCTGTACTCGGCGGCGCACGACGGCCTGGTCGATCTGGGGTCGACACTGGCCCCGGACAGCTATTGACCCCTCGTCAACAGCGCCTGATGCGACCTCCCGGCTGGTTCCTCGTTACAATGGCGCAGGCCGGGATCACCTACCGGCCGGGGACGGGCCCGGTACCGCAAGGCGGACGGCTCGAGTGTCGGCACACTGTGCGGCATCGATCCCCGTTTCCCATCGATTCACCGGTTGTGAAGGGGCGTTTGTGGCAGCCACGAAGACCACCAGTTCGGATTCCGCGATGAGCGGCGATCCGTCGGACACCGAGGTCACGGGCGAGGCCCCCGCCAAGAAGACCGCGGCGAGCAGGACACCCGCGAAGAAGGCCGGCCCCGCCAAGAAGACGGCGGCGAAGAAGTCGGCCCCGGCCAAGAAGACCGCCGCCAAGAAGACCGCCGCGAAGAAGACCGCGGCCAAGAAGACCGCCGCCGCGGGGGAGCCCGCGATCACGGACACCGCTCCGATCGACGACGCACCGGTCGAGGCACTCGAGGTCGAGCCGGATACCGCCGAGCTCGAGGACGTCGAGGTCGAGGTCGTCGACGTCAATGACGCGGAGGCCGACGAGGAGACCAAGGAGGGGCCGACCGCCAAGGACAAGGCGTCGGGCGACTTCGTCTGGGACGAGGACGAGTCCGAGGCCCTGCGGCAGGCCCGCAAGGACGCCGAGCTCACCGCCTCGGCCGACTCGGTCCGCGCCTATCTCAAGCAGATCGGCAAGGTCGCCCTGCTCAACGCCGAAGAGGAGGTCGAGCTGGCCAAGCGTATCGAGGCCGGCCTCTACGCCACCTGGTTCATGGCCCAGGTCGTCGAGCGTGGAGAGAAGCTCACCACCGCCCAGCGCCGCGACTACAAGTGGATCGAGCGGGATGGTGTCCGCGCCAAGAACCACCTGCTCGAGGCCAACCTCCGGCTGGTCGTCTCCCTGGCCAAGCGCTACACCGGCCGCGGGATGGCGTTCCTGGACCTCATCCAGGAGGGCAACCTGGGTCTGATCCGCGCCGTCGAGAAGTTCGACTACACCAAGGGCTACAAGTTCTCGACCTACGCGACCTGGTGGATCCGCCAGGCCATCACCCGCGCCATGGCGGACCAGGCACGCACCATCCGCATCCCGGTGCACATGGTCGAGGTCATCAACAAGCTCGGGCGCATCCAGCGCGAGTTGCTCCAGGACCTGGGTCGCGAGCCCACTCCGGAGGAGCTGGCCAAGGAGATGGACATCACCCCGGAGAAGGTGCTGGAGATCCAGCAGTACGCCCGGGAGCCCATTTCGCTCGACCAGACCATCGGCGACGAGGGCGACTCCCAGCTCGGCGACTTCATCGAGGACTCCGAGGCCGTGGTGGCCGTGGACGCGGTGAGCTTCACGCTCCTGCAGGACCAGCTCCGCTCGGTGCTCGACACCCTGTCCGAGCGCGAGGCGGGTGTGGTGCGGTTGCGTTTCGGCCTCACCGACGGGCTGCCCCGCACGCTCGACGAGATCGGCCAGGTCTACGGGGTCACGCGTGAGCGGATCCGCCAGATCGAGTCCAAGACCATGTCCAAGCTGCGCCACCCGTCGCGGTCCCAGGTACTGCGCGACTACCTGGACTGATCGCCCGGGCGGTCCGATGCCCCGGACCGCAGACGACCCCGGGCCCCGTCGACATCGACGGGGCCCGGGGTCGTTCGCACGAGCATCCGCCAGGGACGCCGAGGGTGGTACCGCGCCTCCCCTACCAGCTGCGCAGCAGCGAGATCCGTTCCCGGATCTGGTCGGCCGAGGCCATGGGCACCGGAGGACCACCACAGGAGTTGCGCAGCTGCGTGTGGATGGCGCCGTGGGACTTGCCCAGGCGGCCCGAGTACACGGACACCAGCGTGTTGAGCTGGCGCCTCAGATCCTTGAGCTCGGCCGCGGAGGCCACGCGGGCGGCAGCCGCACCCGCGTTCGCGCCCGGACCGCCGGCATTGCCCGGGAGGGTGGTGCCGGAGATTGTCGGGTCCGTCCCCACGCCCACCACCGCCACTGCCCCGGGCGCGGAGGACCCCTCACCGGACGACCGTCTGATCTGCTCCTTCTCCCGCTGACGCAGGAGGGCCTTGACGTCGTCCGCCCCGAGCAGACCGGGGAGACCGATGTAGTCGGCCTCCTCCTCGCTCCCCGCGAACGTGGCCGTGCCGTAGGAGGACCCTTCGTAGACGATCTGGTCGAGTTCGGCGTCGGCGCCGAGGGAGATGTACCCCTTGTCCTCGTCGTCCGCGTCGGGCTCGTCGTGTTGCTGGTTGGCCTGCGCCAGCAGCTCGTCCTCGAGCCCGTCCTCGCGGTGGGGCTTGCCCAGGACGTGGTCCCGTTGGGCCTCCATCTGGGAGGCGAGCTGCAACAGGACCGGGACCGACGGCAGGAACACCGACGCGGTCTCCCCCGGCCTGCGGGACCTGACGAACCGGCCGATGGCCTGGGCGAAGTACAAGGGCGTCGAGGCACTGGTGGCGTACACCCCCACGCTCAGGCGCGGGACGTCCACCCCCTCCGAGACCATGCGGACCGCGACCATCCACTCGTCCGTCGAGGCGGAGAACGTGCCGATCCGGCTCGAGGCCGTGGGGTCGTCGGACAGGACGACGACGGGGGCCCGCCCGGTGATCTCCGTGAGCAGTGCCGCGTACTCGCGGGCGCGTTCCTGGTCGGTGGCGATCACCAACCCGCCGGCGTCGGGCACCCCACCCGCACGGATCTGCCGGAGCCGGGTGTGTGCCGCCTGGAGCACCGCCGGCATCCAGTCGCCGTGGGGGTCCAACGCCACCCGCCAGGCGCGCGAGTTCTGATCCGCGCTGAGCGGTTCGCCGAGCCGGGCGGAGAACTCCTCACCGGCATTGGTCCGCCAGCGCGCCTCGCCAGAGTAGGCGAGGAAGACGACGGGGCGCACCACGCCGTCGGCCAGGGCGTCGGCGTACCCGTAGGAGTGATCGGCCCTGGACCGCTGATGGCCCTGGCCGTCGGGTTCGTAGGTGACGAACGGGATCGGACTGTCGTCGGAGCGGAACGGTGTGCCGGTCAGGGACAGGCGACGCTCGGCGTCGTCGAACGCCTCACGGATGCCGTCTCCCCAGCTCTTGGCGTCGCCGCCGTGGTGGATCTCGTCGAGGATCACCAGGGTTCGGCGGGATGCGGTCCGTTCGCGGTGCTTGAACGGGTGAGATGCCACCTGGGCGTAGGTGACCACCACGCCGTGGTATTCCGGGGCGAGCGCGCCCGAGGAGTTGGAGTACTCGGGATCGAGCGCGATACCGGCCCTCGCGGCGGCCTCGGCCCATTGGAACTTGAGGTGCTCGGTGGGGGCCACCACGGTGATCGCGTCGACCGTCCGGTCGGCCAGGAGTTCGGTGGCCACGCGCAGACCGAAGGTCGTCTTACCGGCGCCGGGAGTGGCCACGGCGAGGAAGTCCTTCGGCCGGGCCATGAGGTACTTGCGCAGCGCGGTCCGCTGCCAGGCGCGCAGCGGCGCACCCGCGGCCGCCGTGGCGGCGGGGTCAGCGGTCTGCTCCTCGGTGCCCGGGACCGCGCCGGGTTCACTCACCAGGCTTCAGGGTCTCGTAGACGCGCTTGCACTCCGGGCAGACGGGGGAACCGGGCTTGGCGGACCGGGTGACAGGGAACACCTCGCCGCAGAGGGCGATCACATAGGAGCCCATGACCGCGCTCTCGGCGATCTTGCTCTTGTCCACGTAGTGGAAGAACTTGGGCGCGTCGTCCTGCGTCTCCTCGGTCGTCGTGACCTCGGGGCGCTCTAGTGTCTTGGTCCGGGTGGTGCTCACCCCCTCATGATGCCGCACGCCACGGTCGGCGCGCCAACGCCGGAGTACCTTGGGGGCCATGGCACCCGACTCCCGTCGCAAGCGGTCCAAAGATCGGGACGGCACCGCGAGGCCCGTTCTGATCACCGCCGCGCGGGAGTCCTACCGGGACGAACTCGCTGCGCGGAAGAAGCGGTACTTCCTCCTGATGTCCATCCGGATCCCGGCGTTGCTCCTCGCCGCGGGGTCCCTGGCTCTCTGGAACAACCCGTGGATCGCACTGGCCATCGTCGCGGGGTCCATACCGATCCCGTGGATCGCCGTGATCAGCGCCAACGACAGGCCTCCGCTACCCAAGGGTCAGGCCCGGATGTACACCGCCGGTGCGCTGTCCAACCACACGCCCTACGCCATGCCGCCGAGCCTCACGGGTGGCCCGTCGTCGCACCCGAGCCCGGCCCACGACGACCCGGCACACGGTGACCGCTCCGGCGACGGTCCCGCCCCCGCGACCCCGGACCCGGCCGACCGACCCGATGAGAGCGATCCCGCCCGGTGACCCCGACAGTTCCCACCCTCACCCGTCTGGCCCCCGTCCTGGCGGAGTCGTTCCGCGAGTGCCACTTCACGGTGCCCGGTCTGGAGGACACGCTGGGACCGGAGGCGGTCTCGGCGCTCGCCCGCTCGGACTCGGCGTCCGTCCGCAGGCGCGCCCGCTCCGCCGGGCCGGTCGGGACCCTGGTCCGGTTGTTCATCCTGGGCGGCGCGGTCCCCGAGGACGAGGTCGTGGCGGCCCTGCCCGGGGTACCCGTCCCCGACGGGATCGACGCCGGATTGTGGACTCGTCAGACCACGCCGGAGGCGACCCTCCGGGCGCTCCTCGACCTCCGACCCGTGGACACCGGTCACGGCACACGCTGGGTCTTCGCCGACCTCGACGGGTCGATGGCCCACGCCATTACGAGGCCCGACCACGTCCTCGGGGTCGGGCAGGCCACGCTGTCCCTCCTCCGGATCACACCCACCTCCCCCGTGGACTCCGTCCTCGACCTCGGCACCGGCTGCGGCATCCAGCTCGTGCACGCCCTCGAGACCGCGAGGACGGCGACGGGTACGGACATCACCCCGAGGTGTCTGGACCTGGCGTCCGCCACGCTGGCCATCAACGGGTTGGACGGGGAACTGCTCGCCGGTCCCTGGTTCGAGCCCGTGGCCCATCGTCGTTTCGACCGGGTCGTCGCCAACCCGCCGTTCGTGGTGGGCCCCTCCGATCCCGGCCATACCTACCGCGAGTCGGGACTCGACCTCGACGGGGCGAGCAGGACGGTCGTGTCCGGGGCTCACGAACACCTGACCCAGGGCGGCACCGCGGTCATCCTGGCCTCCTGGGTGGAGCGGCAGGACACCGACTGGCGGACCCACGTGGCGTCGTGGATCCCCTCCGACGGGGTGGAGGCCTGGGTACTCCGTCGCGACACGTCGGACCCGGAGCTCTACGTCTGGACATGGCTCACGGACGAGGGCCTGGACCCGAGGGACGAGTCCACCGCCCTCGCGGCGGACGCCTGGCTCGACCACTTCGAGGACCGGGGCGTCGACGGGGTCGGGTTCGGGTACGTCTTCCTCAGGCGGATCGACGGCGCGTCGTCGGTGCTCTGCGAGGACCTCACCCACCCCTTCGACGAGGGGCTCGGAGACGAGGCCGAGGCCTACTTCGCGCGGATGGCCTGGCTGCGGGCGGCCGCGGACCGACGGGGTGGGCAGGAGCGGGCGCTGGACGCGACGGTGTTCACCGTCTCCCCCGACGTCCGCCTGCACGTCTCGGAGAGCCTGGCGCCGGACCCCGGTGACCCGGGGGACGAGACGTCCGGGTCCTCCGCGCCGGCCGGGATGGTGGTGGTCGAGCGTGTCACCGGTGCGCGTTGGCGCCACGAGATCGACCCGCTGACCGCGACGGTCCTCCGAGGGGCGCGTATGGGTGCGCTACCCCTGGAGGATCTCGTCGTCCTCGCCGCGGCGGGGGCCGGTCGGGACCCCGGGGAGCTGGCGGAACCCGTGCGCAGGGTCGTGGCCGATCTGTTCCTCCACGGCGTCGTCGTCCCCGCCGGGGTCCCCGGGTTGCTCCCGCCCGGCGTTCGCACCGCCGTCACCCCGGGGCCGGTGGGCGGGTGAGGGCCGTCATCACGCGCGTCACCGAGGCGTCGGTCACCGTCGACGGGAAGGTCGTGGGTGCGCTCCCCCGCGCCGGGCTGCTGGTGCTGCTGGGCGTGTCGACCGACGACGACGAGGTGGACGTCGCCACGATGGTCCGCAAGATCGCGGAGCTGCGAATCCTGCCGGGCGAGGTGGGGGCGGTCGAGATCGGCGCGCCTGTCCTGGTGGTCAGCCAGTTCACCCTCATGGGGTCGACGAGCAAGGGGCGCCGACCGTCCTGGGCCCGCGCGGCCCCCGGGGAACGGGCCGAGGCCGCGGTCGATGCGGTGGTGCGGGGTCTCTGTGACCGGGGTCTCGAGGTCGCGACCGGGGCGTTCGGCGAGATGATGCAGGTCAGCTCCGTGAACGACGGCCCGTTCACCGTCCTCGTCGACACCTCGGGCTCCCGGACGTCGTGACGGACGTCATGGGCGCGGGAACATTCCAGGCACCACCGCCGTTGTAGCAGTACGTGACCGTGACCCGGACACGCGTCCGTTCCGTCCATCAGCAACCGACCGCCGACTCTGATCCCCCGGGCCGGCAGGAGGAGGAGACATGACGTCAGCCACCACCCGATCGGACCGTCGGACGGAGGCGGATTCGGATGGCCAGAGCCCCAGCGCGGACCTCGTCCGCGTCTACCTCAACGGGATCGGCAAGACGGCTCTGCTGAACGCGGAGGACGAGGTCGAACTCTCCAAGCGTATCGAGGCCGGCCTCTACGCTGCCCATCTCCTGGCCACCAAGAAGCGGATGGGCCCCACCAAGAAGGCCGACCTCAAGGTGATCGTCGCTGAGGGCGAGGCCGCCCGCGCGCACCTCCTCGAGGCAAATCTGCGCCTGGTGGTCTCACTCGCCAAGCGCTACACGGGGCGCGGCATGCCGCTGCTGGACCTCATCCAAGAGGGCAACCTCGGCCTGATCAGGGCCATGGAGAAGTTCGACTACGCCAAGGGCTTCAAGTTCTCGACCTACGCCACGTGGTGGATCCGCCAGGCGATCACCCGGGGGATGGCCGACCAGTCCCGCACCATCCGGCTCCCCGTGCACCTGGTCGAGCAGGTCAACAAGCTCGCCCGCATCAAGCGGGAACTCCACCAGCAGCTCGGTCGCGAGGCGACTCTCGATGAGCTGGCGGAGGAGTCGGGGATCCCCGCGCACAAGATCGAGGAGCTGCTCGACCACTCGCGCGACCCGGTGAGCCTGGACATGCCCGTCGGCGCGGACGAGGAGGCGCCGTTGGGCGACTTCATCGAGGACGCCGAGGCCACCAGCGCCGAGAACACGGTCGTCACCAACGTCATGCACTCGGACGTCCGTGCGGTCCTGTCCACGCTCGAGGAGCGCGAGCAGCAGGTCATCACACTTAGGTTCGGTCTCGACGACGGCCAGCCCCGCACCCTCGATCAGATCGGCAAGCGTTTCGGGCTCTCGCGTGAGCGCGTCCGCCAGATCGAGCGCGAGGTCATGGCGAAGCTCCGTGAGGGGCGCCGCGCCGACAAGCTCCGCTCCTACGCGGTCTGAGGTCCGCGCCGGACAGGGGTACGGCTGAGCCCCGGCTCCACGTCAGGCGGGTTCACCCCGCCACCGGAGCCGGGGCTCAGCCGTGTGCGGACCGGGCGGCGAGCCGCGCCAGCGCGGTGGCCGGCCCGCCGCGCACGCCGCGCTGGCTGTACTGACAGCTAGCGCAGTCTCCGCGGCCCCTCGTCCCCGCTGAACCGCGGGGGCGGCCCCAGATGGACCTGTGCGTACAACACGGACACACCGTCGGGGGCCGCGAGCGCCGGGTCGAGGGATAGCCGCCTGAGCTCGGGGACGTCCTCCACCAGGCACGACATCCGGCCCATGAGCTCCACCAGCGCGTCCCTGTCCGCCGGGGTGTCCCCCGCATACCCGTCGAGGATGGGAGCGGCCCGCGGACGGTCGAGAAGCGACCGGGCCTCCGAGGGGGAGATCGGCAGGGTGCTGAACGCGCGATCGGCGAGGAGGTCCGAGAGCATCCCGGACAGGCCGAAGGAGATGAGCGAGCCGAAGATCGGGTGGTCCGCCACCCGGATCGTCACCGCGACCCCCTTGGTGGCCATCTTCTGGACGTGGAGTGCCCGGGAGCCGGTGGTCGCCCGGAGGTCGTCGAAGGCATGACGCACGGCCCCCGCGTCGGTCAGATCCAGGCGGACCCCGGACTGGTCACTGCGGGTCCGCCACTTCTCCCCCATCGCCTTGACCGCCACCGGGTACCCGAGTTCCTCGGCCGCCATCGCCGCCTGCTCCACTCCGGCCGCCACACGGTAGTCGACGATCCCGACGCCGTAGCACTCCAGCAGACCCCGGACCTGCCCCTGGGTGAGTTCGAACGACTCACTCCCGGTGTTCGAGTGACACAGCGAATCGACGAGATCCCGCGCGCGGGCGCGGTCGATGTCGTCGTACTCGGCCGGCTCCTCGGCGGGCTGGTCCAACCACTCGGCGTAGCGGCGGGCGCGCACCAGCGCTGACACCGCACGCTCGGGGTACGGGTACGACGGGATGGAACCCCGTGAGGCCACGCCGGACTCGTCCGTGATGGTGAGACCCTCGGGCAGCCCCTCGCCGGCGAGGAAGGTACTGACCACCGGCTTGGAACTGTCGGCCGCAGCAGCACGGATAGCCTCGGCGTAGGCATCGGGCTCGGTGGCCACCGGTGGCACGAAGACCGTCAGGACCGAGTCCACCTCGTCGCGGGCCACCACGTCGGCTATCGCGGTCCGGAAGTCCTCGGGTAGCGCTCCGGCCCCCAGGTCGATCGAGTGCGCCACGGTGAATCCCTGCAGCCGCGCGGAGTCCCCGCCGAGTCGCCCGACGGCGGTCGAGTTCCCGACGATCGCCAGACGGCCGCCCGCCGGCAGCGGCTGATAGGCGAGCAACGTCGCGGTGTCGAACATGTCGGTGATGGAGTCCACCTGGATGAGCCCGGAGTCACGGAACAGTCCGCGGATGGCCGAGGCTGTCAGGCCCTGTACTCCCGATTCCATGTCGTCGGCGGCCCGGCGAACCACCACGACCGGCTTGTTGCGGGCCACCCGGCGCGCGATCCGCGAGAACTTGCGGGGGTTACCGAAACTCTCCAGGTAGAGCAGGACCACCTCGGTATCGGTGTCGGTATCCCAGTACTGGAGCAGGTCGTTACCAGAGACGTCGGCTCGGTTACCCGCGGAGACGAAGGTGGACAGGCCCAGCCCCCGGCGGGCGGCTGCGGCGAGGATGGTGATCCCCAGGGCACCGGACTGACAGAAGAACCCTGCCCGGCCCGGCCCCGGGACCACCTCGGCGAGGGTGGCGTTGAGCTGGACGTCGGGAGAGGTGTTGATCACCCCGAGGGCGTTGGGCCCCACCACCCGCATACCGTGGGCGCGGGCCTCGCTGACCAGGCGACGTTCGGACACCACTCCGGCGCTGCCGACGTCGGAGAACCCGGCAGAGATCACGACGAGGGTCGAGACCCCCTTGGACAGGCAGTCGTCGAGCACCTCGGACATGGACGCGGCCGGAACCGCCACCACGGCCAGGTCCACCGGGTCGGGGATGTCGCGGACGCTGGCGTAGGCGCGGACGGACTGCACGGAGGTCGCATCGGAGTTGACCGGGTACACCGGGCCGGAGAACCCGTTCCCGATGAGGTTGCGCAGGACCGTGTGGCCGATTTTCCCGACCTGGTCGGAGGCGCCGATGACCGCCACCGAGGCGGGGGTCAGGACTCTCGCGAGGCTGCGCGCCTCGGCCGCGGTCTCGCGGGCGTTGCGGACGTTGGTCAACGCCTCGGTGGGGTCGATCGCGAACTCGAGATGCAGGGTGGATCCATCGAAGGAGCGCGAGATCTCGTACCCCGCCCGTCGGAACACCTGGATCATCGACCGGTTCTCCGAGAGCACCTCCGCCTCGAAGTGGTCGATCCCGCACTCTGCGGCGGACCCCGCGAGATGCTCGAGGAAGATCGACCCGAGCCCCCGCCCCTGGTGCTGGTCCGAGATGGTGAACGCCACCTCGGCGAACGTCGAGTCCGGGAGCCTCTCGTAGATCGCCATCCCGATGATCTCCGCGCCCAGTTCCGCGACGAACGCCATGCGGTCGCGGTAGTCGACGTTGGTCATCCGCTGCAGTTCCTTGGCCGACAGGACGTCATGGGAGCCGAAGTAGCGCAGGTAGCGGGTCCGTTCGGAGAGGCTGGCGTGGAAGCGGGTGATCTTCTCCGAGTCGTTGGGCAGGACCGGCCGGATCCGCACCGCGCGGCCGTCGGAACCCAGGACGTCCGCCGCCCACTCGTGCGGGTAGCCCTCCGGATAGTCGTCGACCGCCGTGTCGGTGGAGGCGTGTTCTGGCGGGTTGACGACGGGCGCGTCACCCTCGGGGGCGCCGCCGTCGGTCGTTCCGTCACCGGGGTTGGCCATCGTGGTCCTCCATGAGACAGCAGTCGTGAATGGTGGGCACCCGCGACGCGGGAGCGTTGCGGTCAGTCCCGGGGATCGTCCGGGTCGAGTCCGAGCAGGGGGTACACCGAGCGGCGGGTGTCGAGGATCGACTGGTCGAGTCGGGCCAGCGTCCGGTCCATCTCTCCCCCACGATCGGCACCGGCGGGCTCCCAGGGCGTGTGCGCGGGGTCTCCGCCGTCACTCATCGTCTGCGGGACCCTGTCCGGAACGGTGAACCGGGCGGCCATGGCCTTCCACTCCTCCGGCACCCGCGTCTCCGGATCCACGGGGACGCCGAGGACGGCCGCGATGAGATGGGTCCACGATCGCGGGACCACCCGGACCAGCTCGTAGCCACCACCGCCGATCGCGATGATCCGCCCCTCGCAGAGCTCGTCCGCCAACGCGATGAGCCGGAGGTAGGACTCGCGGTGCCCGTCGACTGTGAGGGACAGGTCGGCGAGCGGGTCCTCGCGGTGCGAGTCACAACCGGCCTGCATGACGATGATCTGCGGCTCGAAGGCCCGGAGGACCCCGGGGACGACCGCGTGGAACCCGCGCAGCCACAGCCCGTCCGTGACCGCCGGCAGGAACGCCAGGTTCACCGCGGTCCCCTCAGCCCGGCCCACCCCCGTCTCCGACGCCCATCCCGTCGACGGCCACAGGGTCGCCGGGTGCTGGTGCAGGGACATGGTCAGCACACGCGGATCCTCGTAGAAGGCGGCCTGGACACCGTCCCCGTGGTGGACGTCGATGTCCACGTAGGCGATGCGGTCGTACCCGTTGTCGAGCAACCAGCTGATGGCCACCGCGGCGTCGTTGTAGACGCAGAACCCGGCGGCGGCCGCGGGCATGGCGTGGTGCATGCCGCCGGCCACGGAGACCGCCCGCGTCGCGGCGCCACTGGCGATCGCCCGCGCTGCTGCGAGGGTGCCTCCGGCCACCGCGGCGCTGGCCTCGTGCATGCCCGGGAACGTCGGGTTGTCCGCCGTGCCGAGACCGTGGCTCATCCCGAAGTGCTCCCCGGGCGGCAGGTCGCCGGCCGCCCTGACGGCACTGACATAACGGGACGTGTGGACGCGGAGCAGCTCCTCGTCGCTCGCCGAACCGGGGTCCAGCATCTCCACGCCCTGCAGAACCCCGAGTTCCGTGGCCAGCGACATGGTCAGATCGAGTCTGCGCGGACTCATCGGATGATCGGCGGAGTGCCGGTACTCCATCAGCGAGGGACTCCACACCACCGCGGCCGCGACGCCGTCCCGGATACCGGCCATTGCCACCCGTCCTCCCCTCGCACCGGGACGCTCCCGGCGGCCCACACCCGGTGGGATCACCGAGATGTGCGCCCCACGAATCTACGCGGCGGGGCCCGACCCGACCCCCGATTGCCCGCTCCCCACCCCGGTTCGAGGCCCGGCGGTAGTCTCGACCGTGAACCCGGATGGGACCGTCGACCACCGGGGGCGACTACCTGCGACGATCCGACGTGGAGGATTCAGCGTGAAAGACCTGGTGGACACCACCGAGATGTACCTCCGCACCATCTATGAGCTCGAGGAGGAGGGAGTCATCCCACTCCGGGCCAGGATCGCGGAGCGACTCGAGCAGAGCGGTCCGACCGTGAGCCAGACGGTCGCGCGGATGGAACGCGACGGCCTCGTACACGTGGCGCCCGACCGTCATCTCCAGCTCACGACGACCGGCCGGGATCTGGCCGTGGACGTGATGCGCAAACACCGTCTCGCGGAGCGACTGCTCGTCGATGTGATCGGCTTGGAACTGGAGAAGGTCCACGCTGAGGCGTGCCGATGGGAGCACGTCATGAGTGACGACGTGGAGCGTCGCCTCATCGAGGTACTCGACGATCCGAGGACGTCACCGTACGGCAACCCCATACCAGGGCTCGACCGGATCGGTTACACCTCCCGGATGGCCGACGATCGCGCGTTCACGCGCCTGTCTGCGCTGGACACGGACATCCCGCACAGCGTCCGCATCCAGGCGATCGGCGAGAACGTCCAGATCGACACCGACCTCATCTCCGAGCTCCGCGCGCACGGGGTGGAACCACTGCGGACCGTGACCGCGACCCGGCGGGGCCACCTCGTCGAGCTCGACTCCGGTGACGGTCACACGGTGGAACTCGACGGTGACCACGCGCACGCGATCCAGGTCGAGATCCTCCCGTGAAGCTGCTCGTCACCGGCGGGGCGGGGTACGTCGGGGGGGTCTGCGCGACGGTGCTCGTCGAGCGCGGACACGAGGTCGTGGTCCTGGACGACCTCTCCACCGGCAACAGGTCGGGCGTCCCCGCGGGGGCGACGTTCATCGAGGGCGATGTCGCCGCGCTGGCGGGCGAGGTCCTGAGCCCGGGATCCGGATTCGACGGGGTGCTGCACTTCGCCGCCCGCTCACTCGTCGGGGAATCGGTGGAGAAGCCCGGGGAGTACTGGCAGGGCAACGTCGTGACCTCCCTCGCGCTCCTCGACGCGATGCGCGCGGCCGACGTCACGAACCTCGTCTTCTCGTCCACCGCGGCGACCTACGGCGAGCCGGAGCAGGTCCCGATCACCGAGGCCATGCCCACCCGGCCCACCAACACCTACGGCGCCACCAAACTGGCGATCGATCACGCCATCACCTCGTACGCGGTGGCCCACGGACTCGCCGCCACGAGCCTGCGCTACTTCAATGTGGCCGGCGCCCACGGTCCGGTGGGAGAGAACCGTGTCGTCGAGACCCACCTCATCCCGCTGGTCCTGCAGGTGGCCCTGGGGCACCGATCCGAGATCAAGGTCTTCGGCGACGACTGGCCCACCCCGGACGGCACCTGCGTCCGCGACTACATCCACGTCGCCGACCTCGCCGACGCGCACCTGCTGGCCCTGGAGTCCAATCGACCCGGTGTCCACCGCGTACTCAACCTCGGCAGCGGGGAGGGCTTCTCCGTCCGCGAGGTGATCGACGTGTGCCGCGAGGTCACCGGGCACCCGATCCCGGACGTGGTCGCGCCGCGCCGCGCCGGCGACCCGGCAGTCCTCGTGGCGTCCAGCGAGAAGGCGATGACGGAGCTGGGGTGGACCCCCACCCGCACCGATCTAGGCACCATCGTCCGCGATGCGTGGGCGTTCACGTCGGCCCTGGGTGATCGGGCGCACTCCGCCCCGCGGTAGTCCCGGGCCGGCGCGTTCGGCCCGGTCCCCTCAGGCCGCGGCCACCCGACGGAGACGCTCGGGCGCGAGCCCGTTCTCCAGTCCGTGGAGCAGCAATCGCGCCAACGAGTTCCCCGGGTCCGCTGTCACCGCCGCCTCGAGAGCGGACCGCGCGTGGACCCCGCTGCCGGCGAAGTAGGCCGCGGCCCCCAGCAACAGCAACGCCACCGAGCGTTCGCGGCCCGGCCGGCGGCGCGCGAGCGACCACCACAGCAGGCGGCGGCCGTCGCGATCGCACAGCCCCCGGTGGGCCAGTCGCCGGTAGACCTCGTCCCGCACGGCGATGTCCAGCAGGACGCGACCGATCCCGGCCAGCTCGTCGTCGTCGAGCTCCTCTCCCTCCTCCAGGCGGCGGACCGCGTCCTCGTGCGCCCTCACCGCGCGGTCCACCTCGAGGGCTCCCTCCAGCCGTGCGGGTCCCCGACCGTGCGGCTCGTCGTCACACGCCTCGTGGTCCCGCACCTGGTAGAGCCTGTCGATCTCTCCCCTCGAACCGGCCCGGACCCGCCCGTCGAACGCGTGGACCGCTGCGATCTCCGTCGAATCCGGATCGGCCTGCGTGCCCCGGACCATCCCGAACAGATCGACCCAGGGTGAGCCGTGTGCGAACTCGCCGACCCCGTAGGCGCCGACGACCTGCGTGCCGGCCAGCCCCAACCAGTACTCGAACGCCGCGGCGGCGTCCTCCGCGCGGAGCCCGGCGGAGTGCCCGTCCGCACAGTCCTCGTGGACCACCACCAGGTGCACGTCGGTCACTCCCTCCCTCGAGCAGAACCGGGCCAACCCACGAGCCGGACCGTCGTCGGCCACGACCGGTGGGTGCTCACCCTCCCCGGAGCGGCAGTCCTCCGCTCCGGTCCACCCGTCCGCTCCGGTCCACCCGTCCGCTCCGGCCCACCCGTCCGCACCGGCCCACCCGTCCGCGCCGACCCACCCGTCGACTCCCCCGGGTGGCGATCCCGGTGCCGCGAGCAGTCCGTCGACATCCATCCTGACGACCGGCCCGGCGTGGCCGTCTGCGGTCCGCCCGCATATCACCACCACCGATCCGGGCCCCGGCGGGAAGCCCAACATCGACGGGATGGACGCGATGAGCTCCTCCGGGGAGGTGATCACCACCGTCCGAGGGTCGTCCACTCCGTCGTCACCGATCCGTCCGTTCGCGGTCATCGTCGTCCACCTGTCTCGTCGTCTCGCGCTGTCTCGTCGTCTCGCGACCGCTCCCCGGAAGAGGGCGGCCCGCGGGTGCCGGTGCACCGGATCAACCTTCGGACACGCCACCGGCACTCACCCGGGAGTGAACCGGCGGGGAGCGACCCGCTGTGGAACCCGCGGCACGGTGGGGAATCAACTACGGCCCGCGGTCGTTGGCAAAGAGGAGAAACCCCGTCCCGGTGGGACGACAAGTTCGGACCCGACCGGACGGCTCGGGGTGTTGCGACGAGAGGAGTCGACATGGCCAGGCACAGCGATCTGTACCGACTGATCGAGCCCGTTCCCGATCTGCGATCGGAATCCGGACAGGGTCCGGTGCTCGTGCATGCGTTGGAGGGCTTCTCCGACGCCGGCCAGGCGATCCAGGGCGTCACGGAACACCTCAAGGACAGCCTGGACTCCCAGTTGATCGTGGAGTTCAACGCGGACGAGTTGGTGGACTACCGCTCACGTCGGCCGCAGGTGCGGTACTCCTTCGACCATTTCGCCGGGTACTCGGAGCCGACCATCCAGATGCACGCCGTGAAGGACGCGGGCGGCACGTCCTTCCTCCTGCTCTCCGGCCTCGAGCCGGACCTGAAGTGGGACGGGTTCACCGAATCCGTGATCGACCTCGCCGGTTCGTTCGGAGCCCGGATGTCGATCGGCCTCGGCGCCATCCCGCTGGGGGTGCCGCACACCCGCCCGACCCAGGCGAGTGCACACGCCAGCGACGTCGAACTCATCCGCGGCTTCACCGCGTGGCCCGGGGAGTTCTCCGTCCCGGGGAACGTGAGCGCGCTGCTGGAGCTCCGGATGGCCGAGCACGGCATCCCGTCCGCGGGCTTCACCGTCCACGTCCCCCAGTACCTGTCGCAGACCGCCTACCCCGCGGCGGTGCTCAACCTCGTCGGCAACATCGCCCAGATCTCGCAGCTCGAGCTGCCGTCCGGTGAGCTGGAGACCGCGGCCCAGGACTTCACCGCACAGGTCACCGCCCAGATCGCCGACAGCCCGGAGATCCGGACCGCCGTGGAGTTGATGGAGAAACAGTACGACGAGTTCATGGAGTCCCGCCACGGGTCCGACTCGCTCAACCCCGGCGGCACACCGCTGCCGTCCGGCGACGAGATCGGTGCCGAGTTCGAGCGGTTCCTCGCGGAGCAGACCGGCGACGACTAGCCCCGCGCCCACTAGCACGGACGGTCGGTCGCGGCCGGGCGACTAGGCTCGGTCGGGTGCATCTGCCCGAACTCCTCGCCGACCTCGACGACGTCCCCTCCGACCTCATGGAGGAGGCGGTCTTCGACGCCTTCGTGGCGTGGGCCGCCGACCAGGGCCTGACGCTCTATCCGGCGCAGGAGGAGGCGGTCCTCGAGGTCGCGGCGGGCAGCCATGTCGTCCTCGCCACGCCGACGGGATCGGGAAAATCGCTGGTCGCGTTGGGGGCGCACTTCTCCGCCATGGCCCACGGGGTGCGGAGCTACTACACCGCGCCGATCAAGGCGCTCGTCAGCGAGAAGTTCTTCGCACTGTGCGCGGTGTTCGGAGCCGAGAACGTGGGGATGCTCACCGGCGACGCCGCGGTCAACGCCGACGCACCGATCGTCTGCGCCACCGCCGAGATCGTGGCCAACATCGCCCTCCGGGAGGGCGCCGCCGCGGACATCGGTCAGGTGGTGATGGACGAGTTCCACTACTACTCCGAGCCCGATCGGGGCTGGGCCTGGCAGGTCCCGCTCATCGAACTGCCCGATACGCAGTTCCTGCTGATGTCGGCCACGCTCGGCGACGTGGACTGGCTGATCGAGGATCTCCGTACCCGGACCGGACGGCAATGCGCGCTGGTCGGGGGCACCGAGCGCCCGGTTCCTCTGACGTTCGACTACGCACTGCGCAGCATCCACGAGTCGGTCGAACTCCTGCTCCGGGATGACAAGGCACCCGTCTACATCGTCCACTTCACTCAGGCCTCGGCCCTGGAACAGGCTCAGGCGCTGACCTCGGTGGCGGTGGCCACCAAGGAGCGCAAAGCCGCCATCGCCGAGGAGATCGGCGGATTCCGGTTCACGACAGCGTTCGGCCGGAATCTGCGCAAGCTGCTCATGCACGGAATCGGGGTCCACCACGCCGGCATGCTCCCGAAGTACCGCCGCCTCGTGGAACGGCTCGCCCAGGACGGGTTGCTCACCGTCATCTGTGGGACCGACACCCTCGGCGTCGGTATCAACGTCCCCATCCGGACCGTCCTGTTCACGGGGCTCACCAAGTTCGACGGACGTCGGCAGCGTGTCCTCAAGGCCCGGGAGTTCCACCAGATCGCCGGCCGTGCGGGCCGAGCGGGGTTCGACACCGAGGGTCTGGTGGTGGTGCTGGCTCCCGAGCACGAGGTCGAGAACGCCAAGGCCGCGGCCAAATCCGCCGCCAACCCCAAGAAGAAGAGCAGGTCGGCCAAGAAGAAGCCGCCGGAGGGATTCGTCAACTGGTCCCGCTCCACGTTCGACAAACTCGTCGGCGCGCAGCCCGAGCAGCTCACCAGCCGCTTCGAGGTCAACAACGCGATGCTGCTCAACGTGATCTCGCGTCCGGGGAGCTGCTACTCCCACATGCGGCACCTCCTGCTGTCCTCGCACGAGACCCGGGCCCGGATCCGGCAGCACGTCCTGCGCTCAATCGAACTCTTCCGCGGGCTCGAGACCGCGGGCATCGTCGAGAGGATGGCGGAGCCGGACGACGAGGGGCGGCACGTCCGGCTGACGGTGGACCTCCAACGGGACTTCGCCCTCAACCAGCCCCTCGCCCCGTTCGCGATCGCCGCGATGGAGGTCCTCGACCCCGACTCCCCCACCCCGGTCCTGGATCTGGTCTCGGTGATCGAATCCGTCCTCGACGACCCGCGCCCGATCCTCTACGCACAGCAGCGGGCCGCCCGCGGCGAGGCGATCGGTGCGCTCAAGGCAGAGGGGGTGGAGTACTCGGAGCGTATGGAGCTGGTCGAGGACATCTCGTGGCCCACACCGCTCGGGGATCTGATCGCGGACGCCTACGACGCCTACCGGGCCGGGCACCCGTGGGTGGCGGGGGTCGAGCCCTCCCCGAAGGCCGTCGTCCGCGAGATGGTCGAGCGGGGGATGACCTTCTCCGACCTGGTCTCCGCGTACGGACTCAGCCGTTCGGAGGGTTCCGTCCTGCGCTACCTCACCGATGCCTACCGCGCACTGCGGCAGACCGTCCCGGCCGACCTGCGGACCGACGAGTTCGACGACCTGGTCGAGTGGCTCGGGGAACTCGTCCGCCAGGTCGATTCGAGCCTGCTGGACGAGTGGGAACTGCTCACCGACCCCGAGGTCTCCCCGGACCAGGTTGCCGAGCTCGCCTTCGGTCAGTCGAGCGGCACCACCCGGCCCGTCACCGCCAACCTACGGGCGTTCCGGGTGATGGTCCGCAACGCGATGTTCCGCCGCGTGGAACTACTGTCGCGAGACGACATCGACACGTTGGTCCAACTCGACGTCGACGTCCCCCTCCATCCCGACTGGGACACCGAGATCGATGCGTACTGGGACGAGTACGACGCGATCGGAACCGGGCCCGCGGCGCGCGGACCCGCCCTCTTCTCCGTCACCGAATCGGGCGACGGGGTGGAGCCGGGAACCTGGCGGGTCCGGCAGGTGCTCGACGATCCGGAGAGCGACCACGGCTGGGCTGTCGAGGGTGTGGTGGACCTCGGCGCGAGCGACGAGGCGGGCGAAGTCCGGTTCGCGTCGCTGACCCTCGCCGGGTGACGCAGCGGGGAGGCTGAACCGGGCCTCGGATCCGGTGTCCGTACGATGACCGACGAACACCGATCCGACCCCTGGAGGACATCTGTGACCCCCCGCATCCTGTACAAGAGGCTCGCGCTCGCGGAGGTGATCACGTGGACGCTGCTGATCCTGGGCATGGTCGGCAAGTACGGGTTCGGTCTCGACTGGGCCACCACGGTCGGTGGCAGCATCCACGGTTTCGTGTTCCTGTGCTACACGGTGGCTACGGTCGCGGTCTGGACGGACAAGCGCTGGTCCGCGGGGACCGGCCTGACGGGCCTGGCGTCCGCGGTCATCCCCTACGCCACCGTGCCGTTCGAGAGGTCCGTCGAACGCCGCGGGCTCCTCGAGGGACATTGGCGGCTCGGTCCCGGAGGCGAGCAGTCGCGCTCCCCCGCCGAGCGCACGCTGGCCTTCGCGCTCAGGTCCCCGGTCGTCGCGCTCGTCGTGACCCTCATCGTGGTGGCCGTGGTCTTCTCGCTCCTCCTGGTGGCGGGCAAGCCCACCGAGTGGTTCTCGTGACCCTGGCCCGTGGACCGGGACGCCGGGAACTGAACAAGGCGGACAAACAGCGCCGGATACTGGCCGCCGCCCGTGACCTGTTCTTCCGCAACGGGTACTCGTCGGTCACCACCCAGGAGGTGGCCGATCAGGCGGAGGTCGGGACCGGGACCCTGTTCAGGTACGCCCGGTCGAAGGGCGAGCTCCTGTGCATGGTGGCCAACGAGGAGTTCCGGGCCATGGTCGAGACCGTCCCGGATACCGGGGACCCCGTCGAGGATCTGGTCACACTGTGCGACCCCCTGTTCTCCGCCCTCGAGAACCAACCGGAGAACATCGTCGCCTACCACCGCGAGACGGTCTTCGGGGAACCCGGCCCCCACCGGGCGGAGGCGCAGCGCATCCTCGGTGAACTCCGGGGCATCATCGGACTCATCCTCGCCCGGCATTCACCCCGGCCACCGGAGGCGGAGGACCTCCAGGGTCCCGCCCAGACAGTCTTCGACGTCCTCTACATGAGCATCGTCCGTTCGGGTATCGACCGGTCGCCTGGTCGCGACCACCGAGCCGACCTCCGCGAGCACGTGGATCGTGTCCTGCACGGTGTGCTCGCAGGTCGGGTGTCGCCCGACAGCACGTACTGACGGCGTCGTCCGGCCACCCCGACGGACCGGCCTCCACCGCGCCGGGTGAGACTTGTCCGCATGACTGAAGGCAACGACCCCGCCGCCCGCCCGATCAAGGACGCGTCCACCGTGATGGTGATGCGGGACTCCGACCGCGGACCCGAGGTGTTCGTCGCACGCCGCGTCCGGGGGATGGCGTTCGCCGGGGGCATGACGGTGTTCCCGGGCGGAGGCGTGGACGCCTCCGACGACGATCCTGATGTCGCCTGGTCCGGCCCGCCGCCCGCGTGGTGGGCCGAGCGGTTCGGCTGCGACGTACCACGTGCGCGCCGGTTGGTCTGCGCGGCAGCTCGGGAGACCTTCGAGGAATGCGGCGTGCTCCTCGCCGACCACCTCGACGGCTCCCCGGTCGCGGACGCGGGTCGATACCACTCGAGCCGCGAGGAACTCGAGAGCCACCGGCTGACCTTCAGCGGGTTCCTCGCCGACGAGGAGCTCTCACTCGCGGCGGGCAGACTCCGCCCCTACGACCACTGGATCACGCCCTCGGTGGAGTCGCGGAGGTACGACACGAGGTTCTTCCTCGCCGCGCTACCGGAGGGACAGGAACCCGATGACCTCACGACCGAGGTCGACCTGACCATGTGGGCCCGCCCCGTCGACCTCCTCGAGGACTTCCGTGCCGGCCGGTCCATGCTCCTGCCACCGACGTGGACCCAGCTCCGCGTCCTCGCCGGTTTCCCCGACGTCGCGGCAGCACTGGACTCCGAGCGCAGGATCGTTCCCGTCCAGCCGGAGATCGTCGAGCACCGAGACGGGGTGCGCGTGCGCTTCGACGGTTCGGACGAGTACTGGTCCGACTACCAGGCCGGCCGTCCGGAGACGGGGAGCTGATCACCTCCACCGGACATCCCGAAGTACCGACGGACCCGGCTGTGCGGTGGTTGACTGCCACTCATGCGGGATTTCGAGTTCGACGTGGACGCGTCGATCGCCGCCGGGTGGAACCGCTTCGCGACCCGCCTGGCCGGACTCCTGCGTGACCTCGTCCCGGGAGCCACGTTCGACCTGGCTGTTCCCGTCCTCGGGTCGCCGTCCACCCGCACCCCGTACGTGCGTTTCACCGCCACCGGCGGCGGCACCGTCCACGCGGAGGTCTCCGGCGGCGGGTCCGAGGATTCACCGGAGCCGCTGGGGCCAGTCCGGCTCGAGCAACTCATGGCCCTCGGTTGGTCGCTCCGGCACCCGACGGGCCAGGGTGCTCCGGGGGCGGACCTCACGTTCCCGGTCAACCGTGCACTCGAGGTGGCCCACCTGGTCGCCGGCACGATGGAGCGCGTCTTCGGGATCCCTCACCCGGTATTCCTCCATGACGTGTCCGATCCGGAGGACGCCGCCGGGGCCGGTTCAGATGAACCCGTGTCGGCGGACGCCGACTTCCGGTCGCAGCCCATCGCCACCCCGGACGAGGCGACCAGCGCACTACAGTCGGCCCTGTCGGAGGTCTACCAGCGACGGGTCACACCCGACGAGCACGACGTGTTCACCGTTCCCGCCGGCTGTGTCCTGCTGTTCGTCCGTGCGCACCGCTCGCTCCCCCTCGTCGTGTTCCGGAGCCCACTCGTCTCCTCGGTGGAGGATCCCGCGGCCGCGGAGACCGAGGTCGCGATCCTCAACCGGGACTCGCTGTGGTGCAGGTACGTGTTCGACGGCGAGACGATCTCCGCCGAGGCGGAGTTCGTCGACCGGGTGTTCGTCCCGGTCAACTTCAAGATCCAGTTGGCCGAGATCTCGGCCGAACTCGACGACGTCTACTCGGATCTCGCGCACCGGGTCGCGGGCAGACGATGGCGTGACCTGCGCGCCTCCGATGACCACCGTCCCGGCGAGCAGTAGGATCTGAGACCGTGCCGGGACGGGCCCGGTGTGAGAACTCGCCCCAGGAGCGCCTACATGCGTCGCGCCGTCCTCGCTGCAGTGATCGTGACCGCGGCCGTCTCCACGTCTGGCTGTTCACCGGCGTCCCTGTTCGGCGATGACGACTCCGCGGGCGTCCCGGTCCCGACGGCCCAGCAATCCGGACCCCTGCCCTCGTCGCAGCAGTTCGACAGGCCGTTCCCCGTGGCCGGGGAATCGTGGGACGCCACCGTGACGCTGTCCGACCTCAGGATCGTGCCCTCGACCACGTACTCGGACGCGGTCGTGGTCGTGGACGTCCGCGCGGTGCAGGCGTCCGGCCAACCGGAACTGGGACCTGAGGACTTCTCGGCGTTCGACCCGTCGGGGCGGCCGTTCGAGCGGATCGAGAACCCCGCGGGGACGGTCGAGGACCCCCTCGTGCCCTCGGTCCTGAGCTTTCCCGGCGAGGAGATCCGGGGGATGGTCGCCTGGACCATGCCCAGAGGGAACCGTATCGGGCGCATCGACGTGGTCGCCCCGAGGACGATCGGATCGGTCACCGTGACCCGCCAGCCCGAAGACCCGACCGCCACCTAGGGCTCAGGACGGTACCGTGCCCTCCAGATAGGTCCACCGACCACCTCTGCGCTCGAACGCCGATCGCTCGCGCATGACACCGGGCCCCTCGGGCCCGACATACCGGGCCTCGAACTCCACGGTCCCGGTCCGATCGACGACTCCACCGTGAACCACGTCGAGGATCGCGAGGCCGGTCCACTCCACGTCACCGGCCTCCACCCGGGCCGGCCTCGTCCGCGGGTGCCAGGTGCGCCAGAGGTGATCCTCCCGACCCAGAACGAAGGCCGTGTACCGGGATCTCATCAGTTGCTCGGCGGTCTCGGCCGGGACACCGTCCTCGACGAGCGGCCCGCAACAACGATCCAACGGGAGCCGACTCCCGCAGGGACATGCGCTCACGTCGACCTCCTCAGTCCACCCGCATCCGCGATCAGGCTACCCACGACGACCGGTTATCCTGAACCCAGACATGTCCAGTTTCCGTGCACTGCCCTTCCGGCCCCGGCGAGAGCCCGATCCCGACAGCGGCCCCCTGCGGGTCCGCTCGTGCCGCGACCTGTGCGAGTGGACGAGAACCCCGGTGGAGCGCCGCGGTGAGCCCATGTTCGCGTGCCGAGGGTGCGGATCCCAGTGGGTCCCGAGCGAGCACTGGACCCCGCGGGACAGCAACGGGGCGGTCCCCCCGGAGGTGTTGGAGATCGTCGCCGCCGAACCATGACCTCGCCGGCCGCCCTCTAGGCTGAGGCGATGACCACACCCCCTCGATCCCCCAGTCCCGCCGTGAGTTCCGCGACGATCGACGCCGTCCTCCGACGCTCGGCGGCCCGGTTCCCCGACCGCGTGGCACTCAACTTCGCCGAACGCCGGTGGACCTACGCGGCGCTGGACTCCGCGGTCGACCGGGTGGCCACGACCCTCGCCGGTCAGGGCCTCGAGGACGGGGCCCGGGTTGCCGCCTACGGGGTCAACTCCGACGCCTATCTCATCGGCTTCCTCGCCGCCTCCCGCGCCGGATTCACGCACGTGCCCGTCAACTACGCCCTGACCGGCGGCGAACTCGAGTACCTGTTGACCGACTCTGGGGCGTCCTTGGTACTGGTGGACCCGGCACAGTCCGCCACGTTGTCGGACGTCCTCGAGACCATGCCGGGGTTGCGCTCCCTCCCGCTGCTGCCCCGGGAGGGGGAGACCGCGGACGGCACCGTTCTGGGCTCGGCGACGGGCGACTCCCCGTGTGCCCCGGTGCAGTCCCCCGCCACCGGCGGCGATCTGGCCCAACTCCTCTACACCTCGGGCACGACCTCACGCCCCAAGGGCGCGATGATGACCCATTCCGCGCTCGTCCATGAGTACGTCAGTTGCATTCTCGCCCTGGACCTCACCGCGGACGACGAGCCGCTGGTGACCATGCCGCTCTACCACTCGGCCGCGATGCACGTGTTCGCGCTCCCCTACCTCTCGCTTGGGGCGACGGTGCACCTCATGGCCGCCCCGGACATCGCCGAGATCCTCCGCCGGGTCGAGGTCGACAGGATCGGCTCACTCTTCCTCGCCCCGACGGTGTGGGTCCCGTTGGCCTCGCATCCGGACCTGGAGTCACGGGACCTGTCGAGTCTGCGCAAGGCCCAGTACGGAGCCTCGATCATGCCGGTGACGGTGCTCCAGCGACTGCGGGGTAGGTACCCCGACCTCGGGTTCTACAACTGCTTCGGGCAGTCGGAGATCGGCCCACTGGCCAGTGTCCTGCGCCCCGAGGAGCACGACGCCCGCCCGGCGAGCGCCGGCCGACCGGTGTTCTTCGTGGACGCCCGCGTCGTCGACGAGACGGGCGCCGAGGTCGCGGACGGTGAGCGGGGCGAGGTGGTCTACCGCTCTCCGCAGTTGTGCACGGGCTACTGGAACAAGCCCGACGCCACCGCTGAGGCGTTCCGCGACGGATGGTTCCACTCCGGCGATCTGGTGGTGCGTGACTCGGAGGGGTTCATCGAGGTCGTCGACCGCATCAAGGACGTCATCAACACCGGTGGTGTCCTCGTGGCGTCCCGGGAGGTCGAGGACGCGATCTATCAGGATGAGCGCGTGGCGGAGGTGGCCGTGATCGGCACACCGGACGACAAATGGATCGAGGCCGTCACCGCGATAGTGGTCCTCAGGGACGACGTCCACGCCACCGAATCCGAGATCATCGACGGTACCCGCGCCCATCTCGCGCCCTTCAAGGTGCCGAAGCGCGTCGTCTTTGTGGACGAACTGCCCCGGAACCAGTCGGGCAAGCTCCTCAAGCGGGAACTGCGCCAACCCTGACTCCGGGGCCGGGACCGATCCACCCAGGCCTCCGGCGTCAGCCGATCCTGTCCAGGACCTCCGCGGCCACCACCTCGGGGGCTTGTTCCGGGAGCCAGTGCCCCATGCCCGCCAGCGGAACGAACCGGTACTCCCCCGCCATCCGGGAGGCGGTGGCCTCGGCACCGGAGCGCCCGATCGCGGGGTCGTCCTCCCCCCACAGATACGTCGTGGGGACCGACACGTCGGGCAGGTCGTACCGCCGCATCGCCCGGTACCAGTTGAGCGCGCCCGTCAGCCCCGCGCGAGTGCCGACCACCTCGAGGTGCTTGGCCATGAGCTCGTCCGACACGTGCTCGTCGAACATCGCCCGCAGACGTCGGGCCCCGTCCTCGAGCAGGACGTCCTCGGCTTTTTCCTCCTGACGGAAGAGGGCGAAGTAGGCCGACCGGGCCTGCTGGTCCGGATCGGACTGCAGAGCCTGCGCGAAGGCCGACAGATGGGGGACGGATACCACCGTCAGGCTCGACACCCGCCCGGGGTGGTGGGCGGCGAGCCACCACGCGACCGAGGCCCCCCAGTCGTGGCCGAGCACGTGCACGTTCTCCAAACCGAGTTGGTCGACGACCGCCAGGGCGTCCGCGCTCAGGTTCTCGATCGCATAGGCCGCGACGTCGTCCGGGCGCGCTCCGGCGGAGTACCCCCGCTGGGCCGGAGCGACGACCCTGAGACCCTGCTGCGTCAGCACCCCGGCGACCGCCTCCCACTCCCACGGCGACTCCGGGAAGCCGTGCAGCGCCAACACTGTCCCGCGCTCGGGCCCGTTCGTACGCCATTCCAGTACGTCGAGGGTGCCGGCCGGGATGTCGACGGTCATGCTCTGCGGTTCCATGGAGCGGACACTATCTTCTCTGGTGGGTCACCGCGGGCGGCCTCCGGGTGGACTCTCTGCGGACGACCCCGTCTGCGCAACCATCGAGCGCCGGTCATGCCAGTCGCGCACCACCCACATCTCGACCACGAGCGGGTCGACAGCGGCCTCCTCCGCCCACGCGGAGATCACGTCCAGATACCGCTGATACCGGCGTGGCGTCATGCGACCGAGCGAGTCCATCTCGGTCCATCCCGCGTGGACCAGCGTGGCGATCCCGGCCGAATCGACGGGAACGATGGTCTGCTCCGACCACGCCATTCCCAGGGACGACAGATAGAGCGACGCGAGCGGGAACCCGAGATCGGGCACCCCCCTGCCGGCCCTTCCGTACGGCGCCCCGTTGCGCAGCAGGTTCATCGCCTCCGCCGGGGCGTCCAACCAATCCGCTACCTCGTGCAGGACCAGGGGATATCCGTGAGAAGACACCGAGCGCCACGCGGAGCGGTCTCGCTCCGGCACACGGAAGTCCGGTAGGCCCCTGCGCACGCCCGATCGCTGCGGGTGACCGGCGAGCCAGGCTGCACACATGTAGAGCGCGACGACGGACTCCTCCAGGCTGCCGCGCGCCCTGCGTCCCGCCGCCCACAGGTCACTCCTGCGGAGGTATCCGAAACCGGTCTCGACCCGGCCGCCGTCGGGGCCGCCGGCAACCAGTCGGAGGTCGACCCCTCGCTCCGCGAGCCTGAGGTTCCACAGGTCGAGGTCGATCTCCACGTATTCGTCCGCCACCAGCAGCGCCGGGGGCTGGGCGCGACACCACGTCTGGCAGGACGAGGGGAGATCAGGAACGGGACGGGAACCGGTCGTCGTCATGCCCGCACGGTGTCACGCGGGTACGACAACGCCGGCCCCCGGCGCCTCAGTCCTCGGCGAACGCCTCCAGCGGAGGGCAGGAGCACACCAGGTTGCGGTCGCCGTACGCGCCGTCGATCCGCCGCACCGCGGGCCAGACCTTGGGGCGCCACACCGACCCCAGCGGGTAGCCCGCCAGGCTGCGCGGGTACGCATGCTCCCACTCGTCGGCGGAGACGCTCTCGGCGGTGTGGGGCGCCCCGCGCAGCGGATTGTCCTCCACGGTCCACTCCCCCGAGGCGACCAGGTCGATCTCGGCGCGGATCGCGGACATCGCCTCACAGAACGCGTCCAGCTCGGCCAGGTCCTCGCTCTCGGTGGGCTCCACCATGAGCGTGTTGGGCACCGGGAAGCTCATTGTGGGCGCGTGGAAGCCGTAGTCCGCCAGCCTCTTGGCCACGTCGTCGATCGAGATGCCGACCGAGTCGATGAGCGGCCTGAGGTCGAGGATGCATTCGTGCGCCACCCACCCGCCGTCCCCGGAATACAGCACCGGGAAGTCCTGCCCGATCCGCCGGGCCAGGTAGTTGGCACTCGCGATCGCGGTGAGCGTGGCACGGCGCAGCCCGTCCGCACCCATCATGCGGACGTAGGCCCACGTGATGGGGAGGATCGAGGCGGATCCGAAGGCGGCGGCCGAGACCACCGCGCCCGAACCGAGACCCTCCTCGTAGGGGTGGCCGGGCAGGAACTCGCGCAGATGCTCGGCCACCGCGACCGGGCCGACCCCGGGACCGCCACCACCGTGCGGGATGCAGAAGGTCTTGTGCAGGTTGAGGTGGCTGACGTCGCCTCCGAACCGCCCCGGACGGGCGACCCCCACGAGAGCGTTGAGGTTGGCCCCGTCGATGTAGACCTGCCCGCCGGCGTCGTGGACGATCGCGCAGATCTCCTCGATGTCGTGCTCGTACACCCCGTGGGTCGAGGGGTAGGTGATCATGATCGCCGACAGCTCGGCCGCGTGCCTGCCGACCTTCTCGCGGAGATCGTCGACGTCCACGTCTCCGTTGGGTCGACAACCGACGACGACGACCTTCATCCCCGCCATCACCGCGGACGCGGCGTTGGTCCCGTGAGCCGAGGACGGGATGAGACACACCCTGCGATCCTCGTCGCCGCGGGACCGGTGGTACTGCCGTATCGCCAGCAGACCCGCGTACTCCCCCTGGCTGCCCGCGTTGGGCTGCAGGCTCACCGCGGCGTAACCGGTGATGTCGACGAGCCACTGCTCGACGTCGGCCACGAGCCGGCGGATCCCGCGGGTCTGCTCCGCCGGCGCGAAGGGGTGGAGTCCTGCGAACTCAGGCCACGTGATGGGCTCCATCTCCGTGGTCGCGTTGAGCTTCATGGTGCAGGAGCCCAGCGGGATCATGGTGCGGTCCAGCGCCAGGTCCTTGTCGGCGAGGGCGCGCAGGTAACGCAGCATCGCGGTCTCGGTCCGGTACCGGACGAACGCCTCGTGCTGGAGATAGTGAGACGTCCGGTTCCCGTAGGCGGGATCGACGAGGATCTCCAGCTGTCCGGCGTCCGCGATGTCGGCGACCTCACCACCGAACGCCTCGAGGACGAGCGCGAGATGGTCCCCGGTGGTGGCCTCATCGCAGGAGACGGACACGTGGTCGTCGTCGACCTTCCACAGGTTCACCCCACGCTCGGCGGCGGCGGCGATCACCTCGGTGGCGCGGCCGGGCACCCTGGCCAGGACGGTGTCGAAGAAGTCTGGGTGGACCACCTGGACACCCGCGGCGACGAGACCGTCGGCCAGGACGGCGGCATGGGAGTGCACGCGCCGGGCGATCGCCGCCAGGCCCTCCGCGCCGTGGTAGGAGGCGTACATCGCGGCGACCACCGCGAGCAGGACCTGTGCGGTGCAGATGTTGGACGTGGCCTTGTCGCGGCGGATGTGCTGCTCGCGGGTCTGCAACGCCAGCCGGTAGGCCGGCCGACCGTCGGCGTCCGTCGACACCCCCACGAGACGGCCCGGGAGGTTACGGGCATGAGCGGTGCGACACGCGAGGAAGCCCGCGTGGGGGCCACCGAAGCCCATCGGGACACCGAAGCGCTGGGACGAGCCGAAGCAGGCGTCCGCCCCCTTCTCCCCGGCCGGGGTGAGGACGGTCGCGGCGAGCAGGTCGACGCCCGCCGCCACGAGGACTCCCCGGTCGTGGCACTGGTCGATCAGCCCGGCGACGTCGGCGACGCGGCCCGAGGCACCCGGCGTCTGCACCAGTGCACCGAAGAAGTCGCCCTCCGGCAACCCGTCGTCGATCAGGTTCGCGGTGACGATCTCGATGCCCAGCGGCTCGGCGCGGGTGGCGAGGATGGCGGCGGTCTGGCCGAAGACGTCCGCGTCGACCGCGAAGCGGGGACTCTTCGAGGACCGGTTGGCCCTTCGGAGCATCGTCATGGCCTCGGCGGCCGCGGTCCCCTCGTCCAGCATGGAGGCGTTCGCCATGTCCATGCCGGTGAGGTCGGCGACCATGGTCTGGAAGTTGAGAAGAGCCTCGAGTCGGCCCTGGCTGATCTCCGGCTGGTAGGGCGTGTACCCCGTGTACCAGGCGGGGCTCTCGACTACATTGCGGCGGATCACGGCCGGGGTGAGCGTGTCGTAGTACCCCTGCCCGATCATGGAGACCGCGACCTCGTTCCTGTCCGCGAGCACGCGCAGCGCGGCGAGCGTGTCGGACTCCGACAGGGGCTCGGGCAGGGCGTCGATGCCCGCTGCCCGGCCGTCGGGACCCACCTCGTCGAGGATGACCGACGGGAATGCACGCTCGGCGAGCTCGTCGAGCGAGTCCACTCCGATCGTCCTCAGGATGTGGGCCAGGCCGTCGGCGTCGGGTCCCAGATGGCGGGCGACGAACTCGCCTCCGGTCCGGGCGGTGTGCGGGGTCGTCGTCACAGGTGCTCCTCGAAGGGCGGGGCCGCCCGGACGGGCGGCCTGCGGGCCGGTGCTACCCTCTCCGCTCTGTCCCCAACCGGCTGACGCCGGCGCCTGAGAGATTCACGGGGCCCGCCTGCGGGCCGCGCTTTCCCCGTGGGCGGGTGGTCTGTTCCACCGCTCTCCAGAGGCGTTCGACGACTACACGGTCCGGGTGCCTGAGAGATTCTCGGAGAGGAGTTGCTCCTTCGGCGCCCGCGGTGGATACCGCGGGACTCTCCCGTGAGTCGCGTGAACGCACCGCCGAGTCTAGACGACTCCTGCGATCAGCCCGTACGCCGCGAGGCGCGGGCGCGCCGACGGGCCGCCAACTCGTCCTCGAGGGGTTCGATGACGTCCTCGGCCGAGACGGTCTCGGCGGGGAACTCAGAGATCGACCCGGCGAGCTCCCGCATCGCACCACCGATCCCGATGCCGAAGACCCCCTGTCCACCCTGGAGGAGGTCGAACACCTCCTCCTTCGAGGTGCACTCGAACACCGTGCGACCGTCGGAGAAGAGGGTGATGGTGGCCAGATCCTTCACCCCGCGGGAGCGGATCTGATCCACGGCCTTCCGGATGTTCTGCAGGGAGATCCCCGTGTCCAGCAGTTGCTTGACGATCTTGAGGACGAGGATGTCCTTGAACGAGTACAGGCGCTGGCTGCCGGACCCGGCGGCGTTGCGGATCGACGGCACCACCAGATCGGTCCGGGCCCAGTAATCGAGTTGCCGGTAGGTGATGCCGGCGATCTGGCAGGCGATCGGGACGCGGTATCCGCTCGTGCCGTCAGGGATGCCGTCGTCGGGGAACAGTCCCGGTTGCACCTCGTCGAACGTGGCCTGGGTGGCCTCGACGTCGCCTCCGAAGAGACCCTCCGTGTGCGTACCGGTGGAGGACGACTCCGGATCCCGGGTGTGGTCGGCCACGATTGCTCCCTCAAGCTGTGGGGTGCCGCCGCTGTCGCGGGGACACGGTGCCGGGCTCTGTCGAGTCCGGATCCTCTGACGCGTGAACACCATCGGTGTAGTTCACTGGGAGCAACGCTAGGCCCGCGAGGGTCCGCGATCAATAGGACACGCGGTAAACCTCAACCTCAAGTTGAACTTGAGACCTTGCCGCGACCTGCGCACTGGTGCTGGAGTGGCTCCTGTGGATACAGAAATACCTGGTCGCAGCGGTCAGGGCGTCGGGCCGCCGGGCTCCTGCGGCGCGTCTCCGCCACCGAGGAAGTCATCCGGGCTCACCTGGTCGAGGAACTCACGGAAGGCCTCGACCTCCTCCTCGCCCTGCTCTACCAACGAGATGCCGACCTCGTCGAGCACCTCACGGCTGACCAGGACCGGGGACGAAGTCCTCAGCGCGACGGCGACGGCGTCCGACGGGCGGGCGGAGACCCGCGTGCCCTCGAAGACGAGTTCCGCGATGAACGTCCCCTCGGACACCCCCACGATCTCCACCTGCTCGAGTGGATGGGCGAAGGTCTCGAGGAGCGTCGCCACGAGATCGTGGGTCAGCGGCCTCCCCGGCTGCACGCCCTGCTGCTGGAGACTGATCGCAGCGGCCTCGGACGCTCCGATCCAGATCGGGACGTACCGCCCCCCGTCCTTCTCGTGCAGGATCAGTACTGGTGCGTACTCCGGCTCCTCGAAACGGATGCCGACGACGTTCACCTCTCGCATGTTCTTTCCCATGTCCTCCGCCTCTCCCACGGGTCCAGCCTAGCCCCGATCCGTCCCGGGGCGCGTGCGTCAGGACTCCAGCGCGTGCCGGACGGCCACGGTGACGAGCGTGGAGTGCAGTGCCACCGACAGCGCGGCGATCTCCCGGGCCAACTCGGCCGCGCGATCCCGTGCATCCGCGTCGCCCTGCCGGGCCACCGGACCGGCGATCTGGGTGATGAGACCCGTCTGCCGGTCGGCGGCCGTCCTGAAGCCCCGCAGATGGCGAACGTCGACTCCGTGGCCGGCGAGGTCGTGCGCCGTCCGCGCGACCAGCACCGCCTCGGGGTCGAAGAAGCCACCGGGACCGGCCACGATGAGCCCGGCGTCGACGAGGGAGCCGACGAGCTCCGCGTCCACCCCCGACTGCTCGACCACGTCCTCCCGGGTGAGGCGCAGAACGGTGTCACTGCGGAAATCGTCCGGGGTCGACCCCGGTACACCGTCCCCACCGGGCCGCGGGAGCAGGGCGGTGGTGGACCCGTCCGCGATCGCGGAGTCGAGCGCCTCCAACTCCTCGCGGATCACCTTGAGGGGCAGATACCGGTCGCGCTGCGCCGTGAGGACATAGCGCAGCCGCTCGCGATCCCCGACGCTGAACCGGCGGTACCCGCTGGCGGTGCGCTCGGGGGTGACCAGTCCTTCGTTCTCGAGGAACCGGACCTTCGACACCGTGAGGTCCGGGAATTCCGGACTCAGGAGTGCGATGACACCGCCGATGGAGAGGTGTCCCTCCTCGGTGGCGCCGTGTCCGGCGGCTGTCACTGCCCGGGCGTACCCGTCAGGAAGACGAGGCGGAACTTGCCGATCTGGACCTCGTCGCCGTTCGAGAGCGAGGCGGAGTCCACGGGCTCACGATTGACGTACGTCCCGTTCAGCGATCCGACGTCGACGACGTTGAAGGTACCGCCCTCGCTCCGGAACTCAGCGTGACGACGACTCACCGTGACGTCGTCGAGGAAGATGTCGCTGTCCGGATGACGGCCGGCCGACGTGGTGGCCTGGTCCAGGAGGAAACGGGAGCCCGCGTTGGGCCCTCGCTTGACCACCAGGAGCGCCTGCCCCTCGGGCAGCCCCTCGACACCGGTGACGGCGGGCTCGGACTGAGCCGCCTGCTGATCGGACTCGTTGAGAAGCTCCGCGCGGAACACCGAGGTGGTCTCGGCGGTCGCCTCGGGCATGTTCTTGTTCTCGGTCACGTTCGTCTCTCCTCGTCCGAGCCCGGGCGTGGGGCTCACCATGCGGTGCCTGCGATTCTATGTCGGACCGTCCGGCCGCGGGGCCGGGGGCGGTCCCTACCCCTCAGCCCTCCGTGATCTTGGCGTATCCGTCCGAGTCAAGCGTCTGCTCGAGCTGCGTCTCCAGATCCTCGACGTCCGGGATCTCGAGGACGACGATCCACCCCTCACCGTACGGGTCGGAGTTGACCAGCTCGGGCGACGTCTCGAGGGCGGTGTTGACCTCGACGACCTTCCCGCTGAGCGGCGCGTACAGGTCGGAGACGCTCTTGGGCGACTCGACCTCGCCGAACGGTTCACCCGACTCCGTCTCCCCGCCCACGTCCGGGAGCTGGACAAAGACGATGTCACCCAGCTTGGACTGCGCGTACTCGGTGATGCCGATGCGAACTCGGGTGTCGGACACCCGCTCCACCCACTCGTGCTCGTCGGTGTACCGGAGCTGGTCGGGGATGTTCTGGTCACTCACTGACGTGCCCTTCTCGCGTGGCTCACTTGGCGATTACATCTGGCGACATTACACACCGCCGGACGGCTCCACTGCAGTAGATCCGGGACGGCGCGGGGGGACGGACCGGGCGATCCTCCAGGCCTGCCACAGGTAGATCGAGCCGCTCCACGAGTAGAGGCCCACACCCCAGTACAGACACGCCTCACCGAGGATCAGGAACGCCTCTCCGCCGGGGACCCCCGCGAACCCGGCGAGGAGCAGCGGGAGGGACCAGAACAGCGTGAACGTGGCGGCTTTGCCCAGGTAGGTGACCTCCGGTTCGATCCCTCTCCGGCGATACACCGGCACGGTCCCCACCAGCAGCGCGTCCCTGACCAGGAGGACCACCACGACCCAGACGGGGATGTACCCGGCGACGGCGAAGGCCACGGGCACGGCGGCCACCAGGATGCGGTCGGCCAGGGGGTCGAGGCGCTCGCCCCACGTGGATCGCATGTTCCACAGGCGTGCGATCTTGCCGTCGAGCCAGTCGGAGACGACCAAGGCGCCGAGGAGCCACAGCGCCAGCGGCGGGTCGTCCCAGACCAGGATGCTCAGTACGAGCACCGGGATCAGAGCGATGCGCGCCAGCGAGATGGCATTGGGAAGCGTCCAGAACCTGTCGCTGACCTGGGGGTCGCTCGGCGGCGGTTCGTACCCGAGGCCGGGTGGCACCGCGGCGGAGAGGTGTCCGTCGCGCGGTTGCGGGATGCGCGCACCGAGGACCCTGCCCTCGCCGGTCCGCCATTCCCGCAGATCGGTCTCACGTCGTCCCTCCCGCGCGGCACTCATCGGAACGTCGACATCATCCCGGAGAAGACGTTGCCACCCGCCGCCATCGGGTTGTCGTGGACCATATACGTCCACGTCGAGGTGGGGCGCGCCATCGCGTTGGCCACGAGATCCACCCCCGAATCGGTGAACTCGATCTCGGCGAAGGTGGTCTCCGACTCCCGGACCGCGTCCGAGGCGAGATCTCTGAAGTGATCGATCGCGATCCGGTGGAACTCGTCGAGAGGGTTCTCCCGCCCCAGTGCCCTGAGGTGGATGGACTCGCGGACGTCGTTCATCGTCTCCAGGTGTCGGGCCCAGCCCCGGTCGAGATGCCACAGCATGATGTCCCGGCACCCCTGCACCACGGCATCGCGGCCGTGCGCCTCCACGAGTTCGGCACTGCGCGCCGGATCGTGCGCGGTGAGTTCCTCGAACGCCTTCTCCGTGACCAACAGGGCCGCCCGACGCTCGGCGAGGATCGCGCGTTGCTCGGCGAGGAGCCGGCTGTACCGCCAGGTGTTGGAGTGGATCGCGAGCATCTGCCCCTCGGTGACGCGCTGCGCGTGGTCGACCGCGTCGCGGCCACGGTTGCCCTTGAGCAGCCCGCTGATTCTGTCGTGCGAGGTGGGGATCTTCTCGGGCTCCAGGGCCGAGGTCACGACCGGGTCGTCCATCGCCGCGAAGAACACCGAGCTACCGGGGTCCCCCTGGCGCCCGGCGCGCCCCCGCAGCTGATTGTCGAGCCGCTCCGTCCGGTGCCGCCCGGTCCCCACCACGTGCAGTCCACCGAGTTCGACCACCTCGTCGCGGCGGGACTCGTCGGATCCACCCAGTCTGATGTCCGTGCCGCGTCCCGCCATCTGGGTGGAGACGGTGACGTTGCCCACGTCGCCCGCCTCGGCGATGATGGCCGCCTCCTCCTCGTCATTCTTGGCGTTGAGGATCACGCACTCCACGCCCTTCTCGGACAGTCGTGCGGCGAGTTCCTCCGACTCCGCGACGTCGTGGGTTCCCACGAGCACCGGCTGGCCGGTCGCGTGGACGGCGGCGATGTGCTCGACGACCGCGCGGGTCTTGCTGTCGACGTCGATGTACGTTCGATCGGCCTCGTCGACCCGGACGCAGGGGGTGTTCGGGTCGATCTGGGAGACACCGAGTGAGTAGAACTCGCGCAACTGCGCCCCGGCCGCGAGGGCCGTTCCCGTCATCCCGCACACGCGGTCGTACCGGCCGATGAACGCCTGGACCGTGATGCTGTCGAGGATCTGACCGGCCTCGGAGACCGCGACGCCCTCCTTGGCCTCGACGGCCGCCTGCAGCCCGTCCGGCCACCGTTGCAGTTCGGCGACACGACCCCGCGAGGCGTTGATCAGCTGGACCCGGCCGTCACGGACGATGTAGTCCACGTCCCGCCTGAGCAGGAAACACGCGTGGAGTGCGACGTTGACCTGCACCAGCGTCGTGGCGACATGCTCCTCGTCGTAGAGGTCATCGATCCCCAGTTCGCCCTCGATCGCCTCGGCGCCGTCGTCCGTCAGGAAGATGTTGCGACGCTCGGAGTCGGTCTCGTAGTGGCGGCCCGGTCGGAGTTTCCGGACCGCGGAGAGGATCTCCCCCGTGGGCGCCTCCCCGGAGGTGGACCCGGCGAGGACCAGCGGGACCAACGCCTCGTCGACGAGCACCGAGTCGGCCTCGTCGACCAGAGCGACGTCGGTCGTGGGCGCGATGAGGTCGGCCGGATCGGTGACGAGCTGCTCCCGCAGAACGTCGAAACCGATCTCGGAGACGGACCCGTAGGTGATGTCGCAGGCGTAGGCGCCCCGACGCTCCTCGCGGGTCGACGACTCGGTGACGTGACCCACCGTCAGCCCCAGGAGCTCGAACATCGGCCCCATCCACCGCGCGTCACGGGCCGCGAGATAGTCGTTGACCGAGATGACGTGGACGTGGTGCCCCTGGAGTGCGTAACCGGCCGCCGCGACCGCACCGGAGAGGGTCTTTCCCTCTCCGGTCGCCATCTCCACCACATCCCCCGCGAACATCCTCAGAGCGCCCTGGAGTTGGACGTCGAACGGCCTCAGTCCGACGGCCCTCGTCGCGGCCTCCCTGGCCAGAGCGAGGAAGCGTGCGAGGTCCTCGGGGGACTCGCCGAAGAGCTGCAGATCGTGGGCGGCGTCCGCGAACTCCGCGTCGTCCATCCCCGCGGACCAGTCGTCGAACCCGTGGGAGGCCTCGACCGCACTCTGCGCGCGCGAGGTGTCCCGGCCCTGGGTGGAGCCCATCAGCTTCCAGAAGCGGTTGGCGAATCCCACGCGTGGAGTCCTTCCCGGTCTACAGAACAGATGATGCCACCGTACGCAGGGGCTGACAGGGTCGGCGGCGCACCCCGCTGGTCTCCGCGTCAGCGCTCGGGGTCGATCTGCCCGCGCAGCCTGCGCATGGCCTCGGTGGAGAGCATCCGGTCACCGGCGCGTGCGGCCAGGTGCTCGGCCGTGAGGTCTGCAGGACTGGGTGCGTGCACGGTGGACGGAGGCCTCACACCGTGCTCGCGGGCGATGTCGTCGAGCCGCGCGGCCTCGGACACCGCGGCGTCGGCGCGGGTCTCCACCGACTCCACCAGTTCGCGGAACGCGACCGCCCGTTCGACCACCTCGGCCCAGACCTCGTCGATCGCCGCGCCCATCCCGGTCCGGGTGCTGAACCCGTCACGGGCGGGCGGGACACCCGGCGTCGCCGCCGTCTCCCGGAGCCGACAGAGGTCTCCGGCGAGCCCCACCAGCTCGGTCTCCGCGTCGAACTGCAACCGGATCTCCTCCACTGATCGCCCCCCGCGGACGTAGGCCCGGATGAGTCGGTCGTACAGACCGCCGACCTCCATCAGCAGCGCGGTGTACATCTCGGGGAGTCGGCGGTTGTCCGCCCGGATCCGTGGGAGCGAGGGCAACGACTCCACCACCGCCTGGACACGGTGCGGCAGGACGACCCGTCCCATCTCGCGCTGCCCGTAGGCGGCCGCGGCGGTACCCAACTCGACCATCGTCCTGGGCACCATCGGCACCGGCGCCCTCGTCGGCGTGGAGGCGAGGGCGTCGAAGAGCCGACCTCGGTCCTCCGGGTCCAGGTGGACCCCGCGCTTGCGGTCTGCGCGGATGTCCTTGATCCGATACGCGAACACACCTGCGCCCCGGGTGAACCCGGTGCGCAGCGAGACGTACCTCCGGTCGAGGTCGGCCAGACGGGTGCGCAACGCCATCCTCAGGACCGACGGCAACGGGGTGCCCAGCAGGCGCCTGAGGTCGTGACGTTGTTCCTCGATCACACGCAGCTGGTGGAAGCCGCCGACGGTGGGGAAGGGCAGATTCCGGTGGAGTCTCGCGAGCACCACACTGACGATCCGTGGTTCGACGAGGCCACAGGCCACCAGCAGGGCCGCCCGATCGGAGAGCTCTCCGGGTCCCGAGGAGGCCGCGCCCGCGCACAGGGCGTCGACGTGGCGGATCAGGCGGGCACGGGCGTCCTCGCCGTCACCGTCCTGATCGTGACTGGTCATTCCCGAGCACCTCTCCCCCGCTCCGACGGTCACCGCCGATGGACTTCATGCTGCCATGATGCCCCCTTCGGGGATCGCATGCCGTCCCGCTCGACCGGAGGGCTGATCCGTCGGCGTGCCACGTGTGGGGTGTTACCGCCGCTCGGACGAGATCCGGACGACCATCTTCCCGGTGTTGGCGCCGCGCATCATGTCGAGGAACGCGTCGACGGTGTTCTCGATGCCGTCGACGACGGTCTCGTCGTAGGCGATCTCCCCGGCGGCGAACCACTTCGTCATCTGCTCGGCGAACTCGGGTCCCAGGTGGAGGTGGCCGCCGAGCGTGAAACCGGTGAGTGTCAGTCCCCGGACGATGATGTTGGCCAGGTTGTCCGGGCCGGGTGTCCGGCCCTCGTCGTTGTACCCCGATATCGCGCCACACAGGGCGATTCGCCCGCCGTCGTTCATCACGTCGAGGGCCGCCTCGAGGTGGTCGCCTCCGACGTTGTCGAAGTACACGTCGACCCCCTCCGGGACCAGTGCGCCGAGTTGTTCACGGACGGGCGCGTCCTTGTAGTCGAGCGCGGCGTCGAAGCCGTACTTCTCGGTGAGCAGACGCACTTTCCCGGGCGATCCCGCCGATCCGATGACGCGACCGGCGCCCAGGAGCCGCGCGATCTGCCCTGCCGCGGTCCCGACCGCGCCGGCGGCGCCGGAGATGAAGACCGTGTCACCCGGGTTCAGGCCGGCGATGGCCGTGAGGCCCACGTAACCGGTCAGTCCCGTCATGCCGAGGATGCCGAGGTAGAGGGAGAGCGGCGCTCCGTCGAGCTCGGGCACGACGGTGAAGGTCGACGCGTCGGCCTGAACGATGTCCGACCACCCGTGCTGGTGTGTCACGACGCTCCCGACCGGGACGGAATCGTCCGTGGACGCGGTGACGCGGCCGACCGCGCCGCCGGTGATCGTCGCGCCGACGGCGTAAGGGGCGGTGTAGCTGCGCACGTCGTTCATCCGGCCCCGCATGTAGGGGTCGACGGAGATGTAGAGGTTCGAGACCCGGGCCTGTCCCGGTTCGAGTGGCCCGTAGTTGACCGTCGTGGTGCGGAAATCCTCGTGCGTCGGCCACCCCGAGGGGCGCGCGGCGAGCTGGATGTGGGTACTGGTGGCGGTGCTGGTGGCGTCGGTCATGGTTCTACTTCCGGGTGAGGTCGGGATGGGTGGTGGGGAAGGGGTGACGGCGCAGGCCGCTAGAGAGCGATCGCGAGCGCGAGCACCGAGAGCAGCGGGAGCACGCCCTGCTTGAGGGCCGCCTCCCGCTTGTCGGGCGCGGAGAGGAACAGGACGAAGGCCGCCGCGGCCATGGAACCGGCACCCGCGAACAGCAGCGCGGCGCCGATGGGCAGCGGACCGGCTAGGACGAACGCGATCCCGACCCCCGTGACGATCGCGAGGAAGAGGTTGTAGAACCCCTGGTTGAAGGCGAGCTGCTGGGTGGCGCGCGCCTCCTCGAGGCCTGTTCCGAAGACTCGGCGGGCACGTGCGCTCGTCCACATGAGTGACTCGAGCGCAAAGATGACGACATGGATCAGCGCCGCGAGGGCGGCGAGGACCAGGGAGACGATGAGCATGGTGCGACCTCGCAAGAGCGATGGGAGCGGACAGGTTCTAAACTGATCGTTTCAATATATACTAGACCGGACGTTTCACAAAAGGAGGCCGATCATGGGTCGCACACAGGGATTCGACACCGCCGCCGCCGTGCGCTGCGCACGTCAGGTCTTCTGGGAGTCGGGCTACGAGGACGCGGCGATCCCCGCCCTCGAGAGCGCCACCGGCCTCAACCGCTCGAGCATCTACAACGCCTTCGGCAGCAAGCGCGGCCTCTTCGACGCGGCGGTCGACAGTTACCTCGACGAGGTCATCCGCCCACTACTCCAGCCACTCACCGCGACCCCTGTCGCCCCCGACGCGATCGTCGAGTATCTCGCCAGGGTGCGGAGCGCGTTCCTCGACGAAGGCTCCTCGGCGTCCGCGAACGGGTGCCTTCTCGTCAATTCGGCGAACGCGCCGATAGCGCGGGACCCGGCGGTGCGCGAGGTCGTCGCCGCGTATCGGGAGGAGCTGCGCTCGGCCATCGGGCGCGGCGTCGTCGCCCACCGTCCCACGCACGGGCCGGAGGCCAACGCCCGTCTCGCAGACGCCTGCACCGCAATGATCGTCGCGGCCTTCGCGCTCACCCGCGTCGACAACGAGGCCGCGCTGCAGTGCATCGACACCGCCGCCCACCTCCTCGACGACCACGCCTGACGCGGCGACAGCCTCCGCCCCGGCTGACGAGCTCCGGGACGAAGGACCCCTGGGTGTAGTCTTATTGACAACGATTACCAATAAGGCACAGGTGTGGGTGGTCAGCGTGGGACCGTTGCCGGTCGCGGTCCCGCCCGACGCGGGCCGGACATCTGTGTTCCGCATGGGAAGGGACCGCCGTGACCTCAGAACCCCCGATGCTCGATGCCCTCGTCATCGGCGCGGGCCCCGCCGGGATCGGCACCGCGCTGGCTCTCGCCGCGGTCGACGACCTCGTCTTCGGTGTCGTCGAACGGGGCGCGATCGGCCAGACCTTCCTGGACTGGCCGGCGGAGCAGACGTTCCTCACCCCCTCCTTCACCGGAAACGGTTTCGGCGCCACGGACCTCAACTCCGTGCACCCGGAGACCTCACCCGCGTTCAGTCTCGGGGTCGACTACCCCACCGGGCGCCAGTACGCGACGTACCTGCGCGGCGTCGCCACGCACTTCGCCCTGCCCCTGCTCGACGGGACCGAGGTCACCTCCGTCACCACTCGGGACGGCGGCTTCGAGGTGCGGTGCTCGCGCGGACCGGTCCAGACGCGGTCACTGGTGTGGGCCGGGGGCGAGTTCGGAGACCCCGTCGCTCCGCGGATCACCGGACACACCCTGCTCGATCACAGCAGCGGGGCCGCCGCCTGGGGGGCACGCCCGGGTGACGTCGTGGTCATCGGTGGATACGAGTCCGGCATCGACATTGCCTGCCACCACGTCCGGAACGGCGCCCGGGTGACCATCGTCGACGAGCAGACACCGTGGGATGCCGGAACGGGTTCCGACCCGTCGTTCCGGCTCGCTCCCCGCTCCCGGATGCGCCTGCTCGCCGCGCTGTCGACCGGGCGGCTCACCCTGGTCGCCTCGAACGCCGTCGCCGTCTCTCCGACCGCGGACGGCTATTCGACCCGGCTGGGCGATGGCAGCACGCTGGCCAGCGGGAGTCGCCCGATCGCGGCGACCGGATTCGGTCCGGGGCTCGGCCCGGTGGAGCACCTCTTCGCACCCCGCAGGGACGGCTGGCCCGAACTCGACGAGGACGACCAGTCCACCATCACCCCCGGGTTGTTCCTGTCCGGGGCCACCATCCGGCACGGCGGGTTGAAGTTCTGCTTCGTCTACAAGTTCCGGCAGCGCTTCGCCCATGTCGCCCGGGTCATCGGCGACCGGGCGGGTAAGGACGTCTCCGCCCTCGATGCGTGGCGGGCCGCCGGCATGCTCACCGATGATCTGTCGTGCTGCGGCGTGGAATGCGAGTGCTGAGCTCCGGTCCGGAGCCTCGGGCGGTGCCTCGGCCATTCGCCGCCACGGTGCTCTTCCTCGCCGCGATCCTCGTCGGCGGCGCGACCGGGACGTGGTGGCCGGGCATCGCGGACCGGCTGGGCGGAGCCGTGGACCACCTGGTCATGCTGCTGGTGGCTGTCCTCTTCTTCACCCTTCCCTGGGGCGGTCTACTGGATCGACGCCGGGTGCCCCGGATCGCGCTCCTGGCCGTCGCCATGAACTTCCTGTTCATCCCGGTGGTCGCGTTCGCGCTGACGTCGGTGCTGATCCCGGACGACGCCCTGCGGGTGGGGCTCCTGATCTACTGCATGGCCCCCTGTACAGACTGGTTTCTCGGGTTCACCCGCATGGCCGGAGGCGACACCGCGGCCGGGTCGGCACTCATCCCCGTCCAGCTCGTCCTCCAGCTGGCGCTCTACCCGGTGTGGCTGGGGGTGTTCGCCGGGCACCGGGTCGTGAACACCGTGTCGGCCGCCGGCCCGGCGCTGATCATCTGGTTCGTGATCCCAGCCGTGCTCGCGATCACCCTTCGAGGGGCACTTCGCCTCGTGGCACCACCCTCCACACGCGGCCGGGTCATCGATGCCGCCGACGGTGCGGTGCCCTTCGTCCTCGCCGCGCTGATCGTGTGCCTGTTCGCCTCGAATGTGGGCACGATCCTGTCCGACCCCTCCGCGTTCGGCCGGGTGCTGCTCGTGGTGTTCGTCTTCTTCGTCGTCGTATACGTGGTGGGAGAGTCGATCGCCCGGGGATTCGGCCTCAGCCACCCCGAGCATGCACTGCTCACCATGACCACCTCGGCCCGCAACGCGCCGCTCATGCTGGCGATCACCGCGATCGCGCTGCCTGATCACCCCGCCATCGCGGCCGCGATTGTGATCGGCATGGTGGTGGAGTTCCCGCACCTCACCGCTCTCACCCACCTACTAGCCACGCAGCGACAACGCGGGCACGCGCGCGGTGACGGTCACCGCCCGGCCGGGGCGGTGCCGCGACCGACGGCCGAGGCCGATCACCGGGGCCGTGAGCGGGTGAGAAGCGGCGCCGTACTCCCCCGGCACTCGCTGATTGGGGAGTACCGTCGGCCAATGCGATCCGCCGAGTCAGCGACCGTCGATCTGCGGGCGATGGAACCAGCGCTGTGGCCGGCGTACCTGTCGGCCCGCTCCGGTCTCCCCGGCCCTCGCGCCAACCTCTCGTTGCTCACCGTTGCCGCGAGGCTCGCCGACGGCCACGCCATCGAGGCGATGATGTCCGACGGCGGTGAGTACCCCGCGATGTGCGCGGCCGCGGCCCTCGGACTGAGAGCGGGCAGCGCGGAGTGCGAGGACCGCGCCCGGGCGCTCGCGACGGATGAACGGTGGCGGGTGCGAGAGGGCGTCGCCATCGGTCTCCAGCTCCTCGGCGACGACGCGCCCGATGTGTTGGTGGGGATAGTCCAGAGGTGGGCCGACGATCCCGAGCTGTATCTCCAGCGCATCGCCGCCGTCGCCATATGCGAACCGCGACTGCTGCGCACCGCACCGGCGGCGGCCGTCGCCGTCGACGTGTGCCGACGCTGTACACGCCACCTCGTGGCGCTCCCGCCGGCTCTGCGGACCAGCCCTGCAGCCAGGAACCTCCGCCAGGCGCTGGGCTACTGCTGGAGTATCGCCGTGGCCGCCGATCCGGAACCCGGCCTGGCCGCCTTCCGTGACCTCCCGACGGACGACCGCGACGTCGAGTGGATCGTCACCCAGAATCTGCGCAAAAAGCGACTCGCGGCGCTGATGTGACGCCTGCGCACGGGAATTCGGGAGAGAGCGTCACCTCACCCGTCGTCGCGTAGTGGGACCCGGACGTCCCCACCCGACTCCTCGGTGATCCGCCTGCCCATCTGCACATATGTCGGCTCGGAGACGAAGCCCCCGGCGAAGAGCGCCTGGCCCTGCGCGAACGAGGCCGATCGCCGTATCTGATCCTCGCCGGCGAACCCGAACACCTCCGCCAGCTCCATCAGGTCTCTGGGCGAGTTGACGCGCATCAGACCCAGGTTGTCGCACTGCGAGAGGACGTTGGGGTGGATCTTGTTCGGTCGCTGCGTGGAGAGCAGCAACCACAGCCCGAACTTCCGGCCCTCCGCGGCGATCTGGACCAGTTGACGGGTGAGCGCCCGCTCGACGTCGGTCTGCGGATCGGGCGGGCAGACATTGTGCGCCTCGTCGATCACGATGAGGATCGGCTCGCGATCCTCGCGCCGCGTCCACAGGTGCTCCAGGACCGCCAACGCCGCCACCTTGGATTCGGCCGGGTGGGTGAAGCCGCCGAGATCCATCACCGTGGCGCGCGGGCGCTGATCGATCACGTCGACGGCAGAACTCGCGCCCCTGGACCACAGATCCCACTCGAGCACCTGGAGGTTCTCCATCCGGTAGGACAGACGGAACTCACCGGGGTCGGACGAGGCCCGCAGCCTTGCGAGCGCCTCCGCCGAGTCGAAATCCTCCGCGCGGACATCGGTGCGCAGGAGCACGTTGTACTCCTCCGCGTCCGCGATCGGGTCGAGCTGCAACAAGGCTGCCTTGGACGCCGGGGTCAGGTCCACGTACCGGGCGTGCAACCGGTCCCCCGCACCCTCCGACGAGCGCAGCACCCTGATGTCGAGCTCCGCGAGCCGGGCCACCTCGGCCGCACCGGCCTCCTCGCGGGCTTCGGGCAGCCTGACGAAGTCCGCATTCGGGTCAAGGATGACCATGGGGAGCTCGGTGTGCAGCAGTAGCTGTTCGAGGACCACGCCCAGCGCGTAGGTTTTCCCGCTGCCGCTCTGCCCGCACCAGAAGGTGTGGCGGTTGAAGCGACGGGCATCCAACCGGACCGGGACATCCGTAGCACCCACCGCGCTGCCGATCGTGATCTCCGTCATCGTCACCCCTTATGTGCACACCGGTGGAGGAGATCTCATCTAATCACCGGCGTTCCACCCCCAGGCGCGAAATCGGTCAGTGCGGTACTACCCCTCGTCCGGGAGGTTGATCGTCCACTCGTCACGGTGCGACACGATGAGCACCGAGGGCCCGGGAGCCAGATCGAGGCCGAACTCTGCATCGGCACTGGGGGTGGTCACCACATTTTTCGGAGTCCCGCCCGAGCGAGGGAGGGAGAACTCAGTGACCGCCATCCCGACAGCGGTGTCTGCTCGGCTCCCCGTGATCACACCGCCCTCCCCGTCGTACAGAAAGACCCGCGTGCCTCGTCCCTCGCTCGCCAGCGGCGGGGCCGACGACACCGGCACCACCGAGAGCTCCCACACGCCGTCCCCCTCGACCTCGAGCCCGTGCGGAGCGGGATTCGCCGGCCACCACATCGACTCGCCGTCAAAGGTCCCCCGGTCGGCGGTGTTCGCTTCGATCACGCCGTCGATGAGGATCATCTGTTTCTCGCCCTCGCCATCCAGACTCCACAGAACTAGTGGTTCGGTTCCCTCATAGGTCATCCGGATAATTCCGCCATCAGTGTCTGCGACTTCGGGGGGTAGCGGAACGACCGCCTCGCCCTCGCCCGACGCCTCGACGGCATCGAAGCTCCCATACCGCTCGTCAGCGCTCTTAGCCGCAGACCTGTCGGCAGCAGCGGGTGACGGCGACGAGGACGCCCCGGGGTCGTCGGGCGACGGAGAATCACCCGAACATCCGACGAGGAACGCGGCAAGCGCGATCACCACCGGCCCAGCGGCGAGACGGCCGCGTGGAGGTCCGACCATCATCACTCGTCGATCAACCCCTCAGATTCCACATCACGCGTGACGTGGGGAACGCCTGGTAGTAGACGTCGATGACCGAGAACCGCTCGGTCACGTCGTCGCGGCGGAGGATCGCCGCTGTCTCGTAGCGTGCCATACCGAGGGAGCTCGTAGCGTTCCTACCGAGTGCGGTGTCCGTACCGGATTCGCGGAGCAATTCGATCTCCTCGACGGCCACACCCAGGCTTCCCGAAGTAGGGTCCGCGCGGCGATCGCGCACTAGATCGACCGCATCCGCGACCGTCATGGACGGCAGAGCTGTCTCAGCAGGATGGGTTGTCTCCAGACAGTGTCCATGGAGCTTGCTCCTTTCACCCCGCACGCAAACCCGCGTCGCGCGATGCATAGCGCAGTTGTCGGGCTGAAGCCCGAGGGGCCCTAACCACTGAGAAATGCATGCGCACCTCATCAGCGTGACGATGCGGGCCACGGCTCTCGGACCACCTCCGGAACGGCCTTCGAGCAGATATTCTGACCTTCCCAGCGGATCCGCCTCCCGCGCCCCGGACCACCTTCCAGACGATTCGGTTGCGCACCCCCGGAGAAGAAAAAGTCATGTCTTCCACACCCGAGTTCGCCAACTCCCCGACGCGCACTGTCGCCTCCAGAGATCGCGCCCGAATCACCGCGTGGCCCCTCTGGGCCGTGCTGTCCGGTGTCGCGGGAACAATCGGCACAGTCGCCACAGACCTTCGACCCGACGCCGAAACCGAGGCGATCGCCAACAACCGGGACCACGTTGTCGTCCCCGCCGACATGATCGGCCTCGACCCGACGCTGGCGCGCATCGGCTTCCTCGCCGGCCTCGTCTCGATACTCGCCCTGGTCTTCTTCGCTGCCGCCTGGCGCCGACACGTCGAGACCCTCGCATTCCGCTCCACCGCCGCATTCGCCGTGAGCATCGGGTTGATCGCGAGCGCCGGCGCGCTCATCCTCGGCTACGGGTGGCGCGGCGCCCTGGCCAACTACCTCGGCCCGGAAGCAGGCCTGTACGACGAGGAGGGACTGTTCGTCTACTACATGCTCACCGACTTCGGCGCATACATCCCCTGGACCGGACTCATCGCATCCGCCCTCGCCCTGGCCTGGATGGCGTGGATGGATCGCAACGTCTCCCTGATCCTCGGCACGTTCTCCGCCGTGATAGGTATCGGAGCTCTCGGCGCCGTTGTCGCGTCCGGCGTCCCCGGCCTCCCCGGGATCTTCATGCCGATCTGGCTCGCCGTCACCGGCATCTGGCTCGCCGTCGGCCGCAGTCCCGTCACGAACCCGGCGGGGGGCGCGATGTGAGCCGCTTCTCCCCGCAGCACTGCGGGCGCCTATGAGCGGAAGGCATCTGTGGTGCCTTCGCTCAGGTGGGTGACCTGCGGCGACGTATCGCCCAGCAGTATCCGGCGAATAGGAGCGGAGCGCGTTCTCGAACTCGCGGGGCTCATCCGGCTCGGCCTGCTCGGTGGCCGCTCGGTGGGGGCACTGGCGACCAGGCACTCTAGAGAACGTCAGGAAATCTGTGGAGATTGTCCCGGAAACGACCAGACCCCAGGTCAGATTTCTCTGACCTGGGGTTTGTCTCTGTCGGGCTGACAGGATTCGAACCTGCGACCCCTTGACCCCCAGTCAAGTGCGCTACCAAGCTGCGCCACAGCCCGCCCGCCACCGCTCGCGCGGCGACTGGATCAGACTAGCGCACGCCTGTAGCAGCGCTCCAATCGCCTGGTCACTTGCGCTGTCGACGCTCCTTGACGCGCACGTTCACCCGGACCGGAGAGCCGTCGAAGCCGAAGGTCTCGCGCAGGCGCCGCTCCAGGAACCGCCGGTACCCCGCCTCCAGAAACCCGGTGGAGAAGAACACGAACGTGGGGGGCCGGGTGGTGGCCTGGGTGCAGAAGCGGATCCGCGGCAGCTTCCCGCCCCGCATCGGCGGCGGGGTCGCGGCCACGACCTCGCTCATCCAGGTGTTGAGGGGACCCGTGGGGATGCGCTTGTCCCACGAGTCGAGGGCGCCCTCCATCGCCGGGACCAGCTTGGCCAGGGCACGACCCGTGGTGGCCGAGATGTTCACCCGGTACGCCCACGTGAGGATCTTGGACAGCTCCCTGTCGATCTCTTTGTCCAGGTCGTACCGGCGGTCCTCGTCCACCAGGTCCCACTTGTTGAAGGCGATCACCAGCGCCCGACCGGCGTCGGCCACCATCGAGATCACCCGCAGGTCCTGCTCCGTGATCGGTTCCGAGGCGTCTAACAGCAGCACCACGACCTCGGCGGCCTCGATGGCTCCGCGGGTACGGAGCGAGGCGTAGTACTCGTGCCCGTACGCCTGGTTGACCTTCCGCCGCAGACCGGCGGTGTCCACGAAGCGCCACGTCTTGCCGCCCAACTCGACGAGCGAGTCCACGGGGTCGACGGTGGTGCCGGCGACGTTGTCGACCACCGACCTCTCCTCGCCGGTGAGCTTGTTGAGCAGGCTCGACTTGCCCACGTTGGGCTTGCCGACCAGCGCCACGCGCCGCGGCACGTCGGTCGTCTCACGCATCCGGGCCTTGGAGGGCAGTTGGCGCAGAATCTCATCGAGTAGGTCGGCGGTACCCCGGCCGTGCGCGGCTGAGATCGCGTAGGGCTGGTCGAGGCCCAGCCCCCAGAACTCGGCCGACTGCAGCTCGGCCTTCTCGCTGTCGACCTTGTTGACCGCCAGGATCACGGGGGTGTCCGAGCGGCGCAGGCTCTTGGCCACGGTTTCGTCCGCCGAGGTGATGCCCACGTTCCCGTCGCACACCAGCACGATGAGGTCGGCGGTGCCCATGGCGATCTCGGCCTGCTGGGCGATGGAGCGGTGCATACCCTTGGCGTCCTGTTCCCACCCACCGGTGTCCTGCACCATGAAGGTGCGGCCGTTCCACAGGGCCTCGTAGGAGACGCGGTCCCGGGTCACGCCGGGGACGTCCTCCACCACGGCCTCGCGACGGCCGATGATCCGGTTGACCAGAGTGGACTTGCCCACGTTGGGCCGTCCCACGATGGCGACGGTGGGCAGGATCTCCACCCCGTCGATCTCGGCGCCGATCTCGTCGGCCCACTCCTCGGCCACGGCGTCCCAGTCCGTGTCGTCGTTCCAGGCGTCCTCGACGGTCTCCTCGACCGGGCCCGTGGGGAGGTCGAAATCCTCGTTGCTGCTCACTGTGTGTTCCCTTCTGCGGCGTCGCCGTGCGACGCGTCGGCGCCCTGGGCGAGTGCGACCAACCGGTCGAGCACGTCGTCGAGGGTGAGGTCTGAGGTGTCGATGACGATCGCGTCCTCGGCCGGCCGGAGCGGGCTCGCGGCGCGGGTGGAGTCCTTGCGGTCCCGCTCGATCACCGCGGCGAGCACCTCGTCGTAGTCGGCGTCACGTCCGGCCGCGAGGTCCTGTTCGGTCCGGCGCCGGGCCCGGATCTGCGGGCTCGCGGTGAGATACACCTTCACCTCGGCGTCGGGGAGCACCACCGTGCCGATGTCGCGGCCCTCGAGCACGACGGTGCCACCCCCGGAAGCCAAGCGACGCTGCAGTTCCACCAGATTGACCCGGACCTCCGGAACGGCGGAGACCGCCGAGACGCTAGCGGTGACACGGGCGGTGCGGATCTCGTCGCTCACGTCCTCGCCGGCGAGCAGGATCCGCTCGGATCCTGCATCGGTGCCGATCTCCATCGGCAGCTCGGCGGACGCGGCGATCACGGCGGCGGCGTCCTCAGGGTCGATCCCGGCGCGCAGCACCTGCAGAGTGGCCACCCGGTACATCGCTCCGGTGTCGAGGTATGCCCCGCCGAGCCGCTCGGCCAGCGTCCGGGCGAGGGTCGACTTGCCGGTGCCGGCGGGACCGTCGATCGCGATCCGTCGCCGCGGGACGCCGGAGGGTCCGGCCTGCGCGCTCACAGTCCCACCGCCGCGTAGAGATCCGAGACCTCTTTGCGGTTGAGCTTGCGGAAGCTCCCCGCGCGCTGGTCGCCCAGCGCGACGGCGCCGAACCGGATCCGCACCAGCGACTCGACGGGATACCCGACCTCGTCGAGGATCCGGCGGACGATGTGCTTGCGCCCCTCGTGGAGCACGACCTTGACCAGCGAGCGACCCTCGTGGACGTCGACGATCGCGAACTGGTCGACCCTGGCCGGCCCGTCCTCGAGCTCGACACCGTCGCGTAGCTTCTTGCCGACGCCCTTGCCGACGACTCCCGTCACGGTGGCCATGTAGGTCTTGGACACCTCGTAGGACGGGTGCATCAGACGGTGTGAGAGCTCGCCGTCGTTCGTCACCAACAGCAGCCCCTCGGTGTCGGCGTCCAGACGGCCCACGTGGAAGAGCCGCTGTCCGGCGTCGACGCGGTCGGCGACCAGGTCGCCCACGCAGGGCCGGCCCATGTCGTCCGACATGGTGGTGTGGTACCCGCGGGGTTTGTTCAGCGCCAGGTAGACCAGGTCGTCGTCGAGGACGATCCGGGTGCCGTCCACGCGGATCACCGCCGTGGTGGGATCGACCTTGACGCCCATCTCGCGCACGATCTTCCCGTTGACCTCCACCCGCCCTCGGGCGATGAGGTCCTCCGAGGCCCTGCGGGAGGCGATCCCGGCCTGCGCCAGGATCTTCTGGAGGCGGACCGGTGAGCCGTCTCGGCCAGCGGACTCAGTCATGAGTGCGTCACATCTCTTCGTTCTGGTGTTCATGGGCGGGGTCGGGCGCAGCGGTTCTGCGCCGCCCCAGGGGTATCCGCGGGTCCTCCGCGGGATCGTCGCTCATCTCGTCGACCAGGTCGACATCCGGCAGCAACGGGGCGATGTCCGGGAGCTCGTCGAGCGACGTCAGCCCCAATCTTTCCAGAAATAGCTCCGTGGTCCTATACAGGAGGCCCCCGGTGTCCGCGTCGGTGCCGCATTCCACGGCCAGACCGCGGGCCACGAGGGTCCGCATCACGCCGTCCACGTTGACCCCGCGTACGGCCGCCACGCGCGACCGCGTGACGGGTTGCCGGTAGGCGATCACCGCCAGGGTCTCGAGTGCGGCACGGGTGAGGGTGGACCGGGTGCCGTCGGTGAGGAGCCGCTCCACGTACGGCGCGAACTCGCGACGGGTGTAGAGACGCCACCCCTCGTCGGTCCGCCTCAGATCGATCCCGCTGCCCACCCTCGTGAGGTCATCCCGCCACCCACGCAGCTCGGCCGCCACCTCCGCGGGCGTCGAGCCCGCCGCCGCCGCCAGCGCCCCCTCGGCGGTCGGCTGGTCCACGACCAGCAGAAGCGCCTCGAGTCGGGCTCGCAACGGCGGCGCCCCGGGTTCGTCGAGCTCGTCGTCGTCCCCGTTCGGCCCCGTCGCACGCACGTCGTCGCCCTCCGTCACGTCCATTCATCCCTCCCGCGTGTCACCTCGGCCGCCTCCTCGCCCGTCCAACTCACCGACAGGTCACCGAGCGCCTCGTCCTGGGCGAGCGCCACGGCGCGCGCCCTGTACAACTCCAAAAGGGCGAGAAACCTGGCCACGACGACGAGGGAGTCGCCACAACCGGAGACCAGCTCCCGGAAGTCGACCCACTGGCCCCGGCCCCGGAATCTCAGCAACTCCAGGACGCGGGCGGCCTGCTCGGGGACGGACACGGTCGGGGTGTGGACGTGCGAGACCCCCACCTCCTCCACCGGCCGGGGTCGGAACGCCACGGCGGCGATGGTGGCGAACTGCTCGACGCCGACTCCCAGCTCCACCTCTGGCAGCAGGTCCAGGAACTCGTCGTCCGGGCCCGCCGTCCGCGGGTGCGAGTGGCGCGCGGTCCTGTCGAGCTCGGCGAACAACTCGGCAACCTGCCGGAACGCCCGGAACTGCAGGAGCCGGGCGAAAAGCAGGTCCCGCGCCTGGAGCAGAGCCAGATCCTCCAGGTCCTGGACCTCACCGGACGGCACGAGTCGTGCGGTCTTGAGGTCGAGCAGCGTGGCCGCCACCACCAGGAACTCGGTGACCTCCTCGAGGCCCGCCTCCCGGCCCAACTCGCGGGCGTGGGCGATGAACTCGTCGGTCACCGAGTGGAGCGCGACCTCGGTCACGTCGAGGCGACGCGAGTCGATCAGTTTCAGGAGCAGGTCGAACGGGCCGGTGAAGTTGGTCAGGTGGACCGTGAACGCACGCGGATCGGGTACCTCGGTGGCGTCGTCCCCCGGCGGGTGCCCGACCCCGGTCACCGGACCGCTCACCTGCCGCGCTGGATGACCTCGCGAGCCAGCGCCCGATAGGCCTGCGCACCCGCCGATCTGGGCGCCCACGTGGTGATGGGTTCACCGGCGACGGTGGTCTCCGGGAACCGGACCGTGCGGGTGACGAGGGTGTCGAAGACCTGGTCACCGAACACCTCGACGACCCGGCCGAGGACGTCGCGGGCATGGACCGTCCGGCGGTCGAACATCGTGATCAGGATCCCGGTCAGGTGCAGACGCGGGTTGATCCGGTCGCGGACCTTGTCGATGGTGTCCGTCAACAGGGCGAGCCCGCGCAACGAGAAGTATTCGCACTCCATCGGGATCAACACCCCGTCCGAGCAGGCCAGAGCGTTGACGGTGAGGAGCCCCAGTGACGGCTGGCAGTCGATCAGGACGTAGTCGTAACGGTCGAGCACCGGGTACAGCGCGCGGCCCAGAGCCTGTTCGCGCCCCACCTCGTTGACCAGTTGGATCTCCGCGGCGGACAGGTCGATGTTGGCGGGGATGAGGTCCACCCCCTCCACCCGGGTCCGGACGAGCACCTCCTCCGTCGACACGGTGTTGTCCACCAGGAGGTTGTAGACGGTCAGGTCGAGCTGGTGGTGCGGGATGCCCAGGCCCGCCGACAGCGCACCCTGGGGGTCGAGGTCCACCACGAGGACCCGGCGACCGTACTCCGCGAGTGCCGCGGCCAGGTTGATCGTGCTGGTGGTCTTGCCGACCCCACCCTTCTGGTTGCACATCGAGAGCACCATGGCGGGACCGTGCGAGGTGAGCGGCTGCGGTTCGGGGATGGCCGAGAAGCCCTCGCCGGCCGCCGGGTCGTCGGCGCCGAGCAGTTCCGCGCGGGAGAACAGTGCGGGATCCATGGTCCCTGAGTCCTGCGCCACCCGCGTCTCCTCTCGCTGCGTCGTCACCTGCGCTCAGGCCGGTCCCCGGTCACGTTACCGTGCCCGGGGGTGACACTCGGCCCAGACCTCGCGGAGCGTGTCGACGGTGACGAGGGTGTAGACCTGCGTCGTGGTGACCGAGGCGTGCCCCAACAGCTCCTGGACCACCCTGATGTCCGCACCGCCGTCCAACAGGTGGGTCGCGAAGGAGTGCCGGAAGGAGTGCGGCGAGACGTCGGGGCCGACCGCCGCCCGCTCCGCGGACGCGGCCACCACGTTCCACAGGGACTGCCGGGTGATGCGGCCGCCACGGGCGTTGAGGAACAACGCCGGACCGCCTCGGACCGCGAGTGCGGGACGGGCGCGCACCAGGTAGGCGCCGACCGCATCGCAGGCGGGACGCCCCACCGGGACCACCCGCTCCTTGCCCCCCTTCCCGCGCAGGATCACCGTGCCCCCGCCGGGGAGGTCGAGGCCGTCGAGGTCGTCTACGTCGAGACCCACGAGTTCGGCCGCCCGCGCGCCCGTCGCGTAGAGGAGTTCGAGCATCGCCCGGTCCCGGAGTCGCGCGGGCTCGGTGTCCACCTCGGTCCCGCCGGCGGCTTCGATCACCGCGATGATCCGGTCCACCGGTAGCGCCTTGGGTAGCCGTCGCGGTGGCCGCGGCGGGGTCACGGCCGCCGCGGCGTCGTCACGGGTCACCCCGTCCCTGGTGGCGAACCGGTGCAGGCCCCGGACCGCCGCCAGGGCACGGGCGACCGAGCTGGGCGCGAGCGCCCTCCTGCCGAGGTCCGGGTCGGCGGTGGCGAGCCGCGCCCGGAACTCCTCGACATGGGACTCGGTCACCGCACCGAGGTCCCCGACGCCCGACTCCGCGAGGTACTGCCGGTACTTCTCGAGGTCACGCCGGTAGGCGGCCAGGGTGTGGGCGGAGGCCCCCTGTTCGACGGCGAGGTGGTCGAGATATCCGCGGATCTGGACCGCGGCGCCGTCCGACCGGGTCATCGCGGGTCGGACGGCGTCATCGCCAGGACGCCCGGTCAGCGCCCGGCGATCGACGCGCGCGCGGCGAGGATCCCGGCCACGGCGATGCCGTTGACGATGCGCCCGTCCAGGACCGCGTCCACGGCCTCGGAGAACGGCATCCGGGCCACCTCCATGTCCGCCTCCTCGTGCCGGGCCTCCGGCCGGGTCACCTCTCGCAGGCCCCTGGCCAGGAACACGTGGACGCGTTCGGTACAGAACCCCGGTGACGGAACGATCGAGATCACCGGTTCCCAGGATCTCGCCTCCAGCCCGGTCTCCTCGACCAGTTCGCGCTGCGCGGTCTCCACCGGCCGTTCGCCGTCGACGTCGCACAGCCCGGCCGGCAGTTCCCAGAGCCGCTCCCCCACCGCGTGGCGGTACTGACGGACGAGCGTCACCTGATCGGAGTCATCGAGGGCGATGACCGCGACCGCGTCGTCGTGACCGCAGATCTCTCTGTCGGCGGTGCCCCCACCCGGCATGGTGAGGGTGTCCACGCGCAGCCGGACGATCCGGCCGTCGAAGACCTCCCGGCTGGCGATCGTGCGGTACTCGTGAGACCCGGGGGTACCGGAGTCGGGCACCTCGATCAGCTCCCGTCCGAGCGGACGTCGGAGTTCAGCCCGGCATCGACCTCGCCGGCGCGAACGCTGGACGTCTTGGCGTCCGGCGCGGGGACGGTCGCGTGAGCGGACTCCCCCGACTGGTCGGCCCGCCACGGCTCGACCGGCAGTCGCATCTCGTTCTCGTAGTCCAGGGCCGCCTTGATGAACGCGGCGAACAGCGGGTGGGGGCGTGTCGGCCGCGACTTGTACTCGGGGTGGGCCTGGGTGGCCACGAAGAAGGGGTGCTGCTCCGGCGGGTACTCGACGAACTCCACCAGGTGCCCGTCGGGCGAGGTACCGGAGAACCGCAGGCCGGACTCGGCGACCTTGTCGCGGTAGGCGTTGTTGACCTCGAACCGGTGTCGGTGGCGCTCCGAGATCTCCGTGGCGCCGTACGCCTCCGCCACCAGCGACCCCTTGGTGAGCACGGCCGGGTACGCGCCCAGGCGCATCGTCCCGCCGAGATCGGCGTTGCCGGCCACGGCGTCGACCTGATCCGCCATCGTGGAGATCACCGGATGCTCGGTGTCCGGCTCGAACTCACTGGACGAGGCCCCGTCGAGCCCGACCGACCGGGCCGCCTCGATGACGGAACACTGCAGCCCCAGACACAGACCGAGCAACGGGATGCGGTTCTTCCGCGACCACGAGATGGCGCCCAGCTTGCCCTCGATTCCGCGGATGCCGAAACCGCCGGGGATCAGCATGCCGTCGACTCCCCGGAGGGCCTCCCGCGCGCCGGCCTCGGTGGCACAGGCGTCCGACTCCACCCACCGGATGTTGACCCGTGCCCGGTGGGCGAAACCACCCGCGCGCAGGGCCTCGGTCACCGACAGATAGGCATCGGGCAGGTCGATGTACTTGCCGACCAGGGCGATCTCGACCTCCTCGCGCGGCTCGTGCACCCGCTTGAGGAGCTCGCCCCACACGGTCCAGTCGACGTCCCGGAAGGGCAGGTTGAGCTTGCGGATGACGTGGGTGTCGAGATGCTCACCGAAGAGCACCTTCGGGATGTCGTAGATGCTCGGGGCGTCGGGGGTGGAGACCACGCCCTCGAGGTCCACGTCGCACATGAGCGCGATCTTGGACTTGAGCCCGTCCGGCACCTCGCGGTCGCACCGCAGGACGAGACCGTCCGGGACGATACCGATGGACCGCAGCGCCGCCACAGAGTGCTGGGTGGGCTTGGTCTTGAGCTCACCCGACGGTGCGAGGTACGGCACCAGGGAGACGTGGAGGAAGAAGATGTTCTCGCGTCCGACCTCGTGGCGGACCTGCCGGCAGGCCTCGAGGAAGGGCTGGGACTCGATGTCGCCGACCGTGCCACCGACCTCGGTGATCACCACGTCGGGGCGGCGGCCCTGCTCATCGGGCGCACCCATCGCGATGATGCGTTCCTTGATCGCGTCGGTGATGTGGGGGATCACCTGGACGGTGTCCCCCAGATACTCACCCCGACGCTCCTTGGCGATCACGGCCGAGTACACCTGGCCGGTCGTGACGTTGGCGTTGGCGCTCAGGTCGCGGTCGAGGAAGCGCTCGTAGTGCCCCAGGTCGAGGTCGGCCTCCGCCCCGTCCTCGGTGACGAACACCTCCCCGTGCTGGAACGGGTTCATCGTCCCCGGGTCCACGTTGATGTACGGGTCCAGCTTCTGCATGGTCACGCGGAGTCCGCGCGCGGTCAGAAGCTGCCCCAGGCTGGAGGCGGTGAGCCCCTTACCCAGCGACGACGCCACGCCACCGGTGACGAAGATGTGCTTGGTCGCGGACCGCGATGCGGCTCGGTTCAGTGCCAAGGGGACTCCCGTGTCCAGACGCCGGAATGGATGAATGCTGGTGTGGCTCCGGTGCACCCCACGGGGCTTCAGGCTATCACCGAGCGGGCGCGGTGGGCAGCGACGGCACCGCCGCGGTCGCATCCGGGCGCAGCCCGTAGTGTCCCTGCCCACGCGCGAGCTGTTCCGCCAGCGCGAGCCCCGTGGCCAGACGGCCGGCGTCCGAACCGGCGGAGTCGACGGTCGAGACACCGTCCTCGCCGGAGGAGCGCAGCACGGTGACCGCGTTGTACCCCTGAGCGCCGGTGAGTTCGGCCGAGACGACCGCTCCCGCCCCCTCGCGGTCCAGGGCACGGGCGAACGAGGCCACCCGGACCGCGGTCGACTCGGTCTCGCCGGGGCCTGTGACGACCAGCGCCAGCTGGCCTGGTCGCAGAGTGCCGGGTTCGAACTCGACGAGTCCCGCGTCCGACAGCGTGGTGAGGACCGTCTCGCGGTCGCCGTCGTCGAGATGCGGTTCCGCGTCCTCGGTCCGCAGCAACCCGGCCCGGCCCAGGGCGGTACCCAGTTGGGTCCCCAGGTCCGCATCGGTGGCCGGCGCCTCTCCGATCGGCAGGTTGGCCACGAGTGCCTGCACCTCGGCGTCGGCATCGGGGTCGACAGCCTTGTCGGTGAGTGTCACCCGCCCTGCGGCGAGGCCGCCGGCCGTACTGATGACGTCGACGGCGGCGCTGACGTCCTCGTCGGACGCCCCGGGGGCGACCACGACCAGCACGGGGCGACCCTCGAGGGTGCCGTCCAGCACCGGCCGGGCGAGCTCACCGGCCATGTCGTCGAGCCGGTCGACGGCGAGTCGCCGTTCGGCCGACTCGGCCCGGGTCGACTCGAGTTGCGCCGCCGTCGTCTCCTCGCGATCGACCACCGCGTCCCGGATGGACGTCGCCACGGACGTCGACCCCAGGACCACCCCCAGCCCCAGGGCCAGGAACACGGCGACCAGCGTGAGAACGTGGCGACGCAGAGAGATCAACGGACGAGCCCCTGGACCCAGAGGGCGAAGGTGTTCCATGAGTCGATGGCCCAGATGAGCAGTTCCTGGGCGGAGTCGCGGGCGACCACCACCGCGGCCACCGCGATGAGCGCCGCGAGCACCACGAGAGCCAGCCCGATCCCCGCACCTCGCGACCGGTACAGAGTCGCACACGCGTCGGCGTGGACGAGGCGGGACGACACGGCGGTGTCCACCATGGTCGACGACGGTGCGGAGGAGGCGCCGAACGCGTTCTCGAGTCCGCGGTCGTCGCCGGTCACCACGATCATCTCGGCTCCGCCGTGGAATGCCAGCAGCAGGGCCATGTCGCGTGCGGTCGCCGCGGCGGGGAAGGTGGTGGCTCCCACGCCCAGCTCCGTGACCCGCTCGAGTCCCTCGGCCCTGCCGTCGCGATCTGCCGGCACGACCAGGACCGCGCCGTCCGTGAGCACCTCGTCGGAGACGCCGGTCGGGGTCGCGACCACCACGTCGGCGGAGATCCGGGCCGCACGCAGCAGTTCGGCTCCCCCGTCCACACCGACGACCAGCGGTCGGTACTCCTTCATGAAGGGCTTGAGATCGGAGAGCTGCGCTTCCGAGGCCCGGTCGCCGGTCACCACCACGACGTGGCGGCCGGTGAAGTCCACGTCGATCCCGGGAAGTCCCTCGCCGTCGAGGAGCAACTGGTGCTCGAGGCTGAGGAACTCCGTGGCGTTGGCCAGGTGCGCCAGAGCGGACTCGACGTACCCGTTCTCGGCGGCGTGGACCTCGGTGAGGAGGGTCTCGGGGCCGGCCTCGCGACCGGTGGCCAGCTGGCCCTCGGTCTTGACCGAATAGACCACGCCCTCGTCGATGCGGACCCGGGTCCCGTCCTCGACCTCGGCGAGGTCCGCGTCCTCGATGACGGGGATGGTCGACGAGGCGAGGATCCGGAACGCGGCGCGGGGCAGCATCTCCTCACCGGGGCGCGGGACGTGGACGACGGCGGCGACCTCGGCTTCGACGACGGCGCGGGCGGTGGCCGCCGACGTCCGGTTGAGGTCGAGCACGGCGACATCCTTGGAGCCGAGCTTGCGGGGGATCGGCGATCCCGCCCGGACCTGGCGGACGGTACCGACCACACCGGCGAGATCGTTGGAGCGGCGATTGAGCAGACCCGTCATCTTCATGTGCCCGAGTATCACGCGTGTGATTCGAGTGACGGGGGAGGTCGGTTCGGCGTGTCGGATTAACGGTCGACTTGAGCTTGAGACTTCTCCGACTGTGCCTTCCCCAGGAGCTCTTCGGCATGCGCGAGACCGGTGTCGGTGTCCTCCATCCCCGCGAGCATCCGCGCGAGCTCGACGACCCTGTCCGAGTCGTCGACCGCGCGCACACCGGACACGACGCCGTCCCCACCCGTGGAGTCCGCGGCCTTGTGGATCACGAGGTGCGTGTCCGCGTACGCGGCGACCTGTGCGAGGTGCGTCACGGCGATCACCTGGTGGGTCCTGGCCAGCCTGGCCAGACGCTTGCCGATACTCAGCGCGGCGCGCCCACCCACTCCGGCGTCGACCTCGTCGAACACCAACGTCCCGCCACCGGAACGTTCCGCCAGGACGACCTCCAGCGCCAGCATCACCCGGGACAGCTCGCCGCCGGAGGCCCCCCGGCCCAACGGCACGACTCCCGACGGGCCGTCGAGAGCCAGTTCGACGTCGTCCAGGCCGGACTCCGTCGCGGCGGCGAGGCCGTCCCCGGCAGGGGCGACCCGGACGACCAGCCCGGCTCCGCCCATGGACAGTTCGGCCAGCTCCGAGGTGACGCGACGTGCCAGGTCCTCCCCCGCCGCCCTGCGGATGGCGGTGAGCTCGGCCCCCCGCTCCTCCAGCTCGAGGGCGAGCCTCGCGACCGTGGCCGTGAGGTCGGCCACCGCGGAGTCTGAGGTGTCCACCTCGGACAGGCGGATCCGCGCCTTCGCGGCCCACTCGATCACGTCGTTCACGTCGGTCCCGTACTTGCGGGTGAGCGCCCTGAGGTCATGCCGTCTCTCGAGTGCCGCATCGAGGTCGGCCGCGTCCACCGGGAGTTCGGCCAGGTAGAGGCCGAGCTCGGTCGCGGCGTCGCCGAGTGCGGCGACGGCCTGGTCGATACTCGTGGCGATGGGGTCCAGCGCCGGGTCCCCTGCTCCTGCGAGCCGTTGCCGCAACTGGTCCAGGACGTTGACGACCGGCTCCACGGACTCTCCGTCACCCGTCAGGGTCTCGTGCGCCTGCCCGGCCACCTCACGCAACTCCTCCGAGTCGGTGAGACGCCGGATGACGGCGTCGAGCTCGGCCTCCTCCCCAGGTCTGGGGTCCAGGGCGTCGATCTCGTCGAGCCCGTGGCGCAGCAGGTCGGCCTCGCGGGCCAGCTCACGGGCGCGTCCGGTGCGCTCTGCCAGCGACCTCTCGGCCTCACGCCACCGATGGAAGGTCTCCCGGTATGCCCTGAGTGCGGCCCGCGCCCGCTCGCCCCCATGGGAGTCGACCGCCTCGCGTTGCCGGTCCGGACGCAGGAGCCGGAGCTGGTCGTTCTGACCGTGGACCGCGAGCACCGGGGAGCAGAACCGGGCCAGGGTGCCGGCGGGGACCGAACGACCACCCAACCGGGCCCGGGAGCGTCCGTCGGCGCCGACCCGGCGGGCCGCGATCACCGTCCCGTCCTCGTCGAGCTCCACGTCCGCCTCCTCGAGGAGCCTGTCGAGCTGGTCTCTGTCCTCGGTATCCATCGTCGCGGCGGCGGCCAGGTCGAACCGCCCCTCCACCACGGCCTTGTCGGCACCGCGGCGGACCCGCCCCGGATCGGCGCGCCCCCCGGCCAGAAGCCTCAGACCGGTGACGACCATGGTCTTGCCGGCACCGGTCTCACCGGTCAGGACCGACAGGCCCGGGGCGAAATCGGCCACGGCCTCGTCGATGACGCCGAGTCCGCTGATCCGAAGTTCCGTGAGCACGCACCCACCCTAGGGGAGGGGGCGGGCGGCGGACCGGCCACGCCACCCGGTCACCGGGAGTTCGAACTTGGTGACCAGGCGGTCCGTGAACGGTGAGTCGTCCAATCGCACCCACTTGACCGGTCTCCGACCGCGCACCACCTCCACCCGGCTGCCGGCGGGGGCGTCGACCAGTCGGCGCCCGTCGAGGACGACCACCGCGGGGCCCGACCGGGTACCGGTCTCCACGGCGACACGCGAACTGGGCGCCACGACCATGGGCCGGGCGAACAGGGCATGGGCGTTGTTCGGGACCACCAGGATCGCGTCGAGCTCCGGCCAGAGGATCGGCCCACCAGCGGAGAACGCGTACGCCGTCGACCCGGTCGGGGTCGACACGAGCATGCCGTCGCAGCCGTAGTCGCTCACCGGTCGCCCATCGATCTCGACCGACGCCTCGAGGACACCCTGCCGGGAGACCTTCTCGATACTCACCTCGTTGAGCGCCCAGTCGTGGCCGAGCACGGTGTCCCCGTGCATCACCGTGGCCTCGACCGTCATGCGCTCGACCACCCGGTAGTCCCGGTCCGCGATCTGTTCGACGACGCCGTGGAGCGAGGAGACCTCGGACTCGGCGAGGAACCCGACATGCCCGAGGTTCACCCCCAGCACCGGGACATCGGCCGCGGTGGCGTACTGACACGCCCGCAGGAACGTCCCGTCCCCACCCAGGACCAGGACGAGCTCGCACCCGTCAGCGGCGTGCGGAGTGTCTGCGACCGACTCCACGCCCGTCCCCGTGGCGACGTTCTCGCTGGTGTCCGCGAGCATGCGCACCGCGATACCCCGGTTCGCGCAGGCGTCGACGACCTGCGCGACGATGGCGACGATGTCCGGCCGCTCGAGGTTGGCCTCGAGCAGGATCCGGCGGGGCGTCCCCTGACCTGTCATGTCCGTCACTTCGGCCCCTCTTCCACGGCGCGGTGGATGGTGTCCGACGCCTGGTCAGTCAGCTCCGCCGGGGCGCCCGACTCGGTCTTGCGGAGATGGAGGAAGTATTCGACGTTCCCGGACGGCCCCGGGAGCGGGCTCGCCACGCAGCCGAGGGCCTCCAGTCCGAGCTCTGACGCGGCGCGCGCGACACCCGTGACCGCCTCGATCCGGAGGGCGGGGTCGCGGACGACGCCACCCTGGCCGACCCGCTCGCGGCCCACCTCGAACTGTGGTTTGACCATCGGCAACAGATCTCCGCCGGTGCGGACACACGCGGTCAGTGCGGGCAGGACGAGCGGGAGGGAGATGAAGGACAGGTCCGAGACCACGACGTCGACCTCGCCCCCGATGTCCTCGGGAGTGAGGGACCGCACATTGGTCTTGTCGTGGACCCCGACGCGGCCGTCGCTGCGCAGGCGCCACACGAGCTGCCCGTAGCCCACGTCCACTGCCTCGACCCGGGCGGCACCACGCGACAGCAGGACGTCGGTGAAGCCTCCCGTGGAGGCACCGGCGTCCAGACAGCGCGCACCGTCGACACGCATGCCGAAGGAGTCCAGCGCACCGATGAGTTTGTGGGCTCCCCGAGAGGCCCAGTCCGGTTCGTTCGAGGCGGCGAGCGCGATCGAGGTGGTCGGCTCCACCTGGGTCGCGGGTTTGCTGGCCGCCACCCCGTTGACGATCACACGCCCGGAGCCGATGAGGTCCCGGGCCCGTTCCCGACTGTCGCACATCTTGCGGCGGACCAGCTCGGCGTCCAGGCGCCTCCGTGTGACCGCCATCAGCGGGCGGCGTCCAGGGCGGAGAGCGCTCGGGCGAGCAGGTCATGAGCGGCGTCCAGAGCCCGGACCTGATCGTCGCGGACCACCCCGTCGTCGCCGTCGTCGCCGTCGTCGCCGCCATCGGCCGTCGACGGCCCGACGGAGTCGGCGAGGAGATCGTCGAACGCCGAGCGGAGCTCGTCGATGTCCGGGCCCGCGGGGCCCGGCAGCGGTGTCGGTGCGGGAGTGCTCACGCGGTCCACGCTAGCCCACGACGAGTCCCGCATCGGCGAGCCGCGACCGCGCACCGCCACCGGGATCCACGAGTGCGGTCACCCCGTGCAGCCACGCCTGACGGATGACACTGCGCGCGAGGTCTATACCACGCAGCGAGTCCGGGATCCCCTGCAGGTGGAGAGCCCCGTCCAGCACCCTCGCGTCGAGCCCGGCGGCCGAGTCGATATGACTGGACTCGGGCGGCGCGGCGAGCGCCGAGAGGTCCCGGGCAAGATGGGTGGCGCGACGACGCTCCTCGGCGACCAGCAGATCGGCCGTCCCGTGGACACCGGTCAGGACCAGAAGTGCGGGCATGTCAGCCGCCAACGCCCCTTCGATGTCGGTGTCGAGCCTGTCGCCGACGACCAGTGGACGCGTTGCTCCGACGAGGTCTGCGGCGGCCCTGAGAACCCCGGCGGACGGCTTCCCCGCCACGACGGGCTCTCGGTCCGTCGCCGCCCGGAGCGCAGCGACCAGCGAACCGTTCCCGGGGAGCAGGCCCCGCTCGGTGGGTAGCGTCGTGTCGGTGTTGGAGGCCACCCACGGAACCCCGCGGCGGATCGCGAGGCACCCTTCGGCGAGGTCGCCCCAGGTCAACTCACGGGACAGGCCCTGGAGGACCACCTCCGGATGATCGTCCGCGGAGAGGACGACCTCGTAGCCCGCCTCCCTGGCGAGGTCGCGGAAACTGTCGTGGCCCACCACGAGAACCCTCGCGCCGGCGTCGACGTGATCGACCAGCATCATCACCGCCGCCTGCGCACTCGTCATGACGTCGGACGCGCGGGCGGTGAAACCCAGTTCGCGGAGGTGTGCTGCGGTGTCGGCGGGGGCACGGCTCGCGTTGTTGGTCACGTACACCACCGGGAGCCCCGAGGCGTCCAGTGCCTCGGCCGCGCCCGGTATGGGTTCGGAACCGCGGATGAGCGTCCCGTCGAGGTCCACGAGCAGTGCATCGTGCAGATCCGCCAGAGTGGCTGGTGACACCGGGGTCAGTCCTCGAGCTCCGCCAGACGCGACTCCGCGTCCGTGTGATGGTCCGGGTCGGCCGCCACCGCGTGGCCGAACCACGCGGCGGCCTCGTCCTTCCGCCCGGACGCCAGCAGCACCTCCGCGTACGCGTAGTCCAACCGTGCCGCCTCCTCGCCCACCGCCGCCGGGTCGGCGCCGGCGTCCTGGAGGGTCACCAGGGCGGCGTCGAGCTGGCCCATGTCCACCCGCGCACCGGCCTCGACGATGCGGAGTTCCACGAGGTCCTCACCGGAGACCAGGCGGGACTCCTCGCCCCGGGCGAGTTCGATGGCCTTCTGCGGACGCTCGAGACCACGCTCACAATCAGCCATCATCGCGAGAAGGCCTGGCCCTCCCGAGATCCGGCGGGCTGCACGCAGCTCCCCGAGGGCCTCGGACCACTCACGGGCCCGATAGGCGAGCACGCCGAGGGTCTCCCGGACGACGCCGATCCGCCCGGCGCGATTCTTCGCGGCCCGGCCGTGGGCGAGAGCCAGCTCGGGATCGTCGTCGACGAAGTGCATCGCGGCGACCAGGTGCCGAGCCACGAGCTCGGCATTGGCCTTGTCCAGCCCGCGGAGGTCCCTGCGGATCTCCATGTCGAGATCCGCGGCCTCGATCTCGTCGGGGAGCGTCGGCTCGTCGACCCGTGCGGCCTGCCGGGCGTCCTGCCCCGGACGACCACCGGAGCGCCGGTCGTCACCCTGTCGTCCGGCACCACGAGGCTCACCTCGGGACGCCCCACCACGGCGGTCGGCGCCGGCGTCACCACGACCCTGACCCGCACGCGGGGCGCCGGTCCGTCGTTCCCCGGTCCGACCTGCACCCACGCGACCACCGGGCGCCTCGCCGGCTGCGGCGCGTCGCCGGCCCGACCCGTCGGCCCCCGACCCGTCGGCCGCCGTGCCGTCGTAGCGCCTGCCGCGACGTTCACCGAAGGAACTGTTGTCTCTCCGACCACCGCTGGAGGCCCGGTCGCCCCTACGCGGTACGTCACCATCGCCTCGTCGGGGAGTGCGATCTGGCTGTTCTGACCGGGGTTCGTTCACGTCGTTCACCTTACGTGCGCCGGGCTAGCGGCACTGCTGTTGAAGTATGGAGCACAAATACGACCAGCGAGAGGAACATGAAGTCCCTCCCGCTGGTCATGAAGTTGTGTTCGGCGGTGACCTACTCTCCCACACCCTCACGAGTGCAGTACCATCGGCGCTGGCAGGCTTAGCTTCCGGGTTCGGAATGGGACCGGGCGTTTCCCTGCCGCTATGGCCGCCGTAACTCTGTGAAACAAGGCCCGACCCGCATTGCTGCGGGTGGGTGTGTTGTTTCAGATACTGCACAGTGGACGCGTAACAATTCTTGGCTTGTATTGTGTGTAAGCCCTCGGCCGATTAGTACCGGTCACCTCCACGCATTGCTGCGCTTCCAGTTCCGGCCTATCAACCCCATGGTCTGTGGGGG